>NZ_MSGO01000008.1:6435-104964 GCF_001929375.1 Actinomyces oris | reverse complement strand
CACTCGCCGAGCGAGCCTGGTGGCCTGAGGTGTGAGCGTGTGCTGGGTGTGGGGGTTAGTGGCCTTGGGCTTCTTCGGCGTCGTCGGTGAGGTAGGTGACGATGCGGACCAGGTCGTAGGGGTGGAGGTCTCGGTGGTGGTGATGGTGCCCTCGATGGGCCGCCAGGTGGGGTCTGGGGTGCGTGGTGTTTCTCGGACTGGGGGAGTTTTTCTTCCCCTGAGTCGATAGGATGGAGACCATGCCGGCAGCGAGATACTCCGAGGAGTTCAAGGAGCAGGTGGTGCGTGAGGTCATCGAGAAGGAACGCACGATCGCCTCGGTGGCCGCCTCATACGGTCTTGCAGCCCAGACGGTGGGTAACTGGGTCGCCAGGTACAGGAAAGAGCACGCCACCGACCAGGACCGCAAGAAAGCCTCCGAGTCAGCCGAGATAGCGAAACTGAGAGCAGAGGTTCGTGAGCTGCGTCAGGAGAATGAGTTCCCGAAAAAAGCAGCCGCATTCTTCGCCAAGGAACGACCGTGACCGACCGTTACGAGCTGATCAACCGTGAAGAAGGCTCCTACTCCATCTCCTCAATGTGCCGGTGGTCCAGGGTGTCAAAATCAAGTCACTATTCTTGGCGCGACCTCCCCCAGTCGCAGACGGCCATTCGGAGGGAGGAGCCGACCGTCATGATCAGGGACATTTTTGGGGGACTCGTGAGGGCACCTCCGGGTACCGGCGGATTCAGGTGGTCCTGGAGCGGCGTGGTGTGCGGGCCAGCGGTTCCACGATCCGCGCCATCATGCGTGACCTGGGACTACAGGCCGCCGGGCCACGGGCAAAGGTCCGAACCACGGTGCTGGCCCAGAACCTGGACGAGTGCCCGGACCTTGTTCAGGCGGTACTCCCGCCGCATATGAGCCCGGCAAGAAACTGTGCGGGGATATTCCCCCGCAAGCGGGAGGTGCCCCTCCTACGTCAGGACGTGGGCTGGGTTCATTGATCTCGCGACCGTTCTGGACTGCTGTACTAAGAAGGTTGTGGGTTACGCGATGGGCGACCGCATGCACACGTCCCTGGTGTGCCAGGCCATTGACATGGCGGTACGTAGGTGCCCGATTGAGAGGGGCGTGACGATCTTTCATTCAGACCGAGGTAGTCAGTACACGTCTCAGAGGTTCCTGGATCACCTCAGGTCATATGGCATTCGCCCCTCGGTGGGGCGTACAGGGGTGTGCTGGGACAATACGTGGGCGGAGTCATTCAATGCCACACTGAAGAATGAGAGAGTCCATCGGATGGTGTACCCCACGAAGGACAAGGCGATCAAGGATATTGCCTCATGGATCGAGCTGAGATATAATCATGTTCGCCTTCACTCAGCCCTGGGGTACCGCACCCCGAACGAGGTCGAACTCGAGTTCCTGGACTTAACTAAGGCAGCCTGAAACACAAAACAAGCACTGCCCGAAAAACACCCAGCAGTCCAATTCTCGCCCAATCAATACGGGCGGCAAGTAGACTGACTGTATGGCTGAGCTCGTCCTGTTCTGTTTGCCGACCATCGTCTACGTCGTCGTACAGTCAGGCGGACAGGATCGCAGGTCGCGTTTCAGGGCCGCACTGGCTCGCGCGGGAGTGTCCTGGGGTTCTCCCGCGAGCTACAGCTGGGCGCTGCTCGTTCTGCTCCTAATGATGCTGACGGCCTGCCTCCCCCTTGCCCTCATTCCCGCCGATGTGCAGGGGACGTCCGGGATGTCCCTCGCTCGACTCACCTCAGTGGGAACGGCCATCGGAATTGCGCTTCGGGCCATCGGAGAGGAGGTCTTCTTCCGTGGGCTGCTCGGTGGAGTGCTCATGAGGCGGCTCGGCTTCAGATGGGGCAACCTCCTCCAAGCCACCATCTTCCTCGTGCCGCACGTGCCCCTGCTGCTGCTCGATGTACGGTTGTGGCCGCTCCTGCCCGCGCAGTTCGCCGCAGGGTGGATGATGGGATGGCTGCGCCACAAGACCGACACCTTCGTACCCGGTGCCGTGGTGCATGTCGTGGTGAATATCGTGGGCGGGCTCATCCGCGCCTGAACCCGCCCAGCTCCTCGGCGGCAGGCCCCCGAATATCACCCCTGAGCGCGGCGTTCACGCAGGGCGGCGCCCTTGGCGTGGGCGGCCTCGCTGAGGTCCTTCTGAAAGGCCCGCATGGCGGCGCCCAGGCGGGCGGCCTCCTGCCCCTGACCGGAGGCGAGGATGCGCACCGCCAGCAGCCCGGCGTTGCGGGCCCCGCCGATGGAGACGGTGGCCACCGGGACCCCGGCGGGCATCTGCACAATGGACAGCAGGGAGTCCATCCCGTCGAGGTACTTCAGCGGCACCGGCACCCCGATGACCGGCACCTCGGTGACGGCCGCCAGCATCCCGGGCAGGTGGGCCGCTCCCCCGGCGCCGGCGATGATGACGCGCAGCCCCCTCTGCGCGGCAGCGCGCCCGTAGTCGATCATCTCGGTGGGCATGCGGTGGGCGGAGACGACATCGGCCTCATAGGGCACCTTGAACTCATCGAGGACCTCGGCGGCGGCCCCCATGACCGGCCAGTCCGAGTCCGAGCCCATGACGATGCCGACCACCGGCTGCTCCGCTCCTGCCGTGCCCGTCGTCGTTGCGCTGACCTCGCTCATGAATGTCCTCCTTGTGTTCCGTGTTGTTCTACCGTGTCCTGCGTGCCGTGGTCTGAATGCGTCCGGCTCAGGCGTCCCCGCGCAGGACGGCGACGGCCCCACGCGCCTGCTCGACGACGTCGGCGACCTCCTTGCCCCGGCCAACCGTCATGGTGACGTGCCCGAGCTTGCGGCCCGCTCGCCACTGCTTGCCGTAGAGGTGGATGCGGGCCTCGGGGTACGCGGCCATGGCCCGGGCCAGGGCATCGGCCCCCGGCTCGCGCTGGCCGCCGATGAGGTTGACCATGACGGTGGTGGGCGCCGTGGCGTCCGTGGCCCCCAGCGGCAGGTCGAGAACCGCCCGCAGGTGCTGGGCGAACTGGCTGGTGACAGCCCCGTCCTGGGTCCAGTGGCCGGAGTTGTGGGGCCGCATCGCCAGCTCGTTGACGTACAGGCGCGTGGGTTCCCCGAAGGTCTCCACGGCGAAGAGCTCGACGGCGAGCACCCCGGTCACCCCGGCGCACTCGGCGACCGTGCGGCCGATGAGCTCGGCCTCCTCGACGGCGGCCGAGTCGAGACCGGGTGCCGGTGCCAGGACCTCAGCGCACATGCCGTCCTCCTGGACCGTCTGGGCCACCGGCCACACCGCCACCTGCCCGCTGGGGGTGCGGGCCAGCAGGACGGCGAGCTCACGGGTGAAGGGGATCGCCTGCTCCACCAGGAGACTGGTCACCGCCGCCCCTCCGAGGCTGCCTCCCCCGCCGGTTCCACGGCCGTCGCCCTGACCGGCGCGAGCACGGGCCACCGAGGCGATCCACTCGGCCGCCTCGCCCTGGCGCAGGGACTCGGCGCTGCGCACCAGCAGGACCCCGTGGCCGTCGTAGCCTCCACGCGGCGTCTTGAGCACCACGGGCCATCCGTGCTCACTGGCGAAGGACTCCACGGCGTCGGTCATCTGCTCGGCGCTGTCCTGCTGCGGCCCGCCGACCTCCGCCCAGGCGGGCTGCGGGAGCCCGGCCCGGCTCATCATCCGCCGCATGGCGAGCTTGTCACGCGCCAGGGTCAGGGCCCGCGGGGTGGGCTGGACACTGACTCCCTCGGACTGGAGCCTCTCCAGGAGGGCCGAGTCCTGGTGCTCGTGCTCGAAGGTGAGGACCGCGGCCGGCCCCCCTGCGAGCCCGTGGGTTCCATCCCCGGCAACGACGGCGCGCACGGCCGCCTCGTCGTCGGCGGCTCCGACGGGGGCGTCCGGGGTCACTTGTCCAGTGGACCCGTCCGCGGCCTCCACCAGTGCCCTGAGGTGAATACCCAGAGCACTGGCCTCCTCCTGCATCATGCGGGCCAGCTGCCCGCCTCCGATCACGGCGACGATGGGTGCGCTCACACCCCCAAGGCTACCCGCCTGCCGCCCTCCCCCACCGCGCCCGGTTCCAGACCGTAGGGTGGGGACCGTGACCCCACCCGTCTCAGAGTCCCCCACCGCCCAGCAGGCCCCGCCCTCGCCTCCGACGCACAGCGCCCCCTCGGGGCCGCACCATTGGCTCCAGGTCCTGATTGTCTGGGCCACGGCGAGCGCCCTGACCTTCGTCATCCTGCGGCTGGGCGCCCAGGACACGCCCGCCACTCCGTGGGCCGGGGCCGCACCGTCCTGGGAGGAGCACCTGCGCTTCTGGGACGCCGGTTGGTACAACCGGATCGTTGAGGAGGGCTACCCGGATCGGCTGCCCGTGGGCGGCGACGGGCGGGTGGCCCAGAACACCTGGGCCTTCATGCCGCTGCTGAGCGCCCTGGCCTCCCTGCTGGGCTGGACCGGCTGGTCCTTCTACGTGCGCGCCACCATCGTCTCGATCCTGGCCTCGTCGGGGGCGGCGGTCGCCATGGACCGCTGGCTCGCACCGCTGACGGGCAGGCAGACCTCCCTGTGGGCGGTGGCACTGGTCTGGTCCTCGCCGTGCGCCGCGGTTCTCCAGGTTCCCTACGCCGAGTCCCTGGGACTGGTGCTGGTGGGACTGACGCTGTGGTTGGCGAGCCGTGGGCGGGCACTGGCTGCGATCCCCCTGGCACTGGCCGCCTGCTTCGCCCGTCCCGTTGGTGTTCCGCTGGGGGCGGCGCTGGGGTTGTGGTGGGTCTGGGAAGTGGCCTGCGCCCGGGGATGGGTCCCGCCGACCTGGTTCTCACGCCTTCTGCCCGGCCACTCCTCCCAGGCACCAGGGGCGCGCCGACGGCTACTGGCGCTGGCACTGGTCACCTGCTCGGCGGCCCTGAGCTGGCCGGTCATCGCCTGGCTGGTCACCGGCCGACAGGATGCCTACACCGCCACTGAGACCTCCTGGCGCGGCGCGGGCCTGGCACCCGTCGTGCAGTGGGCGATCCGCCTGGGCGACTGGGTGGGCCCGCACCTGGGCCTGGCCCTGCTGGCCGTCGTGCTGGCTGCGGTGGGTCTGCTGCTGAGCGCCCCGGGACTGCGGGCCCTGGGCCCTGCAGTCTGGTTCTGGTGCCTGGGCTACCTGCTCTACCTCCTGGTCTTCTTCGACCCGACGACGTCGGTGCTGCGTCTCCTGCTGCCCCTGGCCCCGGCAGGCTGGGCGCTGGCCGCAGCGGCCGGCACCACCCGCAGGCGACTGGCACTGCTGACGGCCTGCGTCTCCGGCCAGCTGCTGTGGGTCTCCTGGGTGTGGAACCTGGGCAGTGTCAGTGTTCACTGGGTTCCGTGAGCGGACTCGGCTTGCGTGACCTGGCTGAGATCGGCATAGGATGCCCGCCATGACGCACTCCTCCGGCAATTCCTTGATGCAGAGGCTCATCGCCCTCGTCAAGGAGTTCATGCAGTTCGGCATGGTGGGCGCTGCGGCCTACGTGATCGACGTCGGCCTGTTCAACCTGTTCCAGCACGGCCCCACCGGTTTCCTCTCCGGCCACCCGAACTCCGCTCAGCTGATGGCGTCCTCGATCGCGACCGTCTTCTCATGGATCGCGAACCGCTACTGGACCTACCGGGGGCGCACCCAGAAGAACGTCGCCCGCGAGGCCACCTTGTTCGTCCTGGCCAACCTGGGCGGCATCGCCATCACGCAGCTGTGCCTGCTCTTCACCCACCACGTCCTGGGGCTGACCTCGCCGCTGGCGGACAACATCGCGGCCTACGTCGTCGGCTTCGGCCTGGGGACGGCATTCCGATTCGTCTTCTACCACTACATCGTCTTCACCGGGCACAAGGACCGCTCCCCCGACAACGACACCGACAGCACCGACCCCCAGGGGCAGACCGGCAGTGGCGCCGAGCCTGCCGTTCCCGTCTCGGTTCGCCCCTGACGCCCGACAGGACCCGGTGCGGTCGGCTGCAGTCACCGGGGTGCCCGATTCCACAGCCCGGAGGGGATCGCTCTCACGGCATGGCCGTCGAGGCACGTTTAGCCTTGCACGGTGACTGCCCTGACCGCCTTGGCACCGGCGCTGAACCTGCCCACTGCCCTCCCCTCCGTCCACGCACCGATGCTCGGCCCCGAGTGGCTCGACGCCACCTTCATCATCAAAGCCTTCGTCGGATGGATCGGCCCCTGGGCCATCCTCGGCGTCATGCTCGTCGTCTTCGCCGAGACCGGTCTGCTCATCGGCTTCTTCCTGCCCGGCGACTCATTGCTGTTCACTCTGGGGATGTTCGTGGCCATCGGCGAGACCAACCCGGCCGAAGGAGTTCCCGTCCCCATCTGGGTGGCGGCCCCCCTCGTGTGGCTCGCCGCCGTTGCCGGCAATCAGACCGGCTACCTCATCGGCCGCAAGGCGGGACCCGCGGTCTTCAACAAGCCCGACTCCCGTCTGTTCAAGCAGGAGTACGTGGACCGCACCTCGGACTTCTTCGAGCGCCACGGCGGCAAGGCCGTCACCTTGGCCCAGTTCGTCCCGATCGTGCGCACCTTCACGCCCGTCATCGCCGGTGTCGGCAAGATGCGCTACCGGCACTTCATCACCTTCAACGTCGTGGGCGCCACCTTCTGGGCCTTCGGCATCACCTGGCTGGGCTACTTCCTGGGAACGATCATGTGGATTCAGGACAACATCGACGCCATGATCCTGGTGATCGTCTTCATCTCGGTGACGCCGATGCTCGTCTCCGGCATCTCGAAGCTCATCAGGTCCCGCCGCCAGGAGTCCTGACGCCGCTCTCCTCCCGTCCCTCGCCGTTGCGCGAGCGCTCAGCGGCGAGTCAGAAGCGACGACGCCGGCCCACCGAGACCAGCGCGCCCTGCGGCAGGACGTTGTTGGGATCCAGGGACTTGGGGACGGCATTGAGCAGAATGGAGAAGACGGCCGGGCTGCGCTGGGACAGCTCGATACGGCCGCCGTCGGCCTCGACGAGGTCCTTGGCCAGGGCCAGCCCGACGCCGGTGGAGCCGTAGCCGGAGACGTGCCGCTCGAAGACATACGGCGCGATGTCCTCGGCCACACCCTCGCCCTCATCGGCGATGTCGATGAAGACCGCGTGGCCGCCGTTGGCGCCGCGCACACTCACCGAGGTCGCCCCGGCCCCGTAACGCAGGGAGTTCTCGATGACAGTGGCCAGCACCTGGGCCAGGGACCCGGGCGTGGCCAGGACCGGATGACTGATTTGGTCGGAGAAGGTGATGGTGCGCCCTGCCTGCTCGAAGGCCGGCTCCCACTCCTCGCGCTGCTGAGCGAAGGTGTCCTTGAGGTGAAGCGCCTCCGTCGTCCCGCCCCCGGAGCGGCGCGAGACCTTGAGCAGGTCCTCGACGACGCCAGTGAGCCTCTCGACCTGCTCCAGGCAGGCGTGGGCCTCGGTACGCACCTCCTCCTCGCCGGCGAACAGCTCGATCTCCTCCAGGCGCAGCGACAAGCTGGTCAGCGGTGTGCGCAGCTGGTGGGAGGCGTCGGAGGCGAACTGCCGCTCGGCGGCGATGCGTCCGGCCACGCGCTCTGCCGAGCGCACGAGCTCGGCCTGAACCAGGTCGATCTCCTCGATCCCCGAGGAGCGCAGACGCGGGCGGACCTGACCGCTGCCGAGCTGCTCGGCCTCCGCGGCCAGGTAGATGAGCGGGGCCGAGATGCGCCTGGACACCCGGGCGGCCACGACGGAGGCCGCCGTCAGTGCGGTGCCGGTGAGCACCAGCACCGTGAGGACGACTGTGCCGATGATGGTGACCCGGTTACCGCTTCCGGCGGCGCGCAACGCGCTGACGACCCAGGCGCCCCCCAGCGGCAGTCCCAGCAGGAGGACGGCCACTGACACCGCCGACATCGTCATCGTCATGGCGTAACGCCGCATGGCACGTCCTCCTTCAGCCTCGATGATCTGATCGAGGCGGCTGCGGAACCCGACAGTCCTCCCGGGAGGCTCTCCCGGTCAGTCCGGTCAGTGGCTCAGCCGGTGGTCAGGAGGTAACCGTCCCCCTGGGCCAGCAGAAGCGTGGGCCGATCCTCGTCGTCACCGAGCTTGCGACGCAGCCAGGTCACGTGCATCTGGAGGGTCTGGGGACTACCGGTGGGGTCCTCACCCCAGACCTCCTTGAGGATGTCCTCACCGGAGGCGACCTCCCCGCCGGCACGCACCAGGACCCGGAGCAGCTCGAACTCCCGGGTCGTCAGCTGCAGCTCGCGCGAGCCGACGAAGGCCCGGTGAGCGGCGACGTCGACCCGGACCTCCCCGAGGCTCAGCTCGTCCTCGGTGGCCTCCCCCGAGGCACGACGGACCTGCGCCCGCACGCGCGCCAGCAGCTCGGCCAGGCGGAAGGGCTTGGTGACGTAGTCGTCGGCCCCGGCATCCAGTCCGACGACGAGGTCGGAGTCCTCACTTCGGGCGGTGAGCATGAGGATCGGGATGGTCAGGCCCTGGGCCCGAACCTGACGTGCCACGTCCAGGCCGTCGATGTCCGGCAGCCCCAGGTCCAGGACGATGATGTCAGCGGCCGAGACCTCCTCGAGGGCGCCTTTACCGGTGCCATGAGTCAGGACCTCATAGCCCTCGCGTCCAAAGGCGCGGGCGAGGGGTTCGGAGATGGCAGGGTCGTCTTCGACGAGCAGAACAGTTGTCACATCCGCGATGTTAGGTGACGACACGCCCTCACCGCCATCGTCCCAGCGGCGGAGAAGATACCAAGACGTGACCACGTTGGGACGGCGGCTCCCCCGCCCTCTCACACCCAGATCACGTTTCGGTGAGGATTCTGCGGAAAACCCCGAGCTCAAACGGCGTCTTCAAGTGCCGAGCGGACAGGAAATCACGAGATGGTAACGGAACCGTGAGCCCGGTTCAGGGGCGGGCCGGCGAGGTCCGCTCCAGCGACCAGGGCACAATCTGCCCCAGCCCCTTGGCCACGACCTCATGGCACTGCCCCACCCGGTACCGCCCCGCCTCGGACGAGCGGAGGATGGCCATGGCGGTTGACTCGTCCAGGCGGATGCTGCCGGGTTCGGCCGCGTCCACGAGCCGGGAGGCCAGGTTGACGGTGGGACCGAAGACGTCCCCGGAGCGGGAGATGACCCGCCCCTCGACGAGGCTGGCTCGCACCCGGATCGCATCCGGCCCCTTCTGGAGCTCTTCGACCAGGGCGGTGACGACGTCGGCGGCGATCAGCAGGTCCTCGGAGATGTACATGACGGCATCCCCGATCGTCTTGACCACCCGCGCCCCTCGGGAGGTGATGACGTCCCGGGCCGTGTTCTCGAAGCCCTCGAGCATGTGGGTCAGGGCGGCCTTGCTCATGCCCTGGGCGCGCTGGGTGAAGGAGACGATGTCGACGAAGCCCAGGGAGCGGATGAGCGGGTAGAGGTCGGGGCCGGTGTCCTCCCTGCCCCGGGTCGACACCTCGACGTCGGTGCGCCCCAGGATGGAGACCATGTGGCGGCGCCATACGTAGGTCAGCTGGCGCGACAGGAGCTCCACGAGGTCGTCGATGCGGTCGAGGGCGACCAGCCGTGCCGAGGTGTCATCCAGCCCGAGACGCTCACTGAGGTCCGTCACGAAGGTCTCCAGCTCCCACAGGACCAGACGGTCCATGGTGTAGGACTGGGCCCTGAGGAGCTCAAGAACGCTGGCCGAGGCCAGGGGGGAGTCACTGGTCTCGTCGAGCAGCGCCACGGTGTCTTGAAGCGCGGCGACATCCTGCTCAGTGAAGTGAACCCCATCGGGCTTGACGTCGGCGAAGCCCATGGCGCGCCAGAACTTCTGCGCCACCTCCACACTGGTTCCGGCCCGTTGAGCCACCTCAGTCAGGGTGAGGCTGGGGGACTCCCCCAGCAGCAGGCACTCGTGTCCTGCCAAGGTGGTCCGCTCCGCAGGGGCCGCCTCAGCGACGGCCTCACCCTCGACACGAGGAGCGCCCTCGTGAGCCCTCTGCAGAGCGCCACCTTCGACCCCGTGGGAGTCCGGTACGCGCTCCTCGCTCGCTCGGCTGTCTAATGTCACCCTGCTACAGTAGCGCAGATCACACGCCTATGCCTGTTGTGTGACAGACCGCGCGACATAGCACCGGGTTCGCAATTCTCACGGCCCCTGACCTTCAGCTCTCCACACGTACGAGGGTCACATCGCCGGCGCGGACCTCGGTGTCACCGTCCCGGGTGCGCAGCATGAGGGCGGGGGTGATATCGACGGCCAGCCCCCTGAGCTCACCGTCAGGAGCCTGGACACTGACCCGCCTCCCCAGGGTGGTCAGCGCCGCGCGCAGCCGGCGCCCGAGCGCGCCGCCTCCGGCGTCAACGTCCCCACCGGTCTCCTCCCACCACCCGATGAGCCGGGCCAGCTGGTGGCCGATCGCCGTGAGAACGATCTCCGCGGCGTCTGCCGGCGCCGGTCCGCGACCCGCACCAACCGCGCCCAACGTGCGCAGGGAGCCTGCCCATGCCACTGGCAGCTCCTCATCCGTCTGCCCGATGTTGACGCCGATTCCGAGGATGACCATGGGGGCCTCGTCGCGATCGGCGGGAACCGCGTCGGGCGCGAGCCCGCGGGCTGCGGCCCCTTCAGAGGGCTCCGGCGCGACGAGCTCACTGAGAACGCCGGCGATCTTGCGCGTGCCGGCCCAGCCGGGCACTGCGGGCACGGCCGCCGGGTCGTCTGGCAGGGCGACGACGTCGTTGGGCCACTTGGTCCCCACACGCCAGGGCAGGTCCTCAACGAGGGGGGACAGGGCGTCGCGGACGGCCAAGCCGCCCAGCAGAGGCAGCCAGCTCAGGCACTCGACAGGGACCAGGGGCCTGAGCAGCACGGAGACCAGGAGGGCGCCACCGTCTTCGGGGGTGACCCAGGCGCGCCCGGACCGCCCCCTCCCGGCGGTCTGTCTCAGCGCCCGCAGTGCCGACAGGTGCGGCCAGGACTCGCGCTCAGGCCCCATGAGGGCGGCACGCAGGTCGTCCTGGGTGGAGCCGGTGACGGGAACGGTGTCGAGATGCGAGAAGGGGCTGTCGCCTAGGCTCATATCTCGAGCCTACCGGCCCGTATAGGCTGGTGGCGTGATTCTCCTGGCCTCGAAGTCATCCGGCCGCCTGACCACCCTGCGAGCCGCCGGCGTTGAGCCGCTGGTGCGAGTCTCCGACGTTGATGAGGAGGCCGTGCTCGGAGAGCTGATCCAGCGTCGCCGCGACGCCGGACTGGCCGCACCGAGCGCCGCCGAGCAGGTGCAGGCCCTGGCTCGGGCCAAGGCCCTCGACGTTATGGCATCCACCGACCCGCAGGAGGCCGAGGTGGTGGTGGGCTGCGACTCCATGCTGGAGATCGCCGGCCAGGTCGTCGGCAAGCCGGCCGACGCCGCCCAGGCCCGTGAGCGCTGGCGGATGATGAGCGGAGGCACCGGTACCCTGCACACGGGTCACTTCCTGGTGCGTACTGCGGACGGCGCTACCGCCGAGGGGGTCAGCTCGGCCACCATCCGTTTCGGCTCCCCGTCCCCGGCCGAGGTCGAGGCCTACATCGCCAGCGGGGAGCCGCTGTGGTGCGCTGGGGCCTTCACCATTGACGGTCTGGGCGGCGCCTTCATCGAGGGGATCGCCGGCGACCCCCACGGGGTCGTCGGCATCTCCTTGCCGCTGCTGCGCCGGCTTCTGGCGGTCCTGGGGGTGGTCTGGACAGACTTGTGGGCGCCGCCACCGGTGGCGAAACCGGTTGACGACACCCACTGATCGCGCAGGCGGGTGCGCAGGAGCCTCAGGAGGCCATTGCCGCCGAGATGCCGAAGGAGTCCGGGGCCTGGGCGATGACCCTCATGAGCTCGGCCATGACGACCTGCTGCTCACGGCTGAGGCGGTCGACGACGTGACGGCGCACGCCGTCGAGGTGCACCGGAGCCGCCTCGCGCAGGAAGTCGAGACCCTGCTGGGTCAGCGTGCAGTTGACGCCGCGGCGGTCGGAGTCGCAGGAGCTGCGCTCGACGTACCCCGCGCCCTCCAGGCGCCGGACCGTGTGGGTCAGCCGTGAGCGGGAGTGCGAGACGTACTCGGCGAGAGTGGACATGCGCAGGGTCTGGTCGGGCACCTCGGACAGGCGCACCAGGATCTCGTACTCGTGCATGGAGATGCCGCATCCGACCTCGAGCTCACGGTTGAGGCGGGCGGTGACGGAGGTGGAGGCCGCCAGGAAGGAGCGCCAGGCATCCATCTCGATCTCATCGAGTCGGCGGAATCCCCCCTGCTCCAGGGAGTCGTTCTGTCCACAGCCCTCGACCGGCCCCCGACCGCGCTCGGGCGATCCCGCAGCCCCGACCGCCTCCTGGCTGTAGGTGGCCTCGACGGCTTCCTGATCGCTCTGAGTCCACGTCATCTCGACGTCCTCGACGTAGGCCGTCGGTTCCGCCATCGTCCGCTCTGCGGTAATCACCTTTATCGACTCCTCTCAGCACCGACCTGTGGCAGGTCGCGAACCCTCAAGCACGAACTTGTTGATCGCCTTTGGCTTTCATACAAGCGCAGCACTACATCTTTTTTATCACACTCGGTCGGAGTCTCACCCCTCCAGCACAGCGATCCACAACATCAGACAACCTTGAGAACACAGGAACCACCCCCACTTTTCCTTGCCGCTGAACAGATCCAACGGAGCCGCGGCCCCATGGGAAAACAATTCGGACACTGACTTCATGTCACCTGACATACATCAGTTTGACAATCTAAATACCCATCTTTGTCACGTCATCATCCCCATCAACCGACGATCCGGAGGTGACCGATAATTCATTTCCACGTTCTCACCTCACTTCCTTCAAGACGGTAATGAATCTCCGTCAGAATTCTCTCCAGTAAGCAATCATTATTTCTTCATGAGGCGATAGGAGAATGAACGGCTCCCGCACCGCCTCCTGGTGGCGGTCACGAAGGCGGATGGCGTCACCGGCGTCGCAGAACGGGTCTCCTCCCCTGAGCGATGTCTCCGCTGACGGGGTCGACGGCGAGCGTTGCCCACGACTCCCCCGCGCCGCCCCCAGCTTCAGGGACATCGGCGGAACCAATGAATACCAGGTCTGTCTGCCGTAAAGGCGAAGGCTGGACGAGTGCGAGACTGATCGCTCCGAGCAGCAGGCCGTGAGCAACGACCTCACCGGAGCCGGCCGACAGCCCCGCCTCGGCCGCTCTTCCGGGCTGGAGATGGATGGGGTTCCGGTCTCCGCCGGCCTGCGCCCAGGCGGCCACATCGGTGTCAGCGAGCCGGTAGAACACGGATCCTGACGGCGTATCAAATCCGGTCTCCGAGGCCGTGAGTTTCCCCTTCCCGACGTCGTCCCGCCAAGGCGGCAGGGTACGACGGGCGAGCTCGTGGATCACCCGCCAGTGCTGCCCCGTCACCGTGAGCTCGACCGTCGCCTGGATGAGCTCCCACCCCGCACGCTCGACCTGTCGGATCGAGGCCCCATCGGGCATGTCCGTCCCCAGGGCCGCCCCGCCTCCCACAGGCCTCACGCTCATCCGGCAACGGCGGTGCACCAAGCCCTCCCAGAAGGCCTCCCCCCGGCAGTCCCGCACCCAGCCCTGGACCTGATGCATGGCCTGCACAGCGGGGAGGATCGCCGTCGCTCCGCGCCGGGCCTGGCGGTGGACCTGACTGCCGGGGCGTCCGGAGGAGGCCGTTGCGAGCACCCCGTCCAGGACTGCTGTAAGCCGCTCAACGGCGTCGTCACAGGAGCTGGGACCGTTCACCCTGACGATGCTAGGTGCCCGCCTCGGAGAGACGACGAAGCCCCGCCGACGTCATGTCGACGGGGCTCGCTCCCGGGTCACAGCGGAGGCGACCGGGTTCGCTACGCGATTCTCAGCGGGTCTCGCGGTGCTCGGTGTGCTTGCCGCAGCGAGCACAGAACTTGGCGATGCTGAGACGGTCGGGGGTGTTGCGACGGTTCTTCTTGGTGATGTAGTTGCGCTCCTTGCACTCCGAGCAGGCCAGAGTGATCTTGGGGCGAACGTCGGCGGACTTGCTGGCCACGTTTGTCTCCTCGTGTCGATCCTCGAGCATGCGACGGAACGCTGTACTCGAAAGCTTGCGTAGCGGGGGAGGGACTCGAACCCTCGACCTCACGATTATGAGTCGTGCGCTCTAACCAGCTGAGCTACCTCGCCGTATGAACACAATGGGGGCCAGTGGCCCCCGCTGTGAGAGCCCCGAAAGGGAATCGAACCCTTGACCTTCTCCTTACCATGGAGACGCTCTGCCGACTGAGCTATCGGGGCAACGAGCCGAATCCTAGGCAGACTCGAATCGCTCTGGCAATTCGTTCCACCGTGGCTTCGCTCACTGCGGTCCTCGCCGGGCGGCGAGGTGCGATCAACGAGTGATCGCCGTGGCGGGTGAGGGATTCGAACCCCCGTAGCATTACGCGGCTGATTTACAGTCAGCTCCCATTGGCCGCTCGGGCAACCCGCCTTGGCTCCGCGCTCCGACCCCTCGGTCATCGCTTGGCGCCGTGGAAGAATAGCAAGGCAGCGGCGCGAAACGCCAATCGCCCCCGTAGGACCCTCCTCACAGAACAACCCACCTAGACTCGGGTCGACTGAGGTCCCCACCCCGGAAAGGACTGCCGCCATGGCCAACGTCTCCTCCTTCGACGTCGTCTCCCGCCTCGACCGCCAGGAGGTGGACAACGCCGTCAACCAGTGCGCCAAGGAGATCTCCCAGCGCTACGACTTCCGTGGCGTTGACGCCTCCGTGAGCCTGTCGGGCGACACCATCACCCTGGAGGCCAACACGGCCGAGCGGGTCCTGGCGATCCTGGACGTCCTGGAGTCCAAGCTCTTCCGCCGCGGCGTCTCCCTCAAGGCCCTGGACCTGGGAGACAAGGAGCCGCGCCTCTCGGGCAAGATCTACCGCCTGGCCTGTCCGCTGCGCGAGGGACTCACCCAGGAGGTGGCCAAGAGGATCACCAAGGCGATCCGAGACGAGGGCCCCAAGAGTGTCAAGGCCACGATCCAGGGCGACGAGGTGCGCGTGACCTCCAAGTCCCGTGACGACCTCCAGACGGTCATCGCCCTGCTGAAGAACCTCGACGTCGACGCCGCCCTCCAGTTCGTCAACTACCGGTGAGAAGGAGGAAGGCGGCTCAGTCCACGAGTCGGGTGGTCAGGCTGCGGGCGAGCTCGTCGGCCCACCTGCCGTAGCGGGCCTCGCCGGGGCGGCTGAGGCAGTACAGGAGGTTGCCCAGGCGGTCGAGGAGCTCGTAGGCGTCGCGGCGCTCCAGCAGCCGTTGCGGGTCGGTGGCACTGAAGTCCTGCGCGAGCCGCGAGCGCCGCGAGTACCGCGAATATTCAGTGACGAAGGCGGTGACGTCGTCGGGCGACATGGGCAGGTACCAGGGCCCGCCGGTCACCCGCCCTCCGACGAGGGCCAGGTCCTTGGCGGTGTCGCCGGGCCCGGACCACTCGAAGTCGATGAGTCGCGGCAGGCCGTCGGGGTCGAGGATGACATTGGTGGCGACGACGTCGCCGTGGATGAGCCGGTGGGTGGGGACCGCTTCGAAGGCCGGGGCGAGGCGGGTGAGCTCGCGGCGCCAGGCGGGCAGGAGCGCGCGGACGCGGGAGTCGGTGAGGGTCTCCGGGTAGTGCTCTCCCCACCAGGTCAGCAGCTCCTCCCCCTGCTCGCCGGCGCTCGGCACGAGGGCGGCCGACGGCGCGGGACCGGCGGCGAGGGCCTTGTGCAGGCGGGAGAGCTGGTGGGCGAGGGCGGTGGCGAGCCGCGGGTTCCAGTCGGTGGCGCGCAGCGCCCGACCGGGGACGTGGGTGGTCACCATGTAGGGGGTGCCGAGCGGGTTGTCGCCACTGGTCTCCAGGGCGACGGCGCTGGTTCCCAGCTCGGGTGGGACATGCCTGAGGGCCTCGAACTCGGCCTGCATGGAGCGGGGCATGTCATGGGGCAGGTGCCGTGGAAGGCGCAGGACCCGGGTCTGCTCGCCGGAGCCGACTCTCCAGGCCGTGTAGCTCTCACCGGCCCCCAGCCGCTCGACCGGTCCGGTCGTCACGCCGCGCAGCTCACCGGCGTCGACGGCGGCCCTGATGCGCTGGGCGATGTCGTCGCCGGTTCCGGTCGGAGGTGGAGTGTCCACTGCCCTATCCGCCTTCACCCGGCTCCGCCCGCGAGGCCGAGGTCGATGATGGCCCGGGCGGCCTCGGTGGCGGTGAGACGGGCGGTGTCGAGGCGGAGGTCAGCCTCGGGCCAGGGGGCGTAATCGCGACGGGCGATCTCCTGCCACCCCGGCAGCTCGAGGCCCTCGATATCGCTGCCCCGCTGCTGGGCGCGGCGCCGGTGCTCGGCAGCATCGGAGCAGATGAGCTCGACGGAGAGAAACCGGGCGCCCACGGCTGAGGCCGTCTCCTCCCACAGGCGGCGGGTGATGGGCAGCGGGTTGACGCACTCGACCAGAACGTCCCCGCCCGAGGCCAGAACGTCCCGGGCCACAGCGGCGGCCACGTAGTATCCGGCGCCCGCGGGCATGCCGGGGAGCATCTCGCCAGTGTCCCGCAGGGCCTGCTCGATGGAGTCGATGCGCAGCCAGGTCGGCGGTCCGGCCTGCGACCCAGCGCGCAGGCGCAGGATCTCCCGGCACACAGCGGTCTTGCCGACCGCCGGCAGCCCGCCGACGACGGTCAGGGACATTCGTCAGTACCCGGCCATCTGCTCGAGGCGGGCGATGCGCTTGTCCATGGGCGGGTGGGTGGCGAAGAGGTTACGCAGGCTCCCGAAGGGGTTGGCGATCATCATGGAGGAGACCGGTTCGAGGCGCGGGTCCTGCCCCATGGGCACGCGTGAGATGCCCGCCTCGAGCTTGCTGAGCGCGCTGGCCAGGGCGAGCGGGTCGCGGGTGAGCTCGGCGCCGTCGTGGTCGGCGTCGTACTCGCGGGTCCGGGAGATGGCGAACTGGGTGATGGCGGCGGCCAGCGGCGCCAGGAGGGAGAGCAGCAGGACGGCGATGATGTTGCCGCCGTCCCGGTCGCGTCGGTTGCCGCCGCCGAACCACAGGGCCATGGTGGCCAGCGAGGAGATGACGCCGGCGATGCCCGCGGCCACCGAGGAGGTGAGGATGTCGCGGTTGTAGACGTGGGAGAGCTCGTGGCCCAGGACGCCGCGCAGCTCGCGCTCATTGAGGAGCTGGAGGATGCCCTGCGTGCAGCACACGGCGGCGTGCGAGGGGCTGCGGCCGGTGGCGAAGGCGTTGGGGCTCATCGTGGGGGCCACGTAGAGGCGCGGCATGGGCTGGCCGGCAGCGGCGGAGAGCTCACGCACGATGGCGTACATCTGGGGCTGCTGGGCCTCGGTGACCTCGATGGCGCCCATGGAGCGCACGGCGATCTTGTCGGAGTTCCAGAAGCCGTAGGCGGTCTGCGCCAGGCCGATGACCGGCGCGATGAGCAGCCAGATGGCGGAGCCGGTCCCCCGGGCCAGCGCATAGCCGAGCAGGAGAAGCAGGCTCCACATGCCGCCCAGGAGGACGGCGGTCTTGAGACCGTTGTAGTGGTGGGTCCTTGTCATGGGTGGAGACTATGGGATGAACCTGTGTCCGACCTATGTCTGCTGGCGCGGGACCACTCGCGCGGTGATGAGGCCGCAGTCCAGGCAGCGCAGGGCATCGCGGAAGTCGTCGGGGTCGAAGGCGGTTCCCGGCACCTCACGCGCGAGGGTCCAGTACTCCCCCGTTGAGTCTTGGACCGCGTACCCGGTGTCGCGGAAGCCGGAGCGCTCGTAGAAGGAGAGCCGACGGCGTCGCTGCTCGGCGTTGTCGGCCTCGGCGATGACGGGCTCGATGTCCAGGACGATGGTGCAGCCGGGGTGACGGCGCTCGAGCTCGGCCAGAAGGCGGGTGCCCACGCCGCGGCCACGGGCGGCTTCGTCGACGGCGAGGTAGAAGAGGTAGAGCAGGCGGGAGCCGGGGAGGCGCACGGTCCAGGTCAGGGCGACAGGATCCGGGCGGTCCGCACGGGTCGGCC
This sequence comes from Actinomyces oris, assembly GCF_001929375.1. Classification (GTDB taxonomy): domain Bacteria; phylum Actinomycetota; class Actinomycetes; order Actinomycetales; family Actinomycetaceae; genus Actinomyces; species Actinomyces oris_B. The sequence goes on along the minus strand of NZ_MSGO01000008.1, from coordinate 86,918 downwards.
CAGCGGGCCGGTCCCACCAGGCGACGAGGTCGACGCCGCGCCGCAGGCTGAGCACGTGGATGAGCGCCCAGGGAAGGCGCTCATCCTCGGGGAAGGCGCGCAGGTAGAGGTCGTGCGCCCAGCGGTCGGTTCTGCTGGCGAAGCGGACGCGGCGGGTTCTCACCGCTCAGCTCAGCAGGTCGGCGACGTCGGCCGCGGAGAGGTCCAGGGCCTGACCGACCCCGGCGGTGTAGAGCGTCCCAGCGTGGGTGCTCAGTCCGCGGGCGAGGTCGGGGCGCGCCGCGATGGCGTCGCGCCAGCCCTCGTCGGCCAGTGCCAGGGCGTAGGGCAGGGTCGCGTTGGTCAGCGCGTAGGTGGAGGTGTGCGGGACGGCTCCGGGCATGTTGGCCACGCAGTAGAAGATCTTGCCGTCCACCTCGAAGGTGGGCTCGGAGTGGGTGGTGGGGTGGGAGTCCTCGAAGCAGCCTCCCTGGTCGATGGCGATGTCGACCAGCACGCTGCCGGGCCGCATAGTCTCCACCATGGCCCGCGTCACGAGGTTCGGGGTGCGGGCCCCGGGCACGAGGACGGCGCCGATGACCAGGTCCGCCCCGGCGCAGGCCTGGGCCACGTCGAGCTCGGTGGAGAAGCGGGTGCGGATGGTCCCGCCGTCGAGCTCCTCGATCCGGCGCATGCGCAGCGGGTCGACGTCGAAGACGGTGACGTCCGCGCCCATGCCGGCGGCGACCCGTGCGGCGCTCAGGCCGGCGGTGCCTCCACCCAGGACGACGACGCTTCCCCGCCGTACCCCGGCGGCGCCGCCCAGCAGGACGCCGGCCCCGCCGTGGGGGCGCAGCAGGGCCTCCGCGCCGACCTGGGCGGCCAGACGGCCGGCGATCTCCGACATGGGCGCCAGGAGGGGCAGGGCGCCGGTGTCGGTCTCGACGGTCTCGTAGGCGATGGAGGTGACCCGCTTGGCGAGCAGCTCCTCGGTCAGGGCCCGGTCGGCGGCCAGGTGGAGGTAGGTGAACAGCAGCAGGTCCGGGCGCAGGAAGGGGTACTCCTGGGGGATCGGCTCCTTGACCTTGAGGATGAGCTCGGAGTCGGCCCACAGGCCGGGGACGTCGTCGGTCATGACGGCGCCGGCGGCGGTGTAGTCGGCATCGGGGATGGAGGCCCCCTCGCCGGCGCCCGCCTGGATGGTCACGGTGTGCCCGCGCCGGGTGAGCGCGTGAACACCGGCCGGCGTGATGGCGACGCGGAACTCGTTGTCCTTGATCTCGGTGGGAACGCCGATTCGCATGGTTCTGCCTTCGGGGTGGTTGAGAAGGGGCGGGGTGGTGCGTGTGGGCCGGGGCCGACGGCGGGACCAGGCGGCCCCGGCCCAGTCAGTTCAGTCGGCCAGGCGGTGGGCGACGCGCTCGGGGACGCGGCCCGCCTCGGGCTGGCCGATGAGGTCCTCGGGAACCTCGGTGGAGCGGGAGATCGCGGTCATGGCGTCACGGGAGACGACCTTGACGCGCTCGCGCGACTTGGACTCCCCTCCGGTGACGACGACCTCGCCGTAGCCCTCACCGAGCTCGCGCTCGTAGGCGTCCAGCAGCTCCCAGCCCTCCCAGTTGGTGAAGGGGATGCCACGGGACTCCAGCAGGGCGACGATGGCGTCGTGGCCGACCTGGGCCTCGTCGCTGGTCTCGGCGTGCAGCAGGCCGGCGTTGGCGTCGGCCACGAGGTTGGTGATGGTCTCCTGCGCGTCGGACTTTGTGGAGCCGATGAGGCCCACGGGGCCGCGGCGGATCCAGCCGGTGGCGTACAGGCCGGTCAGGGGCTTGCCGTCCTCACCGAGGACGCGGCCGCCCTCGTTGGGGACGACGTGCCGCTCGGTGTCGAAGGGGAGGCCCTCGATGGCGCTGGAGGCGTACCCGACGGCGCGGTAGACGGCCTGGACGGGCCAGTCGCGGTACTCGCCGGTGCCGGTGACGTTGCCGTCGCCGGTCAGGCGGGTGCGCTCGGTGCGCAGGCCGACGACGTGGCCGTCGTCGTCGGTGAGGACCTCGTGGGGGGCGGAGAAGAGGTGGATGTGGATGCGGTGGGAGGCGGTGAGGTCCTCCGGCTCCTGCATCGCGTATCCCTCGAGGGCCTTGACGACCTGGCGCTGCTGGTTGGAGGAGGCCAGGGCAGCCTGCGAGCCCTCGTCGTACTCGAAGTCCTCCTCGTCGACGAGGACGTCGACGTCGGCCTGCTTGCCGAGCTCGCGCAGCTCCAGCGGGGTGAACTTCACCTGGGCGGGGCCGCGGCGGCCGAAGACGTGCACGTCGGTGACCGGGGACTGCTGGAGGGTGGCGGCCACGTTCGCGGGGATCTCGGTGGTCATGAGGTCGTCGGCGTGCTTGGCCAGGACGCGGGCGATGTCCAGGGCGACGTTGCCGACGCCGATGACGGCGACCTCCTTGGCGCTCAGGTCCCAGGTGCGCGGGTGGTCGGGGTGGCCGTCGTACCAGGAGACGAAGTCGGCGCCGCCGTAGCACTCGGGGGCGTCGACGCCGGGGATGTCGAGGGGGGCGTCGGTGTCGGCTCCGGTGGAGAAGATGATGGCGTCGTAGTGCTCGTGGAGCTCGGCCACCGAGATGTCACGGCCGACCTCGACGTTGCCGATGAGCCGGATGTCCCCGCGCTGGAGGATCTTGTAGAGGGCCACGATGATCTGCTTGATGCGCGGGTGGTCGGGGGCGACGCCGTAGCGCACCAGGCCGTAGGGCGCGGGGAGACGCTCGAACAGGTCGATACAGACGTCCAGGCCCGACTTCGAGAGGATGTCCGAGGCGTAGATGCCCGCGGGGCCTGCTCCGATGACGGCGACATTGAGAGGACGTGCGTTCACTGTTCTTCGTTCCTGATTCAGGGGACGTGGGCTCGGCGCCCGCGCTTCCGCCGCCGGGTGGGCCGGATCCGGTCCGGGGCGACGGCGATGACGGCAGGGCACCGCGGCACAGTCTATGGAGGAAGGTGGGGGCTCCCCCAGGGCGAGGGCAATATCGCGGCTTTGAGCCGCGTCACGTCGGAAAGGAGACGGGGTCGGGAGGGCGGGTCCGGGAGGGTCGGCTCAGGGATGTGAGTTCGGGGCGTCCGGTTCGGGTGGGCCGGTTCGGGGTGTGGGTGTGAGGCCCGCTGGTGAGGGTCATCCCACCTCCGTGCACCCCGGACAAGAAGGCCGATGCCCCGGGTTTTCGTTGCTGTTCCAGTGATTCTGGATGACTGCTTCAGCGTGCGGGCGGCAGGGAATCGGGCTATACTGTACATATGTTCGAAGGTGGTGTGCTTCCTCGCGTCCCGACCGGTGGTGCGGCCGGGGCGCTGGGCGCGCCTGGCGGGGATGTGGCGCCGGGGCCTGTGACCTTCCCTGAGGACGTGGCGGGCCTGCTGGCGTCCCTGGGTGCGGGCGGAGCGCTGGCTGGTGTGGTGGAGGGGCTGCTGGTCCGCTTGCTGGTGATCGCCCAGGACCGCAACGACGATAGTGACGGTGGCGGCGACGGAAGTGGTGACGGTGAGGACTCCGCCGCTGATGGTGATGCGGCCTCGGCCCTGTTCCCCGGTGAGCCAGGGACCGACGCGACGCTGGTGGCCACCGCCCAGGAGCTTCGGGCCGTGTCCTTGGAGGAGGCCGGTGATAGTGGGCTGCTTGGCCTGGGGGCGCGGGGTCTGGGGGAGCTGGCTGCGGCCTGCCACCGCCTGGCGGCCTGGGCCACGTGGGGTGAGTCCCTGGCCGCGGCCTGCCTGACCGGGTGCGCCGAGCTGTCGACCCACCCGGGCCAGTGGGGCCCGGATGGCCGGGTCTCGGAGGTGGTGGGTTACCAGGAGCGCCGGTTCAACGCCACCTGCCTGCTCTCGGCCCGTCTGGGGGTCTGCCGGAGCCGGGCCGGGCAGATCGTGGATCACGGCAGCGCGCTGATGAGCATGGGCTTTAACCCCACTGAGGCCATGGAGCGCTGCGGGGTCCTGGACTCGGCGAAGGCGTCTTTGGTGACTCGCCGCCTGGAGGGCGTGCCGGCTCCGGTGGCGCTAGCAGTTCAGGACAAGGTCCTGCCCCAGGCACCCAGGCGCAGCGTGTCCCAGGTGGGGCGCGACATTGAGCGGGCCCTGATGGAGACAGACCCCACCGGACACAGTGAGCGGGTGCGGGTCAATGTCTCCAGGCGGTGCGTGACGCGCCCCAAGCCCGCCGGCGAAGGCGTGAGTCAGATTCGCCTGCTACTGCCGACCATGGATGCCCTGCTGCTGGACGCCACCCTGGACGCGATCGCCGCATCAGCCCGAGCCACCGGTGAGAAGCGCACCCTGGGCCAGCTACGAGCCGACGCCATCACCGCGATGACCCTGTCCACACTGCGCGCCAGCCAGCAGGCCGCCTACACTCAGCCATCCCCGAGGGAAGCCGAGCATTGCGGCGAGGCCCAGGCCGAGGTCAACCGCTCCGAGTCGGCTGCCCCTGCACGGTTGCTGCCTGACGGGGTGCCCCTGGAAGGACTCCTGGGCGCTTTGAGCTCCCTGGTGGGCTCAGCCAGCCCATGGTGGACACCCTCAGGAACCGGACACCTCCCCCTCCCCGAGAACATCCACATCGACGTCCAGGTCACCGTCCCCCTGACCAGTTTGGCACCACCGGGAGACCCCACCGGCAGCGGTGATCCCGGGGGCGGCGACCGCACTGATGGTTTTGACAGCCGTGATTCCAGCCGGACCAGCCCAAACGACGCCCGCTCCGCAACCGTGCTTGAGTTCTTCGGCCGAGAGCCGTCCGAGACCAGCGGCAGAAGTCTGCCCAGTTCCGGTGGTACAAGTCTGCCTGCTCCCAGGCAGGAGTCTCCTGGCGTCCAGCCCGCCGCGGCTGAGATCGCGGAGGTGCGGGTCGGGGCGCGCAGCGTGGCTGTGCCGGCCCTAACCGCCTGGGCCCTGGCCGCCGGTGGGACCTGGAGGCGCCTGGTCACCGACCCGGTCAGCGGTACCGTCGTGGACGTCGGCCGCACCAGGTACCGTCCCCCAGCCGGCCTGGCCGACCTGGTGCGCGCCCGCGACCGGGCCTGCGTCTTCCCCACCTGCCAGACCCCCGCCTCCCGGTGCGACATCGACCACCTCAGCGCCTGGAGCCAGGGCGGGACCACCAGCCTGGACAACCTCGTGGTGCTCTGTCAGGCCCACCACCGCCTCAAGCACACCCCCGGATGGGCACTCACCAGAGACCAGGCCAGCGGAGCCCTGTCCTGGCACACCCCCGACAAGACCGTCTACCAACGCCACCCCAACGGCACCATCACCCGCCACCCCCGCAAGACCGGCCCCCACCAGCACCTTGTTCCCGGCACCGTCATACCGGAGGACCTGAGCAAGCAGATCACCCCCGACATCCTCAACCGCCTCAACCGGGCTGTTGACAGAGCACTCGACGATCAGGTCCATGACCACACCGGTCTTGGCACCAACGCCAACGGCATCGGCAGGGCTCGGTTAGAGACCCGCGGTCCCCGCCCCGGCCAGAGAGCTGGAGCCTTTGAGACCACCCCCTACCCCCAGGCCGCCCACACCCTGGGACTCGCACCCCTCATCGACGAGGCCCCACCCTTCTAAGTGACCGGGCCGCTACGCGTTGACGACCGGGATGTCGGTAAGGCGGGCGACAATCCTTTGCGGCGCAATCGGATTGTTCCAGCAGGCAAGTCAATGACGATTCTATGAGGCTTACTCACAGAGCCGACCGACGCCAGCATCTTCGCAGGTCACAGCACCTTCAACGGATGCTGTGAATGAGCCTCGTTGACTGCGGCGGGCCCCACCTCGATCGAGAGCGGGGCTCCGTCCCACTCCGCCTCCAGCATCACCCCACCGTGGGGACCAGTCGCGGTGGCAACAGCACGTGGAGACGCTGCCCCCGAGCTCTTCCCCGACGAGGCGGAACCACCTTTCTTCAGCACCCCACAACCTGTTAGGACGGCCCCGCACCGGCCAGGGCGGGCAGGGCCAGGACACGCACATTGGGAACACGTACGTGACCCCCTTATGCGCCGCAGTCCACCGCCCACGATGGGGAGAGACGGGACCTCTTCAGCCCACAGATCTGTCGGTCAAGCGGCCCGGTCCACGAGGATGCGGGCGAAGTCCTCCATGGCGGCACGCACCTGCCCCACCCGCTCACCGGCGTCGGCCATTGGCGCCGCGGCGGCCTCACCCTCGATGCCGTCCCGGGCCAGGCGCTGCCGGGTTCCCTCGAGAACGGCCGCCTCCAGGCCCTCCAGCCCCTCAACCGCCTGAGCCGCCCAGGCCATGGCCATCTCGCGGGTACGGGCCAAGACGGGATGCTCGCGCAGGCGAGCGACGACGTCGGCCAGGAAGGCGTCGTCGGACAGGTCACCGGTGGACAGGCGAGAGAGGATGGCCTGGCCGGCGGCGTCGAGCTCACCGGCCGCCAGGGCCTTGCGCAGGAGCAGCACCGGCATGGTGTCCACGCCCTCGCGCAGGTCGGTGCCGGGGGTCTTCCCGGTGGTGGCCGAGTCGCTCATGAGGTCGATGACGTCGTCGGCCAGTTGGAAGGCCACGCCGATCCTCTCGCCGAAGTCCTCCACGATCTGCTCGGTGCGCGCACCGGCATCGGTGAGCATCGCCCCGTAACGGGCCGACACCGCGATGAGGGAGCCGGTCTTGTCCGCCAGGACCTGAATGTAGTGGTCCACCGGATCGGTACCCGCCGGGCGCGGCAGGGTCTCGTGGAGCTGCCCCATGCACAGGCGCTCGAAGGTCTTGGCATGAGCCATGACGGCCTGCGGGCCGAGCGCCGCCACCAGCTGGGAGGCGCGAGCCACCAGGACGTCACCGGTGAGGATGGCCGCGGAGTTGCCCCAGACGATCTGAGCGCTCGGGGCACCGCGGCGCAGCGGGGCCTCGTCCATGACGTCGTCGTGGTAGAGGGTGGCGATGTGGGTCAGCTCCACAGCCACCCCGGCGTCACGGATCTTCTCGCCGATGGCCAGGGCCGGGTCGCCGAGCTGGGCGGTCAGCAGGGCCAGGACCGGGCGCAGGCGCTTTCCCCCAGCCTCAGCCAGGTGCGAGGTCGGCGGGTTGATGGTCTCGTCGGCGCTGGTGACCACCTCCATGAGGCGGTCCTCAATGGTCTGGAGAGCGGGGGTGATACGCGACTCCAGCTCGGGGGCGCTCAGCGGCAGTGATCCGATCACGGAAGGAGCATAGCCGTCTGGTCGAACAGGTCGAAGGCGGTCTGCGGCAAAACGCCCAGCCCGATTGTGGCTATCACCGCAACACCGACCGCCAGGAGGATCGGGCCGCGGCTGGCCACGACCACGGAGCGCTCGCCGGCCGGCTCATGGAAGAACATGAGCACGATGAGCCTCATGTAGAAGAAGGCGGTCACGGCTGAGCAGACGACGGCGAGGATGACGAAGGGCATCCCGCTGCCGCTCAGACCGGCGGCGAAGAGCCGGAACTTGGCCATGAAGCCGGCCGTCAAGGGCACTCCGGCGAAGGACAGCAGGAAGACCGTCATGGCTCCGGCCGCCCAGGGGCTGCGGCGTCCCAGACCCTTGAAGGCCTCCAGGTCGCCGTCCTCACCGCCCACCGAGCCGTCACGGTTGGAGCGCACCAGGGTGATGATGCCGAAGGCCCCCACAGTCGCGATCCCATAGGTCAGGGCGTAGAAGCTGAGCGCGGAGATCGCCGCCTTGGAGTAGGCCAGGATCCCGATGAGCATGAAGCCGGCGTGGGCGATGGCCGAGTAGGCGAGCATGCGCTTGACGTCGCGCTGAACCACCCCGACGACGGTGCCCAGGAGCATGGTCAGTGCCGCCACGGCCCACAGGGCGGGGGCCAGGTCCCAGCCCATGGCGCCGGCGATCATGTAGTAGAAGCGCACCAGGGCCAGGAAGGCGGCGGCCTTGACCCCGGCGGCCATGAACCCGGTGACCGGGGTGGGGGCGCCCTGGTAGACGTCCGGGCTCCAGGCGTGGAAGGGCACGGCCGCCACCTTGAACAGCAGGCCGATGATCACCATCATGAGGCCGGCCAGGATGAGCCAGTCCTGCCCCGCCGCGGTGCGCACGGACTCGCCCAGAGTCTTGTAGTCGACGGCGCCGGCCACCCCGTAGAGCAGGGCCGCGCCCATGAGGAGGAAGGCGGAGGCGAAGGCCCCCAGCACGAAGTACTTCAGCGCCGCCTCCTGGCTGAGCAGCCGGCGGTGGCGGGCGGTGGCCGCCAGGATGTACAGCGGCAAGGAGATCATCTCCAGGATGACGAACAGCGTGATGAGGTCGCTGCTGGCCCCGAAGAGCATCATGCCGCCCAGTGAGAACAGGGTCAGGGGGAAGACCTCGGTCGTGGTCCACCCGGCCAGGATGGACTCGCTCTCCTCCGCGCTGCCGGGCCGGTCGGCGGCCTGGGCCGCGAAGGCCCCGTCGCCGACGGTGGTGCGGTCGGCCATCACCATGACGGCCAGCAGCCCGATGACCAGGAGGATGCCCTGGGCGGCGATGGAGAAGGGATCCTCGGTCAGGCCGGCGGACATGCGGGCGCCCGGCAGGAAGCCCTTGGGGAGCTGGAACTGGGGTACGGCCGCGGCGGCGGCCCCGGCGGCCTTGACCTCGCCCCAGCGCAGGAACAGGGAGACCCCGGAGGCCAGGATGGCCAGGAAGCTCAGCGTGGACTGGATGGCCAGACGGGCGGGTCGGGTGATGAAGGCCTCCACGAGGACCCCCAGGACACCGGCGCCCAGGATGATGAGGACCGGCGTCAGGGCGTCCCAGTTGACGATCGGGGCAGTGGCTGAGGGGCTCACTTGGTGTTCCCTTCCGTAGCGGTGGAGGCGGCGGGAGCGTCAGTCGTGCCGCCGACATCGAGGCTGTCACCGGCGCCGCGGGCTGAGGCCTCAGCCTGCGAGGAGCGGGTCACCGTGAGCGTGACCTGCCGGGCGACGTCGTCGAACGCGGACGTGAAGACGCCCGGGGCCAGTCCGAGCGCGACCATCGCGGCGATGATGGGGACGACGACGAGGCGCTCGCGCCCGTCGAGGTCGGGGCTGCCCACACGCTCGGGGGCGGGCGCCCCGGTGAAGACCCGCTGGTAGGGCAGCAGCATGTAGACGGCGGCGATGACGACGCCGACGACGGCCGCACCACCCAGGGCCAGCGATACCGAGAAGGTGCCGGTGAGCACCATCCACTCGGGAACGAACCCGCTCAGGCCCGGCAGGGCGATGGAGGCCAGCCCGCTGACCAGGAAGGTGCCGGCCACCAGCGGCATGACCCGGGCGATGCCGCCGAGCTCGCTGATGGTGACCGTCCCGGTGCGCCGGGCCATGAAGCCGGTGACCAGGTAGAGGCCGGCGATGGACAGGCCGTGGGCCACCATGTAGACCATGGCGCCGTTGGCGGCCACCTGGTTGCCGATGAAGATCCCCAGGACCATGAAGCCGAAGTGGCTCACGGAGGTGTAGGAGATGAGGCGGTAGAGGTTGTCCTGGGCGATGGCGGCCAGGCCCCCGTAGATGATGGAGACGACCGCCAGGACCAGGATCACCGGGGCGGCCCAGCGGGAGGCCTCCGGGAAGATCGGCAGGACCAGGGTGATCATGCCGAAGGTGCCGATCTTGTCCAGGATGCCGATGAGCAGGACCGAGGTGCCCGGGGTGGCCTGCTCGGCGGTGTCGGGCAGCCAGGTGTGGACCGGGACCAGCGGCGCCTTGATGGCGAAGGCGATGAAGAAGGTCAGGAAGATCCAGTGACCGGCGGAGGTGGACACGTGCAGGTTGGCGGCCACCGAGTCGATGAGGAAGCTGGGGGCGCCGTTCTTGGCGGAGTGCAGGTAGACGGCGATGACGCCGATGAGCATGATGAGCCCGCCGGCCAGGGAGTACAGGAGGAACTTCAGGGCGGCGCGCTGGCGCCTGTCACCGCCGAAGCAGCCGATGAGGAAGTACACCGGGATGAGCATCGCCTCGAAGCACAGGTAGAACAGGAGCAGGTCCCGGGCCGAGAAGATGACGACGACGAAGAACTCCAGCGTCAGGACCAGCCCGGTGAACAGGCCCTGCCGGTCGGCGGGGACCTCACCCCAGGAGGCGAGCAGCACCAGGGGCGTGACGAAGGCGCCCAGCAGCACCATGGACAGGCCCAGGCCGTTGACGCCCAGCGCCCAGGAGGCGCCGATGGCGGGGATCCAGGAATGGGTGTCGGTCAGCTGGACGGTGCCTGCGTGACCCAGCTCGAAGGCGCTCAGCGCCCACAGGCCCAGGGCGAGGACCACCAGGGAGAACACGAGGCCCACGGCGCGGGCGTGGAGCCGGCGCAGCGGCGGGACCAGCCACAGCAGGAGCGCCCCGGCCAGCGGCGTGACCGCCATGACGGTCAGGACGGGCAGCGATGCGGGAAGAGTCGGCATGTGTCGTGTCCTCTCAGAACCTGGCGGCCAGGACGGCGATGAGTACGAGGACCGTTCCGGCCAGCATGTAGCCGGCGTAGGAGCGCACGTATCCGGACTCGGTGCGGCGGGTCAGGCGCCCCAGGGCGCCGGTGCCCGCGGCGGCACTCTCGATGGCGCCGTCGACGACGTAGCGCTCGACGGCGTCGGTGGCCAGGACCAGTCCCTGGCCGGTGCGCATGGCCAGGGCCTCGTTGATGGCGTCCTGGTACATGTCCTTGCGGGCGGCCTCCACCAGGGGGGTGGCCGGCTGCAGGACGACGGGCACCGGGCGGCGCACGTACATCCACCAGGCCACGACGACCCCGACGACGGCCAGGGCGAGGGTGGCGCCCATGATGACGGTGGCCGGTAGGACCGGCTCGCCGTGCTCGGCGTGACCGGTGACCGGCTCCAGCCAGGTGACGAACATGTCGTTGTAGGTCAGCAGCCCGCCCAGGCCCACGGAGAACACGGATAGGACGATCAGGGGCAGCGTCATGAGCCAGCCGGACTCGTGGGGGTGGACCTCGCCCTCCAGGTCCTCCTTGGTGGTCCAGCGCTGCTTGCCGTGGAAGATCATGAAGAACAGGCGCGACATGTAGAAGGCGGTCAGGCCCGCGCCCAGCAGGGCGATGGTCCCCAGGATCCAGGGCTTGGCGCCCTCGCCGACGAAGGCGGCCTCGATGAGGCGGTCCTTGGACCAGAAGCCGGAGAATGGCGGCACCCCCAGGATGGCGAGCCAGCCGATGCCCATGGTGGCCCAGGTGATCGTCATGGCGCCGCGCAGGCCGCCGAAGCGGCGCATGTTGACCTGGTCGCCCATGGCGTGCATGACCGAGCCGGCCCCCAGGAAGAGCTGGGCCTTGAAGAAGCCGTGGGTGAGCAGGTGGAAGATGGCGAAGGCGTAACCGACCGGGCCCAGGCCCGCGCCCAGCATCATGTAGCCGATCTGGCTCATGGTGGAGGCGGCCAGGACCTTCTTCATGTCGTCCTTGGCGCTTCCGATGACGGCCCCCAGCAGCAGGGTGATGGCGCCGATGACGGCCACGGCCGTCTGGGCGCTGGGGGCGCCCTCGAAGACGGCGGCGGAGCGGACCATGAGGTAGACGCCGGCGGTGACCATGGTGGCGGCGTGGATGAGGGCCGAGACCGGCGTGGGGCCGGCCATGGCGTCGCCCAGCCAGGCCTGGAGGGGGAACTGGGCGGACTTACCGCAGGCCGCCAGAAGCAGGAAGAAGCCGATGGCGGTGAGCCAGCCGGTGGTCACCGAGCCGTCGAGGGCGGCGGCGGAGACGGCGTCGAAGGAGACCGAGCCGACCTGGCCGACGATCGTCATCATGGCCAGCAGGAGGCCGACGTCGCCCACACGGTTCATGACGAAGGCCTTCTTGGCGGCGGCGGCGTTCTCGCGGCTGGTGGCCTGCTCGCCCTGGGGGGCGTCGGCGTCGGCGGTGTTCCAGAAGCCGATGAGCAGGTAGGAGGCCAGGCCCACGCCCTCCCAGCCGACGAAGAGCACGATGTAGGAGTCGCCCAGGACCAGGGTGAGCATCGCGGCGATGAAGAGGTTGAGGTAGGCGAAGAAGCGGCGCCGGTCGCGGTCGTGGGCCATGTAGGCCACCGAGTACAGGTGGATGAGGAAGCCGACGCAGGTGACCAGGGCGACGAAGGTCAGCGACAGCGGGTCCAGGCGCAGACCGACATCGACGCTCAGGTTCCCGGCGGAGAACCAGTGGTAGAGGGGCAGGCCGATGACGCGTTCCTCGGCGGGCAGGCCCAGGACCTGCACGAGGATGCCCACGCCGAGGCAGGCGACGGCGAAGGAGGCGGCCAGGCCCAGCCAGTGGCCCCAGGCGTTCGAGCGGCGACCGGCCAGCAGCAGGAAGGCGGCGGAGACCGCGGGGACGGCGATGAGCAGCCAGGCCCAGGAGGCCAGGCCGGTGGCCTCGGTCAGGGGCGTCACAACGGCGGTGACAGGAGCGGGAAGCATGTCGGTGGTCTCTCCCCTCAGTTCTTGAGCAGGTTCTCGTCGTCGACCGACGTGGACCTGCGGGTGCGGAAGATGGATACGACGATGCTCAGCCCCACCACGACCTCGGCGGCGGCCACCACCATGACGAAGAAGGCGAAGACCTGACCGGTGAGGTTGCCGTGGATCCGGGAGAAGGTCACCAGGACGAGGTTGACGGAGTTGAGCATGAGCTCAACGCCCATGAGCTCGATGATGGCGTTGCGGCGCAGCAGCACCGTGAGCGCCCCCAGGGTGAACAGCACCCCGGCCAGGATGAGGTAGACGGTGATGGGGAGACTCACTTCTCCTCCTTCTGCTCCGGGGCGGCCGAGTCGGCTGCCCCGTCATCGCTGAGGACGGGCTGCTTGACGGCGGGGGCGGCGGCACCGGGCATGGAGGGCATCCCGGAGCGGCGGGGGGCCCGGGGGCCGTCGGCCGCGTCGACCTGGTCGGCACCGGCCAGGCGGGAGACGATCGTGCCCGAGCGCTGGGCCAGGCCCATCTCCGGGGAGACGTCGGACAGCTCCAGGCCCTGACCGCGGGCCCGCAGGACCCGGGGCACGGACTCCTCGACGGCCTCGCCCTGGGCGTCCAGGGCAGGGGCAGCGGCGGAGTTGGTGGAGGCGTAGACGCCGGGCATCGGCTTCTGGCCCGGGTGGGCGCCCTTGGTGGCGTAGTCCTGCATCTTGCTCGCGGCCATCTTGCGCTGGCCGAGTCGGGCCCGGATGCGTTGGCGGTGGGTGAGGGTCAGGGCGCCGACGGCGGCGACGATGAGCAGGATGGCGGTCAGCTCCATGGTGACGACGTGGTCGTGGTAGAGCGTGACGGCCAGCAGATCGGGGGCGGCCTTGGCGCCGTCCTTGAGCCCAACCGGCGTGGGCAGGGCGGAGCGCCACACGACGGCGGTCAGGGCGCCGGCCAGCCCCAGTCCCAGGAGGATGAGGACCGGGCGCCTCATGACGGTGCCGACGGCTCCCACCGGCTCGTCGCCGCCGACGCCCACGAGCATGATGACGAACAGGACGAGGGTCATGACGGCGCCGGTGTAGACCACGACCTGGGTGATGCCCATGAAGGGCGACTCGTTGACGATGTAGAGGACGGCCAGCGAGATCATGATGCCGATCATGTTGATGGCGGCGTTCACGGCGCGCTTGGCGGTCAGGACGCCGATGCCGCAGGCCACGGTGACCAGGGCGACGACGCCGAAGATGATGGCCTCGCCCAGCCCCAGGTGACCGTCCTGAGTCAGGGCGGCCGGGGCGGCGGCTCCGGTCATCAGCAGGGTGCTCATCGCAGGGCTCCCTTCACGGTCTGACGGCTGCCCCGGCCGGAGGCGGTGGGGGCTGCCTTGGCGCGGGCGTCGTCCAGGCTGGGGTCGTCGGGCCGGTGGGTCCGCACCCAGTCGATCTGGGCCTGGGTGGAGCCGACGACCCGCCCGCGGTAGTAGTCGCCGTCCTCGGTGCCCTCGACCATGGGGTGGGGTGCGCCCACGGCGCCCTCGGGCACGGGAGCCAGCAGGTCCTCCTTCTCGTAGATGAGGCCCTCGCGGCCGGGGCCGACGAGCTCATCGAAGTCGGTGGACATGGTCAGGGCCCGGGTGGGGCAGGCCTCGATGCACATGCCGCAGAAGATGCAGCGCAGGTAGTTGATCTGGTAGACGCGCCCGTAGCGCTCGCCGGGCGAGTACTGGGCGCCGGGCTCGTTGGAGGCGGCCTCGACGTAGATCGCGTCGGCGGGGCAGGCCCAGGCGCACAGCTCGCAGCCGATGCACTTCTCCAGGCCGTCGTCGTAGCGGTTGAGGCGGTGGCGCCCGTGGTAGCGGGGCATCGCCTGCGGCGGCTCGAAGGGGTACTGCTCGGTGACCACCGGGCGGAACATCGAGGAGATGGTGACCCCGTAGCCGGCCACGGGCGCGAAGGCCCGGGCCAGGGCGGAGGGAGCGTCGCGCAGCCACTTGTCGTGCTGCGAGCCCCGGGAACGGTGGGGGCGATCAGTCATCTTTTCCCTCCTGGGGTGCCTCAGCGGCCGTGTCTGTGTCCTTGCCGCCGGCCGAGTCGGCCTTGAGGTCAAGGGTGAAGGTGGGCAGGGCGGTGGCTGCGTCCGTGCCGGCCGGGACTGCCGTGCCGGCCGAGTCGGGGGACTCGGCGGAGGCGGCAGAGTCCGCGGAGTCGGCGGAACCGGCCGCGTCGTCGTCCTCGACGTCATCGTCCTCGACGTCGGTGTCCTCCAGGAGGCCGACGGCGGTGACCGCCCCGGTCTCGGAGTCATCGGCCGCGAGGGCGGCGCGGCGGGCGCGCGGTGAGGGCGGCAGGGACGTGCCCGGAGGCGGCGGGACGGGGAAGCCCTCGAGGAAGGCGACGTGGTCGTCCTCGGCGTCCAGGATCTCGACGTCGTCATCGTCGGCGTCCTCGTCGTCGTAGTCCTCGTAGAGCTCCTCCTCTTCCTCCTTGTCGGGGATGAGGAAGAGGACGAACATGATGACGCAGAAGACGACGGCCATCGGCAGCAGCAGTGCCTGCACGGAGGCGCCCGAGAAGGTGCGGAAGGCGCGCACCACCGCCACCAGCACGAACCAGACCAGGGAGATCGGGATGAGGACCTTCCAGCCCAGCTTCATGAAGTGGTCGTAGCGGATGCGCACGAGGGTTCCGCGGGTCCAGATCATGAAGAACATGACGGCCCAGACCTTGGCGATGAACCACAGCATCGGCCACCAGCCGGAGTTGGCGCCCGCCCAGAACAGGCTGAGGATCGCCGAGCGCCAGCCGCCCAGGAACAGGGTGACGCACACGGCCGAGACGTTGAACATGTTGATGTACTCGGCCAGGAAGTACCAGGCGAACTTCATCGAGGAGTACTCGACCATGTGGCCGGCGACGAGCTCGCCCTCGGCCTCGGGCAGGTCGAAGGGGAGGCGGTTGACCTCACCGACCATGGAGATGACGTAGATGATGAAGCTGGGCACCATCGCCACGGCCCACCAGATGCGCTCCTGGGCGGTCACGATCCCGGAGGTGGACATGGTCCCCGAGGCCAGGAAGACCGTGAGGATGGACAGGCTCATGCTCAGCTCGTAGGAGATGACCTGAGCGGCGCTGCGCACGGCGCCGAAGAGCGGGTAGGTGGAGTGCGTGGACCAGCCGCCCAGGATGATCCCGTAGACGCCGAAGGCGGCGATGGCCAGGATGTAGAGGACCGCCACCGGGAAGTCGGTCAGCTGCAGGGGCGTGGAGTGGCCGAAGATGCTCACCTGTGGCCCGAAGGGGATGACCGCGTAGACCATGAAGGCGCTGAAGGCGGCGATGAGCGGCGCCAGGAGGTAGATGGTCTTCTCGGCCCCCTTGAGCCAGAAGTCCTCCTTCATGATGAGCTTGCCTGCGTCGGCGACCGCCTGGAGCAGACCCAGGGGGCCGTTGACGTTGGGGCCCAGGCGGGTCTGCATGCGGGCCAGGCCGCGCCGCTCCACCCACAGCGCCATCATGACGCTGACGATGAGGAAGACGACGATGAAGCCGGCCTTGATGAGGGTCAGCCACCAGGTCTCGGCGGAGAAGTCGGCGGTCACGCCCCCGTTGGGGAGGGCGTCGTCGGCAGCGGCCTGAGCCGCGTGGATCGGGTTCACCTCAGTACCTCCGCTGCATGGGTCACGGTGACCTGGGAGCCGTGCCCGGCGCCCAGGGTCTGGTGGACGGTGGAGCCGGCCGAGCACTCGGGCAGCCACACGGTGCCGTCGCTGACGCCGCCGACGACGGCCGGCAGGGTGATCGATCCGGTGGCGGTCGCCACGGTCACCTCCTGACCGGCTGCCAGCGACAGGCGCTGGGCGAGGTCGGTGCCCACCTTGGCGACGGGGCGCAGGGCGGTGGCGGCCAGGAAGGGCTCACCGTCCTGGAGGCGCCCGGCGTCGAGCATGGGCTTGTGAGTGGCCAGGCGGGCCTCCACGCCGTCGTCGGGGAGGGGGGCGCCGGTGCAGACCGCCGGGGCGGGCCCGAAGGCGACCGACGGGCGCTTCCCGCGCCACAGTCCCAGGTCGGCGAGCTGCTCGTGCAGGACGACCAGGTCGTCGGCCTGGAGGTCGACCCCCATCTCGCCTGCGAGCATGCCCAGGACCTGGCGGTCGGTGCGGGAGCGCGAGACATGGGCCTGGCCGAAGGGCCGCACGCGCCCCTCCCAGTTGACGAAGGTGCCGTTCTTCTCCACGGCCGGGGCCACGGGCAGGACGACGTCGGCGTGCTCGCTGACCTCGCTGCGGCGCACCTCGAGCTGGACGGTGAAGCCGCTGGCGGCCAGGGCCGCGCGGGCCAGGCCCGGGTCGGGGAAGTCGCGCAGGTCGATGCCGCCGACGACGGCGCCGCCCAGGCTCCCCTCCAGGAGGGCCGAGAGGATGGCGGTGGCGTCGCGGCCCGGCGTCGCGGGCAGGAGGTGCTCGGGGCCCAGGTTCCAGGCCCGCTCGACCTGGGCGCGGGCCTCGGGGTCGGCCACGGGGCGCCCGCCGGGCAGGAGGCCGGGCAGCAGGCCCGCCTCGATGCCTCCGCGCTCGCCGCTGCGGCGCGGCACCCAGGCCAGGTGGGCGCCGGTGGCGGTGGCCAGGGCGTCGGCGACGCTCAGCAGGCCGGGGACGCGGGTGGCGCGCTCACCGATGAGGATGGTGGCGCCGTCGACCCGCAGGGCCTCGACGAGGTCGGGGTGGGTCTGGCTGAGGTGGGCGACGACGCGGGCCTCCTCACCGGGCGGGGTGAGGATGGCCTGGGCGGAGAGCTTGCGGCTGCCGGCGCTCAAGCAGGTGGTCACGGTGGCCACCTTGACGCCGCCGGCGCGCACGCCCTTGCGCAGGCGCAGGAACAGGGAACCGCACTCATCCTCGGGCTCCAGGCCCAGGAGCAGGACCTGTCCGGCCCGCTCCAGGTGGCGGTAGGTGACGGCTCCCAGTCCGGTGCCGGCCACGCGGGCGGCCAGGAAGGAGTCCTCCTCCTGGCTGTGGGCGCGCACGCGCTGGTCGATGTCGTTGGTGCCCAGGACGGTGCGGGCGAAGCGGGACCAGGCCCAGGCGTCCTCCAGGGTGAGGCGGCCGCCGGGCAGGAGCCCCACTCCCCCGTCTGAGGCGGCGCGGGCCAGCCCCTGGGCGGCGACGTCCAGGGCGTCGGACCAGGAGGTGGTGACGAGCTCGCCGGTCTCCTCGTCGCGCACGAGCGGCACGGTGAGGCGGTCGGGCTGGGAGGACCAGGTGAAGGCGAAGCGGTCCTTGTCGGTGATCCACTCCTCGTTGACCTCGGGGTCGTTGCCGGCCAGGTGGCGCAGGACGACGCCGCGGCGCATGTCGACGCGGATGGCGGAGCCGGAGGCGTCGTGCTCGGTGACGGAGTCGGTGGAGACCAGGTCCATGGGGCGGGCCCGGAAGCGGTACTTCGCGGAGGTCAGGGCGCCCACGGGGCAGATCTGGATGATGTTGCCCGAGAAGTAGGAGGCGAAGGGGCGCCCGGAGGCGTCCAGGTCCTCGCGGCCGGCGCCCAGGTCGGGGCCGTAGTCGGTGCCGTCGGAGGCGCCGGGCTCGCCGCCGGGGCCGGTCAGGTCGCCCAGGGCGCTCAGGGAGGGCACGCCGCGGATCGTCTGGAGGTCGGCGTCGAGCCCCTCCTGGGTCGCCTCGGTGTGGAAGTCCAGGACGCGGGCGTCGAAGCGCCCGATCTGCTCGGAGTACAGGCCCCCGGTGTGCTCGGGCTCGCCGTCCATGTCGCAGGAGGGGTGCCCGCCGCCGCGGCCCTGGAGGGCGATGAAGGGGTCGCCGGGGATCTGGTCGGCGAAGCGCACGCAGCGCTGGCACAGGATGCAGCGGTCGCGGTCCAGCAGGATGTTGCTGGTCAGGCGCAGTGGTTTGGGGAAGGTGCGCTTGACGTCGGTGAAGCGAGTGGCGGACTGGGCGCCGGAGGCCATGAGCTCCAGGGCCTGGTTCTGCAGGGGGCACTCGCCGCCCTTGTCGCACACCGGGCAGTCCAGCGGGTGGTTGATGAGGAGGAACTCCATGGTGCCGGCCTGGGCCTGGGCGGCGACCTCGCTGGTGGCCTGGGTGGAGATCTCCATGCCCTCCATGGCGGTCATGGCGCAGGAGGGCTGGGGCTTGGGCATGGGTCGCACGACGCCGTCGCGTCCCGGCATGGCCACCTCCACCAGGCACTGGCGGCAGTTGGCCGACGGCGCGAGCAGCGGGTGGTCGCAGAAGCGCGGGATGCGCACGCCGACCTGCTCGGCGGCGCGGATGAGGAGGGTCCCCTTCTCGACCTCGACGGGCAGCCCGTCGATGGTCATGTGGACCATCTCGGGGGCCGGCGGCGCCGCGGGTGCGGAGCTCTTGGTGGTCGTCTCAGCAGTCATGGCTCACCGTGCGCTTTCGAAGACGGAGGAGGCGGCGTAGGGGAAGAGCTCGCCGGCGGCGGCGGTGTAGCCGGCCTCGAACTCCTCACGGAACCGCTTGATGCCGGTCAGGACCGGGGTGGCGGAGGCGTCGCCCAGGGCGCAGAAGGAGCGTCCGGCGATGTTGGAGGCGATGGACTCGAGCTTCTCGACGTCGCCGGGCAGGCCGCGCCCGGCCTCCAGGCGCAGCATGATCTGGCGCATCCAGTAGGTGCCCTCGCGGCAGGGAGTGCACTTGCCGCAGGACTCGTGCTGGTAGAACTCGGTCCAGCGGGTGACCACGCGCACCACGGAGACGGTCTCGTCGAAGACCTGCAGGGCGCGGGTTCCCAGCATGGAGCCGGCCTCGGCCACGGACTCGTAGTCCAGGGGGACGTCGAGCTCGTCGGGGCCGAAGATCGGTGTCGAGGAGCCTCCCGGCACCCAGAACTTCAGCTCGTGGCCGGGGCGGATGCCGCCGGAGAGCTCGATGAGCTCGCGCATGGTGATGCCGAAGGGGGCCTCGTACTGGCCGGGGTGGGCCACGTGGCCGGAGACGGAGAAGATGCCGTGGCCCTTGGACTTCTCGGTGCCCATGGTGGAGTACCACTGGGCGCCGCGGGTCAGGATCGCCGGGACCGAGGCGATGGTCTCGACGTTGTTGACCACCGTGGGCCGGGCGTAGAGGCCGGCGACGGCGGGGAAGGGCGGCTTGAGGCGGGGGTGGCCGCGGCGGCCCTCCAGGGAGTCCAGCAGGGCGGTCTCCTCACCGCAGATGTAGGCGCCGGCCCCGGCGTGGGCGGTGATGCGCAGCCGCTGCTGGCCGTCGAGCCCGAAGCCGGTGTCCAGCAGGCCGGACTCGGTGGCCTCACGCACGGCGCTGAGCAGGCGGCGGTAGACGTGGGGGACCTCGCCGCGCAGGTAGACGAAGGCGTGGTCGCCGCCGATGGCCCGGGAGGTGATGGCGATGCCCTCGATGAGCGCCTGCGGGTTGGACATGATCGTGGGGATGTCCTTGCAGGTGCCCGGCTCGGACTCGTCGGCGTTGACCACGAGGTAGCGCGGGCCGCCGTCGACCGGGGGCAGGAAGGACCACTTCAGGCCGGTGGGGAAGCCTGCGCCGCCGCGTCCACGCAGTCCGGAGTCCTTGATGAGGCCGATGAGGTCCTCGCAGCTGAGGGTCTTGGCCTTCTTGAGGCCCTCGTAGCCGCCGTGGTCGAGGTAGGTCCGCAGGGTCCAGGAGCGCTCCTGGTCCCACAGGTCGCTCAGGACCGGGGTGAGGGTCCCCGGCGCGGTGTAGGTGGCGGTGTCACTCACTTGGTCTCCTCCTTCGGCGCGGTCCAGCCCTGCTCGCGGGCGATGCGCAGGCCGCGCAGGGTCGGCTCGCCGGGGCCGCGCCCCTCGTCGGTGCGGCCGTCCTCGAAGCCGGCCAGCAGGCGCTCGTTCTCACGGAAGGTGGGGACGGTCTCGGGGCCGCGGGTGGGGGCGACGTCCTCGCCGCGCTCGAGGGCCTTGATCATGGCGACGGCGGAGTCGGGGGTCTGGTTGTCGAAGAACTCCCAGTTGACCATGACGACGGGGGCGTAGTCGCAGGCGGCGTTGCACTCGACGCGCTCGAGGCTGATGGTGCCGTCCTCGCTGGTCTCCTCGGCGCCCAGGCCGGTGTGCTCGGTGACCGCCTTCCAGATCTCGTCCCCGCCCATGACGGCGCACAGGGCGTTGGTGCACACGCCCACGTGGTAGGTGCCCACCGGGTGGCGGCGGAACTGGCTGTAGAAGGTGGCCACGGCACTGACCTCGGCGCGCTCCAGGCCGAGCCGGGCGGCGCACAGGGCGATGCCGGCCGGCGAGACGTAGCCGTCCACGGACTGGATGAGGTGGAGCATCGGGATGAGGGCGCTGCGCTCCTTGCCCGCCGGGTAGCGGGCGATGATCCGCTCGATGTCGACCTGGAGGCCCTGGGCGACCTCGGTGCTGTAGCCGGCGGCCACAGCGGCTTGCGCAACGGTGCCCACCGGGCCGACCGCGCTGACGGTGGCGATGGTCTCGACGGCTGGGTTGACTGCGTTCTCGGTGGTGCTCATCAGCGGTCCACGCCTCCCAGGACGGGGTCGATGGAGGCCAGGGTGGGCACGAGGTCGGCGATCATGCCGCCCTCCCCCATCATGGCCAGCGACTGCAGGTTGGAGAAGGAGGGGTCGCGGAAGTGGACCCGGTAGGGGCGGGTGCCGCCGTCGGAGACGGCGTGGATTCCCAGGACCCCCTTGGCGTGCTCGACGGTCTGGTAGACCTGCCCGGCCGGGACCCGGAAGCCCTGGGTCACCAGCTTGAAGTGGTGGATGAGGGACTCCATGGAGCTGCCCATGATCTCGCGCACGTGCTCCAGGGACTGGCCCTGGCCGTCGGTGGCGATCGACATGCGGGCGGGCCAGGCGATGGTCGGGTCGGCCACCATCGCGGTGTTGGAGGGGTCGTCGCCGCGGGCGGCGATCTCGTCGAGGCGGTCCAGGCACTGGGAGACGATCTTGAGGGACTCGTAGCACTCGTCCAGACGGATGCGCAGACGGTTGTAGCAGTCGGAGACCCGGTAGGTGGGGACCCGGAAGTCGTAGGTCTCGTAGCCGCAGTAGGGGTTGGTGCGCCGGATGTCCAGCGGGTAGCCGGCCGCGCGCAGACAGGGCCCGGTCAGGCCCAGGGCGAGCCCACCGGCCAGGCTGATCTCCCCCACGCCGATGAAACGGGACTTGAGGATCGGGTTCTCCAGGAGGAGGAGCTCGAGCTCGTGGATGTCGTGCTTGATGTCGGGCATGACCGAGCGCACGAACTCGGTGAAGCCCTCGGGGAGGTCCTGGGCCAGTCCCCCGGGGCGGATGTAGGCGTGGTTCATGCGCAACCCGGAGACCATCTCGAAGGCCTTGAGGATGTTCTCGCGGCAGCGGAAGGCGATGGTCATGAGCGTGGTGCCGCCCATCTCGTTACCGCCACTGCCCACGGCAACAGCGTGGGAGGCGATGCGGTTGAGCTCCATGAGCAGCACCCGGGTGACGGTGGCCTTCTCGGGGATGTCGTCGGTGATGCCCAGGAGCTTCTCGACGGCGAGCGCGTAGCCGACCTCCTGGAAGAAGGGGGCCACGTAGTCCATGCGGGTCACGAAGGTCTCGCCCTGCACCCAGGTGCGGTACTCCATGTTCTTCTCGATACCGGTGTGCAGGTAGCCGGTTCCGACACGGACCTCGGTGACGACCTCGCCGTCGGCCTCCAGGACCAGGCGCAGCACGCCGTGGGTGGAGGGGTGGACCGGGCCCATGTTGAGGACGATCCGGTCGTTGCGCAGGCGGTCGGCCTCGTCGCGCTCGGCGATCTGGGCGACGACGTCGTCCCAGTCCCCGCCGCTGACGGTGAACTGCTCGGCGCCGGCGGACAGCTCGTCCGTGGCGGGGCCGGAGGCGCGGAAGGTGCGTGCGGTACTCATCAGCGGTAGGACCTCCGGGTGTCGGCGGGCGGGGTCTGGGCGCCCTTGTACTCGACGGGGATGCCGCCCAACGGGTAGTCCTTGCGCTGGGGGTGGCCCACCCAGTCGTCGGGCATGGCGGTGCGGGTCAGGTGGGGGTGTCCGTCGAAGACGATGCCCATGAGGTCCCAGGTCTCGCGCTCGTGCCAGTCGTTGCCGGGGTAGAGCGAGACGAGGGAGGGCACGTGCGGGTCGGTCTCGGGGCAGGCGACCTGCAGGCGCAGCTGACGCCCGCCGTGGGTCAGGCTCATGAACTGGATACAGGCGTGCAGCTCGCGCCCGGTCAGCTCGGGGTAGTGGACGCCGCTGACGCCCAGGCACAGCTCGAAGCGCAGGTCCTGGTCGTCGCGCAGGGGGCGGGCGACGTCGAGCAGGTGCTCGCGGGCGATGAACAGGGTGAGCTCGTCGTGCTCGACGACGACCTTCTCGATGGCGGCGGCCGGGTCGATGCCGGCCTCCTGGAGGTCCTCGATGAGGGCGTCGACGACGTCGTCGAACCAGCCGCCGTAGGGGCGCGCGGCGGCGGGGGCGAGGGTGATGACGCTGCGGTGCTCGCCGTAGCCGGTGGTGTCCCCGGCGTCGGAGGCGCCGAACTGGCCGGTGGGGGCGGCGATGACCTCCAGGCGCAGCTCGGGGCGCACGGGGGTGCCGGCGACCTCGGGGACCTCGGTCAGGGCGTCGGGGCCCGAGTCGTGTCCCGGGGCGTTCTTCTCACTCATGCCAGCAGGCCCTTCATCTCATGGGTGGGGGTGGCCGACAGCGCGGCGGCCTCGACGGCGCGGGCGATCTCCTCGCGGTGCTTGAACAGCGGCTTCTTCTCGATCTGGCGGGTGAGCTCGAGCATGGCGTTGAGGAGCATCTCGGGGCGCGGCGGGCAGCCCGGCAGGTAGATGTCCACCGGGACGACGTGGTCGCAGCCCTGGACGACGGCGTAGTTGTTGAAGATGCCTCCCGACGAGGCGCAGGCCCCCATGGAGATGACCCACTTGGGCTCGGGCATGGAGTCGTAGACGTTGCGCACGATGGGGGCCATCTTGTGGGAGACGCGGCCCGAGACGATCATGACGTCGGCGTGGCGCGGGGAGGCGCGGAAGACCTCCCAGCCGAAGCGCGCCATGTCGAAGCGGGGGGTGCCGGCGGCCATCATCTCGATGGCGCAGCAGGCCAGGCCCATGGTGACGGGCCACATGGAGCGGGCCTGGGCCAGTCCCGCGAGCTTCTCGACGGTGGTCAGCAGGAAGCCCGGGCTGTCGACCTCGGCGGCCGCGGCGGCGTAGGGGTCGTGGCGCTTGGAGGGGATGGACGCCATGTAGGCGTTGTGCTTCTTCATGCTCTTCACTGCTGTGTACTCCTTGGGATCGTCGGGCTGGGTCCTGGCCGGTCAGGGCCGCCTCAGTCCCAGTCCAGTCCGCCGCGACGCCACTCGAGGATGTAGGGCACGGTGATGAGGCCGATGAACAGGACGGCCGCCCCCAGCCCGAAGAAGCCCAGGCGCCCGAAGGCCGTGGCCCAGGGGTAGAGGAAGACCACCTCGACGTCGAAGATGATGAAGGTCATGCCCACCAGGTAGAAGGAGACGGGGAAGCGCCCGTGCTCGGTGTTGGCGGGGGTGGGGTCGATGCCGCACTCGTAGTTGGCGACCTTGACCCGGTTGCGCCGGGCGGGACTGACGATGGCGCTCAGGGCCAGGCCGCCGACGGCCACCAGGAGGGCCAACGCGGCCATGATGAGCAGGGAGGCGTAGGGGTTCATGCTTCCGGCACCATCCTTGTCAGGAGCTGGATGAAGTGGTCGATTCCGTCGCCGCCGCGGCGCTCCCACCCGTCGGACAGGAGCTTGGTGACGAGCTTCATGAGGCGCTTGCGCGGCAGTCCGTAGCGGGTGCACAGGCGCATGACCTCGGGGTGCTCGATGAGGGCGACGAAGACACGGCCGAGCGTGTAGTAGCCGCCCATCTCGGAGCTGAGGGCCTTGGGGTACTGGGCCAGGACCTGCTCGCGACCGGAAGTGGTCGTGCGGGCGGCGGCCTGGGCGGCGGCCTGGGCGGCCAGGCGGCCGGACATGAGGGCCTGGGCGATGCCCTCGCCGTTGAAGGGCGAGACCATGCCGCCGGCGTCGCCCAGCAGCATGAGGCCGTCGGCGTAGTGCGGCTTGCGGTTGAAGGCCATGGGCAGGGCGGCGCTGACCAGACCGCCGACCTGGTTCTCCTTGGTGAAGCCCCAGGAGGCCGGGACGTTGTCCATCCAGCGGTTGAACACGGCGCGGTAGTCGATGGCGGTGGCCTGGGCGCGCGAGGAGACCGAGCCGAGCCCGACGTTGACCAGACCCTCCCCCACGGACCAGATCCACCCGTAGCCGGGCAGGAGGTCGGACTTGCCGGGTGTGCCGTCCCACAGCTCGAGGCGGGACTCCATCCAGGCGTCCTTGGCGCGCGGGGAGCGGAAGTAGGCGCGCACGGCCACGCCCATGGGGCGGCGCTCGTTCTTGGTGCGCCCCACGGCGGTGGCCAGGCGGGCCGAGACCCCTCCGGCGTCGACGACCAGTGGGGCGGTGAAGGTGGTGGGGCCCTCGATGCCGGGGTAGGTGACCCGGTTGGTGGGGCGGGCCTCGACACCGGTGACGCGGCCGGTGGGCGAGGTGACGGGGCCGGTGACGGTGACGCCGGTGAGCAGGCGGGCGCCGGCCGCGGCGGCGTGCTCGGCCAGGTCGCGGTCGAGCAGGGCGCGGGGGCGGGCCATCCCGTAGGAGGGGAAGGAGGCCTGCTCCGGCCAGGGGAAGTGGAGGAGGTGTCCGCCGCCAATGACGCGCAGGCCGCGGTTGCGCTGCCAGCCGGTGGTGTCCATGCCCATGGAGACCAGCTCGCGCACGGCCGAGGGGGTCAGGCCGTCTCCGCAGACCTTGTCCCGGCCGAGCTCCTGCTTCTCCAGGAGGATGACGTCGAGGCCGAGAGTGGCCATGTGGTAGGCCGCCGAGGAGCCGGCCGGGCCGGCCCCGACGACGATGACGTCGGCAGTGGCGGAGGCGCTGGACTGGGCGGCTGCCTGGGTCACTCGGGTTCCCCTCCTCGGCACTTCTGGTACTGCGGGTGTTGTCGTAGGCATCACAGTTGGCACCGTAATGCAGGCCCCGCACTGGGCGGAGCCTGTGCCGACTGTACCCAGGCGGCCGACACCTCCATGACGAGTGCGCCGAGGCAGGAGGCTGGCCGCGGTTTTCGTTGCCGTGACGGCAATCTCCAGGGACGTGCCCGTCTCAACGACAGATGACAGCGTCCCGGAATTACGCTGCAAGTGAGTGACGAATTTCAACACTGTCGGACGGGACCTGCGTCCTAGAGCGGCACCGGGGTGGTCGCAGGCCGGCTGGGAGCGGTCTGCGGCACGCCTCGGCGGCGAGACCGTGGTCGGGATTTGCGATGATGACCCCCATGAGCCAATCCCCTCTTCGAGCCAGCCTTGCCAAGGACCCGCGCGAGGTCGCTGGGATGTTCGACGCCGTCGCGCGCCGCTACGACCTGTCCAATGACGTGATGAGTCTGTTCCAGGTGCACATGTGGCGCCGGGTGACGCGCGCGGCCGTCGCCGCGAGGCCGGGGACGCGCGTCCTGGATCTGGCCGCGGGGACCGGTACCTCCTCGGTGGAGTACGCCGCCGACGGCGCCGAGGTCGTGGCCTGCGACTTCTCCACCGGCATGGTGGCCGAGGGCAAGCGCCGCCACCCCGAGATCGCCTTCGTGGCCGGGGACGCCACGGCACTGCCCTTCGCCGATGAGAGCTTCGACGTCGTCACCATCTCCTACGGGCTGCGCAACGTGCAGGACACGGCGCGGGCACTGTCGGAGATGCGCCGGGTGACGGTTCCGGGCGGGCGGATCGTCATCGCGGAGTTCTCCACCCCGGTCTGGCCGGCCTTCCGACGCCTGTACCGCTTCTACCTGGGCAGCGCCCTGCCGGCCGCCGCCCGCCTGGTCTCCTCGAACACCGAGGCCTACGACTACCTGGGCGAGTCGATCCTGGCCTGGCCGGACCAGCGGGAGCTGGCCGGCCTCATGCAGGAGGCCGGTTGGCGGGGCGTGGGCTACAAGAACCTCTCCGGCGGGATCGTCGCGGTCCACCGGGGCACTCGGCCCGCGCCCGCCCGGGGCGAGCAGTGAGAACCGGCCTGAGCAGCGACCCGGGGCCGACATCGTGAGGGCAGAGTCGTGAGGGCAGAGCACTGCCTGGCCGCGCCACCGCACCTGTCCTTCCACACCCGTGAGCTGCCCGAGGACGCGCTGGAGGGGCTGGCGCTCATCGACCTGCTGGCGGGCCGCGAGGATGTCAGCTCCTGGGTGCACGAGGGGCGCGGGCTCATCGGCCTGGGCCGCGTCCTGGAGATCGAGGCTCACGGGGCGGACCGCATCGAGGCGCTGCGGGCCGCGTGGCGGGCCGTCGTCGGCGCGGCCTGGTGGCGTGATGCGCTGGTCCGCCCCGGGACCGGGCCGGTGGCGCTGGGCGCGATCACCTTCTCCCCCGCCTCCGAGCAGTCCTCGGTCCTGGTTGTTCCCGAGGTCCTCGTCGGGTGCGACGGCTCCGGCGCCTGGCTGACGACCGTGGTGCCCGGTGCTGACGACGGGATGGAGCCGGAGCACCCGGATCCCGAGATGCTCCTGGGGGTGATGGTGGCGCAGGCACGCGCAGCGGTTGACCGGGAGCGAGCCGGCGACGCTGGGGACTCCGGTGGCGCTGCCGCTGTCGAGACCGGGGCGCTCAGCGAGGAGCAGTGGTGCCGGGCGGTCTCCGGCACGCAGGAGCGGATGCGTGCGGGGCGGGCCCGCAAGGTGGTTCTGGCCCGTGACGTGCTGGTTCGCCCGGGCAGGCCGCTGGCCACCGGTACGGTGCTGCGGCGCCTGGCCCGTGGCTACCCCTCCACCTGGGTCTTCGCCGTCGACCAGATGGTGGGGGCCAGCCCTGAGCTGCTGCTGCGTCTGCGGGATCGGCGCCTCATCAGCAGGGTGTTGGCCGGTACGGCACGCCGGCACGCCGGTGAGGACGCTCTGGCGACGGCGCGCCTGGCGTCCTGGTTGGAGGGGTCGGAGAAGAACAACCGGGAGCATGAGCTGGCCCGGGAGTCGGCGATCACGGCGCTGGAGCCGCTGTGCTCGGTGGTGGAGGCCCCGGCCCGCTTCGTCCTGACGCTGCCGAATGTGCTGCACCTGGCCAGTGATGTCACTGGGGTCGTCGCCGGGGACACCGGGGCGCTGGCACTGCTGGACGCGCTGCACCCGACGGCGGCCGTGTGCGGGACGCCGACTCAGGCGGCGGCGCGTCTCATCGAGGAGGCCGAGTCCATGGACCGGGGGCGTTACGCCGGGCCGGTGGGCTGGGTGGACTGGCACGGCGAGGGCGAGTGGTGCATTGCGCTGCGCAGCGCCCAGCTGCCCCCGGAGGGGCCTGGACCACAGTCCCCCGCGAGGGTGTTCGGGGGCGGCGGCATCATGCCGGACTCCGAGCCGGTCGACGAGCTGGCGGAGACGACCGCCAAGATGCGCCCCATGCTGGGGGCGCTGGGCGTACCCGGTTGAGCCCTGCCCGACACGCCGGCGAGCGAACGGATCCTGGAGACCAATATCCAGGACAAAGCCGCACAAGGAGGCTTATTCACAGGGCTAGCCGACGCTGGCATCTGCGCAGGTCACAGCACCTTTGACGGATGCCGTGAATAAGCCTCAAGCTCTGTTACCGTTCCTTTATGAATTCTTCCACTGAACAGTCAGTGCAGGCGAGCCTGAACGGCCCGTTGTTCCACCTGTGGTGTATCTACCGTGCCACACGCCGGGAGAGTGGGGCGCCGAAGTGGAGATGCGCCGCACGAAAGACGGGCGGACCGCTCTGCTGGCATATACCGCTCTGGACCGTCTTGCGGACTGCATGGGACCGCACCAACCGTGGATCCTATGTCATACGGACCGACTCCATGAGCTTGAAGCGGACCATCCATACGATGTCATCTACCTTGACATAGCCATGCCCAAGGAACTATGGCGCGGACCCGACGAAGAAGACGATGGGAGACTCAGCCGATGACCCAGAAACAACTGAAGGTAGACTACGATGCAGCCCAGAAAGTAAAAAACGCTTTCATCGACGCAGAATCCGACTTGACGGCCAACACTGAAAGCATACCCACCTCCGAAAAGTACGGAGAGGGAGAAACCTACATCACTTTCGCTCTAACAAGTTTCGGAGAAGCCTCAGGAACCTTCGGACAGGCGGCCGACTACGGAGCCACCGCAATCCGCGATGGAGTAAGTTCTCTTGGCGATGTCGACGCAGAAACCGCCGCTAACATCCGCAAACTTGCTGAGGAGACACCAAATGGCTGATACTAATACAACCGAAATTGACACACTAATTGACGCCAGTCCTGCAGACATACATGCAGCAGCAGAATGGCTAGGCAAACTCAAGACCGGATTCGAAGAGGCCAGCACTAGCCTCAAAAATACATCACTTGATCGCCTCGACTTAACCGGAGAGTTCGGAGTCGCACTTAACGACTACATCAACGACATCTGCACAGGCTGCGATGACGCCGCCGAAGAACTCACCCCCACTATTGACACCATCGAGTCTTGGCACGATCAAGTGGTTTGGCGAAAGCAAGATATGGCCGGACACCGAGACGACGCCAAAGCGGGAGAGTTAACCGTCCGAGATGATCGCTACATCCAAGCACCCGAATCAGTCTCAGACCCAGGAAACGCCCCGAAGAATGCCACAGCCACACAAAAGAACAGTTGGCAAACCGCTCACGACAATTACGAAAAATACCTGGAGAAGAAAAAGGTCTTCGACAGCCTACAAAATGATGTGAACGCGACTCGCAAACAACTTACCGACTGGGTCGCCCAGCACATGACAATCAGCGAAACTTCCCCTCTGTATGAACTTCAAGTGAAGGCAATGCAAGACGGGTCAATCAAGATAGGTGAACTTGTTATTGAGAACAAGTTCTACGGCACGCCTTTTGACAAACTTGTCAAAAGAGCCACTCCAGCGGCAGCTGCACGCGCAGCAGCCAAATCAGGAAACCCGCAAGTAAGGGCAGGTAAAAAAACCTCCAAATCCAGATTCGGTGGCTAGACGAGCCGAAGCATCAGCCCGAGCTAAAGGCGGCTCACCTACACTTACAGCCAAGGCAAAAAAAACTCGCACAGCGCACAGGTACCACTTTAACCTTGGCGCTTTCCGGATGGAAAATTTATAACGGAAAATCTCCAAGTCAAGTAGGATTAGAGACAGCTGCGGGTTTTGCCGCCGGAGCAGTAGTCACCGCGGCGGCCGCCGCCACACTTCCCGCTTGGGGTACTGCGGCAGTTGTTGTACTGGTCGGCGGAGCGGTCTCTTGGGGCGTAGGAAAAGCGTATGAAAGCTGGGTTCCACTCAGAACCCGAGAACGTATCGACGAGGGAATCAAGGACGCTTGGAATGCCACTGTAGGATCAGCTTGGAAAGCCGTGTTCGGGTGAGACCTTCGGCAATTCAGTTATAGTTTCGCATCTCGACCATATGTAGATGAAGATTGATAGTTGGGTCCCGATACCAACTTTATCCATATCACCACCCAAGGACAGCTCATTCATTAATCTCCACAGCTAGTTTGCAAACCACGATTCGCAAGGGACGGCTACAACAGCAACGTGTTTACGTACATTTTACGAGCAACAACCCCATAGTCACTGGCACTAAGGATACTCACCGTTATTTCTCCGAACACATCCTCATTAGTCACAGCAAACACTCTTCATACACAAAATACTCGAGGCTTATGGCAGTTCCAACTAGATTGGAAACAATGAAGGTTATTCAGGGGGTGGTGGTGTAGGTGTAGAGCATGAGGGTGGCTGTGATGGTTTGTGGGAATGTGTTCAGGGGGCGTCGGTAGTCCTCCTTGAGGATCTTCCAGGCCTTGATGTGGGCGTTGACCTACTCGACTATGTACCTGACCCGGTTGATGCTGCGGCTGACCTTCTTGGCGGTGTCGGAGAGCTGTTTGCCGGCCGGCTTCCTTGGTGGGGTGATCATCCCCCGTCCGATGTAGCCCTTGTCGGCGACCCACCCGCTGACGTCGAGGCCCTCGAGCAGGCCGGAGGCGTTCAGGGCGGCGACGTCATGGGTTGAGCCCGGGCAGGGGTCCGAGATCCACACCAGACGACCGGCGGGGGTGACCAGGACCTGGACGTTGAGCCCGGTGCGCTTGTGCTTGCCCGACCACAGCTCGGGGTGGGCCTTCCAGCTCCAGCAGGGCATCAGAGTGCCGTCCAGGACGTAGTCGCAGCCCGGGGCGACCTCCTCGGCGGTGATGAGGTAGCCGTCCAGGGCGCGGGTGACCAGCTCAGGGCGGGCCTTGACGGCCCGGGAGACGGTGGGCTGGGACACGCCGAGCAGCTCACCGATGGCGGCCTGAGGAAGGTTATGGCGAAGGTAGATCAGCGTCGCCTGCAGCGACCCGGCCACCCCGAGGATCGCCGGGATGGTGTGGAGCGGTTTGCTCTGGCTGATCCACTGGGTCAGCTCGGCGAGCTGATGGGCACTCAGCCCGGTGGTACACTTCACGGCGATGGCTCGTTTCCATAGAGGTTTTGTCTGGCGACAAGAATTCTCCCACAGGAACGAGCCATCACCCCTGCATAACACACCCACCCAAACCCCAACACCCTCCCCTGAATAACCTTCAATGGACGCAATATCCTCCCACTCCCTTGTATCACCTTTTGCATCATGAACCTCACTCAGCTCAGGTTCTCCTTGAGTCAGATCAGACAGGAATCAAGTTATGCGTAGCACGAAGATCGAAAACCACAAGACTAGCCAATGAGCAGCACAAGACTGCAGTCCACCAAAAAGGCTGACGAGGGCCGTTCCAAAGGGGTAAACCTATTCCTATTTTGTCTTTTTACCGCCATTGCTGCCGGCTGCGGCGCATTCTACTACAGCGAGTATGTCAATGGATTTTCATTTCTATATCTGTCCGCACCGATTGCATCACTATATCTTTCGCAGATTTATTTAAGGGAGAGTTCACATAGAATCTATCTTTTTTGGCGTCGCAGCGAACGCGGCGTGGTTCTGACGACTACAAGGACATTAGTCAATTGGGAACTTGGGACACTGCTGCTAGTGAGTCTCTCCTGCCCTCTTGGCATCGTAGCCTGGGTCCTACGACAACGCGGTGAGTGGATAGGGCCAGCCGTGCTTCTCATCATTGGATCGATAGGTATTCGATACTTGATGCCTATCGTTCGAGCGCGAGGGCTCACTCGACAGAGAATTTCACTTACTAAGAGTGGTATTAAACTCACTCAAATCGACGGACACACTGACGCTATCCCCTGGAAGGCCCATCCACATCTCATGGGCATCCACCAGGGTGATGCGGTCATCACCCTCAAGAACCGCCAGGAGATCCGTTACCCCGTCGGCTACCTCCCCATGGGCATGCGCCAGCTCGAACGCATCCTTAACACCTTCTCCACCGATCGCCAGTTACGCGCCAAGCTCTCAGGACCCGAGGCCGTCAGCACCGTCCTCACTGTCCTGGAACCCACCGAGGAAGAACGGAGCGGCGGCTCCTGGACCTGGTATTCCAGTGGAACTACCGCAAAGAACCTACAATAGATCAGTGGCACCGCTTCACGAAGACTTCAGCACATGAAACTGTTCTCGAAACGAACTAGTATCACCGTCTCACCGACAAGTGGAGACAGGGACAGAAAGTACGGCCCGCTCGTTACACTCGCCTTTGCCTGCATCGCCGGACTCTTTTGTTTCCTTACATATCGTTTCGATGACACAAGCACATCGATAGCGTTCCTGTACTTCACTTCAGTTTTTTTACACTACACGCTCTCTGCCTTTCACATGAAGGCATTCATGAGAAGGGGGCGCACGTACTGGAATTTCCAAGAACGCCAAGTAGCTATGCGCTGCCCTACATTGTTGGCAGCCTACGAGACCAGTTTCTCACTCTTGACCTCCCTCACCGGACCGTTAGCGGTATTCACCTGGTCAATCCACACTCGAGGAGATTGGATCGGCCCCGCCGCACTATTCATCCTCGCATTCAAGTATCCACCTAACCCAAGGAAGTTACGCCTCCACAACCTCTCTTTGAATCGAATCACTATAGACAGGAATGGCATCCAGTTCACTCAATTTGACGGTCATATTGACTCTATCCCCTGGCGGGCACACCCGAGGCTGGCGAGACTTCAACAGGGTATCGTTGTGATTTCCTTCAGGAAGAGACGAGAGCTGAAGTATCCGATCAGCTTCCTTCCGCTGACCTTCCGTCAATTCGAGCGCCTCCTGAACACCTTCACCACCGACGGCCAGCTCCGCGCCAAGCTCTCGGGACCCGAAGCACTCAACACCGTCCTCGCCGTCCTGGAACCCACCGAGGAAGAACGGACCGACGGCTCCTGGACCTGGAGCCACTAGACAGCACAAACGCTAACGCAAGGATGACCGCCATGAGCTTCCTGACGGGCAAGGCAGCCCAACTCACCATCACGCCGGAACGCATCGACAAGAACCGGTATCGGGCACCTCTGTTCTTCGGAGCGATCGCTGTGGCCGCAGCCATGTTCAGCATCCCCATGTTTCTCACCGGAAGCACCACCACAGCGCTGGCCATGATCTACCTCGCTGTCTTCATCGTCAGCTACGCAGTTGCAGCCTGGTGCCTCAAGTACTTCCTTTCAGCCGGCCGAACATACTGGAGTCACGACAGCCATCAAGTCGTCATGACGACCCCAACCGGCATGCTCCTGTTTGAAGTCAGTGTTCCACTGCTGGGTGTTCTGGGAGTACCGCTCGCGGCAGTCACCTGGTTACTGCACCGCCAGGGTGACTGGATCGGATCAGCAGCCTTAGCGGCACTGGGAGCACTGAGCCTCCCCTATCTCTTACAGGCCCTTCATGGTTTTCGCCCCGTGAGACGTCGTATCACGGTCAGCAAGAGCGGCATCGCGCTGACTCAGGCCAACGGACACAGCCTCGAGATTCCATGGAAGGAGCACCCGCGTCTCATCGGAGTCCGTCAGGCCGACGCCGTCATCGTTCTCAAGAACCATCTAGAGACTCGCTACCCCATCGGCTACCTTCCCCTGAGCATGCGCCAGCTGGAGCGTCTCCTGAGCACCTTCTCCACCGACGGCCGGCTGCGCGCCAAGCTCTCAGGACCCGAGGCCCTCAGCACCGTCCTCGCCGTCCTGGAACCCACCGAGGAAGAATTGACCGACGGCTCCTGGACCTGGAGCCGTCGGTCTCGGTAGGGCAGTCAGGAGCCTCCCCGGTCAGGAGTCCTTGCGCTCAGCCAGGGTCACGTCAACGTCCTGCTTCTTGGAGTTGCGGATGATCGTGAGCTTGACCTTGTCATTGGCGGAGTACTGGCGCACGTAACCGGTCAGTGCCGAGCCCTGGGCGGTGGTCTTCCCATCAATGGCGATGACGACGTCATCCTTCTTCAGCCCGGCCTTGTCAGCCGGCGAGCCGCCTTCGACCGAGGTGATCTTGGCGCCGGCGCGCTTCTCGCCGTCGGCCGTGGCGCCAGCGGTGTCGAGGGTGACTCCCAGGTAGGCGTGCGTGGCCGTGCCGGACTTGATGAGCTGCTTGGCGACCTTGTCCGCCAGCTTGACGGGAATGGCGAAACCGATGCCGATGCTTCCCGAGCCTCCCTCGCCGCCGGAGCGGCTCATAGTGGCGATGGAGCTGGTGATCCCGATGACCCGCCCCTTCTCGTCGAAGAGCGGCCCACCGGAGTTGCCGGGGTTGATGGCGGCGTCGATCTGGATCGCATTGGTGTAGACCGCCGAGGACGCAGAACCGCCCGAGCCGTCCTCATTCTGGGAGTTGACGACGGGCCGGTCGAGGGCCGAGATGATGCCGGTGGTGACGGTCGAGGACAAGCCCAGCGGGTTACCGATCGCCATAACGTCCTGACCGGTGGCCAGCTTGTCGGAGTCGCCGAGCTGGGCGACGGTCAGGTTGTCGGGGGCGTCCTTGAGCTGGATGACCGCCAGGTCGGTGGCGGGGTCGGTACCGGTGGTCTCAGCGTCATAGACGCGACCGTCGGCCAGCGTCACCTGGATCTCGGAGGCCCCCGCCACCACGTGGTTGTTCGTGATGATGTGCCCCTCCTTGTCGAAGATGACTCCGGAGCCCAGCGCATTGCCCTTGTCCGTGGCGATGGCGATGGAGACGACGGCGTTGGACACGGCGGCCGAGACGGCCTCCCAGTCGGGGGCCTGGCCAGTGCTGTTGACGGTCTGAGTCGTGCTCCCGGTGGCGATGGCCGTCGGGGCCCCTGAGGAACGCGAAGAGACGTCCCCACCACGAGCGTCCATGTACCTGACCGCACCGACAGCACCCCCGGCACCCAGCAGGGAGGCGACCACCACGGAGGCGACCAGGGCGAACCAACCCGGCCCGCGGCGCCTCGTGGTGCCGCTTTCAGTGGCTGCGGACTTGGAGACCGCGTAGAGGGACTCCCCGGCGGGGGCGCCGGCCGGCGCGTAATCACCGGACGTTGTCGGGACGCTCGTGTAGGGCGAGCCTAAGTGCGACTGCTGCCCCTGGTAGGGCTGCTGGGTGGACGAGTAGCTGGACGGCGCCGCCTGCGATTGAGGGGCGGAGTACTGGCCCTGAGGCTGCTGCTGCGGCTGGTAAGACATCTGCTGGGGCTGGTACTGCCCCTGGGCGGACTGCGCATAGAGCGACGCCGACTGGTCGGCGGGCAGCTGCGAGGTGGAAGGTTCGGAGGGCAGCTGCCGGGTCTCATTCCAGCGCTGCGCGCCTGCACCCTGAGGCAGGACCGGCTCGGAGTGAGAGGCGTCGGCGGCGTAGGCCTGTGAGAGATTCGCATAACCGCCCTGGTTCTCGGTCGCACTCGGACCCTCGCCGCCGGAGACCGCCGTTCCCGGGCCGACCTGGCTGCTGGCGGACCAGGAGTCGACACCGGAGTGACTGTCGCCAGCCGCTGCTCCTGGCTCAGCCGGCCAGTGGGCCTCCGGGCTCGTCTCGTCGTATCCGCTCATCTGTGCTCCTCCTCGGGCGTGTCGCCCTCTCAGATCCACGGGTAGACAACACCAGGGCTCTGTACCGTTTCCGATGATTCCCTGAGGCTGTGCTGTGGATCGTGTAACCGTTGTATCGCAGCGGGCTGGGAGTCCGGCAGTGGGCTCGGGGTGAGCCGGCCCCACTGCCGCGGGTCCTACTCCGCTGACTGCCGTTCATTCCTATCGTCGTTCATGTTGTCACGGTGTGAGGACCGTGTCTCGTGGCCTCCCAGACGACGACGCTCACACCATCGACCGGCTCAGCCAGGAGCCTACGGAGGGCCGCGGCATCATCGGGGACATGGACACGGGCCCCCAGGGCTGCCCCCAGCGCGGCGATATCCGCACGCTGGGGGGCGGAGAAGATCCGTTCGAACCGTCCCGATGGCGTGGTGTAGGCGTACTCGAGGTGGGAGAAGATCGCGCCCCCGCCGTCGTCGACGACGATCACCTGAGGTCGGCCTCCTCCTCACGCACGCCTCGACTCAAGGACATGGCGTCGTGGAGGAAGGCGAGGTCACCCATGACGGCGCGAACCGGTGCCCCCGAGGCCATCCACAGTCCGATTCCGGTGGCGATGGTGCCGTCGATGCCCGCCAGGCCGCGGTTCGCGACCGCCGTCGGGGTGGCGGCGCCGGGATGGGCGAGTCGGTCCAGGCGCCGTACCGTCATGGACGAGCCCAGCAGGAGGGCGGGGGCACCAGGGGCCAGGCTCGCCTCCCACACGACCCGGGCCAGGGCGTCGGCGCTGGAGATGCGGCCCGAATCAGGAAGATCCGCCACGGCCTGGCGCCAGGAGCCGGTCCAGGCCGCGTCGGCCCTCTCCAGGCCGAGGGAGGCGGCCAGGCGGGCTGAGCGGAGGGCGTCGTCGTCGGGCTCATGATCGGGGCCGTCGACTGGGAGGACTCGCCGGGCCCGCCCGGGAACATCGGTCCACCGGGCGCGCTCGGTCAGGACGGTGATATCGAGATCCTCGCGCCCCAGGAGCGCGGTGACGGAGCGACTGAGACTGGGGTGGCCCAGGACGAGGAGGTGCTCGACCTGCTCCGCGAGCGCGCGGCCCGCCGGGGTGCCCAGCAGCTCGGCGTAGCGGGTCAGGGCCTGGGGGCCGCTGCGGGCGTGGGAGGTGGGCTCGGCCAGGAGCGGCCAGTGAAGGTGCTCGGCCAGAGACCTGGCCAGGGAGCCGACGGCCGGGTGGGCGGTGTCACCGGCGACGACGAGTCCCAGGCCCTTCCCCTGCGAGGAGGAGCCGCGGCCGGGGCGCCGGCGATCATCGGCCGCCGGGGCGCCGGCAGGCGCTGCTGCCCGGGCTGCGGTGGCCGACGGTGGGGCGGGCAGCGCCGGGGCGGAGGGTACTGCGCCCTCCACTGTGTCCTCCGCCGTCAGGGGCGGGCGGAAGCGGGCGTTGATCTGGGCCGGCCCGGGATCCCGGCTGAGTGCCCCGGTGGCCGCGACGACGGCGCGGCGCACCTGCCCGGCGATGGCGGCGTCGGCCGCGCTGCCCCCGAGGTCGGCGGCCAGGTCGGCGGGCAGGTCCACGCCCAGGCGCAGGGCCGGTACGAAGAGCCCGGTCTGCTCGGTGGTCTGGCTGGCGCCGGTGCCGACCAGCTCGTGGGGCCGGTCGGCGCTGATGACGAGCAGGGGGATGCCGGCGGCGTCGGCCTCACTGACGGCCGGGTGGAGGTTGGAGACGGCCGTGCCCGAGGTGGTCACGACGGCGGCGCAGCGGCTGTGCCCGCTCAGGGCGTGGGCGCGGGCGGCCCCCAGGGCGATGAAACCGGCGCTGCGCTCATCCAGGACGACGCGCAGACGCACGTGCCCGGCGTCGGCGGCATCCGCCAGGGCGTCCGCCAGTGGGGCGCTGCGCGATCCCGGGCACAGGACGACCTCGCGCACGCCCTCGGCCAGGAGGGCCGCCACGAGGCTGCGGGCGTCGGCCATGGCGGGAGGGAGCTGCGGGCGCTCCGGGGAGTCGGTCACAGGGGCGAGGATACGAGAGCGCCCCGCCTGCACTGGGCTGCGATTGGTCACAGAACGGTGAGTCCTGCGCACGGCTGGGGCGGGGCTACAGCGGCAGGCCGGCCACGGCCCGGCTCGGGTCGCGGGCCTCGCGCTGGCGGCGGGCGTGGAGGGCGCCGGCCAGGTGCAGCAGGCGCGTCTGCCAGTGCTTAGTGAGGTAGGGCCCCGCCTTGACCTCACTCAGGAGGCGTTCGGAGACGGGGGCGGAGGCGTCCAGACGCAGGGTCCCGTTGCTGGGACGAACGCTGGGCTCGGCGACGTCCTGGGTCAGCAGGTGCGTGGTTCCCAGGCCGCAGGCGTGGTTGAGGGACGGCAGGCTGAAGGCGAGGGTGGCGCCGGCCATGATGCCCACGGAGGTGTCCAGGGCGGAGGAGACCACTGCGGGCAGTCCGAGGCGCTCGGCCATGTCCAGGGCCCTGTGCACCCCGCCCAGCGGGGCCACCTTGAGGATGGCGATGTCGGCGGCGCGCCGGTGGACGATCTCCAGGGGGTTGGCCGACAGCCGGATCGACTCGTCGGCGGCGATGGGCACGTCAACGGCGCGGCGCAGGTCGGCCAGGTCGTAGACGGTGGCGCAGGGCTGCTCGGCGTACTCCAGTCCTCCGGCGGCCCGGTCCATGAGGGGCAGGTTCTGGCGGGCGGCGTCCAGGTCCCAGGCGCCGTTGACATCGATGCGAACCTTCCCGGAACGCCCCAGGGCCGAGCGGACCGCCTCGAGCCTCTCCAGGTCCGCCGAGCGCTTGTCGCTGCTGCCGCTGACCTTGACCTTGGCGGTCCTGGCGCCGGAGGCCCGCACCAGCTCGGCGGCGTCCTGGGCGCCGACCTCGGGGACGGTCACGTTGACGGAGATGGTCTCCCGGTAGCGGGGAAGGAGGGAGTTGCCCAGGGCCTGACACAGCCCGGAGGCGAGCCAAGGAGCGCTGGCCTCCGACCCGTAGTCCCAGAAGGGCGCGACCTCGCCCCAGCCCCCGGGGCCGTGGAGCAGGACGCCGTCGCGGCGGGTGATGCCGCGAAACGGCGTCGTCAGAGGGATGTCCCAGACGACGGCGCGGTCGATGCGATCCAGCAGTCCGGTGGAGTCCTGAGCATGAAGAGAGGCGATGTCGATCTCGCCGCTGGCATGCTGATGGTCCGGACTCACGGGCACAGAATACGCACGATCTTCAATCAACACGACGAAACCGGGACAAGGGTGGCGGGCCCCACCTCGGTCAGCGTCCGCAGCAGACTGCCCGACGCCGCCACCCGCCCCGACGCCGACTGCGGCCACGGGCACAGGCCGCCATCCGCGAACCTTTGTAGAATGACTCGTGCGGTTGAATTCGCTATCACATCAGGGGGACGTCATGAACTGGGGCAGCACAGTGCAGGGTGAGACGGGAAGTCATCACTGGAGGCCCGTCACACCCGTCTCCGCGATGGTCGTGGGCCGCCTGGTCCTCGGACTGCCCGGCACCTTCGGTCTGACGATCATCGTGCTGGCCTGGTCCGCACTGGCCCACGCCGGGCTGGGATTCGGCAGGGCGTGCCTGTTCTCCCTGATGGCGGTGGCGATTCGCGAGCTCATCGACGCCTCGGCCCACCGGCTCATCATGCGGGCCAAACGGTCGAGGGACCCTCACGGCCTGCTGCTGACGATCATTGCCGTGACCTGCCCCGCGGTCGCAGGATTCCTGGCCGCGCGGCTCCTCGCCCCTGCGGCGACGACGGCGCTGACGGTTCTCACGTGGCTGCCGTTCATGGCCTTCGTCGCCCTCATTGAGAAACCGTGGGACACCTCGCTCGGATACGACGCCCTCCAGGAGCGCCTCCACCAGCCCCAACCGATCCCGCCGGAGTACGTCACCGCCGACTTCCGCGATGCCCGCAAGCACCTGCCCGAGCTCCGCCGCATCGCGCTGGCCCACGCGGCGCTGTAGCCGGTGAGTTTCAGTGGCGGACGAGGTCAGCGATCAGATGGTCGACGCTGCCGAGATTCCGCAATCCCCCTCATTTTGCGCGCAATATCAGGATCAACACTACTTCCTAGGAGTTGCCCCTCGGGCTGAGGATGGAGCGGCCTGCTCCGATCAAAAAGGCGAGAGTGGTGAATGTCGTTCAGGGAGCGGTTGTGGAGATGCAGTTTTGACTCAAAGGTAAAGGCTCCACCCAGGTTAGAAAAGAGC
This sequence comes from Actinomyces oris, assembly GCF_001929375.1. Classification (GTDB taxonomy): domain Bacteria; phylum Actinomycetota; class Actinomycetes; order Actinomycetales; family Actinomycetaceae; genus Actinomyces; species Actinomyces oris_B. The sequence goes on along the minus strand of NZ_MSGO01000008.1, from coordinate 47,295 downwards.
CTACCATCAGTAACCCACTGATGACGGGACGTCCTCACTAACTGATAATCGATAGCGCGAGTCACACACGCAGCAACCCAGTCCGCAAACTGAATATTTGCACTGAGCTTGGAATCGATATGCATGGGCGGTTCCACAATCCTACGCATCTCGGGATGATCAGCCGCACGACTGAAGATGTGACCGTACATGCTCGAAAGTCGTTCAATACGAGTCTTCTCGTTGATCTGATCGATCAGAACAAGAAGATGATCATCTCTCCCGTCTGCATAGCGCGCCAAACGATTGAGAGTCTCAGCCATCGCCTGAGACTCTCGGACAGCAGGGTCGAGCCTTGTTTGCTTCGGAGTACCAACAGGTTTCTCATCCGCATAATAGAAGAGCCTCCCACCTCTTCTTCTTAGATAGCCAACAAGCCCGTTGAATACGCGAAGCTGCTGCGGAAACGACTCCAATGTTTTCGGACGAAATATACTAGCACCCTTCCGCTCCCATCTCCCAGGATGCTCCAGGTCGCCGATTTCCGTACTGAAGAGAGTCAATTTTTCACACTGAAAGCGGCCCCCAACATCCCTGGCCGCAGCCTCGGGGACCACGAATCCCGCATAGCCAAATGCGGCACTGGTTTTATACCGCGAGTGATCGAGGCTTATTCACAGGGCTAGCCGACACTGGCATCTGCGCAGGTCACAGCACCTTCGACAGATGCTGTGAATAACCTTCATCAGGTCCAACATAAGCTCCCGGCTCTCCAGTTTCATCGATATACGCTAAAAGCACTACGCCACTCCTCGTCCACGAAAAAACCCCGCCCGTGGCGGGGTTCTTCGAATCGGCGCTCGGGGAACTGTCTCATCCCTAGCTACCTCTGATAAAGGTAGCGACTCTCCCACCGGCCGTCAAGACGACAGACACCCTCCGCCTCGACGGGCCTCAACTGCGGCGACGATCACAGCCTTGCCAGGGTGAGAGCGCGTCATCTGTGAGCTGGCTGGATCGGCCGCGGAAGACTTCGATGTCCTATGAGGAGATGAAGGAACGCGGACACCAGACCCGACTGATGACCCGGAAGCACTTCGCCGAGGAGATCGCCGACGGCCGGATGACCTTCCGCCCCATCGATGACGAGGGCTACTTGCTTCGACCAGGACGGCAACCGCATCGAGGACTGAGAGGCCCGCGGTCACTGCAACCGGCCTGCGAGTCGTGGTGGAGCCGATCCCGGCCGGGAACGTCCTGCGCGTGCAGGGACCGGATTACCGTCCCCGACGGCGTCGAATGCCACCGCCCGGGAGGAAAAAGTCCCCAGCCGCGCGGATGTCCCCGTCGGCGGGTCTCACCCAGGCCCTACGGCCGTCCGACGTCAGGACTTCTTGAAGTCGTACTGAGGGTGCTTCTTGGCCCAGGCGATGGCGGCCTCATCCTCCCGGCCCTCGCCGTAGGTGTTGACAACGAGGTCCTCGAGGCTGCCGTAGGTGGCCTCATCCATCGTGATGGAGCCGAGCCACGTCGCGATCTCCGGGTACTCCTGCGCAAATCCCTCTCGCCCCAGGAAGTGAAGCCCTTCCCCCTTGCCGAGCGCACCCTTGGGATCCTCCAGGTCCCGCATATTGAAGGTCGTGTTCGCCCAGAAGGGATGCCACAGGGTCACGACGATCTCTTGCTTGGCATCGACCGCCTTCTTGAGCTCGGCCAGCATCCCGGTGGTGGAGGAGGTCAGGAACTTCATGTCCCCCAAACCGTAGGCGGGGATCACGTCCTCCTGAGACACCTTGGTCAGTCCCGCGCCCGGCTCGATACCGATGATCTTGTTGCCGATCTGCGAGGCGTGGGACGTGATGTCCTCGATCGACTTCATTGAGGAGTAGTCCGGGACGGACCAGCACAGCTTGGCCGAGTCGTAATAGGTCCCCAGATCCTCGATATAGGTGCGGTACTTGTCCATGTACTCCTTGTGAGTGACGTCCGGCCACGCCGAGGGGTAGAGATCAACCGCCCCCTGGCTGAGGCCCGCGTAAAGCGGTCCGGCCTCGCTGAGGTCCATGAGCTTGATCTGGTAGCCCGCCTTCTCCAGCTGGGTCTTCACCAGATGCGTCATGGACAGGCCGTCACTCCAGGAGGGAATGAAGCCCAGGCGAAGCCGCTTGCCCCCACCGGAACCCCTACCGCAGGCGGACAGAGCACCCGCTGCCGTCAGAGAGGCGAGGGCGGTGATGAACGTGCGGCGGGAGGTCTGCATGGCGTTCCTTCGATACGTGCCCGGCGCCGGTGAGGGCGGAGCGGAAAAGCGTCGTCGAGTCATGGGTCACCGCTTCTTGACGAGTGAGAGCAGCGAGCCCTTCTCCCGCGGCGCCCCGAGGGCCGCAGTCACCCGGTCCAGGAAGATCGCCAGGAACACAATGGACAGGCCCGCCTCGGTGCCCTTGGCGATGTCGATGGTCGCGAGCGCCTTGACGACCTCCTTCCCCAGGCCGTCAGCACCCACCATGCCCGCGATGACGGCCATCGACAGCGCCAGCATGATGACCTGGTTGACACCCGCCATGATGGTGGGGACGGCCAGGGGCAGCTGGATGCCCCGCAGGATCTGCCAGTCGGTGGCGCCGAAGGAGCGGCCCGCCTCGACGGTCTCCTTGTCCACCTGCTTGATGCCCAGCTCGGTCATGCGCACCCCGGGAGGCATGGAGAAGACGAGCGTGGCGAACATCCCGGGCACCACCCCGATGGAGAAGAACAGGACCGAGGGGATGAGGTAGACGAAGGCCGGCATCGTCTGCATGAGGTCGAGGACCGGGCGGATGAGGACGCTGACGTACTTGTTGCGGGCGGCCCAGATCCCCAGGGGGATGGCGAAGACGAGGGCGGTCAGGGTCGCCAGGGTGACCAGGACCAGCGTCTCCATCGCATTGACCCACTGCCCCAGGGAGATGATGAGGAGGAAGGTGATGGCGGTCCCCAGCGCCAGTCGCCACGACTTGGCCATCCAGGCGATGAGGACGAAGACCACCACCAAGATCAACGGGGGCACGGCCAGGAGCAGGTCCACAAGAGTGTCGTTGACCAGGGTCCCGGCCCGGGAGATCGCGCTGAGGAAGCCATGGAGGTGAACCTGGATCCACTCAATGAGGACCTCGACCAGCTTGCCCAGAGGAATCGTGGGAAGAGGAGTCTGTACGGGAATCATCAGGCGTCGGCTCCTTCGGCCTCGGTGGTCTCGCTGGCCCGCTCGTCGGTCTGCTCCACGGCCGGATCGGCACTGAAAGCACTGGAGGCGCCGGCCTCCTTGCTCTGCTCACTGATGGCGGCCAGCAGGGTGACGCGCGGGATGACCCCGGAGATCCGCCCGTCGTCGTCGACGACGACGATGGGGGCCGCGTGCTGCGCGGCGTGGGCGAACAGCTCGTTGACGGGGGTCGAGTGCGATACGACCGGCATCTCGTGGATCGTGGACAGCGGGAGCGCGTCGGAGCCCTCCTTGACCGCCCGGGCGACGTCGTCCTCCCAGACGTAGCCGAAGGGCGTGCGGTCGCGGTTCTGGACGAGCAGCCACGGCGGCTGGTTCTCGCGCAGGAGCTTGTGGGCGGCGTGAGGGCTGCGGTCCGAGCCCAGGACCGCGTACGGGGGCTCCGCGATGGAGCCGGCCGTCAGGACCCGGGTACGGTCGACGTCGGCCACGAACCGTGAGACGTAGTCGGAGGCGGGATCTCGCAGGATCTCCTCGGCGGTGCCGACCTGCTCGACGCGCCCGTCGCGCATCATGGCGATGCGGTCCCCCAGGCGCATGGCCTCGTTGAGGTCGTGGGTGATGAACAGGATCGTCTTGCCGAGCTTGCCCTGCAGGTCGATGAGCTGGTCCTGCATCTCCCGGCGGATGAGCGGGTCGAGCGCGGAGAAGGCCTCGTCCATGAGAAGGATGTCGGTCTCGGCGGCCAGGGCGCGGGCCAGGCCGACCCGCTGACGCATTCCTCCCGAGAGCTCCCCTGGCTTGTAACCGCCCCACCCCTCCAGGCCGACCAGGGCCAGGGCCTCCGTGGCCCGGCGCTCGCGCTCGGAGCGACTCACACCCTGGATCTCCAGGCCGTAGGCGGCGTTCTCCCCCACCGTCCGGTGCGGCAGGAGGGCGAAGTTCTGGAAGACCATGGAGACGCGCTTGCGGCGCAGCTCGCGCAGCTTCGTCTTCGAGACGTGCGCCAAGTCCTCCCCGTAGAGGGTCATGCTGCCGGCCGTGATGGGCAGCAGGCCGTTGACCATGCGGATGAGTGTGGACTTCCCGGAGCCCGACAGGCCCATGACCACGAAGATCTCGCCCTTGTCGACGTCGAAGGAGGTGTCGATGACGGCCGCGGTCTGTCCTGACCTCCTCAGCTGGTCCCGCGTCCTGCCGGCCTTGAGCTTCTTGACGCCGTCGGACGGTCGGCGCCCGAAGACCTTGTAGACATGGTTGGCCTCAATGACTTTCACTGCACTCCTCGCGATCTAGCTCCTGGCCTGGCCGCGAGGGTCCGGAAGACGAGTTGTGAGAGCCGCGTCCGGACCCCGTGGCGGCTGCAGGCCCGTTTTATGGTGCTGCGGAGTGTTCAAACGGTCAATTTGAGTAGACGCAGAATCCCACAAACTCAGGGGACTTCAGGCCTTGACACGCCTACGAGCGTGTCCGGCGCCACGCCCGCAGGGCGGGCCTGGGCTCGCCTGTCGCGCACGGTCAGGCATGACCGCCCATCAGCACCGAGAATGCTTGAAATCACCACGATCATCGCGACTCCCCGCAGTCCCGCACCGCACGCGCATGAGCGCGGCGCATAACCAACAACGCCCGTACTCGCAACCGGAGCTCCCCAGGACCTCAGAATATGTTGATAGTCACATTTACTTCGCCGGCATACTCTGCCTCGCATCGGAACGAACATGGCGCGCCCCCCGAAACCCCTCCCCTCTCACCTGGAATCACTACGCTGAGGGGCACGCCCGCGGTCCGCGGGACCAACCGGGGCGCTGATGGAGGAGGAGGCTGTCGTGCCGGCTGCAGGATGGATCCCGGCGGACGGTCCGGACCTCTGGGGAACCCTTGGAGGCCCGGGCACGCACAGACCCAAGGCTCATGCCGACGTGCGCATCTCGAACATGTCACTCATCCTGCGTCACCTCCAGACGAGTCCCGCGCTGTCGCGCACGCGCCTGGCCCGAGAGACGGGGCTGTCCAAGGCAACGGTCTCGACCCTCGTGGCCGACCTGTGCTCCCGGGGGCTGCTCATCGAGGAGGAGCCGGACCTGTCGGGCAGCGTCGGCAGACCGAGCACGGGCCTGCGCACGGCTCCGCGCACAGCGGCCGGCATAGGCCTGGAGATCAGTGGCGCCTCGCTGCTTCTGTCCATCGCGGACCTGACCGGAGAGGTCGTCCTGCGTCGCTCCGAGCTCGTCGACGACGCCGCGCACCACCCCGAGACGATGATCGAGCACGTGGCGGCCATGCTGTCCCGGGCCCTGGAGCAGCTGACGCAGCAGGGGACGACGGTTCCGGGAATCGTCCTGGCCCAGCCCGGGATCATCGACTACACCAACAGCACCGTGCGCTACTCCTCCACCCTGGAGTGGCACGACGTCGCCGTGGCGGACAGGGTCCACCAGGCAGTCTCCCGCCGCATCGGCCCCGGCGGGAGCGTCCCCACCATCACGCTGGAGAACGACGCCAAGCTCGCCGCACTGGCCACCTATGAGCGCTACGCGCAGGACGGGGTGCGCAACCTGCTCTACCTGTCGGGCGGCGAGGGGATCGGCGCCGGCATCATCTCCGACGGCCACCTCCTGCGCGGCTGGCTGGGCCTGACCGGCGAGGTCGGCCACATGCCCGTGGAGCCCGAGGGCCTGGCGTGCCGGTGCGGGCGGCGCGGCTGCTGGGAGACCCGCTCCGGCCTGCAGGCCCTGACCTCGGCCTACCCGCCGGGCGACGCGGTGCGCGACGAGACCACCTCCCTGGACGAGCGCATCGAGATCCTGCGTCAGCGCTTCGACGCCGGGGACGCCGAGCTCACCCGGAGGCTGGAGACCTCCCAGCGGGCGCTGGCACGCGCCCTGGCGATCCTGGAGGACGTCCTCAACCCTCAGGTGATCGTGCTGTCGGGGTACCTGGCCGCCTTCGCCGACGTGTTCATCTCCCCCACCGTCTCCGTGCTGAAGGATCGACTGCTGGACCAGCGCGCCGCCGTGAGGCTGGAGACCTCCCACCTGGGCCAGTGGGCCTCGTCACACGGGGCGGCCCTGGTCGCGCTGGAATCCGTGCTCGACAACCCCACCCTGGTGGACATCAGGCCCGTCTCCTAGGCACCACCCGGCATATCAACCGCCTCATCAGTAGCAGACGGGCGGCATATGCTGTAGTTTGTTCGGAGTTCAGACTATTCAGCCCGAAGGAGTGCTGATGTCTCTCCAGACCCAGCCCGCGGCGCCGCTCCCCGCTCAGGCGAGGGGACGCCTCACCCTGCCGATCCAGACCGGCATGGATGAGGAGGTCCGCCACCTCATCGCCCGCCTGGGTGCCGACGCCGTGCGGAACTCCGACGGCACCGAGCTGCCCGACATCGTCTCGGAGCTGGCCACCAGGGTCTACTCCACCTACTTCGTGGGCCGCGGCGACAACGCCTGGGCCGACGCCCATCCGCAGGAGGCCACCCGGATCTTCCTCATGTCCGACCGGGTCGCCGCCACCGCTGACGGCCCCGTGAGCATCAACCTGCTGGCCTCCTGGTTCGCCGACCAGGTCCGCCCCGACACCGACTGCGACGTGACGCGCTGGTGGCAGGCCCACGACCGCACTACCGGTGAGGAGCTGCCCGCCTGCGCGTGGAGCATCGAGGCCGACGGGCGCACGGTCACCGTGCACGAGGCCCTCGCCGGGCACGTCTACACCGTCAGCTTCCTGGCGATCCAGACCTGGGACCCCACCCAGATGTACAACTACCTCACCAACGGCTGGGACGAGGACCCCACGCGCGTCAAGGAGAAGCCCTTCGACGTGCGCCACGAGGCCACGTGGTCCCACGTGCGCGCCCACCTGAGCGCTTGGCTCACTGAGCACCCCGAGGTGGACGTGGTCCGCTTCACCACCTTCTTCTACCACTTCACCCTCGTCTACGGCGCCGACGCCACCGAGCGCTTCGTCGACTGGTTCGGCTACTCCGCCTCGGTGAGCGTTCCCGCCCTGGAGGCCTTCGAGGAGGAGTACGGCTACCGCCTGACCGCTGAGGACTTCGTCGACGCCGGCTACTACAACTCTCCCTTCCGGGTCCCCACCCGCGCCTTCCGCGACTGGATCGACTTCCAGCAGCGCTTCGTGTGCTCCCGGGTGCGCGAGCTGACCGACGCCGTCCACGCCCAGGGCAAGGAGGCGATGATGTTCCTGGGCGACAACTGGATCGGCGCCGAGCCCTACGGCGAGCACTTCGCCACCACCGGCCTGGACGCCGTCGTCGGCTCGGTCGGATCGGGGGCGACCTGCCGGATGATCGCCGACATCCCGCACGTGCGCTACACCGAGGGCCGCTTCCTGCCGTACTTCTTCCCCGATGTCTTCCACCCGGGCGGCGACCCCGTCACCGAGGCCAACCGCAGCTGGCTGGAGGCCCGGCGCGCCATCGTGCGCTCCCCCCTGGACCGGATCGGCTACGGAGGCTACCTGTCCCTGGCCGTCGAGCACCCCGACTTCATCGACCGCGTCGAGCAGATCGTCGCGGAGTTCCGCGCCATCCACGAGCGCTCCGCGGGGCAGCGTCCGCGGACCCCCGGCTTCAAGGTCGCGGTCGTCAACTCCTGGGGCCGCCTGCGCTCCTGGATGACGCATATGGTCGCGCACGCCCTGTGGTACCGCCAGACCTACACCTACCTGGGGGTCCTCGAGGCGCTATCGGGCCTGCCGGTGGACGCGGAGTTCCTGTCCTTCGACGACGTGCGCGCCGGCCTGGCCCCGGACGTGAAGGTCCTCATCTGCGCCGGCGCCGAGGGCACCGCCTTCTCCGGGGGCGAGCAGTGGGCGGATGCGGAGCTGGTGGCCGCGGTCAGCTCCTTCGTGGCCGCCGGCGGCGGCCTCATCGGGGTGGGGGCGCCCAGCGCCCACCCCGCCCACGGGGTCACCTTCCAGCTCGCCGACGTCCTGGGCGTCGACCGGGAGATCGGCTGGGGCCTGAGCACGCGCCGTCGTCCGCCCGAGGTGGAGGAGCACTTCATCACCCGGGACCTGACCGGAGGCCTCGACGACGGCGAGGGCACCCCCGACATCGTCGTCACCAGTCCCGCCACCCGGGTGCTCGACGCCGCCGACGGCCAGGTCCGCCTCGCGGTCCACGAGCTGGGTCGGGGCCGGACGGTGTACGCCACGGGACTGCCCTACAGCGCCCAGAACTCCCGGCTGCTGCACCGGGCCATCTTCTGGGCCGCGGGGCGCCAGGAGGAGTTCTCCGCCTGGGCGGCCCTCGACCCCAGGGTGGAGGTGGCCGCCTACCCCGATGGCCGCACCACCCTCGTCATCAACAACTCCCTGGAGCCCGTCACCACGACGGTGCCGACGCCCCAGGGCCCCCGGACGGTCCACCTGGAGGAAGGAGGGCACCAGTGGCTCACCGCTGCCTCGCAGTGAGCACCCCCGTTCCATATCCACGCTCCACTCACGGGCGCGCACCGACGGCACCAGCAGCATCGACGGCTCCACGTCACCGCCCCGCCGCGTCCCCACTCCTTCCGGCAGACGCCGGGCCTTTTCAATGACGAAGAAGGAAACTCCCATGAAGAAACACGCACTGGCCGCCTCGCTGCTCGCCTTCGCGATGCTCACCGCGGGCTGCTCGGCCACGACCGGCTCATCCGGCTCGGCCTCCTCCGGCGGCGTCATCCGCTACCTGCACCGCCTGCCCGACGGCGAGGGGATGACGAAGGTCAACGACATCGTGGCCCGCTGGAACGCCGCTCACCCCGACATGAAGGTCGAGGCCACCAAGTTCGACGGCAAGGCCGCGGACATGAACGTCAAGCTGGAGAACGACGTCAAGGCCGGAACCGGCCCCTGCCTGGCGCAGGTCGGCTACGCCGAGATCCCCAAGCTCTACACCTCCGGACTGCTCACCGACGTCTCCGCCCAGGCCGAGAAGTACAAAGAGCACTTCTCCGAGGGGTCGATGTCGCTGATGACCGTGGGCAAGACCGTCGTCGGCCTGCCGCAGGACTCCGGCCCTCTGGTCTACTTCTACAACAAGGTCGCCTTCGACCAGCTCGGGCTGAAGGTGCCCACGACGAGCGCCGAGCTGGCCGAGGTCGCCAAGAAGGCGGCCGAGCAGGGCAAGTACGCCCTGGCCTTCGAGCCCGACGAGGCCCCCAACACCCTGGCGGGCCAGGCGGCCGCTGCCGGTGCCCAGTGGTTCAGCGCCGAGAACGACAAGTGGAAGGTCAACGTCTCCAGCCCGCAGACCGCCAAGGTCTCCTCCTTCTGGCAGGGGGTCCTGGACTCCAAGACGGCCCTCGTGGCCAACCGCTGGGACGACTCCTTCGGCAAGGCGCTGGTCGACCAGCAGCTCATCGGCACCATCGGGGCCGCCTGGGAGGGCGCGCTCCTGGCCGACACCATGAAGGACTCCCCCAATGCCGGGTCCTGGGCGGTCGCCCAGCTGCCCGCCTTCGGGGACAAGGCCATGTCCGGTCCCGACGGCGGCTCGGGAGTGGCCGTCCTCAAGGGCTGCTCCAACCCCGAGGGGGCCATGGCCTTCAACGACTGGTTCAACACCCAGGTCGATGACCTGGCCACCCAGGGACTGGTCCTGACCGCGAAGGCCCCGGTGAAGACCCCGCAGACCATCTCCACCTTCTTCGGTGGCCAGGACGTCTACACCGAGTTCACCAAGGCCAACGCGGCCGTGAACTCCACGTTCGGCTTCATGCCGACCTGGCCCTCCCTGGCCGACCCCATGACCAAGGCCGCCGAGGCGGCCGGGAAGGGGACCGGCAAGGTCGATGACATCTTCCAGGCGGCCCAGAAGACCTCCGTCAGCTCCCTGAAGGACGCCAACCTGCCCGTCGCCGAGTAGGCGCTCGAGCACGGCCCACGGGCAGCCACCGGCACCACGATCGAAGTGAGAGCATCATGAGCACGACGACAACGACCAAGGGCGCATCCGCCATCCGCACCACCTCACTGCGAAAGCGTAGGGAGGCCCGGGCGGGCATCGGGTTCGTGGCCCCGTTCCTGGCCATGTTCGCCGTCGTCTTCCTCATTCCGATCGTGGTGTCGGTCTACCGGTCCTTCTTCCGCGATGTCGCCTCGGGCTCGGACCTCTACGGCGGCGGGGAGAAGGTGAGCACCTTCGTGGGCCTGGACAACTACGTCCAGGCGGCGGGTCAGCCCGCCTTCTGGAAGGGACTGGGGCGGGTCCTGCTGTTCGGCGTGGTCCAGGTCCCGGTCATGATCCTGGCGGCCCTCGCCCTGGCGCTGGTGCTCGACTCCCTCCCGGTGAAGCGGGTGACGGTCTTCCGCCTGGGCTTCTTCCTGCCCTACGCGATCCCCGGCATCGTGGCCGCGATCATGTGGCTCTACATGTACAACCCCAGCTTCTCCCCCATCAATGAGCTGCTGGGACTGGTGGGCCTCAAGGTGGACTTCTTCGGCCGCAGCATCATCCTGTGGTCGATGGCCAACATCACGACGTGGACCTTCACCGGCTACAACATGCTCATCTTCCTGGCGGCGCTGCAGTCCGTGCCCCGTGAGCTCTACGAGGCCGCCCGCATCGACGGGGCCAGCGGGTGGCAGATCGTCCGGCGCATCAAGATCCCCATGGTTCGTTCCGCCTCGCTGCTGGCGGTCCTGCTCTCCATCATCGGGACGGTGCAGCTGTTCAACGAGCCCACCGTCCTGTACAGCCAGAACCAGTGGATGGGGCTGGACTACACGCCGATGATGATGGCCTACAACTCGATGACCGGTGCGCTCTCGCCCTCCGGCTCGGGCCCGGCCTCGGCAATCTCCGTCCTCATCGCCCTGGTGGCCGGCGCCCTGGCCGCCCTCTACGCCCTCGTGCAGAACAGGATCGACAAGTGAAGCCCACCGACACTCCTCGCTCGCTGCGCCCGTCGGTGCCCGCACGGGCCCTGACCATCGCGGTCCTGGTCATCGTCCTGGCCTACATGCTCGGCCCGGTCTACTGGCTCATCATCTCCTCCACCAAGTCCAACTCCGACCTGCTGACCACCTCCGGGTGGTGGTTCTCCGGCCGCAACGGCTTCTCCGCCAACTACAGCGCGCTCATGAGCTGGACCCAGGGGCTCTTCTGGCGCTGGATCCTCAACTCCCTGCTCTACTCGACCGTCGCCGGGGTGCTGGGCACGCTCCTGTCGGTGGCGGCCGGCTACGGTCTGGCGAAGTTCGACTTCGCGGGCCGGGGCGCCGTCCAGGTCGTCATCCTCTCCGGCCTGCTCATGCCCATCGCGCTGCTGACCATCCCGCTGTACCTGGTCCTCGACGCCGTTCACCTGACCAACACCGTCTGGTCGATCATCCTGCCGTGCTCGGTCAGCCCCTTCGGGGTCTTCCTGGGCCGCGTCTACGCCGACTCCTCGGTGCCCAACGAGATCATCGACTCCGCCCGCATTGACGGGGCCAGCGAGATCCGTATCTTCTTCACCATCGTGCTGCGGCTGCTCGCGCCGGCGATGGTGACCATCTTCCTGTTCATCTTCGTGGCGACCTGGAACAACTTCTTCCTGCCGCTGATGACCATCAACTCCGCCGAGCTCAAGCCCGTCACCCTGGGGCTCTACGGCATGTCGACCTACTTCAACCCCCAGTACGGGGCGCTCCTCCAGGGCGCTCTCCTGGGCGTCATCCCCTTGATCGTGCTGTTCCTGGGCCTGCAGCGCTTCTGGCAGTCCGGCCTGGCGGCCGGCGCCGTCAAGGGCTGAGCCCCTCCCGCCCCCAGCGCTCCTCCCTCACCACCCCCCTATCCATCTCGTCGCCCCGTCCCGGGCAGCGGCGCCTCAGCAGAGGAACCCCCATGATCCACTTCGGCACCGGCGGCTGGAGAGCCGTGATCGGCGATGAGTTCACCCGCGCCAACGTCAGGCTCCTGACCCAGGGGCTGGCCAACCGTATCCTTGAGGAGGGCACGGCCGAGCAGGGCGTCGTCATCGGCTATGACCGCCGCTTCCTGTCCGACACCGCCGCCTGGTGGGCCATTGAGGTGCTCGTCGGCAACGCCATCCGGGTCACCCTCATCGACCGTCCCTCCCCGACCCCCACCACCATGTGGACGGTGCGCCGCCTGGGGGCCGCGTACGGGATGGCCGTGACCGCCTCCCACAACCCAGCCCTGTACAACGGCATCAAGATCTTCCTGCCCGGTGGCCGCGACGCCGACCTGGCGGTCACCGACGAGCTCACCGCCTCCGTGCAGGGCCTGACGGACGCGGACGTGCGCAGCGTCGAGCCCCATGAGGCCCGCTCCAGCGAGCTCGTCACCGTCCAGCGCTCCATCAACTGGTACCTGGACGCCATCATCGACAAGCTCGACACCGAGACCATCCGCCACGCCCACATGCATATCGTGCTGGACCCGATGTTCGGGGTCTCCGAGACCAGCCTGCAGACGATCCTGCTGACCGCCCGCTGCCAGGTCGACGTCATCCACGACCGCCACGATCCCCTGTTCGGGGGCCGCATGCCCTCGCCCACCGAGGGGACCGTCGCCGCCCTGCGCAACGCCGTCGTCGAGTCCGGCGCGGACCTGGGCATCGCCACCGACGGGGACGCGGACCGCCTGGGCATCATCGACGACACCGGCGCCTACCTCACCCCCAACCAGGTCCTGGTCCTGCTCTACGACTACCTGCTGACCCGCAAGGGGTGGTCGGGGCCGGCCGTGCGCAACATGTCCACCACCCACCTGCTGGACCGGGTCGCGGCCGCCCATGGGCAGGTCTGCTACGAGGTGCCCGTGGGCTTCAAGTGGATCAGTGCCAAGATGGCCGAGACCGGGGCCGTCATCGGGGGCGAGTCCTCCGGGGGCCTGACCGTGCGCGGCCACATCCCCGGCAAGGACGGGGTCTACGCCGGCTCCCTGCTGGTCGAGGCGGTGGCGGCCTCGGGCAAGCGGCTCTCCGAGCTCTACGCCGACATCGTGGCCCGGTACGGTGAGCTCGTCATGGTGGAGAACGCCTACGGCTTCACCTCCGAGCGGCGCACCGAGCTGGAGGAGCGCATCTTCACCGCCCACGACCTGCCCGCCTTCACCCACGACGTCGAGCGCGTCTCCTGGGAGGACGGCTGCAAGGTCTACTTCACCTGCGGCGGCTGGGTGACGATCCGCTTCTCGGGCACCGAGCCGCTCCTGCGGGTCTTCGCCGAGATGCCCACCGGTGACGAGGCCCGGGCCACCGCGGCCGCCGTCGCGAGCCACTACGGCCTGGACGCCTGAGACGGGCAGGAGGAAGGAACCCATGACAGACGCGATCACTGAGACGGTGAGCGGAGCGGCGGAGCGCACCCGTGTCGCCGTCGTCCTGGCCCGGGGCCTGGGCACACGCATGCGGGCGAGCAGCCCGGCCGGCTCCGGCCTGACCTCTCAGCAGGCCACGGCCGCGGCCAGCGGCTACAAGGCCCTCATGCCCATCGGAGAGCACCGGCTCATCGACTACAGCCTCTCGGCCCTGGCCGACGCCGGGATCGAGCGGGCCGTCCTGGTCGTGGGGCCCGAGCACGAGGACTTCCGCCGTCACGTCGACTCCCTGGAGCTCACCCGGCTCACGATCGACCTGGCCGTCCAGGTCAACCCCTTGGGGACGGCCGACGCCGTCCTGTCCGCCGAGGCCGCCGTGGGCGGGGAGCCCCTCCTCATGGTCAACGGGGACAACTACTACCCCCGTCAGGTGCTGCGCGACCTGGCCCGCCACCGGGGCAACGCCCTGGCCGGTTTCGACCGTGCCGCCCTGGTGGCCGAGTCCAACATCCCCGCTGAGCGGATAGCCGCCTTCGCCCTCGTGCGCGCCCGTGACGGGGCGCTGGAGGAGATCGTGGAGAAGCCCTCGGCGGAGGTGATCCGGGCCGCCGGGCCCCACGCCCCGGTGTCGATGAACGCCTTCCGGTTCACCCCTGAGATCTTCGCCGCCTGCCGCCGCATCACCCCCTCGCCGCGCGGCGAGCTGGAGATCGTCGACGCCGTGCGCGCCCTGCCCGCTCCGGTCTCGGTCCTGGCGGCGACCGGCGGGGTCCTGGACCTGTCGCGGCGTGAGGACATCGCCGAGGTCGAGGCCCGTCTGTCCGGGACGGAGGTGGCGCTGTGAACCGGGAAACGCACGGGGCGACGAGTGAGGCGCCCGAGGAGACCGCCTGGCGGGTGCCCGGGCGCGTCGAGGTGCTGGGCAAGCACACCGACTACGCCGGCGGCTCGGTCCTGGTCGGCGCCGTCGACCGGGCGATCACGGCGCGGGCGCGTCGCGTGGCGGGGCCGCCCGCCACCCTGACCGCCACCACGGACTGCGGTGATCCGGTCACCCTGCGTGCCGGGGTGGACCCGGGTCTGGAGCCGGGTCACTGGGGCCGCTACCTTCAGACGGTGCTGGACCGCCTCACCCTCAACTTCGGGGCGGGCACCGCGGCCCACCTGTCCATCTCCTCGGACCTGCCGCCGGCCTCCGGGATGAGCTCGTCCTCCGCGCTGGTGTGCGCCACGGCCCTGGCCCTGGCCTCCCTCAACGGCTGGGACGAGGATCCCCGGTGGATCGAGTCGATGCCCGACCGGCTGTCCTTGGCCGGCTACCTCGCCGCCGTGGAGGGCGGACGGGCGTGGCGGGACCTGTCGGGGACCAGCGGGGTGGGCACCCGCGGTGGGAGCGAGGACCACACCGGTATGCTGTGCGGCGCCCAGGATCGGCTGCTCCTGGCCGGATTCGACCCGATGCGCATCGATCAGACCATCTCCTTCCCCGCTCAGTGGGCGCTCGTCGTCGGTGTGAGTGGGGTGCTGGCCCACAAGACCGGTGCGGCCCTGGAGGACTACAACCGCGGGCCGAGTACCGTCCAGGCGGTGCTGGCCAGGTGGAATGAGACCACCGGGCGCAGCGATGCCTCCCTGGCCGGTGCGGTCAGGCACCTGGTCGGGGAGGCCACCGGCGAGCAGGCGGCCGGCGACCCGGCCCTGAAGGACCTGCTGGGGCTGTGCGATCCCGGCTACGAGAGGCAGCGCATCGAGCAGTTCCTCATCGAGTCCCTCGTCCTGGTTCCCGCCGGCGCTCGGTTGATCGCCGCGGCCGACCCGGGCGTGGGTGAGGTCCTCCACCGCTCCCAGGAGCTGGCCGACCGCGGCCTGTGCAACCAGGTGCCGCGGACCCGGCTCATGGTGTCGCTGGCCCGCCAGGCGGGTGCCTTCGGCGCCTCCTCCTTCGGCGCCGGGTGGGGCGGGTCGGTGTACGCCCTGGTGCGGGCCGATGACGCTGAGGCCTTCGCCGCGCAGTGGATCGGGACCTACCGGGACCGTGAGCCGGGCGTCGAGCAGGCCGCGGTGATCGTCACCAGGCCGGGGCCGGGGGCCCGCCGGCTGCTCTGAGCACCCTGACCGTCAACAGGTTTTGTTGAGCGAAGAATCAACCGGGACGGCGAAGAACGCAGTTGGCGCGAACCCCTGGAATGGTAAGATAAATTGTTCGTAACATCCCCTTGAGACAGGAGTTCTCTCCATGAAATCTGTTGTCCGCATCTCCCTCGTCGCCCTGCTCCTGGCGGGCTTCGCCGCGCCGGCCAGCGCCGCACCGGCCACCGCCCCCGCGCGACACGACGACTCAGCAGGCGCCTTCCTGAGGCCCCGCCCCGACTGGTGCATCTTTCCCCCCAGTGCTTGGTGCGACAGGAAGATGAACCGCTGGTACTCCTGATAATTTCACGCGCTGTCACCCCTAAGCTCACCCCTTAGGGGTGACAGCATTTTTCCACCGTCAAGCACTCGAGATAAGCTCCAACCGCAGTTTCAGCACTCACCTCAAGGACTATGCAGAACGGCAGTTTTCTCTCACGACTCTGGATGCGACACCAGAGGTTTTTGCCGCGACTGAGGCGAGCCATCCTCATTTCAGTTATAGCCTCCCTCATCCTCCTAGACACCTACACCTACATCACTTTCAGAGCCAACATAAGCTCTATCATTCTTGGGGAAATCTTCCAGATACTCTCATTCCTTCCATATGTCTACGCAAAAGATCGACGACTCGGGATGTTCACTTTTTCCACCACGCTCCTCGTCGTCTTTTATGCATCGGAATCACAGCTATCATGGGCATGGATTCTTGTATACGTCATAGTTGCCGATCTCCTAGCAGCCAGGAAACCCAAACTCGCCCTTATTCAGCTCTCCGTGTTCTTTCTGGCGCAGCTCATTGCAGGGATCCCCATCCTTCCCGTGACAGTCTGGACAGTATTCTGGGGAACCCTGTTCGCCTCCCTCGGAGTCCTGATCCGCAATACCAAAGACCGCCTGGAGGAGATGCAGCGGGAGGCGGAGCGTTCCAAGGAGATCGCCGCCGAGCTCATTCAGCAGCTGCGCCGCGACATCGCCGACAGCCTCCATGACGACCTGGCCGCCGATCTCACCCGCATGCTCATCATCTCCCGCTCCATCAGGCTCCCCAACGGTGATGACCGCGACCGAGTCCTCGATCTGCAGGACCGGACCCAGCAGGCCCTCGCCCACCTGCGCCTGCTCATCCACAACCTCGCCGTCTCTCAGGGGCCGCCCAAGGAGGAGCCCACCCTTCAGGAGATCATCGACTCCAGCGTCTCCACGCTGGCTCAGCGCGAGATCGTTCTGGACGCCGACCTCGACGGCATCGAGAGGATTCCGGCACTGCACCGCTCCGAGCTCGGCCGGCTCCTGGTCGCCTTCATCCGCGAGAACACCCTCAACGCCCTCAAGTACAACTCCCCCCACGATCTTGCCTCCCTCATCGTGGAGCAGGAGCAGGACACCCTCTTCATCAGCTTCAGCTCACCCTGGCATGATCAGAAGGTGCCCGAGGAGATGCATGGGGGGTACGGTTTATGGGCTCTCCAGGACCGGTTCGAGAATGCCGGGGGCTCCTTGAGCTCGAACCGGATCGGAGCCTCCTGGACCGTTCTCGCCAGCCTCCCCTGGAACGAGATCGCCACACCAACCACTAATGCGAGATTCCTCATGTCGCCACCGGACGGAGCCGCTTATGCCTAGTCACACCCTGCGTTCCCTGCGAGTCCTCATCGTTGATGACGACCCGCTCATTCGCACCACCTTCGCCGAACAGCTCGACTCGCAGCGGGCCATTACCGTCGTCGCCGCCGCCTCCGGCGGGCGGCAGGCCATCAGCCTGCTCATGACCGGGCGGCAGCCCATCGACGTCGTCCTGCTGGACAGCGACATGCCGGAGATGGATGGTGCCCAGACCGCGAGAGCGATCTATGAGCGCTTCCCCAGGATGCCCATCGTCATGTTCACCGTCTTCAGTCGCGACGAGATGCTCGCCGAGGCCCTGGCCGAGGGCGTCAACGGCTTCATCACCAAGGACGAGAGCACGGAGAACGTCGCCGCGGCGCTGCTGCGCGCCAGCCGCGGCGAGCCCGTCATGTCCTCACGCCCCACGAAGATGCTCGTCAGCGCCTACCAGTCCGAGCAGAAACGCGCCACCGCGGAGGCCCGCATCCAGGCGCTGGTCAACGAGCTGCCGCCCCGCCTCCAGGACATCTACACCTGCCTCCTG
Organism: Actinomyces oris; assembly: GCF_001929375.1. Taxonomy (GTDB): domain Bacteria; phylum Actinomycetota; class Actinomycetes; order Actinomycetales; family Actinomycetaceae; genus Actinomyces; species Actinomyces oris_B. The sequence goes on along the minus strand of NZ_MSGO01000008.1, from coordinate 29,547 downwards.
GAGGGGCTGACCAACCGGCGCATCGCCCGCAAGCTCGGCATCTCTGAGAACACCGTGCGCATCTACGTCTCCGAGGTCCTCCACCGCCTCGGCCACACCTCGCGCACCGAGCTCATCGCCGCAGCCCTGGGGAACTGAGGGCCACGGCGACCGCACCGGCACCTGGGGCGGGACGAGCCCCGGCGGCCCTACGCTGAGGCCATGAACGCCACCACCGCCCACCCGCTGCCGCGCCGAGTCTCAGAGCTCTTCTCCCCCGCCCGCTGGCGGGAGGTGTCCGGTTTCCCCCACGCCGAGGCCGGTACGGACCCCTCCCGGCAGCGGGCGGGGGTCCTCACGGACATCACCTACCACAGGGGCTGCGTCCGGGGCGAGGACGGCGCCTGGCTCCGGGACCTGCCAGTGGTCCGGGTGGCTTTCAACCGGCCCGAGGTGCGTAACGCCTTCCGCCCCCGCACCGTTGACGAGCTCTACCGGGTCCTGGACCACGCGCGTATGAGCGGCGACGTCGGCGCCGTCATCCTCACCGGCAACGGCCCCTCCCCGCGCGACGACGGCTGGGCCTTCTCCTCCGGCGGCGACCAGCGCATCCGCGGCCGGGACGGCTACCGCTACGAGCGGGAGACGGCATCGGACACCTCGCCGGAGCCCCCGACTGCCGCAGGCGAGGCCGACGACCGCGCCTACAGCCACGAGGCCGACGTCGCCGCCGCCCAGGCCCGCCTCGACACCGCACGGGCCGGCCGACTACACATCCTGGAGGTTCAGCGCCTCATCCGCACCATGCCCAAGGCCGTCATCGCCGCCGTCCCGGGCTGGGCCGCCGGCGGCGGTCACAGCCTCAACGTCGTGTGCGACCTGTCGCTGGCCTCGATCGAGCACGCGCGCTTCAAGCAGACCGACGCCGATGTCGGCAGCTTCGACGCCGGCTACGGCTCCGCGCTCCTGGCCCGCCAGGTCGGGGACAAGCGGGCCCGCGAGATCTTCTTCCTGGCCCGCACCTACGACGCCGTCACCGCCGAGCGCTGGGGCGTCGTCAATGAGGCGGTCCCCCACGCCGAGCTCGAGCAGCGGGCCCTGGAGTACGCGGCCACCGTGGCGGGCAAGTCCCCGCAGGCCATCCGCATGCTCAAGCTCGCCTTCAACCTGGCCGACGACGGCCTGGCCGGCCAGCAGGTCTTCGCCGGCGAGGCCACCCGCCTGGCCTATATGACCGACGAGGCCGTTGAGGGGCGCGACGCATTCCTCCAGCGCCGCTCCCCCGACTGGTCGCCATTCCCGTACTACTTCTGACCCTGAGCCGTCATCGTGACCGTGTTTGAGGACTCACGGTCGACATATCGAAGGCATTCAAAATCGTGGCGGGAATCGACATGAAGAGAATGTTCTGAAAGGGAGTTCACGCCCTCGGAATTCTCCACTGATTCCCACCGGAGTCGGGAAAAGAAGTGCTCATTGTTTTCCGCTCATCGCGACGACGACCGCCCCGTCGCCCACCACTTCCGCCGGACCTCCAGAAACCGCGGAATGACGGGGAATCGCCTCAGAGGCACTGACGTCCGTCAGCGTCGAGACCATCCCCCTCACGGCGACTTTACTGTTATCTACATCACAACTCGGGTGCTTGTGATGCCTCGCCGCGCCCCCTCGGTCCGCCGCTAGGCGGAGTCCCCGGTGGGGTCGGCCGAGGGTGCGGGGCTCGGTGAGCCGGTCGCGGTGCCGGCATGGCCGGCGTCCTCACTCACTCGCAGGGTGACCAGGGGCGGCGTCGTCGGTTGGGCCGATCCGCCGGCCGGCTCCATGGTGATGACGATCTGCTGGCCGGGCTTGGGCATGATGTCCAGGAAGGAGAAGCCGGCCCCGTCCCGGGGGTCGTAGACGCCCAGCGAGGTGGTCGTCTCCCCCTCCTTGAGCCAGACCTGGAGGCTGCGCCCACCGGCGGAATCCTTCATGGCGGCCGGCAGGGTCAGCGCGGTCATGCTCATGTCCCGGGACCAGGTGAGGGTCGCGACGTGCCCGTCGGGCATCGTGTCGGTCACCCGTTGGACGTCCTGAGCCTGGTTGAGGTGGGCGTAGTGCTGGGTCGCCGCCATGGAGTCCATGGCCTCATCGACCGCGCCCCGCGCGCTCCAGCGTCCCACGCCGATGCCGACGCCGAGCAGGACCACGGCCGCGGCCGCCCGCAACAGGCCGGTGCGCCAGGTGGAGCGGCGACGGCGCGCATCGAGGCTGACGACCGAGGAGCCCGCCGAGTCGCCGTCACCGTCAGCCCGTTCCGTCTGAGGCTCGCGCGCGATGGCCTCCAGAAGGGAGGCGCGGGTCGCGGCCGGCGGGGCCACGGGCCGCAGCGAGGCCCCCAGCAGGGCGGCCGTCTCCGAGTCGAGCTCGTCGTCGAAGAGCTCGACGCCGCCTCCGCTCCGCGCGTCGTCGAGGCCCTCGGCGCCTCGCGCATCGGCGTCGCCGTTGATGGCGTCCTCGTGAGTCTTGTCGCGGTCGCTCATGACTGCACCCCCAGCTCTCGTCGTAACCGTGCCATTCCGTCCCTGATGCGGGTTTTGACTGTTCCCAGCGGCGTGCCCGTGCGACGGGCGATCTCGCGGTGGGTCAGGCCCGTGAAGTAGGCCAGCTCAATGGTGGAGCGGTAGGGCTCCCCCACCGCCTCGAGCGCCCGGTGCACCTGCTCGCCCACGAGCCTGTCCTCGACCTGCTGGACCGTCTGGTCGACGTCGGGCATGTAGTCATGCCACCGGCTCTCCCGGTCCCGGGAGGACTGGGAGGAGCGGACCCGGTCGATGGCCCGGCGCCTGGCCATGGTCACCAGCCAGGCCCGGACGCTGCCCCGCGCCGGGGAGTAGGAGCCGGCCGTGCGCCACACCTCGAGGAAGACCTCCTGGAGAACCTCCTCGCTCTGGGCACGATCGACGACGATCTGGAGGATCAGGGCGAACAGCCGGGAGGACCAGGCATCGTAGAGGCGGGCGAAGGCGTCGGCGTCGCCGTCGGCCACCTGCGCGATCCACTCCCCCTCAGAGCCTGCGGAACTGCTGCTTGTCACAGGGGAATGGTAGGCGAGACCGCGGGCGGAGACGGTGCGCGTCCCGGCCCGCGCCTCCAGCGTCGCCAGGCTCATCGCACCGTCCCCTGAGTCATCCCCGCCCTCACCGCCGAGTCACCCGAAGGTGAAGGAGTACAGCTGCAGCCCGGGCGAGACCTCCAGCTCGAGCTCACCCGAGCCCACCTCCTCGGTGCGGACCAGCTCCATCCCGTTGGGCACGCCGGAGACGTGGGCGGTGCGGGTCTTCCCGTTGACCGTCCAGGTCAGGTCCCCCTCGCCGGAGACGACGAGGTTGACCTGCTTGCCGCGGTAGGACAGGCGCAGGCGGCCCTTGCCCTCGGCCGGGGCGATGGACTGCGGCTCCACCTTCCACGTGCCGTCCAGGGCGAAGGTGTCGGCCTGGAGGCGGGAGGGGAAGGAGAAGGTGTGCCGCCCCTTCTGGAGGGTCCCCTGGGCGAAGCCGGAGGCCCGGTCCGAGCCCAGGTAGGTCTCGGGGCTGCGGGGGCTGTTCGTACCGGCGTCGTCGTTCGCCTCGGAGAAGACGGGGGCGGGGAGGGACACCTTCGGGTTGGCCTGCGTGAGCAGCTCGCGGACGAGCTTCTCCGTGGCCGCCTCCCCGCCCTCGCCGACATGGGTCTGGCGGACGTTGCCCTGGGCGTCGGCCAGGTAGTGGGCGGGCCAGTAGTGGTTGTCGAAGTTGGTCCAGGTGGTCAGGTTGGAGTCGACGGCCACGGGGTAGGTGATGCCGAGGCGCTTGACGCCGCCGCGCACGTTGTCCACCTCCTTCTCGAAGGCGTACTCCGGGGAGTGGACGCCGATCACCTGCAGTCCGGAGGCGGCGTAGGTCTCGTGCAGCTTCTCGATGCCGGGGACCGAGCGCTGGCAGTTGATGCACGAGTAGGCGAAGAAGTCGACCAGGGTGACCTTGCCGGCGCGACTCTGCTGGGTCAGGGGCTGGTCGCCGGGCGTGTTGATCCAGGCCACTGCGCCGTCGATGGCGGGAAGGGGGCCGCAGTCACCGAGAGTGGTGGCTCCGGGACGGCAGGCCCCGGAGGAGGAGTCACCGTGGAGGAGGTCGTCGGTGCGGGCCTGGAGGGAGGCGGTGTAGTCGGGCAGGCGGCGCTGGAGCGCGGCCGGGACGTCCAGGACCAGTGCCACGGCCAACCCGAGCATGACGACGCCTGCGGTGACGCGGATGGCGCGCTGGCGGGTGCGGAAGGCGCGAATCCTCTCCGTGATGCCGCGTCCGGCCAGGGCGAAGGCCAGCAGCGGGATCGCCGTGCCGACGGCGAAGGATACGGCCAGGGCGACGGTGTCTGCGCCGATCCGTCCAGTGGCGCCCGCGACGGCGACGGCCGCCAGGACCGGGCCTGCGCAGGGCACGTACGCGGCCCCCAGCACCAGGCCCAGGAGGAAGCCGTTGGAGGGGCTCTTCGAGCCGCCGAAGCGCTGGAAGCGCGCGAAGGGGCGCTCGAGGATCTCCATGACCTTCGGGACCATCATGCCCAGGCCGATCAGGGCGAGCATGACGATGCCGATCCAGCGGATGAGGTCCTGCGGCAGGTGGAGCAGGCTCAGCAGGGTCGATCCCAGGAGCGTGAAGACCGTGAAGCTGACCACAAGGCCGGTCACCACGAGGTAGGGGTGGAAGCGGGAGGCGAAACCGCCGTCGACCTCCTTGTCATCCCCGCGCGCGCCCTGCGCTCCTGCGGAGAGGAGGATGACGGGGAGCACAGGAAGAACGCACGGAGAGATACCCGTGATGAGCCCTCCCAGCAGCCCGATGGCCACCAGACTCGAGACGGTTGTCACGATAATTCACCCTTTCGGTCCGTTTCTTGTTGCTAGTCTCGAAAGAGGTTCGGAGCCATCGGCAACGGGGATTGTCGAACAACCACATAGCCGTCTATGACGATCATCACTCGTGACGGGCGTCGTCGGGTTCTTCCTCGAGCTCCATGGAGGACGGCGTCTCCGGACCCGCAAGAGCGGGCCATCCCGCACTGATACTGCACCAGCAACCGCATAGGAGATCTCATGCGATTCACCGCTACACGTGCCAAGACCCTCGCCACCTCGCTCCTCATCGTCACCGCCGGACTCGGTCTGGCAGCCTGCTCGGGCTCCGGTTCGAGCGACTCGACCACTCCCGCTACCAACCAGACCGCGGGCAAGACCAGCGACGGTGGTGCCGCCACGCCCAGCGCTGACAGCAAGATGACCGGTGGTACCAATGGCGGAAGCGCCCAGCCCACCGTCCCCCAGGGCCAGCAGCCCGGTGGTGACAACCAGCAGGGTGGCCAGCAGCCCGGCGGTGACAACCAGCCCGGAGAACAGCAGCAGGGCGGCTCCATTCAGGGTGACCACCAGCCCCGCGGCCAACAGCCCGGTGGTCAGCAGCAGGGTGGTCGGCAGCAGCCGGGCCAGCAGCAGGGCGGTGCGGACAGCAGCGCCGGCACCCAGCAGGGTGGCCAGCAGGGCGGCGGCAACTGAGCCGATAAACCTGCACTACCCGTCTGGCGAGGGCCTCGTGGCAGCACCGACTGCGGCGAGGCCCTCGCCGGCCTCAAGCTCACGGGTCCGGACGGCAGGCTCGCCACGTCGCAGCGGAGACGAGCGGAGAGGATGATGACAACGTTGCGGCCCGGCCACCTCCCATGCCAGGCTTCCGGGAGGCCGGGTCGGTGGACAACGGACGACTAAGACACCGTTCGATCTGCAAGCCGTCCACCGACCCGGTCCCCACGCATGCTCCCAACACCCGGAGACCCCCACGCCGTCCACCCCGCTGAAGCAGGGGACCGCCTTCGGTCTGCTCGTGCGCCGGGACGTGCGCAACGCATCACCCACCAGCCCGACCCGTGGGCTCCGCTCGACGCCGAACCGGCCCGCTGAGCCCTCAAGGCTTGGTACGTCTCTCATAGGTGCGGTGGTCGGCGTCCGCCAGTACTCCACGAGGGCAGGGCGCTACTGAGTGAGGCTCGGGTGTACTCCGCGGGGGCCGGGGGCTCGTGCAGTACGCACACCCCTCAGCCAGTACACCCCCGTCCTCGTGCAGTAGGCCGACTCGGGACGGGAGCGGGCTGGAGCCGGACGTCGAACCATGACCTCCGGGCCCCTGCACGGGAGCCGGAAGAGGTCCGCGCAAGGGAAAGTGCGGCCGGCCCCGGGTGAGGCGCTGGGCTCCGCCACTATGCCCCCCGCAGAGTCGGTCAGGTCCACGGTTCAGTGTCCACAGCGCTGACATCAACGGGTCCGGCGTCAGTGCACTCGGCGAGGATCGTTGGAATGCTGCGGTTTCTCCTCGGCGTGCAACGCCGGTGCGGAGTTGATGTCAGCACCGTGGACACCAGCGCCCCTCCAGACCTCTTCCCCTCAGCCAACCCTCGTGCAGTACCGGCCACGGGGCGAACGCCGCCTCCGGCCGCTTGGCCCACACGTAGGTCTCGAGCTTCGAGCTACCAGGGAAGAAAACCCGGGTAGGACTCGAAGGGGTAGAGGCGCCTGGGCAGGTACTGCTTCTGCTCCGCCCACTCGATAAGAGCGCGACAGTCGCGGGCGATGCGCTCCTGAGCCTCCTGACGCCGCCCATCGGGGTGAGACTGGCGCACAAATCCGGGAACGATCGTCGATGCTTCGTCAAGCGGCCAGGAGTAGTGCTGCTCTTCGAAGGCCTCGGCCAGCGCCAGACGGTCCGTGAGCGGGAGGCCCGCCACCGGAACAGAGCGATCACCCAGAACCACCCCGGCCTCGACGAACCCGGTCCACTCCTCCATGGTCGTCAGATGCAGCGCCGAGTTGTGGGTGTCGGGAGGCGTCAAGCCGTCACTCGTGTTGAGCCCCCTGTCAAGGTTCACACGCGCCGTCTCGCGAAAGGCCACCCAGGGGATGTCGGTGCGCCACCACCAGCATCCGATGAACCGGAAGATGTGCACGCCCGAGGCGTTGAACACGGTGAAGCTCAGCAGTCGGTAGGCCATGAGAGAGGCTGCGACCAGGCCACCGAGCACCAGAGGGCGCCCGTCATGGGCTCACTGGACGCCCCTGTCAGTACCAGAAGAACTCCGACGGCGAATCCTGCGGTTGCGGTCAGGGGTAGGAACAAGAAGAGATGGAGGAGGATGTATCCCGGGTTGCGCAGCGCGGTGAAGACGAGGAATCGTCGCTCGATCCAGCGTGCCGGAACCAGCACCTTGCCGATGTCCTTCGTTGACCGCTCGAGGTCTCGACTCGTGCGGTCCAAGTCCGCCGCACTCCGGGCTCACAGGGTGATGATGACGGTGGCTGCGGCGAAGACGATGCCGTAGGCCAGCTCCATCAGGCCGGCGTCACGCAGGGAGGCGATGAGATCGCGCCCCCGGGCGCCGGAGCGTACCGGCGCGGTGGCCCGCCGCACCAGTGGCAGAAGCAGGAGCGGCGCCGCCAGCGCAATGACCAGGGTCAGCAGCGGGCTGATGTGGCCCCCGCCGTCGACGGGGCTGGCCGATCCGGTCTCGCGCGCCCACACCAGGGCGACGGCCCCCAGCAGCAGGGGCGTATGAAGCATGAGGGAGAAGGCGCGCCGGGCGCCCCCCTCCCCCAGGCGGACCGCCAAGGTCATCTTGCCGTGGGCGGGGTCGGTGTCGATGTCGCGCAGGTTGTTGACCATGAGCAGGGAGCAGGCGAGCAGGCCGATCCCGCAGGCCGAGGGCCACAACCACCCCGGCACCGTGCCGGCCTGGACGTAGGTGGTGCCCACCGTGGCCACCAGGCCGAAGAAGACGAAGACGAAGACCTCCCCCAGGCCGGCGTAGCCGTAGGGGTGGGAGCCGCCGGTGTAGAACCAGGCGGCCGCGATCGCCGCGGCTCCGACGACCAGCAGCCACCACTGGCCGCTGAGGACCACGAGTGCCAGTCCCAGGAGGGCTCCGATCCCGAAGCAGCCGAAGGCGGCGAGCTTGACGGTGCGGGGGGCGACCTGCCCGGAGGCGGTCAGGCGCGGCGGCCCGGTGCGATCGTCGTCGGTGCCTCGCACGCCGTCGGAGTAGTCATTGGCCAGGTTGCAGCCGATCTGCAGCGCCAGGGCCACGCCCGCGGCCAGCAGGCTCCGCCCCACTGAGAGATCCCCCATCGCGGCGGCCGCCCCGGCGCCCAGGATGACGGGGGCGACGGCGGCCGGCAGGGTGCGCAGACGCACCACCTCCCCCCAGCTGGTGGCGCGGGGGCCGCTGTCCTGGGTGTGTTCGCCGTTCTCGCCGCTCACGGCTTCCTCCGATCCTCTGAAGTGGCCGGCAGTGACCCTACCAGCGCTGCGGCGAGGAGCCGGGCGACCTCGCGCCGGTCGACCTTCCCGCTGGGACGCAGCGGCAGGGCCTCCAGGACGACGACCCGTTTGGGGGCGTGGGCACCGTCCAGCCGGTCACGGACCGCCTCACGCAGGGCGGCGCCGTCCCACCGCTTCGGGCCGCCCGGCTGCCCGCCCGGCTCGAGCACGACGGCGGCGACGACACGGCTTCCCCACTGCTCGTCGGGCAGGCCGACGACGCAGGCCTCGGCAACGCCGTCGATACCGGTGAGGGCCTCCTCCACGTGGCGGGGCTCGACCTTGACGCCCCCGGTGATGATGACGTCGTCCAGGCGGCCCAGAACCTCCAGGCGCCCGTCGGGGTGCAGCCGGCCGCGGTCGGAGGTGGCCAGGACGCGCTTGCCGCCGCTGCAGTGAAAGCCCTCGCCGTCATCGGGGCTGCGACCGGGGGGTTGGAGGTAGTCCTCGGCCAGGACCGGACCGGAGATGAGGATGCGGCCGGCGCCCTCGGCGTCGGGGGCCTGGATGGTGATCTCGACCCTCTCCAGGGGGCGGCCGTCGTAGATGCAGCCCCCGCCGGTCTCGCTCATGCCGTAGGTGGTGACCACGGTGATGCCGCGGCTTCGGGCCCGGGCCAGCAGCGCCGGGTCGGCGGCGGCGCCGCCCAGGAGGACGGCGTCGGCATCCGACAGGGCCCGGCCGGCCTGCGGGTCCTGCAGGACGCGCACCAGCTGGGTGGGGACCAGGGAGACGTAGAGCCGGGAGGCGGCCGTCCCGGTGGACGGGCGCGCCGAGCTCAGGGCGTCCGCGAGCGCCGTCGGGCTGAAGCCTGCGCTCGTGTCGACCACGACGGGCTCGGCTCCGGCCTCCAGGGAGCGGATGAGGATCTGCAGGCCGGCGACGTGGTGGGCGGGCAGGGGCAGGAGCCAGGTTCCCGGGCCGCCGAGGCGCGCGTGGGTGGCGCGGGCGGAGGTCATCAGGGCGGCGGCGCTCATGGCGATGAGCCGACCGGTGCCGGTGGTGGAGCCGGAGGTGCGCAGGATGAGGTCGGTGCGCGCCGGGATGCAGGAGATGCGACGGGCCAGGTCGGCGCGGACCTGATCGGGGTCCTCCCCGGGGCCGATGGGGACGAGCAGCGGAGGACGCGCGTCGGTCCGGTCCTCTTCTTCCTCGGCGGCGGGGGCGGGGCTGCCATCGTGACGGGTGAGCAGGCCGCGCAGGGCCAGGCGCTCGGCGAGGGTTGCGCGCAGGGCGGCGACGTCGTCGGGGGCGGTTCCGCCGGTCAGGAGGCGGAGGGCGGGCGGGGCGGGCACGGCATGATCGTGCCACGGCCCCGGCCGGCTGGGGATGAGGCGGGTGGCGGCGGGAGGGTTCGGGCAGGTGAGGGGCCTGCGGGGGCCTCCGGCTCGGTTAGGGTTGGCCCATGCGTATCGTCCTCATCATCCTGGTGTTCGCTCTGACGCTGTACGCCCTGTTGGACTGCGCACGCACGCCGGAGGAGAGCATGCCGGCGCGGATGCCGAAGTACCTGTGGATCACCCTGGTCGTCCTGTTCCCGACCATCGGCCCGATCGCCTGGATCATCGTCTCGCGGGTCAAGGCCGCTGAGGAGCGCGGCGGCTACGTCGAGCCCACCGTGTGGTCCTCCCGGGAGGGCACGACCTTCCGTCGTCCGCGGCCCGCCCGCCCCATGGCGCCCGACGACGACCCGGAGTTCCTCAGGGACCTGGAGCAGGACATCCGCCGTCGCAAGCACCACCCGCAGGAGCCCGCCGGCGGTCATGACGCCAGCAGCGGCGATGAGGCCGAGGACGCGGGCCGGGCCGGCGGGACCGGAGAGGACACTGACGCCGGCGAGACGGGCGGGACCGACCGCTCCGGGACCGACTCGCACTGACCGGGGCGCGCCGGCCCGGTCGCGGCGCTCCGGCCTCAGGGCAGGGCGGGGCGGGCCTGGGGCCAGGGGGTGGTGTCGACGTCGTAACCGTGGGCGGCGGCGTGGATGAGCCAGTCGCCGGGGATCCAGGTGCGCCCGATGAGCTGGGGGTGCTCGGGCATGTAGCGCACCGACCACAGGATGAGGACGAGCTCGGCCCACTGGGCCCGGATCTTGAGGCGCACCGAGCCGGAGGCGTTGGCGGCGGCGACGACGATCTCGCCGGTGGCGGTGAGCCGGACCTCCTGGATGTCGGCGTAGGAGACGGGCATGACGCCCTCCCCCGTGCCCAGGTAGATGCCGTGGGTGGACACGGTCAGGCGGGCTCCGGCCAGGTGGCGCCACTTCTCGACGGCGTCGGCCTCGGCGGCGCGTCGGCGCCGGTGGTTGAGGTAGGCCTGGCCGCCGAAGAAGGCGGCCGTCAGGGCCAGGCCGACGGGGCCGCCGGCCAGGAAGAAGCCTCGGGAGGGGTTGTAGGTGGCGTCCCCGCGCCGCCACAGGAGCAGCTCGGCGTCGCAGGTGGCCAGCATGACCTCGCCCGATCCCAGGGCGGGGCGCACGGGGTCGATGGTCGGTGAGACCGGGTTGGGGCGGCGGCCCTGGCGGGTGGCGGTCAGGACGGCGGCGGTGTGCCACCACACGAAGTCCTGTCCGGTCCAGGGGCGGCGTGGGGCGGGGCGGGCACGGCCGGGACGGAGGACCTCACCGGGCGGGCCGGTGCGCACGACCTCGCCGCCGACTGGGCGCGAGGGCGGCTGCTGGGTCACCGGGCCGCCTCGGCGTGTCCGGCGGGGCTGGCGCTGCCCGCGGTCTTGGCGGAGGAGGTGCCGGGCACCATGTCGCGGGCCTGACGCAGCAGGTCACCGGCCGGCTCCCAGTAGGCCAGTCCCACCAGGGTGCGGTCCTCGAAGGTCAGGGAGGTCAGGGAGGCCAGGGCGCACTGGCGGCGGCGCGGGTCGTGGGCCAGGGGGCGGCCCTCCAGGAAGAGGCGCAGCGACCAGACGGGCAGCTGGTGGGAGACGAGGAGCGCCTCGTGGCCCTCGGCGAGGTCGAGCGCGGAGACGACGGCGCCGCGCATGCGCTCGACGATCTCCCGGTAGGGCTCACCCCAGGATGGGCGCAGCGGGTTGACGTAGCTGGACCAGTAGGTGGGGTGGGCCAGGATCCAGCGGTTGCGGTTGACGGCCACGCCCTCGAAGGAGTTGCCTGCCTCGATGAGTCGGGGATCGGTCGTCGGCGTCAGGCCGAAGGCCGCGGCGGTGGGGGCGCCGGTCTCCCGGGCCCGCTCCAGGGGTGAGGTGATGACCCGGGTGATGTCGTGCCCGGAGGCGGACAGGACGTCGGCGACCTGCTGAGCCATCCGGTGGCCCAGGGGCGACAGGTGGTACCCGGGCAGACGGCCGTAGAGAATGCCCTCGGGGTTGTGCACCTCGCCGTGCCGCATGAGGTGGATCGTCGTGCGCGCCATGCGGTGATTCTCGCACGCCCGTCGGCAACGGTCAGCCATCGGGGACCGTAGGGTGTTCCCATGACGACTCGCAGCGCATGGGGTCTCGGTCTGGCGACCGTGACCGACGACGGCAACACCCTCGACGTGTGGTACCCCCGCCCGATTCTCGGTGACGAGCCCGAGGACGGGCACGCCGACCTCCTGGCCTCGCTGAGCGCCATGGAGCGGCGCGATGAGGCCCGCGGCGTCCACACCACCGTGGTGCGCACCTGGGCCGACCTCGACGACACCCCCCAGACCGTGGCCGGCGCCTACCTGCGCCTGCACACGCTGTCCCACCGCCTGGTCAGGCCCAACACCGTCAACCTGGACGGGATCTTCTCCCGCCTGCCCAACGTGGTGTGGACCTCCGCGGGGCCCTGCCGCGCCGAGGACTTCGAGACCACCCGCATGCGCCTGCGTGCCGCCGTGGGGCGCCCCGTCCAGGTCCACTCGGTGGACAAGTTCCCCCGCATGACCGACTACGTGCTGCCCTCGGGGGTGCGCATCGGCAACGGCGCGAACGTGCGCCTGGGCGCCTACCTGTCCGAGGGCACCACGGTCATGCACGCCGGCTTCGTCAACTACAACGCCGGGACGCTGGGGCGCTCCATGGTCGAGGGCCGCATCTCCCAGGGGGTCGTCATCGGTGACGGCTCCGACGTCGGCGGCGGCGCCTCCACGATGGGCATGCTCTCGGGCGGCGGGCGCCAGCGCGTGGCCCTGGGCGAGCGCTGCCTGCTGGGGGCGAACTCGGGGCTCGGGATCCCGCTGGGTGACGACTGCGTCGTCGAGGCCGGCCTGTACCTGACGGCCGGCACGAAGGTCTCCCTCATGCCGCAGGGCGGTGTGGTGCCCGGCAACCTTGGCCTGTTCAAGGAGCCGCGCGTGGTCCCGGCCCGCGAGCTGGCCGGCGCCTCCAACGTCCTGTTCCGCCGCAACTCGCAGTCCGGCGCCGTTGAGGCCCTGGCCCGCGGCGGCAAGAGCATCGAGCTGGGCTCGCCCCAGCACGCCGGCCAGTAGGGCCCCTCTTCTCCGACGCCACCGCGCTTCTCATACCGGCCGCCCTCCGCCTCAGCCGCGGGAGGCGGCCGGTCGCCTTGGACGGCCCGCCGAAACACAGGGTTCACACTCTATGCCAGTATCACTGTGTTCGTTATCATAGTGATGGGTTGTTCTGCGCAAAGGAGGGTGGGTCAGATGGCTGCGACATCCACGGTCGCCCGCGCCCCTGAGGCTGCTCAGCCCATTGGTGACGCGCTTCCTGCCCGGCGTAGGCGCCGCACCCCCGTGTGGGCCTCGCAGCGCGTCCTCAAGGTGACGATGGCGGCCACCGGCACGATCATGGCCCTGTTCGTCGTGGTCCACATGGTCGGCAACCTCAAGGTTCTCGCGGGCCCGGAGGCGTTCAACGGCTACGCCGCCTGGCTGCGGCGGGTCGCCTACCCGCTCCTGCCGCACGAGGGGCTCCTGTGGGCGATGCGACTGGCCCTGGGGGCCTGCGTCGCGGCGCACGTGGCCGCGGGAATCACGTTGTGGCGACGTGCGAGGAGCACTCGCGGGGCCTTCCGGCGCCGGGCCCTGCCCGTCCGCACCATCGGTGCCCGCTCCATGCTGGTGACCGGCGTCCTCATCGGGGTCTTCGTCCTCGTCCACATCCTCGACCTGACCATCGGTCGTCTCATCGCCCCTGAGAGCTTTCAGGCGCCGACGACGTCGAACGGCGAGCTGCAGGTCAGCGCCTACCACAACCTCGTGGCGAGCCTGTCGCGCCCCGGCATGGCGGTCTTCTACAGCCTGGTCATGCTGGCACTCTCCCTCCATCTGGCGCAGGGCCTGTGGAACGTGGTCATTGACCTGGGCGGCACCGGCCCCAGGCTGCGCAAGGCGTGCCGTGCCCTCGCCCTGGCCGTGGCCCTGGCCATCGCCGTCGTCAACGGCCTGCTGCCCGTCCTCATCTGCACGGGGGTGATCGGATGAGCCCGAGTGCGCCGGGGGCCGTCGGTGGCCTGTACGACGTCGGCGAGGACCTTGATGCGCACCTTCCGGACTGCCCTCCCGAGCAGGCCTGGGAGCGACGGCGCGACGAGTACCGCCTGGTCAATCCCGCCAACCGCCGCAAGCTGACCGTCATCGTGGTGGGTGCCGGACTGGCCGGTGCCGGGGCGGCCGCGACCCTGGGGCGTCTGGGTTACCGGGTGGAGTGCTTCAGCCTGCACGACGCCCCGCGCCGCGCCCACTCGGTGGCCGCGCAGGGCGGGATCAACGCCGCCCGGGCCCGCAAGGTCGACGGCGACTCCCTGGCGCGCTTCGTCAAGGACACCGTCAAGGGCGGGGACTACCGGGGGCGGGAGGCCGACGTCGTGCGCCTGGGGCTGGAGTCCGGCCGGGTCATCGACCACATGGAGGCGATCGGGGCGCCCTTCGCCCGCGAGTACGGCGGACAGCTCGCCACCCGCTCCTTCGGCGGGGTGCAGGTCTCGCGCACCTACTACACGCGCGGCCAGACCGGGCAGCAGCTGGAGATCGCCTGCGCCCAGGCCCTCCAGGAGCAGATCGCCGCCGGGAGCGTCCGCATGCACACCCGCACCGAGATGCTCGACCTCATCGTGGCCGATTCCCGCGCGCAGGGCATCGTCACCCGGGACCTGCTCTCCGGCGAGGTGAGCGCCCACACCGCTCACGCCGTCGTGCTGGCCACCGGCGGCTACGGCAGCGTCTACCACTACTCGACCCTGGCCATGGCCTCCAACGCCACCGCCACCTGGCGCGCCCACCGGCGCGGGGCGGCCTTCGCCTCGGCCTGCATGGTGCAGTTCCACCCCACGGCGCTGCCGGTGAGCTCCCACTGGCAGTCCAAGACCACGCTCATGAGCGAGTCCCTGCGCAACGACGGGCGCATCTGGGTGCCCGCGAGCCCCGGGGACGAGCGGCCCCCGAACGAGATCCCCGAGGACGAGCGCGACTACTACCTGGAGCGCAAGTACCCGGCCTTCGGCAACCTCACCCCGCGCGACGTGGCCTCGCGCAACGCCCGCGAGCAGATCGAGTCCGGCCGCGGCGTCGGGCCGCTGCGCAACTCGGTCTACCTCGACTTCCGCGATGCGCTGGAGCGGCTGGGCAGGCAGACCATCGCCTCGCGCTACGGCAACCTGTTCGAGATGTACCTCGACGCCACCGGGGAGGACCCCTACGAGGTTCCTATGCGCATCGCCCCGGGCGCCCACTTCACGATGGGAGGGCTGTGGGTGGACTTCGACCAGATGTCCACCATCTCGGGACTGTTCGTGGGCGGGGAGGCCTCGAACAACTACCACGGCGCCAACCGCCTGGGGGCGAACTCGCTGCTGAGCGCCAGCGTGGACGGCTGGTTCGTGCTGCCGCTGGCCGTGCCGAGCTACCTGGCCGGGCTGGTGGGCAGTAGACCTCTGAGCCCCGACGCTCCGGAGGCGCTTGACGCCGTGGCCGATACCCGCGAGCGCATTGAGGCGCTCATGGCGGTGCGTGGGACCCACCGCCCCGTGTGGTTCCACCGCCGGCTGGGCGAGGTCCTCTACGCCGGCTGTGGGGTCAGCCGCTCCGAGGCGGGGCTGCTGCGCGCCCTGGAGGAGGTGCGCGCCCTGCGTGAGGAGTTCTGGGCCGACGTCACCGTGGTCGGCGGCCAGGCGCGACTCAACCAGGAGCTGGAACGGGCACTGAGGGTCGCCGACTTCCTGGAGCTGGCGGAGGTCATGATCCTCGACGCCCTGGACCGGCGCGAGTCCGCCGGCGCCCACTTCCGTGAGGAGTACGCGACGCAGGGCGGCGAGGCCCAGCGCAATGACGAGACCTGGTGCTCGGTGTCGGCCTGGCAGACGGGGGACGATGGCGGGCACACGCGCCGCTCCGAGCCGCTGAGCTTCTCGCTGGTGCCCATGCAGGTGAGGGATTACCGATGAGAGTCGAGCTGGAGATCTGGCGGCAGGACGGGCCGCGGGCGCAAGGCTTCTTCGAGAGCCACGTGGTGGAGGACGCCGAGCCGCAGATGAGTCTGCTCGAGCTGCTCGACCGCCTCAACGACCAGATCATCGAGGCCGGCGGCGAGCCGGTGGTCTTCGAGTCGGACTGCCGGGAGGGGGTGTGCGGAGCCTGCGGCTTCCTCGTCAACGGGGTGCCGCACGGGCCGCTGGACACGACCCCGGCCTGCCGTCAGCACCTGCGGGCCTTCCCGGGGGTGACGCGCTTCCGGCTGGAGCCGTGGAGGTCGGCGGCCTTCCCGGTCATCCGGGACCTGGTGGTGGACCGCACGGCGCTCGACGAGCTCATCCGGGCGGGCGGGACCGTGGACGTGGCCGCGGGGACCGCGCCGGACGCCGATGACGTCGCCCAGGGGCACCTGCAGGCGGAGCGGGCGCTGGACTTCGCCGCCTGCATCGGTTGCGGGGCCTGTGTGGCGGCCTGCCCGAACGGGGCGGCGGCGCTCTTCGCGGGGGCGAAGCTGGCGCACCTGTCGCTCATGCCGGCCGGGCGCCTCGAGCGGGGGCGGCGGGCCGGGCGATGACGCGGGAGCTCGATGAGCTCTTCGGGCCGTGCTCGGTGTACGGCGAGTGCGTGCCGGCGTGCCCGGCGGGGATCCCGATCGAGGCGATCGCGCTGCTCAACCGGGAGGTGCTGCGCGCCGGTCTGCGCGGGCCGACCCGCGATGACTAGGGCCCGTTGCACAAGTAGGGACGGCATCCGCGAGTTCGTACCTTTACCCCTCGAACGCGCGAGCTAAGGTACGACCGCGACGTCGACGACTGGCGAGAACCGGGCTCCACCCCGACATATGCAACACGGTCTAACGCCGGTCGCGCCTTCCGGATCGACTGCCGTCCCTCCTGCCCCTGCACTCACTCTGCCGGAGAAGCGGGGCTCAGGACTCGGGCTTGTGGGCGACGAGGGCGAAGCCGACCATGTCCTTCTCGTAGCGCTTGAAGGTGGCGGCCATCTCCTGGACGCGCCGGCGCAGCGCCTTGTCGGCGGCGACGTTGCGCGCGATCCGCAGGAAGCCGCCCAGGCCCTCGTCGCGGATGTTGCGGCCGACCTTGAGCAGGGCCATGGGGGCGGTGTCGACCCAGTCGACGACGAGTCCGGCGTCCTCCATGAGCTCCTTCCAGGCGGCCGCCGTCATGGGGCGGGCGTTGACGTGGATGGAGCGGGCCAGGTCGCGGCGCAGCTGGGTGTAGTAGTCCTCGTCGATGTCGTCGGGGGTGACGCCGAGCTCGTGGATGGCGTAGCGCCCGCCGGGGCGCAGGACGCGGGCGGCCTCGGCGACGATGGCGGCCTTGCCCTTGTCCCCCTGCATGGTGAGCATGGCCTCGCCGACGACGACGTCGGCGCTGGCCTCGTCCAGGCCGGTGTCGGCGGCCTCGCCCTGGCGGACGGTGCCGAGGTCCCCAACGACGGCGGCCACGCGCCGGGCGGCGTCGGGGTCGCGGTCGATGGCCGTGTAGGAGGCGGGGTGATCCTTGATGATCTCGGCGGCGGTGCGCCCCAGGCCCGGGGCGAGCTCGACGACGTCGGCGCCGGCGAGGCCGGCGTGGCTGAGCATGGCGGCGGACAGGGCGGCGCCGCCGGGGCGCAGGACGCGCTTGCCGGCGCGTGCCAGGACCCAGTGGCCGGGCGCGGAGGCGACGGGACGGTCGGCGTGAGGCAGCGGCAGGTCGGTCGAGCCGGCGGCGTCAGTGGACTTCTTACTCACAAGGCAAGCCTAACCACAACTGCTGTGGTGCGGCGAGGTTGAATCGGACTTCGACACACCCGCCTCGGCGCGAGAACTCATCACTCCAAGACACCCTCGGCAATACTGATTAACTTCAACGCACCACCCTACGCCGCCGTCTCACGGAGTTCTTAAAATCACAATATGACTACGGCAGTCCCAGAGCCCCATACCCCTGCATCAGAATCCACAACCCCACCCTCGCGCCTATCTCGCCGCAAGCTATTGACTCGCATCGGCTGCGGGACTCTTGTCGGAGGACTGGCCGTCGGAGGCGGACCTCCTGGGCCTTCGGCCCAGGAGGTCCCCTGTCATATGAGGCGAGAGCCCTAAGAGCCCTCAAAAACGACCCCATGAGACACGAGACCATTCTCGACATAAAAGCTGCCCGCACAGAAGAGTCGGAGCTTCCGGGTTGGACAACTTGAAAATATCCAGGAGTTCATCTCGAACGATGGTTTCGAGACCCAACAAAACCCTCAGAGCAGCTCAGAGACGAGTTCATAGACTACGCAAAGTCCCACGGACGGGAAGAAGAAACTCGCATCACCACCCCAACGGCATGGATCACCCAGCACGCACACCGAAAACCTGACGACTACATGGAGCCATATATTGGATTCGAAGGAAGAGAGCCATCCAAAAAAGGAAAGTTCTAGGCATCATCGACTACACCTTAGCCGTCGATCCAGACTCAGTTTCGTAACTATTTCCGCAACACTTCACAGCCAAGATGAAGGGTATTACCGCGCGCAACGGGGAACCGACACAGCGAGAGCACCTCCGCCCCTCGGATCGCCTGAAACCACCCGACCACACCTTATACGCCCCAGTTTCCCGCACTTCAGAAAATAATCCATCACAACAATAGATCCTTATAATGAGCGCGAACAACACCACAACTAAAATCGGCGAACCCCATTCCAAGCTGAGGAGGCACAGGAGCCCATCTTCAAATTTCAGCCAGGAACTACTGACAAACATCAGCACGCAAATCTGCCCACCCATCACATCAAACTATATACAATTGCGACATGACTACGGCAGTCCCGGAATCCCACGACCCTCCCCACACCCCCAGCCCACCCACAGGCTGCACGGAGCCTACCAGGCCGCCACGCTCGCGCTTGTCACGAAGGCTGGTTCTGCAGCAAATCGGCGGACTGGCGATTGCTGGTGGCATCATTGGCGGGGCTGGGCTCATCTGGGCCCACACCCCAGGCGCCCCGCTCTCCTACGAGGCGAAGCAGCTCAGAGCACTCAAGAACGACCCCATGGGAGCGACGACGATTCTGGGATATCGCGCCATTCACGCCGAAGAATCACCGCTCCCGAAGTGGTTTGAATCAAAATACTCAGGAGTACACCTCTACAGGTGGTTCTCGGACAAGAGCGTGGACTCAGAACAGTTAAGACTGAAGTTCATCGATTATGCCAGGCTACACGGATGGAGCGAAAAAACGAGCTACAAAAATTCATGGACCGGCAAACATAATCGGAGTCCAGACGACTACATGACGGTGTTCATCTCAATTAACGAGGACAGCGAGCATTCTTACCTAAATAACGCAGTCCATATAATTCTTACATACATCTAGAAGAGGTTCAAACCCATGCGTTTCACACATTCAGCAAAACACTCGCTCGCGAACAGAGAGCACGTAAACTCCTCCATTGTCACAGTCGCCCTATTGGCGCTCATTATGATGACAACTCATCTTACGTTGATCGGCAGTCCGGCATCTGCTGATGTTAACAGCAGTAATTTAATTCGCGCAACATTACTGGGCGATTCCTACTCGGCAGGGAATGGAGCTGGAAGTTACTATGGCCCCAAGGATACATACCGAAGCCATAAAAATTGGGCACACAACTATGTGAACTGGCTCAACGATCAAGGCGCACCTACAGTTCTCACCAACCTTGCACACAGTGGATACACCACTGATCAGGTTCTTAACGAGCAGGTCAACGCTATGGATCCTCACACAAATTTAGTGATGTTCACTATCGGAGGAAATGACGTAAACTTCTCAGAGATTGTTAAGCAGTGCTTTACTCCCGGAATGAGAGATGCTGCTTCTTGTAAGTCTAACGTTGACAACGCTAAATCATCACTTACGTCCGTAAAATCGCAAACATTAGAGATATTGCGAGCTATCGATGGTCGACTTCAGGGGGATTTTCAGGTGATACTTGTTGGATACCCTCGACTTTCAACAAATACGCCATTCATCCTCCGCTCCGCCGGCCTCTCTTACAAGGCCTCTACAGAAGTGCGCTCGTTGAGCGATTCAGCAAAGGATATCCAAGAATCTCTTGTTTCAGAATGGAATGCCTCCCACCCGAAATCAAAAGTGAACTACATTGAAGGCGTTGCCGACGGGTTCGAGGGGCATGAGCCCTCCCCCTGGGACGCGGCGGACAATGATCAAAGGTGGATTAACGAACTGTTTGAAACCGAAGGAAGACAAGGGGCGGACGGTATCACGAGATCCTCCGCCAGCCTCGATTCAAATAATTTCTACCACCCTAATATTACAGGTCACGAAAAAATCGCCGAACTTATCATCGAGAAAGTCGGAATTCCTAGTTTCAACAACCCAATGATGGGAGTGAAGGGAGATATAGACATAGCCTTCGCCATCGACTCCACTGGCTCCATGAAAGACAATGTTGGCGCCCTCAAGGCAAGAGTCAGAACAATCATTAAACAAACACAGAAAGGCGCCTCGTCGTATCGCTTCGCGCTCGTCGACTACAAGGATCACCCTAAATTCGGTGCCCAGAACTATCTAGCCCGAACAGATGTCGACTTCACCAGCGACGAATCCACTCTTAAAAAAGGACTAGATTCATTGACGTACGAGGGAGGGAATTTCGGTAACACTAACGCCAGCGTCTACAGCGGCGTCATGCAAGCCGTTAAGTTGAAGTGGCGCAACGGGGTGAAGAAGATCGTCGTCGTCATCGGTGATGCTCCTCCACGCGACCCAGAGCCGGACACCGGTTACACCGCTGCCTCCGTCGCCAAGGCCGCCTACGAAGTGGACCCGGTCAGTGTCTACGGCATTGACACCGGGCAGCTCAACTCCACCAGCTTCCAGACGCTGGTCACCTCCAGCACAGGCACCACCGCCAACGCTTCCTCTCCCGACCAGGTCAGCGACCTCGTCAACAAGGCCATCAGCAGCGAGCTCAACAAGCCCTTCGCCTGGATCCAAGGCCCCTATGTCGCCAAGGTCGGAGATCCTGTCGACATCGATGCCGCTGCCTCCCACGCAGTCTCAGGCTCCCTGACCTCCTACGAGTGGGACTTCAACGGTGACGGCGTCTACGACGAAACCGGGACCTCCCCACGCATCACCCATACCTTCACCGAGGAGTTCAGCGGCGTCATCGGCCTACGCGTCACTCAATCCGACGGACAGACCGCCGTAGCCACCACCCAGGTCGACATCACCGACGACGGCGACAACACACCACGGGACCAGGACAACTGCCCCGACGTCAGCAACTGGGGCCAGTCGGACTACGACAACGACGGAGTCGGAGACGAGTGCGACCCCGATCCCGGCTTCCCCACCCAGGACAAGCCAGGTGTCTGCGTCGTCGGCGAGAACTGCCCACCCGACAGCGGGACTCCCAGCACCCAGCCAACTCCTGCGCCCAGTGGAGGCTCGACCCCCACTCCTGCCGTCGCCACCGAGCCCACCAAGGCACCCACGGCCGCCCCAACCAGTGCCGCTTCAAAGCGACCCCTCCCCAGCACAGGGATCAACGCGAGCAGGTTGACGGCCCTGGCGATCCTCGGACTGCTCACCGGTGCAGCAGTTCTCCACTACCGGCGCAAGGCCACCTCATAGCCGGTAATACCCGGGCATGACCCGGCTCGCCGATCACAGTGTTGGGGCCGTTCCTCTCCCGGAGCGGCCCCAACGCACGTCACGATACGGTGGCCGTATGGACCAGCTCATCACTCCCGCCATCTGTTGCGACGGCAACGCCGATGAGGCAGCCCGGTTCTACGCCGACGTCTTCCGCGAGGCCTGCGTCGTCGAGCAGGTGCCCGGGTACGCGGCCACGGTCAGCATCCACGGCTTGCGCCTCTCGCTCATCAGTGGCGGCGACCAGGACGCCCCGAACCCGTCGATCAGCTGCATCCTGAACTTCGACCCGCTCCTGTTCGGCGGCGAGGACCAGGCCCGGACCTACCTCGACGAGCTCTACGAGCGGCTCTCCGCCGGCGGCGTGCTCATGGAGCTGGGCGAGTACCCCTTCTCGCCGCGCTACGCCTGGGTCCGCGACCGCTTCGGCATGACCTGGCAGCTCATGCTCACCGATCCGGCCGGCGAGCCGCGCCCCTTCATCCTGCCCTCCTTCATGTTCGGCGGTACCAACCACGCCAACGCCGAGGAGGCCACCGAGGACTGGATCGCCCTGTTCGACGACGCCCGCCGCGGGGCCCTGTACCGCTATGAGGAGGGCGGGCCGATGGAGGCGGGCACGGTGATGTTCACCGACTTCACGCTGCGCGGCACCTGGATGGCGGCCAGGGACTCGGGGGCCTCCCAGGACCTCGCCTTCACTCCCGGGGTCTCCTTGATCGTCTTCTGCCGGGATCAGGAGGAGATCGACCGCTACTGGGCGGGGCTGTCGGCCGTGCCCGAGGCCGAGCGCTGCGGCTGGTGCGTCGACCGCTGGGGTGTGTCCTGGCAGGTCGTCCCCCGCAACATCGCCGAGCTCATGGCCGACGCCGCCACGCGCGAGAAGATCCTGCACATGCGCAAGATCGACCTGGCCGGCCTGTAGGCCGACGGGCTCACCACGCCAGTTACGGTGATGCCCAGACAACTATTTCGTATTACACTTGTCGTATGGAGACCATTGATGGCGTGCCAGTCACCGACAAGACGATCCAGGAGTGGGCTGACGAAGCGGAACGTGGATACGACGTCGAAGTGCTGAAGAAGCGAGGACGCCGACCCATCGGGGATGGTGCGGCGCGGGTCGTCCCAGTCCGCATGGACGACAGTCTGGTAGCCGCGGTCGACCAGCGCGCTGAGAAGGACGGCACCAGCCGCTCCGAGATCATTCGCTCGGCCGTACGAGCCTTTGTCGCGTGAAAGTCCACAACTCAGCGCTCAAGCATGGCATCAGCGCTGCGGACGCACTCTAAGCCGCCAACCACCGGATCTACGAGAGCTGGCCGGACGACGATGTACCAGCCAAGCAGTTCGTCATGGGTTTCGACAGCCAAGGACGGCTTCTGGAACTCGTCATTCTCACCTTCGACAGTGGTCACCAGCTACTCATCCATGCGATGAAGGCGCGTCGCCATCTCCTGGATCTGATCGACTGATGCCCAGCAGACCAGGGGGCCCACCTCACCTCTGCAACAGGCACCCTGATTCGATGGAGAGCCAGGCAGCCCCTCGTGATGCGGTCGAGTACTGCCCGGTGGTGGCCTTCGTGTCGACCGGGGATCCCCTGTTCGCCCTCGGTTACAGCCGTTCGATCTACGAGCAACTGGTGGCACCCCGCAAGCGGATGATCGACGACGTATTTCTGCGTCGGCGACTTACTTCTCCCCCAAACCACTGAG
>NZ_MSGO01000008.1:0-6388 GCF_001929375.1 Actinomyces oris | reverse complement strand
CTCAGTGGTTTGGGGGAGAACGCAGTCCTCGTCGGGAAAGTACGTCCCCGACCCGCACCGCCCGGCCACAGAAACCGACCACAGACAACCGGCCCTGGGCGACCGGCGTGAGCCCATGAGCCTCAGCCCCTCGTGATTCAGACCCTGGTGATGCGGTCGAGGCTGGGGACGCCGGCGCGGGTGGCCGGGTACTGGCCGTCGTCGTGCTTGCGCCGGTGCATGGCCACGTAGTGGCGCTCGGTGGAGCCGTCGTAGACCTGGCGGGGCCGCCCGATGCGCTTGGCCGGGTCGGCGATCATCTCGCGGTACTGGGCGATCCAGCCCGGCAGGCGCCCCAGGGCGAACAGGGGCGTGAACATCTTCGTGGGGAAGCCCATCGCCTGGTAGATGAGGCCGGTGTAGAAGTCGACGTTCGGGTAGAGACTGCGCGAGACGAAGTACTCGTCGCGCAGCGCCGTCTCCTCCAGCTCCATGGCGATCTCGAGCTTGCGGTCGCCGTCGTCGGAGCCCAGGCGGGTCAGGACGTCGTGGGCGGTCTCCTTGACGATGGCGGCGCGCGGGTCGTAGTTCTTGTAGACCCGGTGGCCGAAGCCCATGAGCCGTACGCCGTCCTCCTTGTCCTTGACCTTGCGGACGAACTCGGCCGTGCTCATCCCCGAGCTCTGGATGGTGTCCAGCATCCGCAGGACCGCCTCGTTGGCGCCGCCGTGCAGCGGCCCGGACAGGGCGCCCACGCCCGCGGCCACGGAGGCGTACATGTTGGCGTCGGCCGAGCCCACGAGGCGCACCGTGGAGGTCGAGCAGTTCTGCTCGTGGTCGGCGTGCAGGATGAGGAGCATGTCCAGCGCCCGCACGACGGCCGGGTCGATGTCGTAGGACTGGTAGGGCATCCCGAAGGTCAGGCGGATGAAGTCCTCGACGTAGGAGCGCTGCGGGTCGGGGTAGAGCAGCGGCAGACCGATGGCGCGCCGGGCGATGTAGCTGATCATCGTGGGCATCTTGGCCAGCAGCAGCACGGTGGCGAGCTCGCGCTCGTAGGGGTCGTGCGGGTTGAGGGTGTCCTCGTAGTAGGTGGCCAGGCCGGCGATCCCCGCCTGGAGGATCGCCATCGGGTGGCCCGAGGAGGGGAAGGAGGTGAAGAAGCCGCGGAAGTCCTCGTGCAGGAGCCGGTGGCGCGAGATGCGCCGCTCCATGCGCGCGAAGGACTCGCGGTCGGGCAGCTCGCCGTTGATGAGGAGGTAGGCGACCTCCAGGAAGGTCGAGGACTTGGCCAGCTCCTCGATCGGGTAGCCGCGGTAGCGCAGGATCCCGGCCGCGCCGTCGATGTAGGTGATCTGCGAGGTGCACGACGCCGTGTTGGTGAAGCCCGGGTCGAGCGTCACCACGCCGGTGGAGCCCAGCAGCCTGGACACGCTCAGGCCGTCGGCGCCGTCGGTCGCCGAGGTGCGCGGCAGCTCAAGGCTGGTGCCGTCAACGGCCAGCAGGCCTGGACCGCCGACGGCGCTGGGCCGGCTCTGCTCGGGCTGCTCAGCCGCGGCGGGGGTGGGGGTGCTCGTCATCATGCCTCCTGGGGCTCGGGGCCGCACGCATCGCGACGGCGAGACCTGGACCCACGGGGGTTCCGGCGGGCCCAGCGCCCACTGTACGGGGTGCACCGTCACGGCGTCGTTTCATGGGCTTATCGCGGACCGCCGGATCAGCCGACCTCCTCAGCCCGCCGGGGGCACCAGCCGGGCACCCACCCGTGGCTTGATAAATTTATCAGCCGCCACCGGGCTTGATAAATTTATCAAGGCGCTGGTCAGCGGCTGATTCGACTGGCTAGTTCTGCCTCAGCCGGCGAAGAGGGCGGTGGCCTCGGGCGAGCGCAGGCGCGCGGCGGCGGCGGCCACTCGCTCGTCGGTGTCGGTCAGGCTCATGCGCACCCGCCCGGCCCCGGCCTCGCCGTAGAAGTCCCCGGGGGCCACGACGATCCCGAGCTCGGCGAAGGCCCCCACGAGCTCGTAGGCGCTCATCGACTCGGGCCCCTGGAGCCACAGGTACAGGCCGGCCACGGAGGCCGGGTCGTTCACGAGCCCGGCGGCGGCGGTCGCCTCGACGAGGACCTCGCGGCGCTCCCGGTAGACCTCCTTCTGCACCTCCATGTGCGCCTCGTCGCCGAGGGCGGCCACGAGGGCGGCCTGGACCGGAGTCGGCATGAGCATGCCGGTGTGCTTGCGCACCTCGGTGACGGCACCCACGAGCCGCGCGTCGCCGGCGAGGAAGGCCGCCCGGTAACCGGCCAGGTTGGACTGCTTGGACAGGGAGTACAGGGCGAGCAGGCCGCTTCTGCCCGCCTCCCCTCCGACCCGGGGGTCCAGGAGGCTCGGGATCGGCTGGGTGTCCCACGGCGACTCCCAGCCGAGCTCGGCGTAGCACTCATCGGAGATGACGACGGCGCCCCGCGCCCTGGCCCAGGCGACGATCCGGGCCATCTGCTCAACGCTCAGGACGTGCCCGTCGGGGTTGCCGGGGCTGTTGAGCCAGACGATGGCCACGGGGGCGTCCTCGGCGATGCCCCACGCGGCGGGGTCGGCGTCGGTGTCCACGGGGACGGGAGTGGCCCCCACGAGGCGGGCGCCGACGTCGTAGGTAGGGTAGGCGGCTCGCGGGTGCAGGACGAGGTCGCCGGGACGCACCCCCAGGTGCAGCGGCAGGAGGGCCACGGACTCCTTGGAGCCGATGGTGGGGATGACCTCGTCATCACCCAGGCCGGCCACGCCCCGACGTCGCTCCATCCACTCGGTGATGGCGGCGCGCACCACGGGGGCGCCGACCGCCGTCGGGTAGCCGGGGGCGTTGGCGGCCGCGAACAGGGCGTTGCGGGCGATCTCGGGGGTGGGGTCGACGGGCGTGCCCACCGCCAGGTCGACGACGCCGTCCGGGTGCTGGGCGGCCCGCTGCCGGTAGGGGCTCAGCGAGTCCCAGGGGAAGTCGGGCAGGGCGAGTCGGCGGGGCAGGTGGGGGCTGGGGAAGGTCTCGGGTGTCGCGCTGGTGGTCACGGGCCCTGATTCTTCCTCACGCGCCGGGGGCGTCTCCACCCCCTGGCCCCGCCCGTCGGCTCAGTAGCCGTTGGCCTCTTTCCACTCCGCATTCTGCGGCGGCAGGGCGGCGATCATGGGGTCGTCGTAGTCCAGCGCACCGGTCCTCTGGGCGCCGCCGGGCGAGCCGAGTCCCTTGAGCTCGAAGAAGTCGATGTTGGCGCGGGTGTAGTCCTCCCACTCCTCGGGAACATCGTCCTCGTAGAAGATGGCCTCAGTGGGGCAGACGGGCTCGCAGGCGCCGCAGTCGACGCACTCGTCGGCGTTGATGTAGAGGCTGCGTTCACCCTCGTAGATGCAGTCGACGGGACACTCGTCGACGCAGGCACGGTCCTTGACGTCGACGCAGGGCTGGGCAATGACGTACGTCATAGCAGCAGTGTCCTTTCTTCTCCGGGGGATCCTCCCGCGCGGGTGGGCGGGGTCGGGCCAAGTATGGTCCCCCGACGCCCGACGGCCCAAGAGGCGAGAGAGTGGCCGTCAGCACGCCGAAAACTCAGGGTTAGCACGCCGCGATTACGTCACTGCCGCGGCGCGAATGTCACAGGTAACACCAGTCTCGGGCACCGCACGCCTCAGAGCGCGATCTGCGACGATCCGGCTGAAAAGTGTCCAGCAGGGACGACTTTGACGCGCGACGCCACGCGATCCACTCGCGTTTGCGCAGGTCAGAGAACCGCGGTCACGCAGAAGCGTTCTACGATGTCATCAAAGTCGTCCCTTTTGGTCAAAAGTCTCCTCCGACACTGCTGCGTCGGCACTCCTCTGAGCCGGGGGCGCAGACGGCGGCACCGTCAGGAGCAGACGATGTCGTTGTCGGCGGCGTACTGGGTGGTCAGGACGTCGTCGGGCAGGGCCTTGCCGTCGTGCTTGCGAGTGCGGGTGACGGTGATGTCGAAGCCGGGGTTGCCGCCCGAGTAGGGCTCGCAGCCGGGGCCGGACTTGCGCTCAGTGGACACCGGGCGGAAGTTGAACCGGTCCGAGGAGGTGATCGACACGTCGTAGTACTTCGTGGACCACATCCGCACGTGGATCTGCTCACCGTCCAGCCAGGCCTGGACCAGTACCGAGTGGGACGTGGAGTTCGTGAACTTCACGTCGAGCTTGCCGGTCCACAGGGTGGCCTCGCGCCCGGCCGGGTAGCGGTCGAAGTAGTACTGGTGGGCGTGGTGCTCGGTGTCGTCCATACCGGCCTCGAAGCCGGCGTTGAAGACGGTGGTGGCCACCTGGCTCAGCCCGCCGCCCAGGGAGTCGACGTGCTGCCCGTTGGAGATGACTCCGGCGTCGGCGAAGCCGTGATCGTAGTCGACCTCGCCGAGGGTCTTCTCCAGGGAGAAGACCTCGCCGGGCTTGACGACCGTGCCGTTGACGAGCTCGGCCCCGCGGGTGAGGTTCTGGGTGCGCGGCGCGTCCCCGCTGTTGTAGGGGGTGGCGAACTCGCCGATCGCCTCGCTGATGCCCCACTCGTTCTGCGGCGTCGTCACCGTCGGCTCGGACACGACCATCGGCAGGGTCACGGTCCGGCCGGCGGCGTCGGTGGCGGAAGTGCCGGCCTTGATCAGGCTTGCGGACAGGGCGGCGGTGTCGATGACCTTGCCCTGGGCGGCGGGGACGTACTGGGGACGCGCCCCGGGTGCGCCAGTGGCGGAGCCGTCGATCTTCCAGGTCGCGTTCTGGGCGGGGGTCTCGACCTGGCCGACCCTGGCGACAATGGCATCACGCAGCGCGGTCGAGTCGAAGCCTGCGCTCAAGGTGCCGCCGTCGGCGGAGATCCTCAGCATCTCAGCAGTGTCCTGCGGTGAGAAGGCCGCAGCCGCGCCGGGGTTCTTGCTCTGCGCGCCAGTGCCCGCCGTGTTCACGGTCAGTCCGCTGGACAGCAGCGGCGTGAGGGTGCCGTCTACGAACTTCGAGGCTTCCTCATCGGTGATGGCAGGGATCGCGGTGCCCTCGGCCATGGCGAGGGTCTTCTTCCCCAGGGGCCAGGTGCCGCCGAGCTGCTTGAGAGAGGCGTCGACGTCGAGTCCGATGCCGTTGCTCGCGGGCGTGGTGACCGGCTTGGTGCCCTTCAGGGTCACGGTCGCCGAGACCGCACCGTTGGCCATCGTGTCGACCCGGTCCTCCAGGGCCCTGCGCAGCACAGTGGAATCGACCCGGACGACGGCGTCGGTGCGCTGACCGCCGAGGCGCTGGGCCAGGGTGAGGGGGTTGAGGGTGAATCCGGTGACCTTCTTGACCGAGGCGTCGGTGTCGACCGAGACACCCGACTTGGCGGGCACGAGCTCGGAGCTGCCCTGCCCGACGGTGAGGGTGACGGGCTGGGCGAGCTGGTCACCGACGCCCTTGCTGACGCGGTCGCGGGCCTCCTTGGGGCTCAGACCGGAGACGTCGACACCGGAGACGGTGGTGCCCGAGGCGATGTGCTGGGTGGTCCACCAGGCGATACCGCCCCAGGCCAGCAGCAGGGCGGCGGCCCCGGCGGCGCAGGCGGCGGGGATGAGGCGCCGACGGCGCGAGCCGCGCGATCCGGCTGCCGCACCGTTGGTCTTCTTCGCGACGTTCTGGGCCTTGGCGGGCTTGTGCGCCTTCTCGGCCGCGGCCAGGGTCCCGGCGGCGGGGACGGCGCCGTCCTCCGCCGGCTCTGTGTCACTCCCAGTGGGCTCCGTCCCCGGTGAGACCGCGGCCGCAGCGGTTCGGGCGGCCGGCGATGCCTCAGTGGTCGCGGCCTGCGCGGGCGCGCAGGGCGACGCCCCGGACAGGCTCTTGGGTGCGATCGACGGCGGCATGTCGCCGGAGTCGGGGCTCCACGCGGCGCCCCGCCGGGCCGAGACAGCCGTATCGGCGCCGGTCGACTCGTAGGGCGAGAGGGCCTCGGCCGGGGTGGCGGCTTCGTCGACGATGCTCGTCGATACCGGCGTCGTCACCGGTTCAGCACCTTCAACGGCGACCTCGCCGGCGTCCTCAGCAGCGGGGGCCTTCTCCTCGGACTCCTCGACGACGGCCGGAGCCTCCTCAGGCTCCTCAGACTGCTCGACGGACTCGGTCGACTCAACAGACTCGACAGGTACAGCGGGCTGGGCCGATTCAGCCGCCTCAGCGGGCTTCACGACCTCGGCATCCTCAGCGGACTCCTGCTTCTCCTGAGCCTCGCCGCCGGACTCCTCAGCCTGCTCGGACTGCTCGACGGACCCAGCCGGCTCGCCCTGAGCCTCGTCGCCGAGGTTGAGAGTCGGGGTGTCATCAGCGTCCCCGCCCTGAGCACAGGAGGCGGGCTCACCCGCGCCCTCATCAGCGACCTCGCCGGCGTCCTC
>NZ_MSGO01000007.1 GCF_001929375.1 Actinomyces oris | reverse complement strand
TCCGTCGGCAACGCATCACCCATCTGCAGGTCGGAGCGCAGGATGTAGTTCTTGATCTCGGCCATCGTCGCCTCCGCCTGGGTGACGGGCGACGACATCAGCGTGGAGTAGGGACCGTGAGGGATGATCGACTCATCGGCAGCTAGTGTGACGTTTATCTCTTTTCCTGTGATGGTGGCTGCTTGTGGTACGGGTGCTCTGTTCATGGTGCTGTTCTTCTTGATGTTGGCCACGGTTCTTGCCCTGTCAATCATTGTTGATCACTGCGATGTGATTCCGTTCGTCGAACGACTCGCCCCGACGGTGGGGTGGCAGTTCGTGAACGTCTTGCCTGCGAGGTCATGAGTGGTCTGAACGTCCTGACTTCTGCTACAGTCATCCTACCAACGTCAGACATAAGACGTCAGACATCAGGAGAGAATCAATGGCGATCACGACTCCGGCCGGCTCCAGCCGCCGGGACTTCATCAGGCTGACCGGAACCCTCGGAATGGCTGCTGGTCTGGCTGTCAGCCTTGCGGCCTGCGGCGGTAAGGGCAAGACCACAGGTGGCGCAAAGGCCAGTGGTATGGCTACCGATCAGGAGGTCACCCACAAGGACGGTGTCATCACCGCAGGTATTTCCTATGAGCTGGGCACCAACGGCTACGACCCGATGACGACGTCGTCGGCTCTGACGGTCGCTGCCAACTGGCACACCCTGGAGGGGCTCACCGAGCTTCACCCGGCCACCCGCGAGGTGTACGCGGCTCTGGGCGCGGAGATGCCCAAGAAGGTGGACGACACCACCTATGAGGTCGCGCTGCGTAAGGACGCGAAGTTCTCCGACGGTTCGGCTGTGACTGCCGACGACGTCGTCTTCTCCTTCACGCGCGTGCTCGACCCGGCCAACAAGTCGCTGTACTCCCAGTTCCTTCCCTTCATCGACAAGGTGGAGGCCAAGGACGCAGGCACGGTGACCATCAAGCTCAAGTACGCCTTCTCGCTGGTGGCGGAGCGTCTGAGCGTCGTCAAGATCGTCCCCAAGGCGGTTGTCGGGGCGGACGCCAAGAAGTTCGACATGAACCCCGTCGGAAGCGGTCCCTACAAGATGACCGACAACGGTGCCGCCAGCCAGAAGATCGTCTTCGAGCGCAACGACAAGTACAACGGTCCTCGCCCGGCGCTGGCCAAGTCCATGACCTGGCAGGTTCTGCCCGATGACACGACCCGCACCAACGCGATGACCTCTGGCTCCGTGCAGGCCATCGACGCCGTCCCGGCAGCCAACCTCTCGACGCTCAAGGACCCGGTCAAGGTGGCGGCGCAGCAGGGCTTCGGACTGCTCTTCGCCATGTTCAACAACACCACCTTCTCCAACGTCAAGGCGCGCCAGGCAGTGCTCTACGCGCTGGACTACGCCAAGATCTGCGACACCGGTATGGCTGGTCTGGCGACGCCGGCGACCTGCTTCGTCCAGGACGGGCACCCCGCGTACAAGAAGGCCAAGACGGTCTACTCCAAGGACGCGGCCAAGGCCAAGTCGCTCCTGGCGGAGGCGGGTATCACGACCATCAACCTGCTGTGCACGGACCACGGCTGGTTCTCGGCCGTCAGGCCCATCATCCGTGAGAACCTCGAGGCCCTGGGGGTGACGGTCAAGTACGACGAGAAGAAGTCCGCGGACACCTACTCCTTCATCGATTCCTCTCAGGGGGCGTGGGACGTGCTGATCGCTCCCGGGGACCCCTCGGTCTTCGGCAATGACGCGGACCTGCTCATGCGCTGGTGGTACAGCGGTGACGTGTGGACCGAGAGTCGGATGCACTGGAAGGGCTCGGAGAGCCAGGTCGCGGTCCAGAAGCTGCTCGATGAAGCGGTCAAGCTGGAGGGTGACAAGCAGGTCGCCAAGTGGCAGGAGATCTTCGACAAGATCTCCGAGGACGTTCCGCTCTACCCGATCTTCCACCGCAAGACTCCGACGGCCTACGACTCGACGACGTTGGAGAACTTCAAGCCGATCTCGCTGACCGGCCTGTCCTTCGTGGGGACGGGGTCGACCAAGTCCTGAGACTCACGTGCGGGCGGTGTGGTAGTCGCTGGAGGGTGCCACACCGCCCGTGCCGTGTTCGGGGCGTCAGTGTGTCCGAAGTGAGAGCAACGGACTTGCAATCTGACGTCAGACATCAGACAATTGGGGTGGCGGCTGGCTCTGCGGCTGCCACGTGACCCGGCCGCCCGCTTAAGGCGGCAGGACGCTAACGCAAAGGAGCATCTCAGTGTCCAACCTCATCCGCCTGATCGGACGGCGCCTGGTCGCGCTGCCGGTCATGGTGCTGGGCGTGACGCTGCTCGTCTTCATCGTCATGTCGTTCTCCTCGGCAGACCCGGCGCGTCTCGCGCTGGGTGAGTCGGCCACGCCAGACGCCCTCGAGCAGTACCGAGTCGCCCACCATCTCAACGACCCTCTTCTCAAGCGGTTCTGGGAGTACCTCCTGGGCCTGATTCATGGTGACCTCGGTACCTCCTTCACCGGAGCCAAGATCTCCGACATGGTGGCCGCGGCCTTCCCGATCACGCTCCAGCTGACCTTCATTGGAATCTTCGTGGCCGTCATCCTGGCCACGATCCTGGGAATCATCGCGGCCCTCTATCGCGACAAGTGGCAGGACCAGGTCATCCGCGTTATCTCCATCGCCTGCCTGGCCACTCCGTCCTTCTGGCTCGCCCTGCTGCTCATCCAGTGGTTCTCCGATATTCCGGGGGGAACGGGGGCCTTCCCCGCGCTGGTGTCCGAGTGGGTTCCCTTCACCGAGGATCCCGGAACGTACATCAACCAGATCTTCCTGCCGGCACTGGCCATCGCGGTTCCCAACACCGGCTCGCTCACCCGCGTGGTGCGTACTGCCATGGTTGAGGAGCTCGACCGCGACTACGTGCGCACCGCTATCGGTGGCGGTATTCCCAAGAACGTCGTTGTGGCCCGCAACGTGCTGCGCAACGCGCTCATCACTCCGCTGACCGTGCTGGGACTGCGCATCGGCTACGCCATGGGAGGCGCCGTCGTCATTGAGATGATCTTCAATATCAAGGGGATGGGCCAGCTCATCTTCCAGGGCATCACCCGTAATGACGTGAACATCGTCCAGGGGGTCTCCATCACGGTGGCACTGGCCTTCATCATCATCAACATTGTTGTTGACATGCTCTACGTCCTCGTCAACCCACGAATCAGGAGCATCTGATGCTGCACCGCTCCACACTGGATAAGGCCTCGCGGCCCGGGCTGCGCTTCCAGGGCTGGAAGGCGCTGCCTGTCGGCTCGAAGATCGCCATCATCGTGCTGGGCCTCATTGCCCTGATCGCCATCCTGGCTCCCGTCGTCGCCCCCTACTCTCCCGGTGCCACCGGGCTGGCGGAGACCAAGACGACGTCCTACATCGAGGGCGTCGGTGAGGTGACCTCCTCCGATCCGGTCGTCGCTCCGTCCGCGTCCCACCTGTTCGGTACGGACGGCACCGGCCGTGACATCTTCTCCCGCGCCGTCTACGGCGCCAGGGTCTCACTGGTCGTGGGCCTGACGGCCACCGGACTGGCGCTTGTGGTGGCCTCGGTCCTGGGGGCCATTGCCGCCACCTCCCGCAAGTGGATCGCTGAGACCCTCATGCGCGTGCTCGACGTCGTCATGTCCTTCCCCGGCATCGCTCTGGCGGCCGTCCTCGTCTCGGCGATGTCGACCCGCCTGCCGATGCTGCCGGTCATCATCGTGTCCATCGGCATCCTCTACATCCCCCAGCTCACCCGCGTGGTGCGCGCCAACATCATCTCCCAGTTCGGCGAGGACTATGTGGCCGCCTCCAAGGTGATGGGGGCCCCGGTGCCGTGGATCCTGCTCAGGCACGTGGCCCGCAACTGCATCGCCCCGATCATGGTCTTCGCGACCGTCCTGGTGGCCGACGCGATCGTCTTCGAGGCCTCGCTGTCCTTCATCGGCGCGGGCATCAAGTCCGTCAACACCCCGACCTGGGGCAACATGCTCTCCGAGGGCAAGGAGCTGCTCCTGTCGGGCCACTGGTGGCCGACCTTCTTCCCCGGCCTGCTCATCCTCATCACCACCCTGTGCCTCAACGTCCTGTCCGAGGGGCTCACCGACGCGATGGCCTCGCCGCGCATCAAGGCCAAGCCCGACGTCCAGGCCGACGAGGAGGCCATGGAGGCCCAGGAGACCCTGAACGCCTGGGACGACGCTGCTGAGGCGGTGGTCGCCAACGCCTCCGTCGCCGACGGCGATGACGCCACGAACGGGCTCAGCTCACTGACCGGCGTCGTCGCTCCTGCGGCAGAGGACGTTCCTCTGTCCGAGCGGCTCAGCTCCCTGCGGGTGGCCGAGCTCGCCCGGCGGGACCGTCTGGTCTACGAGGACACCGGTGAGGACCCGGTCCTGGAGGTCAAGAACCTCTCGATCGCCTTCCCCGAGCAGCACGGCGAGGTCAACATCGTCGACGGCGTCTCCTTCTCCGTGCGCCCCGGCGAGACCATGGGACTGGTGGGGGAGTCCGGCTGCGGCAAGTCCATCAGTTCGATGGCCGTCATGGGGCTGCTGCCGCCCTCTGCCCGGCTCTCCGGTGAGATCCTCTTCAAGGGGCGCAACATCCTTGAGATGACACCGGCCGAGCACAACGCGCTGCGCGGTCACGAGATGAGCATGGTCTACCAGGACGCCCTGTCCTCGCTCAACCCCTCCATGCTCATCCGCACCCAGATGGCCCAGCTCAGCGCGCGTGGAGGCACCCGCAGCGCCTCCGAGCTGCTCGAGCTGGTGGGACTCGACCCCAAGCGCACGCTGCGCAGCTACCCGCACGAGCTCTCCGGCGGCCAGCGCCAGCGCGTCCTCATCGCCATGGCGCTGACCCGCGACCCCGCCCTGGTCCTGGCCGACGAGCCGACGACCGCCCTGGACGTGACCGTCCAGAAGCAGGTCATCGACCTGCTCAACGAGCTGCGTGAGAAGCTCGGCTTCGCGATGGTCTTCGTCTCGCACGACCTGGCCCTCGTGGCCAAGCTGGCGCACCGGATCACCGTGATGTACGCGGGCCAGGTGGTGGAGCAGGCGCCCACCAGCGAGCTGCTGGCCAACCCTGTTCACGAGTACACCCGGGGCCTTCTCGGGGCCGTGCTCTCCATCGAGGCCGGCTCCAAGCGGCTCCACCAGGTGCGAGGGGTCGTCCCCTCACCCAGCGAGTTCGTCAAGGGAGACCGGTTCGCCCCGAGATCGTCCCACCCGACGGTCGGCCTTGAGACCCGGCCCGTGCTCAAGCCCGTGCCGGGCACGACGGAGCACAGCTACGCCATCACCCCCGAGCTCGAGGCTCTGCTCGCGAAGGAGAAGCACTGATGTCGCCCAACACGTCTGCATCGTCCTCATGGAGCGAGGACCAGCCGGTCGTCGAGCTCAGGGACGTCAACGTCATCCACAAGTCCCGCACCGGCGGCCTGTTCAACCCGGACACGGTGCACGCGGTCAACAACGTCTCGCTGTCCGTCAAGCGCGGAGAGACCCTGGGGCTCGTGGGGGAGTCGGGCTGCGGCAAGTCCACGACCGCCCGGGTCATGGTGGGGCTGCAGCCGATCACCTCCGGTGAGGTCATCTTCAAGGGCCGTCCGCTGGGGCGCTCGGCCTCGGACCGTCGCGAGCTGGGACGCAGCATCTCGGTGGTCTTCCAGGATCCGGCCACGGCTCTCAACCCGCGCATGATCGTGCACGACGCGCTCATCGACCCGCTCAACGTCCACGGAGTCGGATCCCCCAAGGAGCGCGAGGCCCGGGTTCGCGACCTGCTCCACCTGGTCGGCCTGCCTCCCAGCGCCCTCAACGTGCTGCCTCGGCAGATCTCCGGTGGTCAGCGCCAGCGCGTCGCCATTGCCCGAGCACTCGCTCTCGACCCCGACATCATCGTGGCCGACGAGCCCACCTCGGCCCTGGATGTCTCGGTGCGCGCCCAGGTGCTCAACCTCCTCCAGGACCTCAAGGCATCCTTGGGGCTGGGGCTGGTGTTCATCAGTCACGACATCAACACGGTGCGCTACGTCTCGGACCGGATCGCCGTCATGTACTTCGGCAAGATCCTCGAGATCAACACCACTGAGGAGATCTTCAACAATCCTCAGGAGGAGTACACGCGCACTCTGCTGGCAGCAGTGCCCTCGCTGCTCGATGTCTGAGTAGACGGCCCCCGGCCGCGGCCGGCGCCGTCAGCACCTCCAGGTCAGGGGCGGGCCCACTCAGGTCCGCCCCTCACCCGGCACGTAAGGTCGCCGGCAACCCCAGGCAGCGGGGTGGCGCCAACCGGGAGCATCTGCAACAATACCTCGTGACGTCAGATGTCAGACGTCAGATAACCTTTCAATGAAGAGAGTCACCGCAATGGACAACCGTTTCGCCGGCGTCATCCCGCCGGTCGTCACCCCTTTCACCGCCGAGGGCGAGGTTGACCTCGACAGCCTGGACAAGGTCGTCGAGCACCTCATCGCCGGTGGTGTCAACGGCCTGTTCGCCCTGGGGTCCTCCGGAGAGGTCGCCTACCTCACCGACGCCCAGCGCGACGCCGTCATCGAGCGAGTCGTCAAGACCGCGGCAGGACGTGTCCCGGTGCTTGCCGGTGCCATCGACACCACCGCCCACCGGGTCATTGACCAGGCTCGTCGGGCGGCCGCCCTGGGCGCCGAGGCGATCGTGGCCACCTGCCCGTTCTACGCGCTCAACGACGCCGAGGAGATCAAGGCTCACTTCCGGGCCATCGCCGCGGCCATCGACGTCCCCGTCTTCGCCTACGACGTCCCCGTGCGCCTCGGCGGCGCCAAGCTCGGTTGCGACCTGCTCGTCGAGCTGGGCAAGGAGGGCGTCCTGGCCGGCGTCAAGGACTCCTCCGGCAACGACGTCGCCTTCCGCAGGCTGGTTGCCGCCAACGAGGCCGCGGGCCACCCCCTGGCCCTTCTGACCGGCCACGAGTGCGTCGTCGACGGCATGCTCCTGCTGGGCGCCGACGGCCTCGTCCCCGGATACGGCAACGTGGACCCGGTCCGCTACGCCGAGATGTGGAAGGCCTCCCGCGAGGGGGCGTGGGACGAGGTGCGCCGCCTCCAGGACGAGGTCTGCGCGGGCTTCGAGATCGTCTTCGTGCCCCAGGGCCGCTCGGCCGACGCGACCGGTATCGGCGCCTTCAAGACCGCCATGGAGGCGATCGGGATCATCGCCACCAACGAGATGGCCTTCCCCGTCAAGGCTCTCGAGGGTGAGACCAAGGAGCGGGTCCTGGAGATCGTCAAGGCCCAGGGCCTCATCTGACCTCCCGACGGCTGCATGCCCGTGTCGACCGAGGTGGCGACCGCCGGGCATGCAGCCGCCATCGCCGCGGCGAGGCCCCGAGCCCCGTTCCAGACGGCCTCCTGGGGCCGTCCCTCATCCCTTCTACTTTTCAACCCGGCGCGCCAGCGCCCAACCTCCCGTCGGAGAGCGTCATGAGTCAGGATGTCCTCCCATCCACCCCCCTCAACCCACCGCCATCGCCGTCCGGCCAGGCTCCGCTCGTCGTCGGACTCGACCTGGGCGGCACCAAGATGGCCGCCGCACTGGTCGACGCCGGCGGAGTCCTGCAAGGACCGGTGAGCTCCTGCCCGACCCCGGCTCACGACGGTCCTGACGCCATGCTCGATGCCATCAGCGGCCTGGTCGCGAAGGTCGTCGAGACCGGAACGCACCAGGAACCCGGCAAGGCCGCGGCGATCACGGCAGTCGGGATCGGCACCGCCGGCGTCGTCGACGTCGAGCGCGGGACCATCCTGTCGGCCACCGACGCCATCACCGGATGGGCCGGCACGCAGGTCGCCGCCGGCGTTCGCGAGCGGCTCGCCGCCCAGGGGCTGGGTGAGCTGCCGATCCACGTCGAGAACGACGTCGACGCCTACGCCGCAGGAGAGGCCTGGCTCGGTGCCGGCACCGGGGCCGAGGTCGTCCTCATGGTGGCGGTGGGAACCGGGGTCGGCGGCGCCCTCGTCATCGAGGGGCGAACCCGCAGGGGCGCCCATCACGTGGCCGGCGAGATCGGCCATGTCCCCGTGCCCGGGGCCCAGGGCGAGCCCTGCACCTGCGGCAGGGCGGGGCACTTGGAGGGCGTCACCGCTGGGCCGCAGATCCATCGCCGCTACCTGGCCAAGGGTGGAGACCCCGACGTTCCCGACGCCCGCGGGGTCGAGGAGCGCGCCGCTGCGGGGGACGATATCGCCGCGGAGGTCTACCGCGACTCGGCCGCCTGTTTGGGCAGGGCCCTGGCGGGACTGGCCACCGTGATCGATCCCGACGTCGTCGTCGTCTCAGGTGGACTGGCGCGCGCCGGCGACCTGTGGTGGGGGCCCCTGCGGCAGACCTTCGCCGCAGAGATCATCGCCCCCCTGGCCCCCATCAAGAT
This sequence comes from Actinomyces oris, assembly GCF_001929375.1. Classification (GTDB taxonomy): domain Bacteria; phylum Actinomycetota; class Actinomycetes; order Actinomycetales; family Actinomycetaceae; genus Actinomyces; species Actinomyces oris_B. Next base: position 38,375 of record NZ_MSGO01000007.1, on the reverse strand, counting down.
CCTTCCCGCCACCCTGGGGACCACCGCGCCGATCGTCGGCGCGGCTCGCGGTGCCCTCGCCCTGGCCTCCAGCAACGACAACCACCGCCTCTAGCCACCGGGCTCGGGCGCCATCAGACAGGACACACCCATGACCGAGCAGTCACCCTCACAGTCGTCAACGCAGACGCAGGCCGCCACCGCGGGGATCCACCCCGTCCTGGAACGTCTCAAGGGAGGGCTCATCGCCTCCGCCCAGGCCTACCCGGGCGAGCCCATGCGCGACCCGCGCACCATGGACCAGGTGGCCCAGGCCTGCGTCGCCGGAGGCGCCGTCGGCATCCGCGCACAAGGGCTGGCGGACCTGGCCCTCATCTGCCAGCACGTCGACGTCCCCGTCATCGGCCTGTGGAAGGACGGGCACGACGGCGTCTTCATCACCCCGACCCTCACCCACGCCATCGCCGTGGCCGCCACCGGGAGCCAGATCGTGGCCCTGGACGGCACCCGGCGTCCCCGCCCCGACGGGCTGAGCCTGGCCCAGACCGTCGAGGGGCTGCGGCAGGCCCGCCCCGAGGTCCTCATCATGGCCGACTGCGGCTCCTTGGATGACGCCAAGGCCGCCCAGGACGCGGGAGTGGACATCCTGGGGACCACCCTGGCCGGCTACACCGGGGAGCGCCCCAAGACCGAGGGGCCCGACCTCGAGCTCGTCGACCAGGTCGCCGGTATCGCGCAGGTCCCCCTGGTGGTCGAGGGACGGGTCCACACGCCCGCGCAGGCGGCCGCCGCCATGGAGCACGGGGCCTTCGCCGTCGTCGTCGGTACCGCCATCACTCACCCGACGACCATCACCTCGTGGTTCGCGAGTGCGCTGCCGGGAGCCCTGCGGAAGGGCTGAACGGAAGGGCTTAAGGAAACGGCGTCGTTCCGCGACTTGCTCCGCATGTGACGGATGTGACTGCTGTGGTGTAAATGTGCGAATTGTTACTCGCTATCCAGCGCGACACTCCGGTCTGACCTGACAAACCCAAGGTTTTATGCGTAGCGTTGCCAGAAGTGGCACCACATAAGGGTGTCCGTCCACGATCGAGAGGGAAGACATGTCCGTCAACCGCACCGAGCTCATCGCCGCCATCGCCGAGAAGGCCGGCCTGACCAAGACCGACGCCGACGCCTTCCTGGGAGCCTTCCAGGATGTCCTCGTTGAGAACGTCGCCAAGGGTGAGGCCGTGAAGATCACCGGCCTCATGGGCATCGAGCGCGTCGAGCGTGCCGCACGCACTGGCCGTAACCCCCGCACCGGTGAGGAGATCCAGATTCCCGCCGGCTACGGTGTCAAGGTCACCGTCGGCTCCTCGCTGAAGAAGGCTGTCGCCGAGTGATACGTGGGGCCGCGCCCCTGACGTCCTGATCTCCGGTCCGTTGCCGCCCCGTCGGGGCGTGGCAACGGACCGGAATCATGTCTGCGCCCCGGCGCCCTCCTCATCGGACTGATGATGCTCAGGGCGGTTCTCCGGGAGGATGGCAGGGACGGTGATCTCCTCCTCCCGGCGGAGGGCCGAATAGGGGAGGGCTTTTACAGTGGAAACATGTCTGCTTCCACATGCGCGGTGAGCTCGCCCGACGGCACAGACACGGTTGGCGCACTGGTCGGGGCCGCTCCCGGTCCCGCCTCCGTTCCAGCGCTTCAGATGAGGGGGCTGGTCAAGGTCTTCGATCGCAAGGTCGCGGTGGACCGACTGAGCCTCGACATCCCCGTGTCCAGCTTCTACGGCATCGTCGGCCCCAACGGGGCGGGCAAGACGACCAGCCTGTCGATGGCCACCGGCCTGCTGCGCCCCGATGCCGGTCAGGTGCTCGTTCATGGTGTTGACGTGTGGGCGCAGCCTCAGCGGGCCAAGACCCTGCTGGGAGTCCTGCCCGACGGGCTGCGCACCTTCGACCGTCTCAACGGTCTTGAGCTCGTCACCTACTCGGGACTCCTGCGCGGGCTCGAGCGCGACGTCGTCGTCCCCCGGGCGACCGAGCTGGTCAAGGTGCTGGGGCTGTGGGAGGCCGGAACCACGCTGGTCGCCGACTACTCGGCGGGTATGCGCAAGAAGATCCACCTGGCCTGCGCCATGGTGCACTCGCCCTCCACCCTGGTCCTGGATGAGCCCTTCGAGGCCGTCGACCCGATCTCGGCCCAGACGATCCAGACGATCCTGCGGGACTACGCCGCCGCCGGCGGCACCGTGGTCATCTCCAGCCACGTCATGGCCACGGTGCAGCGCCTGTGCGACCACGTGGCCATCATCAATGCCGGCCGGGTGGTTGCCGCGGGCACGACGGAGCAGGTCGCTGCAGGCGCAGACCTCGAACAGCGCTTCACCGAGCTGGTGGGGGGCCAGGTGCGAACGGAGGGGCTGTCATGGTTGCGACCCTCGTCAAGCTGAAGTGGCGCCTGACCCTCAATGCCCTGACCAAGAACGTCTGGGCCATCATCGGGACCGTGTTCGGGGCCCTCTACGGTATCGGGGTGCTCGTCATGGTGCTGGCCGGCGCCGTCGGACTCGGACTCAAGACCGACCCCGACGTCATCGGGCTGGTCCTCGGGGCTCTCGGGGCGCTGCTGGTGGCCGGATGGGCCGTGGTGCCTCTGCTCGTCACCGGGGTCGACTCCACCCTGGACCCCCGCGCCATGGCGGCCTGGACCGCTCCGTCCAGAGGGCTGGCGCTCGGCCTGCTGGCGGCCGGCGCCCTGGGAATCCCCGGTTGCATCACGGCTGTTGTCTGCCTCATTCCGGTCCTCACCTGGCTGCTGGCGGGCCAGCTCCCGGCTGCGCTCCTGGCGCTGCTGTGCGCTCCGGCCGCACTGGCCACCTGCGTGCTGCTGTCCCGGATCGTCGTGACGGCCGCAGGCATCTCCTCCTCGCGCCGGGGGCGTGAGACGACGGCGATCATCGCCTTCATCGTCCTACTGGTGTTCACGCAGGCACCGAATCTGATCCCCCGGTTCCTCGGGGACGATCCCACCGACATTCTTCAACAGCTCGGGACCCTGGCCAAGGCCGTGGGCCTGAGCCCCTTCGGGTGGGCCTTCGCCGCTCCTGGACTCATGGCCACCGGCACCGTGCTGCAGGCTCTGGCGCTGGCGATCGGCGCGTGGATCCTCCCCGTGATCCTGCTGCCCCTGTGGCAGCGCGTGGTGAACAAGGTGATGACCTCTCCGGGGACGTCGCACACCCGGACGCGGGCCTACGCGACCGACGGCGCGGGCTCCGACGTGCAGCATCGGAGCCTGCCCGACGTGCTGCCATGGGCCCGCAGGCTCAGTACTGCCCTGCCCGCGCCCGCCGCCGCTGTGGCGGCACGCAGCCTGCGCTACTGGCGCACCGATCCCAGGTACCTGGTTCAGTTCCTGTCCGTCCTGCTCATTCCTTTGACGCTCGTTCTGGCTCCCGCTCTCAACTCCTCCCGATTCGTCGTCTACGTCAACGGTCAGCGGATGGAGACCAGCTTCGCCCTCGGGCACGCACCGGCCGCACTGCTGTTCATGGCACCCGCCCTGGCCGTCTTCATGGGGTGGGCTCTCCACAATGACCTCGGAATGGACTCCACCGCCCTGTGGAGCCATATCAGCGCCGGCATCAGCGGAGCGCACGACCGTCTGGGACGGGTGGTCGGGGCGGCTGTGTGGCAGGCGCCCGTCATGCTCGTCGTCGATGTGCTCATGGTCGTGTGGACAGGCCGCTGGGAGGCGCTGCCCGCCATCACCGGCGCCTGCCTGGCCCTCTACGGCTGCGCGCTGGCCTGGTCCTGCCTCGCCAGCGTCCTGCTGCCCTACGAGACGCTCGCCCCCGGGGACAGCCCCATGCGCTCGCGGACCTCGGGGACGGCCTTGCTGGCCGCGCTCATCCAGATGGTGGCGATCCTGCTTCTCCTGGCCGTGTGCTCCCCGGTCCTGGGAGCGGCGGTCTACGGCGTCGTCCAGGGGGCACCGGTGTGGGGCTGGGTGGCGCTCGCCGCGGGGACCGTGTGGTGCGGTCTGCTGCTGTGGGGCGGAGTCGTCGTCGGCGGGCGGGCGCTGGACCGGCGAGGACCTCAGGTTCTCGCCACGATCCGCACCTGGCCGGGACACTCCCAGCCGGTGTGATCGCGCTGGTCACACCGCGACGGAGTGAGCGATTCTGATGACTCGAGGTAGGGTTGCTTTAAAGCCGCTCACACAGGTGGCGGCTCTCAGAGACCAGTAAACTCAGAACAACCAGTCGTTATGTCAGAGAGGACATCATCGTGCAGCTAGTCATTCTGGATTCCGCGCAGGCGATCGCGCAGCGGGCGGCCGACGAGATCGAGGCACTGCTCAAGGCCAAACCGGCAGCCGTGCTGGGGACCGCCACAGGCTCCTCGCCCCTGCCCCTGTACGACGAGCTCACCGCTCGCTGCGCCGCAGGACGTCTCAGCTTCGCCGAGGTCACCGGATTCATGCTCGACGAGTACGTGGGCCTGCCCGCCGGGCACCCGGAGCGCTACGCCACCTTCATGGAGACCAATCTGCGCTCCCGCGTCGACATGCGTCCCGGAGCCCTCCACGGCCCGGACGCGCTGAGGGAGGACCTCGAGGCCGCCTGCCGGGACTACGAGGCGCAGATGGCCGCGGCCGGATACTGCGACCTGCAGATCCTCGGCATCGGCTCCGACGGGCACATCGGGTTCAACGAGCCCGGCGGCGCCCTCGACTCGCGCACCCACCTGGGCGAGCTCCACGAGCAGACCCGCCGGGACAACGCCCGCTTCTTCGGCGGTGACGTCGACGCCGTGCCCACCCAGTGCATCACCCAGGGGCTGGCCACCATCATGGAGGCCCGCAAGCTGGTCCTCATCGCCACCGGCGAGGGCAAGGCCGAGGCCATCGCCCAGCTCGTCGAGGGCGAGGTCAGCACCCAGTGGCCGGCGACCGTCATGCAGCGCCACGACGACGCCCTCGTCCTGGTCGATCCCGCCGCCGCCAGCCGACTCACGTCGAAGCACTGACGGCGGCGTCGGGCTCTCTTCAAGGGAGAGCCTGCCCACAGGGGCGGGGCTGGCCACTGCCGGTGCGCACGGTCCGACCTACACTGGGCGGCATGACAGACGTCCTCGCCAGTGCCGATCCCGGATCGCCCGGAGCCCCGACCGACCCGACCGCCGAGCCCACCCAGGGCGTCGGTACTGCTGTCCTGGAGCGCGAGGAGCTCCAATCGACCGACGACGGCGATGCCGACCGCTTCGCCCACTACGTCCGCAAGGACAAGATCGCCGCGGCCGCTGTCACCGGGCGTCCCGTTGTCGCCCTGTGCGGCAAGGTGTGGACGCCCGGGCGCGACCCGTCGAAGTACCCGGTGTGCCCCACCTGCAAGTCCATCTACGAGGAGATGCGCAACGGGGAGGGCTCCGGCGACGGCAAGGGGCCGCGCTTCCCCCGCTTCCCGTTCGGGCGAGGCGGTCGGTGAACGCCGCCCGCGGCGGCCAGGCGACCCACCCCACCCCGACGCGAGCCTCGACGTCGGCGGCCCAGAACCTCTCCCCGGCCTACCCGCGCCGCGCCGCCTGGGGAACCGCCGGTTCACTGCGGGCCTGGCAGGCCGCCGCGCTGGGGCAGTACCTGGAGACGATGCCCCAGGACTTCCTGGCGGTGGCCACCCCCGGGGCCGGCAAGACGACCTTCGCGCTGCGAGTGGCCACCGAGCTGCTCAGCTCCGGAGACGTCCACAAGGTGACGATCGTCTGCCCCACTGAGCACCTCAAGTACCAGTGGGCCGAGGCCGCCGCCCGCGTCGGCATCCATATCGACCCCTCCTACTCCAACTCCCAAGGAGCACTCGGCTCACGCTTCGACGGCGTGGCCCTGACCTACGCCCAGGTGGCCGCCAACGCCAATCTCCACCGCGCCCGCACCGACCAGGCCCGAACCCTGGTCATCCTCGACGAGATCCACCACGGGGGAGACGCCCTGAGCTGGGGTGACGCGATCAGGGAGGCCTTCACCCCGGCGCGGCGGCGACTGGCCCTGACCGGAACGCCCTTCCGCTCCGACACCTCCCCGATCCCGTTCGTGCGCTACAAGGAGGACGCCTCCGGGGCGAAGCGCTCCCAGGCGGACTACTCCTACGGCTACTCCGACGCGCTGCGCGACGGAGTCGTGCGCCCGGTGATGTTCATGTCCTACTCGGGGCAGATGCGGTGGCGCACCAAGGCCGGCGACGAGGTCGCGGCGCGCCTGGGTGAGCCCCTCACCAAGGACCTGGAGTCCCAGGCCTGGCGTACCGCGCTCGACCCGGCGGGGGAGTGGATCCCCGCGGTCCTGGCCGCCGCCGACCAGCGCCTGACCGAGGTGCGCCGCCAGGTCCCCGACGCCGGGGCCCTCGTCATCGCCTCCGACCAGGCCAAGGCGCGCGCCTACGCCAAGCAGCTGCGCGCCATCACCGGAGAGGCCCCCACCGTGGTCCTCTCCGACGACAACGGCGCCTCCAGCCGCATCGAGGCCTTCTCCGCCTCCACCGGCCGCTGGCTGGTGGCCGTGCGCATGGTCTCCGAGGGAGTCGACGTGCCCCGCCTGGCCGTGGGTGTGTACGCCACCTCCACCTCCACCCCGCTCTTCTTCGCCCAGGCGGTGGGGCGCTTCGTGCGCTCGCGGGCGAGGGGGGAGACCGCCTCGGTGTTCCTCCCGTCGGTCACGCCGCTGCTGGCCCTGGCCGGGGAGATGGAGGTGGCCCGCGATCACGTCCTGCGCCGCCCCGACTCGGCGTCGCAGGAGGACGCCCTGTTCAGCCCCGAGGACCGGCTGCTCGCCGAGGCCAACAGGACTGAGAACGCCTCGGCCGAGCTGCTGCCTGGCTTCGAGGCCATGGACAGCCAGGCAGAGTTCGACCGCGTGCTCTTCGACGGCGGCGAGTTCGGCACCGGCGCCATGGTGGGCAGCGTCGAGGAGCAGGAGTACCTGGGGCTGCCGGGTCTGCTGGAGCCCGAGCAGGTGACCGCCCTGCTGCGCCAGCGCCAGGACAAGCAGATCGCCTCCCAGAAGAAGCAGGCCGCCGCCGAGGCGCAGAGGCGGAAGAACGCAGGCGTCGACGACGCCCGGCGCCGGGCAGCGGCCCGTAAGGAGCTCTCCCAGCTGGTGGCCGCGTGGGCCCGCCGCTCGAGCCAGCCCCACGGAGTGGTCCACAACGAGCTCAGGCGCGTGTGCGGGGGGCCGGAGGTCGCGGCGGCCTCCACCGAGGAGATCGAGAAGCGCATCCAGACCCTGCGGCGCTGGTTCGTCGGCAAGCGCTGACAGCGCTGACGACAAAGGAGCGCCGGCCAGGGGCGGGATGCGCCCCTGGCCGCCGGTCAGCGTCGGGTGGCGCCTCGCCCGTCGAGGTCGATGTGGCGGGTCGGCAGCGCCGACTCGCCGTCGCTCAGACGCCAGGCGTCGTAGGGCAGCTCGGCGCGCGACGCCCGGTGCCGCTCCGCCGCCGCGCTCAAGGCCTCCTTGCCGCGGTGCTCCTCGATGATCCGGCCCTCATCGACCAGCAGCACCTGAAGCGACCGGGCGCCGGCCTGGCTCAACGCCGACATCCCCTCGTCCTGCGAGCTGGAGGAGACCACCAGCTCCTCGGCGGCCGTGCCCTCGGAGGTGAGGATGCGGCCGGCCCACTTGCGGCCACCCACAGTGGACTTGCCACCCGAGGAGAACTTGGCGACCTCCTCCATGGCGCCGTCAGCGCCCTCGCGCTCCACCAGCTTGTAGACGAGCGCCGCGGTCGGGCGCCCCGAGCCCGTGACGAGCTTGGTGCCCACGCCGTAGGAGTCCACGGGGGCCGCCCCCAGTGCCGCGATGGCGTGCTCGTCGAGGTCGTTGGTGACGGTGATCCTCGTCGACGTCGCCCCCAGGGCGTCGAGCTGGGCGCGCACCTTGAAGGCCTCGGCCACCAGGTCACCGGAGTCCAGGCGCACCGCCCCGAGCTCGCCACCGGCGGCGCGGGCCGCCTTGACCGCCCGCTCCACGCCGGTGGCGATGTCATAGGTGTCCACCAGGATCGTGGTGCCCGGTCCAAGGCTGGCCACCTGAGCGGCGAAGGCCTCCTCCTCGGTGTCGTGCAGGAGGGTGAAGGAGTGGGCCGAGGTCCCCACCGTGGGGATGCCGTAGAGGAGCCCCGCCTCCAGGTTGCTCGTCCCCACGAAACCGCCGACGACCGATGCCCTGGCCGCGGCGACGGCCGCCTGCTCGTGAGCCCGGCGCGCCCCGAAGTCCACACAGGGGCGCCCGTGGGCGGCGATGGTCATGCGGGAGGCGGCCGCGGCGACGGCGCAGTCGTAGTTGTAGATCGACAGGGCCAGGGTCTCCAGGATGCAGGCCTCGGCGAATGTGCCCTCCACGGTCAGCAGCGGGGAGCCGGCGAAGTAGCACTCGCCCTCGGCGTAGCCGCGGATCGTCCCGGTGAAGCGGTAGCCGCGCAGGAAGTCCAGGGTCTCGTCGTTGACGACCCCGGTGCGGTGCAGGAAGTCGATCTGGGAGGGGGCGAACGTGAAGGCCTCGATGGCATCCAGCAGCCGGCCGGTGCCCGCCACGACACCGAAGCGGCGCGACCCTGGGAGCCTGCGGCCGAAGAGCTCGAAGACGCTGCGCCGGGAGGCGGCACCCGATGCCAGTGCTCCTTGCAGCATCGTGAGCTCGTACATGTCGGTCAGCAGAGAGGTCGAGGTTGTGGACACGTCCATGGAGGCGGCGGTGGAATCGGCAGAGGGCACGTAGCTGTTCACGGGAACAACCTATCGCGACTCACCGCTACCCTGGTGGTATGAGCACCTCGTTGCCCGTTGCGGAGCCGGAGATCCTGGAGGAGTCGCGCGTCCGTGCCCAGCGCCTGTGGTGCACCGTGGTCCACGACGACCCGGTCAACACGATGAGCTACGTGACCTGGGTGTTCCACTCCTACTTCGGTTTCTCCCTGCCAGTGGCCGAGGCCCGGATGATGCAGGTGCACACCGCCGGCCGCGCCGTGGTCTCCCGGGGAGCCCGCGAGCGCATGGAGGTCGATGTCACGGCGATGCACGGCTACGGCCTGCGCGCCACCATCGAGCCCATGGGCGACGACGCCGACGCTGGTGCGGATGACTCCTCAGGAGGACGGTGATGCGAGCCTTCCGCCGAGTCCCCGAGGGGCTGGTCTGCGGTCTTGACGACTGGGAGCGCGAGCTCCTGGCCAGGCTGGCCCTGGAGGTGAGGGCCCTTCTCCAGTCGGATGCTCCCCCCGGCGGGGGGACGGGGCAGTCCGAGGCCTCCTCGCCGTCGCGTCCCGACCCGGTGCGCCCGGGGGAGAGCGAGCGGGACCGTGAGGTCCTGGAGGCTCTGGACTTCGACCTCGATCCGCCGACCAACCACGTTCACGCCGGTCGCCCGAACGCGGACCCCGTCGTCGCCGTCCTGCTCCCGCAGGCCTCGGAGGATCCCCTCACCGCGATGGAGGTCAGCAGCCTGACTCGTGCGCGCCTGCGAGATGACAAGGTCGACCGCCTGGAGCGCCTGGCCGCCGAGCTGCGGGCGCCGTCGGGCCCTGAGGACACGGTGCTGGTGGTCCCGGGACGGGAGCCTGACTGGCTGGGGGCGACCAATGACATCCGGCTCGTGCTGGCCCAGCGCCTGGGCATCGAGTCGGCTCAGGACGCCGAGCGCGTTCACGCAGCCGCCTTCCAGGAGGTCCCCGAGGAGGAGACGTCTCGCGAGCAGTGGTACCGGGGGACGGCGCTCGTCTACGACATGGTCACCTGGTGGCAGGAATCACTGGTATCCGCGCTGTTCGGGGGCACAGGGCCCGCATAGTCTCGCGGTGTGAATGATGCTCCGATCGGGATGTTCGACTCTGGGGTCGGTGGCCTCACCGTCGCCCGTTCTGTCCTCGACCAGCTGCCCCATGAGCAGGTGTTCTACATCGGGGACACCGCCAACAGTCCTTACGGTCCCCGGGACATCGCCGAGGTCCGGTCCCTGGCTCTGAGCATCATGGACGAGCTCGTGGACCGCGGGGTCAAGCTGCTCGTCATCGCCTGCAACACCGCCTCGGCGGCCGTCCTGCACGATGCGCGGGAGCGCTACACCCTGGGGCGGGGCGTCCCGGTCATCGAGGTCATCCACCCGGCGGCACGCACCGCGGCCCGAGTGACCCGCAACGGCAAGGTGGGTCTGATCGCCACCCGTGGCACGGTCGACTCGCGCGCCTACGACGACGCCCTCCAGGCCGTTCCCGGCGTCGAGCTCGTCTCACAGGCGTGCCCGCGTTTCGTCGATCTGGCCGAGCGGGGGGTGACCACGGGCCCTGAGGTGCTCGACGTCGCCGAGGAGTACCTGGCCCCCATCAAGGCCGCCGGCGTGGACACCCTCATCCTTGGCTGCACCCACTACCCGCTGCTGGTGGGGCCGATCTCCTACGTCATGGGGCAGGACGTGACCCTGGTGACCTCCTCGGACGAGACCGCCAAGGACGTCTACCGGGCGCTGGCGGGCAAGAACCTTCTGCGTGGTTCCGATGCCCCCGAACCGCGCCATGACTTCGCCTCCACCGGTGACCCGGAGGCCTTCTCCGTCCTGGCCCGGCGCTTCCTGGGCCCGGAGGTCACCGCTGTTGAGCATGTCGCCTTCACCCGTGAGGCAGCCGGCGCCCCTGCCGGGCTGCCCCACCCTCCCTCACCTCCCACCTCCCATCAAGGATCTGTATGAGACTCACGATTATCGGCTGCTCCGGATCCATGTCGGGGCCCCAGTCCTCGGCCTCCTCCTACCTGGTGCAGGCCGACGGAGTCGACGCCGACGGCGCGCCGCGCACCTACTCGATCGTGCTGGACCTCGGGCCGGGGTCGATGGGGCAGCTGCTGCGCCACCTCGATCCCGCCGAGCTCGACGCCATTGCGATCTCCCACTGCCACGCCGATCACATGGTCGACCTGGTAGGCATGCACGTCTACCGGCGCTGGCTGCCCACCGGGGCGCTCGGGCCGGTCGCCTGCCTGGGGCCCTCGGAGCTGCTGGAGCGCCTCCAGGGGGTTGACGGCGTCCCGCCCAGTGAGCGCTACGCCACGGAGTTCGGCTTCGTCACCGCCGTACCCGGCCGGTCCTACAGCGTGGGCCCCCTGGTGATCTCACCCTTCGAGGCGCTTCACCCCGTGGAGGCCTACGGCTACCGGATCGAGGGCCCCAGTGAGGAGGATCCCTCCCGGCAGGTCAGCCTGGCCTTCACCGGGGACACGGACATCTGCCGGGGGATGAGTGACATGGCTCAGGGCGTGGACCTCCTCCTGGCCGAGGCGGCTTTCGTTGAGGGCCGCGACACCGTGGGCGGCATGCACATGACGGGGCGTCGTGCCGGTGAGCTCGCCGCTCAGGCCGGTGCGAGGCACCTGGTCCTCACCCACATCCAGCCCTGGACGGATCCGGCCGTGCCCCTCAAGGAGGCCGCAGCCGTCTACTCCGGCCCGTTGGAGGCGGCGACGGCGGACGCCGTCTGGGAGCTGTGAGCGCTGAAGGGCACGATCGCCCCACCCAACGACGAAGAGTCTCCTTCACCCCGGCTCTTCCCGACGGGGTGGACTGCCCCTGGACCCGGGGCAGGCGGACGCGCTGGTGGCTGGTGGTTCCCGCGGACCTGGCGGCCGTGGCGCTCGTGGCCCTGTTCGGTGCCGCCTCCACCCGCAGCCTGGGGCAGGTCCCCGCGTCCCTGTGGCAGGCGGGTGCGGCCCTCCTCGTCGCCTGGGGCGTGACCTGGCTCTTGCGGCGCTCTCACCCAGATCATCTGGAGATGGCGCTGCCCGAGGGGCTCATCATCGTGGGGATCAGCTGGATGGTCTGGACCGCGTTGCGCCATGTGGTTTCCGCATTCGACAACGTGTCCGCCATGGTCTCCTGGGCGGTGATGACCGGGGCCTTCCTCCTGGTGTTCCTGGGAGGATGGAGATGGTTCTACGGCTATGTGCGCGCCCACGACTCCCTGACCCCCAAGCCCGTGGCACGTCGCCTCGCCGAGCAGGAGAGGGACGGCGGCTAGCCCCGCCGGAGGCGGCCCGACTCGTTTCGGTATCAGATCGCTGTCTTTATGGAATGACAACCCGGCCATTCGTACCTTTACGCCATGCACCACTGCGCCAACCTGCGTCGACCACATCGGTGGATCGGCGTCCTGATCGCCGTCTCCCTCATCCTGGGAGGAGCAGTGGGCGGATCCGTCGTCTACCTCCACAGGCACGAGGGGCGGGCTCCGCGCGGCACCATCCTCATGGGCCAGGACGTCTCCGGAATGGACCGGTCGACCTTGACCGCGCTCGTGCTTCAGCGAGCCGCATCGGCGTCACTGACGCTGAGTGTTGAAGGAGCCCCCACCACGGTTCCGCTCACCCAGATCGCCCAGATCGACGCCCGGGCCACCGTGGAGGCCGCCGTGTCCGGAGCGGGGTCACTGACGACTCACCTGCGCGGCGTCGTGGGGACACGGGAGGTGGCGGTGCGGTACGTGGTCAGCAAGGAGGCCCGCGCCGCGCTGGTGTCGCAGCTGAACAACACGCTGCGCGACCACGTCGTCGAGCCGGCAGTGACCTGGAACGAGAACAGCGGCGGCTTCACCTCCTCATCGGGACGATCAGGCGACGCCATCGACCCCAATGATCTTGACGCGGCGATCGACGTCGCCGCACGCGAGCTGGCGAACCATACCGCACCGGTGTCGATCCACCGGACCGAGCCCACAGTGAGCGTCCAGGAGGCGAGCTCGGTCGCGCAATCGGCAACCGCACTACTGAACGCCGAGCTCCAAGTGACGGTCGACGGCGCAGCGCACGCCGCCTCCAAGGCTCAGAAGGCCTCATGGATCGACTTCCCCGTCAACGATGGCCGCATCGTGCCGACGGTCTCGAAGGAGAGGGTCAGGGCGTGGGTGACCTCCCTGAGTGCGCAGGAGGAGCGGAAACCGGTCAACGCCATCAACGACGTCGACTCAGCCGGCACGGTGCTCCAGCTCGCCCGCCCGGGCAAGTCCGGAAGGAAGGCCGGCAACATCGAGCCGGTGACGGCGGCACTCGTCCAGGGACTCGGCCAGGGCCGAAGCGTCAGCCAGCAGATCACCTGGAACGAGGTGCCCCACTCCACCGAGAGCCGGGTGGTGCCCAACGGGCCGGAGCGTTTCGCCTACCAGGCCAAGGCGGGGGAGAAGTGGATCGATGTCAACCTCACCGACTCAACGCTGACCGCCTATGAGGGCCAGAAGGTCGTCCACGGGCCGATCCTCATCAACCACGGCGGCGTCGGGCACGAGACCATCACCGGCACCTACAAGATCTACCTGCGCTACCAGGCGCAGGACATGGGGTGCACTCCCGAGTGGCCCTACTGCGAACGAGGGGTGCCGTGGGTGAGCTACTGGCACAACAGCTACGCCCTCCACGGAGCCCCCTGGGTCAAGGAGTTCGGCATCGGGACGGACGAGTCCTCCCACGGCTGCATCAACATCCCGGTGGCGGACGCTCAGACGATCTGGCAGTGGTCCGAGATCGGTACCACCGTGGTGACGCACTACTGACGGCGCCTTCGAGGGCTCAGCCGGCCAGGATGTCGGCCAGGACCGGTGCCAGGGCACGGAAGGCCTGCCCCCGGTGGGAGATGGCGTGCTTGTCCTCAGGCGTCATCTGAGCGGTGGTGCGGCCCCGACCGCTCGGCTCGTCCTCCTGGACGGGCACGAAGATCGGGTCGTAGCCGAAGCCCCCCTCGCCCTGAGGAGCGTTGACCAGGCGCCCCTCCATGGATCGCTCGATGGTGGTGACCAGCTCCGGTCGCCCGCCGGAGCCCGGCCGGACCAGGACCGCGGCACAGGTGAAGCGGGCGCCGCGGTGCGGGGCGGCGACGTCGGCCAGCTGGGCCAGGAGCAGCTGAAGGTTCGCGGTGTCGTCCCCGTGCCGGCCGCTCCAGCGCGCCGAGAAGATCCCCGGCGCCCCACCCAGGACATCGACGCACAGGCCCGAGTCGTCGGCGAGTGCGGGCAGGCCCGTGGCCCGGGCCAGGGCCCGGGCCTTGAGCAGGGCGTTGTCGGCGAAGGACAGGCCGTCCTCCACCGGCTCGGGCGCCTTGAGGGACGCGGCCGAGATGATGGAACCGGGATCCAGCCCCGGTACGAGCGGCGCCAGGATCTGCCGCAGCTCGGCCAGCTTGCCGGGGTTGTGGGTGGCCAGGACGAGGCGGGCTCCGGCAGGCACCTGGACCCGGTTAGTGAGCGGGGCGGCGCCGTCGGCGTCTGACGAGGCACTCACGGCTCAGGCCTGCGTGGGCTGGGTTGAGGAGTCTGAGGAGGACACGGTGAAGGGATCACCGCTGGGGCCGGCCAGGGCCCGGCGCTGGAGCGCCGCCAGGCGGCAGTTGCCGGTGGCGGCCAGGTCGAGCAGCTCTCCGAGCTCGGAGCGGTCGAAGGGGGCGTGCTCGGCGGTGCCCTGGACCTCGATGAAACGGCCGTCCCCGGTCTGGACGACATTCATGTCGGTCTGGGCGCGCACGTCCTCCTCATAGGGCAGGTCGAGGCAGGGAACGCCGTCGATGATCCCCGCCGAGATGGCCGACAGGGAGTCGGACAGCACCGGCTTGCCGGGGCGGGCCTTGATGAGGCCGCGCTGCGTGCCCCAGGCGACGGCGTCGGCCAGGGCCACGTAGGCGCCGGTGATCGCCGCGGTGCGGGTGCCGCCGTCGGCCTGCAGCACATCGCAGTCCAGGGCGATCGTGTTCTCGCCCAGTGCGGAGACGTCGATGATGCCGCGCAGGCTGCGGCCGATGAGGCGGGAGATCTCGTGGGTGCGGCCACCGACCTTGCCCCGAACGGACTCCCGACCGGAGCGCTCCGACCCGGCCCGCGGGAGCATGGCGTACTCGGCGGTCACCCACCCCTCACCACTGCCCTTGCGCCAGCGCGGAACTCCCTCGGTGAAGGAGGCGGCGCACAGGACCCGGGTACGCCCGAAGGTCACCAGGACCGATCCCTCGGCGTGGTCGAGCCAGTGTCGGGTCATGGTCACGGGGCGCAGCTCGTCGACGGCGCGGCCGTCCTTGCGGGTGAAGGGGGCAGTTGTCATGGGCTCAGGCTACCCGGCGGCCATCCGGTCTCGGGACGGCTCAGCACCGCGGGATGCCCAATGTCTGTAGTCCGCGACGGCCGTCAGACGGTAGCGTTCTTCGCGATGCCTGCTTCTGGCCGGGAGCCGACGGAGACACTGAGGAGAACACCTATGACCTATGTCAACATCACCGCGCTGACCTTCCCCGAGGGCGCCCAGGCCGAGATCGAGAAGCGCTTCGCCGCCCGGAAGCGAGGCGTTGACGTCTCACAGGGCTTTCAGGGCTTCGAGCTGCTGCGCCCGGTGGTCGGGGAGGACCGCTACTTCGTGGTGACGCGGTGGGACACGCGCGAGGACTACGAGCGTTGGAGGGCGGCGCGCCCCGCCGGCGGGCACGAGGACGACAAGCGCCGGGGCATGAGCGTGGAGGTCCTCGGTTTCGAGGTCGTCCAGCACGAGGAGTGACTCAGGACGCCGCCGGGACGGGAGACGGGAATCAGCTCTTCGGGTGATTGCCTGGTCGGACGGGGCCCCTAGCCGCCTTGAGGCGGCTAGGGTAGGGGTGCGCATCCGTCGTACCGATCAGGAGAAGGAGACGAGTCACGTGGGAGTCGATGCCGGACGAGTTCGTCAGATGAGCGAGCAGCTGCGCAGCACCGGGATGCTCGTCATTCCGGAGTCCCCGATGCGTCTATGGGGGAGCCTTCTGGGCTGCGTCGGCTTCACAGTGGTGGGGGTCGTGGTCATTCTGATCGCGAATCAGTCGAGTTCCCCGCTTCTCTACATGCTCGCTGGTATCGCCAGCATCGGTTTCTTCGGCGTCATCGGTATCCCCGGCATGATCCGGAAGATCATCCTCCGCAGCCGACTGGTGGTGACGCCTGAGGGGCTGCGCCTGGAACGGCGCAACATCGTCAATGAGTCCGCCCGCTGGGTGGATATCGCCGAGTTCTTCGGGCAGGAGGTCGCTCCCGACGGTACGCGAGGACAGCTGGTGATCGGCTACATCCTGACGCCGCTGGGGCAGCAGATGCGCCGCCAGGACGCGACCACCGCCCAGCTGAGCCAGCAGATCAATGAGGTTGCCGACCGTGGGATGGGCAAGGAGGAGCGCGTATACCTCCCCGGCACCTTGGAGGGGAGTAAGGAGGACCTGCTGGCCCTGCTTCAACAGGCACACCAGCTCTACGGCGCACCGGGGCGCGTCTAGTCCCTTCGTCCACTACGCACTGCGCCTGCGTCCCGGTGGGTGCGGGGCGGCTCAGGGAGCCGGGGACGGGGCCGTGACGAAGACCGACTCCGGCACGCCGCACCTGGAGTAGGTGAGCTGACAGGAGTGGCAGGGGCCGAAGGCCTTGGCCGGGGTCTGGATCTTCACCCGGGTGACGGTCTCGGGGAGACGCTCGACGCCGTATTCGGCAGCGCTCTGCTCAAGCATCTTGTAGGCGGCATCGACCTGGTAGGACCACTGCGCGAACGCCCCGCCGCCGCGGATGGCGTGGTCGAGCCAGGCCTCGTACCAGGAGATGAAGCTCGGGGCCACACGGGTGAATCCATCGTCGCAGGCCCGTGAGTCCAGCCAGACACTGCCGTCGTAGGGGCTCATGCGCCACTCGGCGCCGCAGCCGGCATCGGCCAGGTGGATGCCTCCATCGTCGGCCGGGTAGATGTCCAGCCCGTAGCCGGGGCCGGCGCCCGAGCCCGCGATGGTGCTGAGGAACCAGCGCAGGTCCTCCGGCAGCGAGAGCCCCACAGGAAGGTTCGGCGGTCCCAGCCTCATGCCGTGGTGGCGGCTGCCGAGCCAGCCGGCTTCGCTGCTGGGATTGTACGAGGCGGCCGCGATGAGGTTGAGGGTGTGCTGGAGCCCGTCCCTGGTCAGGGGCGGGGCGGGCTCCAAGGGCGTGAGCACCGACCACTCCCGGAGCATGCGGTGGCCACCGGGCTCGGGCGGGATCGCGTCCAGGATGCTGCGTCCCGCGGGCCAGTCGGCGCCGGCGAGCTTGAGCTCGGTGATCGAGTGGGGGCCGATGGCCGCGTAGCAGCCCAGTGCCATCGGCTCATCGGAGCGAGTGGCGGGAATCAAGGGGCTGGCGAGTACCCGGTCGGTCAGGGCGCGGGGGCCGCCCAGCCGCCGGCGGTAGGCCTCCACCTCCTCGATCGGCATGTTCATGCTGCGGTCGAGATGCCCGGTGGCCACCCGGTAGCGTCTGCCTCCCACAGTGGCCTCGAACTGCTCGACGTCGGGATTGTCAGAATCGATGAGGTCTGGGCGGCCGATTCCGGTCAGCAGGACGGGGCCGAAGGCGCAGGCCCAGTTGCAGCCGGCAGTGGCAACCGACGCCAGCTGGCTGGAACCGTAGCCGCTGGCCGTGACCAGGACCCGTCTGCTCCCGAAGGCGCCTCCACTGATCTGAAGAAAGAGGAACGCGCCGTATGGCTCGTGGTCCTGAATCTCGTCGATGAAGCACTCGATGATGGGAAGCCCCTCGCCCAGCCGAACCGTCTGGACGTCATCGATTGCCTCGGCCGTGGCTCCCCGGAAGTGTCTGGCGATCGTCTGCGCCAGCACGACGTCGAATGCGGGGGTGCCCGAATCGAAGGAGTTGTCTGTCATCATGCCTCGGAACAGGTCGGTGGAAGCGGCAGGTGTCGGAGCGTGCGGAGGACGCAGAACTTCTTGTCCGCCTATGAAGACCCTCTTGGTGCTGGGAACTGAAACTGAAATCTGTGCGCGAGAAGGGACTCGAACCCTCACGCCCGAAGGCACCAGGACCTAAACCTGGGGCGTCTACCAATTCCGCCACTCGCGCTGTGCGGCGCCCACTCTACCGACCTCAGTACCGGATGGCAGAATGCGGCGACCGCTCCTGTGGGCTCTGTCAGTCCACGCCCAGTGCGGCGCGCAGCCGCTTGACGTGACCGGTGGCTCGCACGTTGTACTGGGCCAGCGTCACGGTCCCGTCGGGGGCCACCACCACGGTGGAGCGGATGACGCCGGTGTAGACCTTGCCGTAGTTCTTCTTCTCGCCCCACACGCCCCAGGCCTCCATGACGGCGTGGTCGGTGTCCGACAGCAGGGGAAAGGGCAGGTTGTGGCGGTTGGAGAACTTGGCCTGCGCGCTCGCCGGGTCGGGGGAGATACCGACGACGGCGTAGCCGGCCGCCTCGAGCGCCTCCAGGGAGTCCCTGAAGTCGCACGCCTCCTTGGTGCAGCCCGGAGTACAAGCCTTGGGGTAGAAGTAGACGATGACGCCCTTGTCCGTGCTGGCGCAAAGGTCGCCAAGAGTCACGGTGCGGCCGTTCTGGTCGGGCAGGGCGAACTCCGGGGCTCGGTCACCGGCGGCGAGCTGGGTCATGGGTCCTCCTCGGGCTGCTGGACGGATGCACTCATCCTTGCATCGCCTCCGGGGCCAGTGGCAGTGAATTCGGGGACTTACTTTCGTGATCTGGCAAACGTTCAGGACGTCAGTCCCGAGGGAACCCCGACCCGGCTCCGGGTGAGGCCTCCGGGTCAGGCGGCCTGGGCGAGCGTTCGCCGTGAGGCCTGCTGCGCCGCCTCCAGTCGTTCCAGCGCGCGCTCAAGTCGCGAGGGGGAGGCGGTCGCCCCCAGCGAGGCGAGCTCCGCGCGTGCGGCGAAGAGCTCCCTCCTGGCGGCCTCGTCGGTCCGGGTTCCAGTGGCTGCCGGCCCGGTGGCCGGAGTCGTCATCGTGGTCATGGTGTGGATGTCGCGTGTCATACGTATCTCCTCATCTTCCTTCAGCGTCGTCGGCCCGATGGGGCCTGGGGCAGCAGCGCACGCCGGGGCGGGTACGTACCTGCCGAGCCGGCGTGCTTGCGGAACAAGACTCCTAGCGCGGCGACTGGTTGGCGCCGCCGTCGCAGACTGTGGTCACGAGGGCGTGGAAACCGATGAGACGGTGGCATCCTGAGATGCTTCTCAGTGCGGAGGCGGTTGTCTTTGACCGCCGTCATGTGCCCGCTGCTGCGCCTTCGGGGTCATCCCGGGCGAAGCTCGTGCCCTTCGTGGTACACCGCCAGGGACTTGAACCCTGAACCCGCTGATTAAGAGTCAGCTGCTCTGCCAATTGAGCTAGCGGTGCTCGGTCAATCGTGACCAGCTCTTCCGGCCCTGAGGGCTGGAAGATCCGTACACCGCCAGGGACTTGAACCCTGAACCCGCTGATTAAGAGTCAGCTGCTCTGCCAATTGAGCTAGCGGTGCTTTCACCACAGCGGTGTCATTCGACGCGGCTCGCTGGGCGACGGAGGAACACTTTACGGATGGAGAAGGGCTTCGTCCAGTCAGGATCCATGAAACCAGGCGATTGTGCGGCAAGTCTCAAGGGTGGGGGCGGGTGAGGAGCCGCGTTGCCACTGCGTTCCGTCCGGTAGCCCGCTCAGTGCGACGGACCGCCCTCGCGGTCCTGTCGGCGGCGGCGCACGTCGGCGGCGCGAGCACGGTCGCGCTTCGACATCGCACCCTGTGAGGGGGGCTTCCTCGACGGCGCTGCCTTTGACGCACCGGTGCCTGTTCGCCCGCTCCGGCGATGGCCGCTCCGCCCGGAGGGGGTGGCCTCGACGTCGTCGTCCTGGTCAATGCGGCCGGTGCGAGACCACTGGTGGTACTGCTTCAGCGTGGCCGCCTGCTCCTCGGTGAGACGGTGCCACAGGGGCAGATCGAGCTTCTTGCGGTCGCGCACGCGGCTGCCGAGGGTCCAGCCCGCCAGCATGACCAGCGCGACCACCATGCCGCCCCACATGCTGCTGCGGCCCGCGCGGGCTCCGGTGAGCACCGAGACGGTTCCTCCGAGCAGTCCCGCGATGAGAATGGTCGCGACGACGATGGCCGCCATGGATGCCCAGTAACGCTGCGCGGCGGTGATGCGCGGCTTGCGGGTTTCAGAAGTCACCTCGGCATTGTGACACCCTCGAGCGTGACGACTGAGCAAGGCGCGGGTGTCGAAGGCTGCGGAACGGAGGCCGGCTGGCCACTCCAACCAGTAGGCAGTCATGCCCGCTGGTGCGGGCGCGGTTCAGTGTCACATGTCCGTGGCTCTCGCCGCGATGCTGCGCGCGGTAGCGTGGGCCGTATGAGCGACCCGATCGTGACGCTGGCGACCTGCGCCGACTTCCCCGACCTTGATGACGATGACCGCGGTCTGCCGGATGCCCTGCGTGCGCGCGGCATCGAGCCGCGGGTTGCCGTATGGGACGATCCCGACGTCGACTGGAGCCAGTCCGGCACGGTCGTTCTGCGCAGCGTGCGTGACTACGCCACTAAGGGAAACTACTCCCGCTTCCTCCAGTGGGCCCGGTCGGTGCCCAGACTCGCCAACCACCCCGACGTCGTCACCTGGAACTCGGACAAGCACTACCTCACCCGCTTGAACGAGTGGGGGGTTCCCATGATTCCGACGATGTGGCTGGAGCCCGAGGCCGGCTACTCCAAGCACCAGGTTCACACCCGTTTCCCGGCCCATGGTGACTTCGTCGTCAAGCCGGCCGTCTCCTCGGGCGGGCGCGGCACCGGACGCTACACCGCCACCGACGCCGCCTCCCGGTCCGCGGCGATCAATGACGCCATGCACCACCTGCGCCGCGGGCGCACCGTCATGGTCCAGCGCTACCTCGAGGAGGTCGACCGCAAGGGTGAGGTCTCGCTGGTCTACTTCAACGGCGTGCTGTCCCACGCGGTGGAGAAGGCGCCGATGCTCCACCCCTCCTTCAAGTCCACTGACCAGATCCACGAGGAGATCGTCACGGCGCGCGAACCCAGCGAGCAGGAGTGGCTCTGGGGCGAGCGGGTGCGCAAGGCCATCCACACGCTGATCAAGGAGGTCTCCGGCCGGGACATCCAGCTCCTGTTCAACCGTGTCGACGTCGTCGGGGACGGTCAGGGCGGTTTCTACCTCATGGAGGTCTCGCTGATCGACGCGGGCCTCTATCTCGGGGCGGCACCCGAGGCGCTGGACAACTTCGCCGACGCCATCGCTCAGCGCATCTTCTGGTAACCGCGCAGGCGCGGACGTCTTCAGGTAACCGGGTGTGGTAGATAGGTGTCATGCGCACGCTGCTCAACATCATCTGGGTCGTCTTCGGCGGGTTCTGGCTGTTTCTCAGTTACCTCTTCTTCGGACTGATCGCCTGCCTGTTCATCGTCACGATTCCCGCAGGCGTCGCCTCCTTCCGTATCGCCGCCTACGTCCTGTGGCCCTTCGGGCGTGAGGTGGTTCCGGCCCCCGGGGCAGGCGCCATGAGCGGGATCAGTAACATCATCTGGTTCCTCGTCGCCGGGCTCTGGCTGGCCATCGGCCACATCACCACCGCCGCGGCACAGGCCGTCACCATCGTCGGGATCCCGCTGGCCGTGGCCAACATCAAGCTCATCCCCGTCACCTGCTTCCCCTTCGGCAAGCAGATCATTGAGACCCGCTAAGAGGTTGTGCCATATGGCGCAGCGGGTGGCGTTGGGAACCTCGGCCCGGGCCCGCGGTGAGGTGCAACCGGGTCCATGCCCGAGGCGCTACCGGTACCGTCTCGAGCCTCCGATACCGTGTCGCAATGCGAACGTTCTCGGTATCCGCCACGTCCTTCGGGCGCGAGCCGGCTCGGTTGTCTGATCTGCTGGCCCGAGGGCCGGTCGTCCTCGACGGGGCGATGGGGACCGAGCTCGACGCCCGCGGGATCGACACCCGCAACGCGCTGTGGTCGGCGCGTGCGCTCACCACGGCGCCCGACGTCGTGCGCGAGGTCCACTCCGACTACCTGGACGCGGGGGCCCGCGTCATCACGACCAACACCTACCAGGCCACGCTTCCGGCGCTGATCCGCTCCGGGGAGGATACTGCCGGCGCGAGGGAGATCATCGCGGCCGGCGCCCGTCTGGCCAAGGAAGCGGCCCGTCAGTTCGGCAAGGAGCACCCCGAGGAGCCGGTACTCGTCGCCGGAGGGCTTGGACCTTATGGGGCCTATCTGGCCGATGGCAGTGAGTACACCGGTGCCTACAGCATCGACATCCCCGAGGGGCCCCGTCTCCGGGAGGTTCACCTGCCTCGCATCGAGGTCCTGGCGGGGGAGGGGATCAACCTGTTCGCCCTGGAGACGCTCCCGCGTCTGGACGAGGCGCAGGCGCTCGTCGCCATGGTGAAGAGCCTCGCTCCTCAAGCCGAGTGCTGGGTCTCCTTCCAGGTGCGCTCCGACGGCGCCAGTCTCGCTGATGGCACGTCGTTGGCTGAGGCGGCGGCCCGGGTCGCGCAGGAGGAGATGGTCGTTGCAGTCGGCATCAACTGCGTGGCCCCGGACGTCGTCGGCCGAGCGCTGCCGGTGCTGCGTGCGGCGACCGTCAAACCACTGGTGGCCTGTCCCAATGCGGGCGATCTTTACGACCCGGCGACCAAGACCTGGCATTCCACTGGTGAAGGGGCTGGAATCCCGGCGCTGGCGCCATCGTGGATCGACGTCGGGGCGCGGCTCGTCGGCGGCTGCTGCCGCACCCGTCCGGCCCAGATCCGCCGGCTCGCTCGCACGGTCCGCCCGTAACCGCGCAGCCCTCCGACCTCGTGCCCCTGTGAATCAGTCAAGTAATCGCCTTGCCCGCCGTTACTCTAGTGCTAGAGTAACGGTATGTCATCGGACGCCGACATCGTTCTCCTCTCGCTCCTTGCCGAGCAGCCGCGCCATGGCTACGACCTCGACCGAGTCATCGAGCAGCGCGGCTACCGCCAGTGGACCTCCCTGGCCTTCTCCTCCGTCTACTACCTCCTCAAGCGCCTGTCGGAACGGGGACTCCTCGAACCCGACGAGGGCTCCCGGGGACGGCGCACCGTCTTCCGCGTGACCGATGCCGGGCGCCATGAGCTGAGGAACGCAGCCGGTGCACGTGTCCTCTCTCCGGCACCGCCCTGCGCCGGCGTGCTACCGGCGCTCAACGCCTACCCCCGGCTCGACGATCCCGAGCTCGTGGCCCTCCTCGCGCAGCGCGTCGAGGCGCTCCTTGACCGGCTCGATGAGCTGCGCGCCCTGCGCGCCCAGGTCGACGAGGAGCACGCCCTGGCCATCTTCGACTACGAGATCCTGCGCCAGGAGGCGGATCTCGCCTGGACCCGATCCCTCCTGAAGAAAGCAGACAGTGATGAGGACTGATATCAAGAAGGACCGCAAGGACCTGTACCTGCCGGGAAAGGTCGACTTCACGGAGGTGGACGTACCGGCCATGACCTACCTGGCCATCGACGGCCACGGCGACCCCAACACCTCACCGGCCTACGCCACCGCGATCCAGGCGCTCTACGCGGGCGCCTACGCGATCCGCGCCGTGCTGAAGAGACGAACCGGCGACGACTTCGTCGTCGGGCCCTTGGAAGGACTGTGGACGAGCGCCGACAACGCGGCCTTCGTCGTCGGTGACAAGGGGGAGTGGGACTGGACCATGATGATCCCTCTGCCCGAGGCGGTCTCCTTGCAGGACATCACCGAGGGGCTGGCGCAGGCGGCGAGCAAGAAGCCCGAGCTGCCCGTCTGCGCCCTCAAGGAGCTCCCCCTGAGCGAGGGCAGGTCGCTGCAGATCCTCCACGTGGGCACCTACGACGACGAGGCCCCCACCCTGGCGCGCCTGCACGACGAGGTCATGCCGGGCCTCGGCCTCACCTGGAACGGGCCCCACCACGAGATCTACCTCAGCGACCCCAGGCGCGTGGCACCGGAGAGGATGAAGACCGTCCTGCGCCAGCCGGTCAGGCCCATCGCGGACACCCCCGAGGCGGGCTAACCCTGCTGCGGCCCCACGGACAGCAGGTGGACGACCGCGCGCCCGTCCCGGTCGCACTCGGCCAGATCCACCAGGGCCGTCAGACGCCAGTCGTGGTCGCCGTCGGGGTCCTCCAGGACCTGCGTGGCCAGCCACACCTGCCGTCCGGAGGCCTCCAGGGCCTCGCGCAGACGCTCACTGACCCCGGCGGCCGCCAGGGCCGTCTCATCGGGGGCCTCGTCGAGCGGCGCCAGTGAGATCGCCCGGGCCGAGGTGTCCGTGCCGATCCAGTCGTACTCGTCCCAGTAGCGGCCCAGCACCTCGTCCCAGCGGTCCTCGTCCCAGCCGGAGGAGGCGTCCAGGCGTCCCAGGGCCTCGACGTCGTCGCGCGCCATGAGCTCCACGCGCCGGAACATCTCCCGGCGCACCGCCACCCGGAAGGCGTGGCGGTTGCGAGTAAAGGCCACCGTCCCGTCCTCGTCCGCGCCGAAGGCCCGCTCCACCCCGGCCGAGTCGTCCGCGCCGGGACGGTCACCCTCCAGCAGGCCGGCGGCCTCGCCGGCCTTGCCGGCCTGGGCCTGGCCGAGCGCCTCCCACTCATCGAGCAGGGAGGAGTCGACAGCGCGCACGAGCGCCCCCAGCCAGTCGATGAGCTCGACGACCTCGGGAG
Organism: Actinomyces oris; assembly: GCF_001929375.1. Classification (GTDB taxonomy): domain Bacteria; phylum Actinomycetota; class Actinomycetes; order Actinomycetales; family Actinomycetaceae; genus Actinomyces; species Actinomyces oris_B. The sequence goes on along the minus strand of NZ_MSGO01000007.1, from coordinate 13,900 downwards.
TGCGGTGCTCCTCGGGCACGACCTGGCGCAGCGCCCGGTAGGCGTCGGTCAGGTAGCGCAGCACCACGCCCTCGCTGCGCCCCAGCTCGTAGCGGGAGATGAGGTCGGAGAAGGTCATCGCGTTCTCCACCATCTCGCGCACCACCGACTTCGGGGCCAGCTCGTGCTCAGCGATCCACGGGTTGGCCTGCTTGTACATCTCCAGGGCGGGGGAGAGCAGGTCGGCCAGCGGCTGGGGCCAGGTGACCTCCTCCAGGGCGGCCATGCGCTCCTCATAGTCCATGCCCTCGGCCTTCATCGCGGCGATCGCCTCGCCGCGGGCGGCGCGCTGCTGGGCGTAGAGCAGCGGACGCGGATCGTCCAGGGTGGCCTCGACGACGCTGACGACGTCAACCGTGTGCTCCGGGGCCTCCACGTTCAGCAGGTCCATGGCCGCCAGGGCGAAGGGCGCCAGGGGCTGGTTGAGGGCGAAGTCGGCCGGCAGGTCCACGGCCAGGCGCAGCCGGGGGCGCCCGTCGGCGGCGGCCTGGGCGCTGGAGACGTGCGTCAGGACGCCCGCCGTGCGCAGCGACAGGTAGATCTCCAGGGCGCGGCGCACGTGTCGACGCCGCTGGGCCTCGGGCTCGTGGGCGCGCCCCAGCAGGCCCGCCATCGCCGCCACCGGGTCGCCGGCTCGCTCCATGAGGTTGAGCACCATGGTGGTGGTGACCTGGAACTGGCTGGTCAGTGTCTCCGGGGCCGCGTCGCGCAGCCGCTCGAAGGTCTTGTCCGTCCAGTTGACGCGCCCCTCAGGGGCCTTCTTACGCACGATCTTGCGGCGCTTGCGCTCGTCGTCGCCGGCCTTGGCCAGCGCCTTGGCGTTCTCAATGACGTGCTCGGGGGCCTGGACGAGGACGTAGCCGCGGGTGTCGAAACCGGCGCGCCCCGCCCGCCCGGCGATCTGGTGGAACTCGCGGGCGGTGAGGTGACGCTCCTTGGAACCGTCGAACTTCACCAGGGAGGTCATGACCACCGAGCGGATCGGCACGTTGATCCCCACCCCGAGCGTGTCCGTGCCGCAGATGACGGACAGCAGTCCCTCGCGGGCCAGACGCTCCACCAGCCGCCGGTAGCGCGGCAGCATGCCCGCGTGGTGCACGCCGATCCCGGCGCGCAGCAGCCGCGAGAGCGTGGCCCCGAAACCGCTCCCGAAGCGGAAGTCACCGAGCGCCCCCACCACCTCGGCCTTACGGGACTTGGGCACCAGGTCCACGCTCAGCAGGGAGGTCGCCCGCTCCACCGCCTCCTTCTGGGAGAAGTGGACGACGTAGACCGGCGCCTTGTCCTGCCCCACCAGGCGCTGAAGCAGCTCACCGATCGGCTCGACGACGTACTCCATCTCCAACGGCACCGGCCGCACGGCGTCGTCGACGACGGCGACCTCGCGGCCCGTGCGCTCGCGCAGGTCCCGCACGAAGAAGGAGACGTCGCCCAGCGTTGCCGACAGCAGCACCATCTGCGCCTGGGGCAGCTCCAGGAGGGGCACCTGCCAGGCCCAGCCGCGCTGCGGGTCGGCGTAGTAGTGGAACTCGTCCATGATGACGCAGTCCACGTCCATGTCCTCGCCCTCGCGCAGGGACTGGTTGGCCAGGATCTCCGCGGTGCAGCAGATGATCGGGGCGGCGGCGTTGATGGAGGTGTCCCCGGTGACCATGCCCACGTTATCCGCCCCGAACAGGCGCACCAGCTCGAAGAACTTCTCACTGACCAGGGCCTTGAGAGGGGCCGTGTAGTAGGAGCGGCCACCGCGGGCCAGGGAGGCGGTGTGGGCGGCCAGCGCGATCATCGACTTGCCCGAGCCGGTCGGGGTGGCGGCGATGACGTGGCGGTTCTCCAGGATCTCCGAGAGCGCCTCATCCTGGTGCGGGTAGAGGGGACGGCCGGTCGTCTCCGCCCAGCTTGAGAAGGCCAGGTAGACCTCCTCGGGCTCGGGGACGCGCTCGGGATCGTCAGCCGGGATGAGGGCGTCGAGCATCGCGTTCAGTGCAGGGGCCGTCATGGCGACATGCTCTCATGGAGGTGCCGCGATGGCGGCGCAAGACCCCAGGAGGCAGGCATACAGTGTGAGTGCCCCGCACCGGCCGACCGTCGCCGCGCCGGCGTTCACGGACATACCAACAAGTGACATCCGGCTGCTCCCAGGAGGAGACCATGACGCGAACCGTGCCCACCTACCAGCGGACCTACCCCGTCTCACCGGACGGGAACCCGTTCGTCCACAACGACCTCGGCCTCTACACCCAGAACCACCCCGTGCCGCCGGCCGATATTGCCGATCGCAGGGCCTACCTCGTGGGCTCGGGCATCGGCGCCCTGCTGGCCGCGGCCTTCCTCATCCGTGACGGGCGCATGCCGGGGTGCAACATCACCGTCCTGGAGCAGCTCGCCGTCCCCGGCGGCTCATTCGACGGCGCCGGGGACACCGACAAGGGCTTCATTGCTCGCGGGGGCAGGGAGATGGGCCAGCACTTCGAGTGCTTCTGGGACATCATGCGTGAGATCCCGGCACTGGAGATGCCCGAGCCCTACACCGTCCTTGACGAGTTCCGCACGGTTAACGAGAACGACCCCAACATCGACCCCTGCCGGGTGATCCACCACCGCGGGCGTCGTCGGGACACCTACAAGATGGGGCTGAACAAGAAGGGCCAGCGCGCAGTCATCAAGCTGCTGATGGCCAAGGAGGAGGCGACCTACGGCAAGACCATTGAGGACTGGTTCGACGCCGATTTCCTCGCCTCGAACTTCTACACGCTGTTCAAGACCATGTTCGCCTTCCAGCAGTACGAGTCCCTCACCGAGATGAAGCGGTACATGCACCGCTTCCTTCAGTACTTCCCCGGGTTCTCCGATCTGTCCTGTCTGCGCTTCTCCCGTTACAACCAGTTCGAGTCCTTCATCCTGCCGTTGACCCGTTGGCTGAAGGACAAGGGCGTGGTCTTCCAGTACGACACCTGTGTCGACGACCTGGAGATGATCATCACCTCCGGGCGCAAGGTGGTCACCGGTATTCGTTTCCATCGAGCTGACGGGGAGGAGGGATCTATCGACGTCGCCGAGAAGGATCTTGTCCTGGCCACCATCGGCTCGTGCACCGAGTCCACCGGCTACGGCGATATGGACACCGTTCCTCCCTTCCTCACCGACCAGCCCGGAGGCGCCTGGACACTGTGGCGCAACCTCGCGAAGAAGTCAGCGGTCTTCGGCCGCCCTGACGTGTTCTGCTCCGAGCCCCACAAGACCGTGTGGGAATCCGCCTCCTTCAGCTTCATCGGGGCCGACCACCCCTTCCTGAAGAAGATCCATGAGCTCACCGGCAATGATCCCCTGTCGGGCCGTACGGTCACCGGAGGCATCATCACCGCGGAGGACTCAGGCTGGTGCCTGTCACTGACCATGAATCGTCAGCCCCAGTTCCGGGCCCAGCCGAAGGACTGGGGCGTGGCCTGGGCCTACGGTCTCTATCCGCACGCCCTGGGGAACTGCGTGCGCAAGCCGATGATCGAGTGCACCGGTGAGGAGGTCCTGAAGGAGTACTGCTACCACTTCGGCCTGATCGGACAGTTCGAGGAGATCAAAAGGCGCACCAAGGTTCGCCTGGCGACGATGCCCTACATCACCTCCTTCTTCATGCCTCGACGTGGCGGGGACAGGCCCGAGGTGATTCCGGATGGCTGCGTCAACCTCGGTCTTCTCGGGCAGTTCGTTGAGACGCCCGATGACTGCGTCTTCACGACCGAGGGATCGGCGCGCACGGCGATGATGGCCGTCTACGGGCTGCTCGACCTCGACCGAGACGTTCCTCCGATCTGGCCCGCCCAGTACGACGTCCGTGCACTGCTGGCGGCTGCGAAAACGATGAATGACGGCAGGCTCCCCGGCGAGAAGGTCCTGAACCGCTTCCTGCGAGGCACGTACTACGAAGACATCCTTCCCTGATCGGGCCGGGCGGGGGCGGCTCGGCAGGACGGCGGTCAAGGGCTCGCTGTGAAGGGGGACGCGGTCGGCCTGTGGCATGCTGGGCACTTACCGTCCGTCCAGTCTGCCGTAGGAGAATGATGGACCCCCGTGCCCGCATCGAGGCCTTCCTCGCCGACTACGCCGCCGCCCACGCCGAGGTCAAGCCGCTGTTCGACAAGTGGAAAGAGGCAGATCCGTTCCCCACGTGGTTTGCGAAGACGGCAGAACTCCGAGCTACTCATCAGCTGGAGAGATCGCTCAAGGGTGACATCGCCGGTTTTTCTGAGCCAGCAGCCTTCAGTCCGCAGACCGTCACGATTGAACGTATCGATGTCTACGGCACGAGCGCTATGGCACGGCTGGCTCGAAGCCGGCACGCCATGGGGTGCCCCATTATCGAGATGATGCTGGTTCGCCTCGGCGACGACTGGCGGATCGACACCATTGACGACTACGACGAGGAGCCGGGCTCCCCACTGGTGGACAAGGACGTGCTCGAGGCATGGAAGGCCGCCGCCGACAAGACGGAGCCGATGGAGGCGCAGCACAAGGAGGACATGCCCGACCCTGCGGCCGTGTTCTCCGCCTCCTGGGCCTGCGAGGCGCTCAGTGAGGAGTTCATCGAGGAGGGCATGGAGTGGCAGGAGGGAGACGGCGACTGGGACACCCCGGAGGTCTTCGCCCCTCTGCTCACCAAGGCCATTGAGCAGGCGCGTCGTAATGCTGAGGTCGGAGCGGTCGAGATTCAGGAGGTCGGTCAGTTCCCGCACGGCAGCTACCTGGCGGTCGGAGACCCCTTCGGAAAGATGTGCCTGTGTGCCCTCAGGATCGATCCCGGAATGGCGCGGGCTCAGGCCCTGCTCACCACACTGGGTGGGGAACGGAGCGTGGCCGCGTTGCGCGTCATCCTCGCGGACCGTGAACCGGTGCAGTGGAAGCACGCGATCGTCGGAACGAAGCCGGCGCGCTCCATGGACTTCTGTTCGTGGCCTGAGCTGGACACCAGGTCGGGTAACGGCACCATCGCCGACGCCGATGCCTACTTCGGTATGACCCACCGGCAGTACTCCCGAGTATGGCGACAGATGCAACAGACCTTCCTCATGGATCCGGGATCGGGGCCCATCGGCGCCTCGACCTACTCCGGCCGACATCCCGGCGTCGCCCAGGCCTACTGGGGGCTGGACGAGGACGGCCGGCCCGTCCAGCTGGTGCTCGACTACCAGGAGCTCTGGGCGCCCGCCGACCCGCCCGAGGCCACGTCCTGATCCGTGCGGCGTCGGCCCGCGCCCGCGTCCTGAGGAACGACCGCACTATGTTCCGGGCGGCGATTCATGAGAGCATGCGGGCCGTCCCCACCTGTCGCGACACCGTGAAAGGCTGAATCTCCCATGGATGCCCTCGCCGCTCAGCTCGAGGCGGTCTCGGACTGGATCACGCTCCACATCACCATGTGGGTGCTTGTCGGTACCGGGATCCTGCTGACCGCCCGCACCGGCTTCGTGCAGCTCCGCCGCCTGCCGGACATGTTCCGTCAGGTGGTCGGCTCGCGTTCCGGGGCTCAAGGAGGCATCTCCTCCTTCCAGGCCTTCACGATCTCCCTGGCCGCCCGCGTGGGCATCGGTAACGTCTTCGGAGTGGCCGCCGCCCTCATCCTGGGTGGCCCTGGCGCGATCTTCTGGATGTGGGTGGTCGCCCTGGTCGGCATGGCCACCGCCTTCTTCGAGGCGACCCTGGCCCAGATGTTCAAGGTCCGCCACACCGACGGCTCCTTCCGCGGCGGGCCCGCCTACTACATGGCGCGTGGGCTGCGCAGCCGCCCCCTGGGCGTCGCCTTCGCGGGGCTGACGATCTTCACCTGCGGCTTCTCCATCATCATGGTCCAGTCCAACGCCGTCGCCGGCGTCATCGGCCCGGACTCCCCGCTGCACCTGCCCCCGAGCATCGCCGCCGCGGTGCTGGTGGGGCTGGCCGCCCTCGTCATCCTGGGCGGAGTACGCCGGGTCGCCCGCGTCACCGAGTGGATGGCGCCCATCATGGCCCTGGTCTACGTGGTCATGGCCGTTGTCATCGTCGCCCTCCACATCACTCAGCTCCCGGTGCTGCTGGCCACGATCATCTCCTCGGCCTTCGGCCCGGCGCCCTTCGCCGGAGGGGTGACCGGGGGAATCATCGCCGCCCTGACCAACGGGACCCGTCGCGGCCTGTTCTCCAACGAGGCCGGGCAGGGCACCGCCCCCTTCGCCGCCGCCACCGCCACCGTGGCCCACCCCGTCCAGCAAGGGCTCATTCAGTCCCTCGGCGTGTTCGTCGACACCATCATCGTGTGCACCGCGACCGCCTTCATCATCCTGGTCTCCGGGGTCTACAGCCCCGCCCACGTCAAGGCCGGCACGCTGACCCCCGACGCCGCGGGAACCTTGACCTCCGACGCCGTCGCCGCCACCCTCGGTGACTGGACGGCCGTTCCCATGGCCATCGTCATCTTCGTCCTGGCCTTCTCCTCCATCATCGCCGCGGCCACCTACTCCGAGGTCTCCATGACCTTCATCTCCGAGCGGCCCGAGTGGCGCTGGCTGCCCCGACTCGTCTCAGTGGTCTCCACCGGGCTGGGAGCCCTCGCCTCTCTGACCGTCGTGTGGAACACCGTCGACATCACCATGGCCGTCATGACCCTGACCAACCTGGTCGCCCTCATCCTGCTTGCCCGCTGGGGCGTGGGCGCGCTCAGGGACTGGGACGCCCAGCGTTCGGCGGGACGAGTCGCCCCCCTGTTCAACGGCGTGGGCAACCCCTACCTGCCCGGTGACCTCCCCGGTGACGTCTGGACCTGCGAGAGGACCCACCTGACCGAGGCGGACAGCACCGCCGCCGACGTTCCCGCAGCCACCCCGTCCAGCAGCCAGCCCGCCGCCTCGACAGGAGCCGACGCATGAACCTCACCAGCATCGAGAACCTGCTCAACTCCGTCGACGACTTCTTCTACACCTATCTTCTCACCGCCCTGCTCATCCTGGCCGGCATCTACCTGACCGCACGTAGCCGTCTGGTTCAGCTGCGCCACTTCGGCACCATGGTCAACTCGCTGTCCGGGTCCCGCTCCGGTGCGCAGGGCGGTATCTCCTCCTTCCAGGCCTTCGCCGTGGGACTGGCCGCACGTGTCGGCATCGGGAACATCGCCGGAGTCGCCCTGGCCATTGTGGCCGGCGGTCCCGGGGCCCTGTTCTGGATGTGGGCCGTCGCCCTCATCGGCATGGCCACCAGCTTCGTGGAGTCCACGCTCGCCCAGATCTTCAAGGAGCGCGGCCGGGACTTCACCTTCCGCGGGGGACCGGCCTACTACATCAAGAACGGTCTGGGATCGGCCCTGTGGGGCAAGATCTTCGCCGCCATCTGCATCGTCTCGGTCGGTGTGACGGTGGTGATGGTGCAGACGAACTCGCTGGCCCAGGTCATCACCGCCACCGTCCCCAGCGTCTCGGGCTGGATGGTCGGGGTCTTCCTCGTCCTGCTGACCGCTCCCGTGGTTCTGGGCGGGGTCCGGCTCGTGGCCCGCGTCGCGGAGTGGCTGGCCCCCATCATGGCGCTGGCCTACGTGCTCATGGCCGTGGTGGTCATCATCCTCAACATCGGCAGGCTCCCCGAGGTCTTGGGGAGCGTCCTTGAAGGGGCCTTCGGCCTCAACCAGGCCCTGTTCGGCACCGCCGGAGGAATCCTCGCGGCGCTGCTCAACGGCGTGCGCCGCGGGCTGTTCTCCAACGAGGCCGGGCTCGGAACCGTCCCCAATGCCGCCGGCACGGCGACCGTCGCCCACCCCGTGCGACAGGGCCTCATCCAGTCCTTCGGCGTCTTCGTCGACACGATCCTCGTGTGCACGGCCACCGGCCTGCTCATCCTGCTGACCACTGAGGCCTACCGTCCCGGCGACGGCTCCCTGGTCGGAGCGATCCTCACCCAGCAGGCCGTTGCCGAGCACCTGGGTGCCTGGACCACCTGGCCCATGGTGGTGCTCATCTTCGTCCTGGTCTTCTCCACGGTGCTGGGCTGCTACTCCTACGCGCAGGTCAACGTCAACTTCCTGGGCGGAGAGCGCCGGGCCGAGCAGATCTTCGGGATCGTCCTGACCGCCGCGGCCTTCGGCGGCACCGTCCTGACCCTGCCCGTCGTCTGGGCCCTGTCCGACATCGCCCTGGGGCTCCTGGGCGTGCTCAACCTCGTCGTCATCGTCCGTTTGGCCCCCTGGGTCATCGGAGCCCTGCGGGACTTCGAGTCCCAGCGCGCTCGGGGCATCACCGAGCCCGCCTTCGTGGGCCACGGCAACTCCCTCCTACCCGGAGACGTGGTCCCCGGCATCTGGGAGCCCGACGACGTGGCGAAGCGGGGCTGATCATCATGTCACCTCTGGGGCGCATCTCCTGGATGGGGCAGGTCGACGCCGTCCTGGCCTCCGTCTCCGACATGCTCTACTCCTGGGGCCTCATGTGGCTCCTCATCGGCGCGGGAATCTTCTTCACCGTCAGGACCCGGGGCGTCCAGCTGCGGCACGCCGACGCGATCGCCGCCTCGGTGGTCGGCTCACGCGACGGCAGCCACGGCGGCATCACCTCCTTCCAGGCCTTCGCCGTCGGGCTGGCCTGCCGGGTGGGGACCGGCAATATCGTCGGGGTCGCGCTGGCACTCATCATGGGCGGGCCCGGAGCCGTGCTGTGGATGTGGCTCGTGGCGATCCTGGGAACCGCCACCGCCTTCAGCGAGGCCACGCTCGCCCAGCTGTTCAAGGTGCGTCGCCCTGACGGCACCTTCCGCGGCGGCCCCGCCTACTACATCTCGCGAGGACTGAGGCTGCCGATCCTGGGCGGGGTGTTCGCCGTCGTCTTCCTCATCGCCAACGGCCTGGTCATGCCCATGGTGCAGGCCAACGCCATCACCGCATCCCTCCAGGGGGCCGGGGGGCTCTCGCCGAGCCTGGGTGCCGCCCTCGTCGTGGCCCTGACCGCACCGGTCCTCCTGGGGGGCCTGCGCGCCATGGCCCGGGTGGCGGAGTACCTGGCCCCGTTCATGGCGCTGGCCTACCTCGTGCTGGTGCTGGCCATCCTCGTGACCCACCCCGCCCAGACGGTGGAGGCGCTGAGCTCCATCATCGAGGGGGCCGTCGGCCTGCGCCAGGGGCTGGGCGGCCTGGCCGGCGGGGTGACCGCCGCGCTGCTCAACGGGGTGCGCCGCGGCCTGTTCTCCAATGAGGCGGGACTGGGAGGGGCCGCCTGCGCCGCGGGATCGGCCACCGTGAGCCACCCCGTGCAGCAGGGATTCATCCAGGCCTTCGGGGTCGTGGTGGACACCCTGTTCGTCTGCACGGCGACGGCGCTGGCGATCCTGGTCGCCGGTGCGAACATCCTCCAGCCCGGGGTGAGCGCCAAGGAGAGTGCGGGAACCCTGACCCAGGACGCCATCGCCCACCTCGTGGGGGAGTGGAGCCGCTGGCCCATGGCGCTGCTCGTCGTCGTCCTGGCCTACACCACCATCATCGGGGCCTTCTCCTACGCCCAGGTCTGCCTCGACTACCTCACCGACCGTCCCGAGGTCTCGCGCGCGCTCCAGATCAGCGCCGTCGTCTGCGCCGGCGTGGGCAGCGTGCAGCAGCTGACCACCGTGTGGACTCTGGCGGACGTGCTCCTGGGGCTCGGTGCCATCATCAACCTCGTGGCGCTGGTGCTCCTGAGTCGATGGGTGGTCGGCGCGCTGAGGGACTGGGAGGCGGGGCTCGTCGACCTCGGAGGACGGCCAGCCGGTCTTCCGCGGGGACTCCGATTACCTTCCGGCACCCCTGTCCGAAGGTGCGTGGGAGGGTTCGAGCGACCGGTAGAACAGCGCTCCCACGATCGGCTCCCCACTCCGCCTCGTGCACGTGCGGCAGCAATGCCACAGGGCTGTCACCGAATCGAAACACTGTATCCGTAGCCTTCGCGAATACGGTGCCCGCCCCTCCCGAAGGAGGGACGGATATGGGACGGGCGTGTGTTTCGGTCTGGATCATGTCCGTGCTGTTCGCGCGCCTATCGCCCACCTCGCCCGCGCCGTCGTCCCACCCCTACGGAGGTTCTCACGTGCAACCGGTTCTGGCTTCCCTGAACAGTGCGGCATCCAGCGCAGACAACAGCTGGACCGCCTCCTTGGAGCGCTTCTTCGACGATGGAGCGAAGATCCTCGACGATGCCGCCGGCTACCTGTTCCTCTACCTGCTCGCCTGGCTGCTCGTGATGGGCGGCATGTACTTCACTGTGCGGACCGGATTCGTGCAGCTGCGGCTCTTCCCCTACATGGTGCGGGCCATCACCTCCTCCCGTGACAGCAAGGAGGGCGGGATCTCCTCCTTCCAGGCCTTCGCCGTCGGGCTGGCCTCCCGCGTGGGCACCGGCAACATCGTGGGTGTGGCCATCGCCATCACCATGGGCGGCCCCGGCGCCGTGTTCTGGATGTGGATCGTGGCGCTGGTGGGCATGGCCACCGGATTCATCGAGGCCACCCTCGCCCAGCTCTACAAGGTGACCCACCCCGACGGCACCTTCCGTGGCGGCCCCGCCTACTACATCCAGCGCGGCCTGGGGTCCAAGCCCGCTGCCCGCGTCTTCGCCGTCGTCATCACCTTCGTCTTCGGCTTCGCCTACGAGGCCACCCAGGCCAACACGATCGCCGCCACGATGGAGAGCACCTTCCACGTCGAGCCGTGGATGACCGCCGTTGCTCTGGTCGTCATCACCACGCCGATCATCTTCAAGGGCATCAAGTCGGTGGCTGCCGTCTCGGAGTGGCTCGTGCCGATCATGACGGTGGTCTACGCCCTCATCGCCGTGACCATCCTGGTGCTGAACATCAGTGCGATCCCGGGTGCGATCCTCTCCATCTTTGAGGGCGCCTTCGGGGCCAACCAGGCCTTCGCGGGGACTACCGGGGGATTCACCGCCGCACTTCTCAACGGCACCCGCCGAGGCCTGTTCTCCAACGAGGCCGGTGAGGGATCGGTCCCCAATATTGCGGCCACCGCCACCGTCCCCCACCCCGCGCAGCAAGGATTCGTGCAGTCCCTGGGCGTCTTCGTCGACACAATCGTGGTCTGCACGGTCACCGCCCTCATCGTCCTGCTCTCCGGGGAATACACTCCGGCAGGCCCCAATGTTTCCGAAGAGGCCGCCAACGCGGCTGAGAAGGCCGCCAATACCCTGACCTCGGCATCGGTCACCAACGTCCTCGGTGACTGGGCGCAGTACCTCATGGCCGTCATCATCTTCGTCTTCGCCTACTCCTCGCTCCTGGGCAACTACACCTACGCGCAGGTCAACATGGACTACCTCCAGGGCAAGCAGCACAAGCACTACGCCCTGCGAGCCATGATCATCGTGGCCACCGCCGTCGGCTCCCTGTCCACCCTCACCTTCGTGTGGAGCCTCTCCGACCTCGTCATGGGGGCGATGACTGTCATCAACATGGTCTCCATCCTCGCCCTGGGAGGCTGGGCCTTCGGAGCCCTGCGCGACTGGGAGGCCCAGCGCCGCGCCGTCGAGGCCGGTGAGAAGGACGAGATCCGTTTCATCGCCACCGACAACCCCTACCTGCCCGGCACGCTCCCCGGAGACATCTGGGCCGTCGACGGCGCTGCCCACGCCGCCATCACGGAGCGTCGCGCCGCGCTCGAGGAGGCCTCGGGCAGCTGAGCCCGACAGCGCTAGGCTGAGGCCCATGAAGATCGCGCGCTTCTCCATCGGTGACGAGCCCCGCTACGGCATCGTCCAGGGCCTGCCTGAGGAGCAGACCGCCTCGGGTGAGTCCGAGGGGCACCTCCTGGTCCTCAAAGGGGACCCCCTCTACTCGCTGCCCGAGGCCACCGGGGAGGTCGTCGAGCTGCGTGAGGTCCGGCTCCTGTCACCGGTCATCCCGCGCTCCAAGGTCGTGGGGATCGGGAAGAACTATGCGGGCCACATCGCTGAGATGGGGGAGAGCGAGCCGCCGCGCGACCCGGTGGTCTTCCTCAAGCCCAACACCTCCGTCATCGGACCGGATGCTCCCATCGTCCTGCCCTCCTGGAGCGGGGAGGTTCACTACGAGGCCGAGCTCGCCGTCGTCATCAAGACCCTCGCCAAGGACGTTCCCGTGGACCACGCCGACGACGTCATCCTGGGCTACACGGTCGCCAACGACGTCTCGGCCCGAGACCGCCAGCGCGCCGAGCCGCAGTGGGTGCGGGCCAAGGCCTTCGACACCTCCTGCCCTCTGGGGCCGTGGATCGAGGTTCCCGAGCCCGGCCGCGAGCCGCTCTTCTCACCCAGCGACGCGATGGTGCGCGCCCGGGTCGACGGCCGCCTCGTCCAGGAGGGACGGACCACGGACATGATCCGCACGATTCCCGAGCTGGCCTCCTACGTATCGACGATCTTTACCCTCCTGCCCGGCGACGTCATTCTCACTGGAACGCCGGCGGGAGTCGGCGAGATCCGCGCCGGTCAGCGCGTCGAGGTCGAGGTCGAGGGCATCGGCTTCTTCTCCAACCCGGTGGTCCGTCGCTGAGGCAATGTGACTGGTGCCGAGGAGCTGGAGTCCTCGCCCCGAAGACGACGACGGGTGGGGTTCTCGTGGCATGCCCCGAGAACCCCACCCATACCCGGTGAGTACCGGTGTTGCTCATCGGCTCAAGGGGAGCCGCGGGCCCGATCAGGTGTCCTTGGGAGAGCTTCCCGAGCCCTTCTCGTCGCTCTTCTTGTCGCCTGAATCGCTCTTCTCCTTGTTGTTACTCTTGGAGTCCTTGCCAGATCCGTTGTCGGGCCCGGCCTCATCCATGTCGGCTGGGCCGGGGTTACTGATCGGCGTGGCCTTGAACAGCGTCTCCATCTCGCTGGAGGAGTAGGCGTCAACAGGGCAGGCGTACGCCGCCTGGAGCATAACGGGTGTGCCCACCGTGCTGAATACACGGATGACCCTGGTGACCTTGTAGTCCTTGTGGTCTTCCGTACCGGTGTATGTGAAATCCAGCCGTCTGGTCTCGATGCCGTGACCATCGGTGTCCTTGACCAGGGTGGAATCGTCCTTGGTGGGTTCGAAGGAGACGTTCGTGAAGTCCGGCTTCTGATAGGCGGTGATAAAGGCTTCTGCCTGATAGTCCGACTCGGCGCGATCGCCTTCCCCGCTTGATTCGTACAGGTTCTGCGTCGCGGAGAACACGCATCCGTTCGACTTTTCCATTCTGTTCTTGCCGTCGGTGTCGTAGACGGTTACCTTCCAACCGGAGTGGGACTGCGGGAACTCCCACGAAGGAACGTACTCGACGTTACTGTTCTTACCTCCCTTGGAGGGCTTTCCCGACGGCTCCGTGCTCTTGCCCGACTTTTCAGCGGATGATGACGCACTGCTGGAGGCGCTGGGGTGCGCGGGGCCGGACTCGTCCTGGCACGCAGCGAGAGCCGGGACGGCCAGAGCGAGGCTGAGCCCAGCGACAAGAGGGAGTCTGAGAGCCGATCGGCGGTGGTTGGCGGAACGCGCCAAGGGATGCAGGGACGGGGACATGAGGCCTCCAAGGAACGATGAGTCGGGGTCTTCCCGAACAGGCTGGGGATGTCAGCACCTCTGGTGGAAGCCGCGAGGACTTCCTGGCGGCGACATCATGTTCTCATGGGTGGCACGTTAATTCGTCTGTATGCGCAGTGCGATGGGGTGAGATCCCCATCTCTCGGAATGGTGGGGAACCCCCTTCAGGGGGTTACCCACCCTGTTCCCTGAGCGGCGCCTGAGGGGACTATCCTGGACCTATCATGCCTGAACTCAGTGATCACTCATCCGCTGTCCGCCCCGAGCCCGCAGCCGCCTCCGGCGTTCCGGGGCAGGGCTCATCGTCTGTGCGCGTGCGTTTCTGCCC
>NZ_MSGO01000006.1 GCF_001929375.1 Actinomyces oris | reverse complement strand
GCGACCTCGCCGGCGTCCTCAGCAGCGGGGGCCTTCTCCTCGGACTCCTCGACGACGACCGGAGCCTCCTCAGGCTCCTCAGACTGCTCAGGCTCCTCGAGCTGCTCGACGGACTCGGTCGACTCAACAGACTCGACAGGTACAGCGGGCTGGGCCGATTCAGCCGCCTCAGCGAGCTTCACGACCTCGGCATCCTCAGCGGGCTCCTGCTTCTCCTGGGCCTCGCCGCCGGACTCCTCAGCCTGCTCGGACTGCTCGACGGACCCAGCCGGCTCGTCCTGAGCCTCGTCGCCGAGGTTGAGGGTCGGGGTGTCATCAGCGTCCGGGCCCTCCGCGGAGTCGCCATCGGCGGCCCTCCCCTCAGGCTGCTCGGCGGCCGGGGCCGCCTCAGGCTCCTCGACGGACCCGGCCGGCTCAGCCGGCTCAGCAGCCTCAACGGCGTCGGCTGCTGCCTCGGAGGCGGCAGGCTTCTCCCCGCGGTTGACGGACTGGCTCATGGGCGGCGGTTCCTCTCAGGCCTCGGCACGACGACGGCGGGCGTTCTCGCGGAAACGCTCCTGGGAGTTGAGGATGACCTTGCGGATGCGCACGGCCTCCGGGGTGACCTCGACGCACTCGTCGTCGGCGGCGAACTCGAGGGCCTCCTCCAGGGTGAGGCGGCGCGGCGGCACAAGGGCCTCGAAGGTGTCCGCGGTCGAGGAGCGCATGTTGGTCTGCTGCTTCTCGCGGACCACGTTGACATCCATGTCCTCGCCGCGGGGGTTCTCCCCCACGACCTGCCCCTCGTAGGTCTCCTGGGTGGGCTCGACGAAGAAGCTGCCGCGGTCCTGCAGGCGGATGAGCGCGTAGGCGGTCACGGCCCCGGCGCGGTCGGAGACGAGGGAGCCGGTGGTGCGCGAGACGATCTTCCCGGCCCAGGGGGCGTAGCCCTCGGCGATGGAGGAGGCGATGCCGGTGCCGCGGGTCTCGGTGAGGAACTGGGTGCGGAAGCCGATGAGGCCGCGGGCCGGCACGAGGAACTCCATGCGGATCCAGCCGGTGCCGTGGTTGGTCATGGTCTCCATCTGGCCCTTGCGGGCGGCCATGAGCTGGGTGACGGCGCCCAGGTAGTCCTCGGGGACGTCAATGGTCATGCGCTCGATGGGCTCGTGGCGCTTGCCGTCGACGGTGCGGGTGACCACCTGCGGCTTGCCGACGGTCAGCTCGAATCCCTCGCGGCGCATCTGCTCCACGAGGATCGCCAGCGCCAGCTCGCCGCGTCCCTGGACCTCCCAGGCGTCGGGCCGGGTGGTGGGCAGGACCCGCAGGGACACGTTGCCGATGAGCTCGCGGTCCAGGCGGTCCTTGACCTGGCGGGCGGTGACCTTGGCGCCCTTGGTGCGCCCGGCCATCGGGGAGGTGTTGATGCCGATGGTCATGGCGATGGCCGGGTCGTCCACGGTGATGAGCGGCAGGGGGCGCGGATCCTCGGGGTCGACGAGGGACTCGCCGATGGTGATGTCCTCGATCCCGGCGACGGCGACGATGTCACCGGCGTGCGCCTCCTCGGCGGGCTTGCGGTCCAGGCCCTCGGTGACGAGGAGCTCGGAGACTCGGGCGGAGGCCAGCGAGCCGTCGTGGCGGGCCCAGGCCACCGTCTGCCCCTTGCGCAGGGTGCCGTTGTGGATGCGCAGCAGCGCCAGGCGCCCCAGGAAGGGTGAGGCGTCCAGGTTGGTGACGTGGGCCTGCAGGGGGGCGCCCTCCTCGTAGGAGGGGCCGGGGATCCGCTCGATGATGGTGCGGAAGAGCGGCTCGAGGTTCTCACTGGCCGGCAGCTCGCCGTCGGCCGGGGCCTCGGTGTCGGCGCGGCGGGCCTTGGCGGAGGCGTAGATGACGGGCACGTCCAGGACGGCGTCGAGGTCGATGTCGGGGTGCTCGTCGGCCAGGTCACTGGCCAGGGACAGCAGCAGGTCGGTGGACTCGGAGACGACCTCGTCGAGCCGGGAGTCGGGGCGGTCCACCTTGTTGACCACGAGGATGACCGGCAGGTTCGCGGCCAGGGCCTTGCGCAGCACGAAGCGGGTCTGGGGCAGGGGCCCCTCGGAGGCGTCGACGAGGAGGACGACGCCGTCGACCATGGACAGCCCGCGCTCGACCTCACCGCCGAAGTCGGCGTGACCGGGGGTGTCGATGACGTTGATGATGATGCCCTCGGGGCAGCCGGCGTCCGCGGCGGAGGGCCCCGAGTAGTGGACCGCCGTGTTCTTGGCGAGGATCGTGATGCCCTTCTCGCGCTCCAGCTCGCCGGAGTCCATGACGCGCTCGCCGGTGGTCTCCTCGGTGGCCCGGGCCCCGAAGGCCCCCGCCTCCCAGAGCATGGCGTCGACAAGAGTGGTCTTGCCGTGGTCGACGTGGGCGACGATGGCGACGTTACGCAGGTCCTGGCGCACGCTCATAGGGGGCACTTCTTCCGGTGGGGGACGCCGCGGGCCAGGTACCGCTCACGGCACCAGCCACAGGGCAAGAAACAGGGAAAGATTAGAGGACGCCGGTCGTGACCTGCCATGGCAGGGCCAACACCCGCCCTGTGCGCCCACTCACGCTCAGGTCACCGGGAGGCCACGTCACAGGAGCACGGTCACGGCCGCGAGCGCGACGGCGAGCAGCCCGGCGGCCAGAAGGACCGGACGGTTGAGGCTGCTGGTCACGCCGGTGGCCGCGCCCGGCGCGGAATCGTCGGAGTCCCGAGCGGGACGGCTGCGCGCCTGCTCGGCGTAGGCCTCGATGAGGGACCCGGCGTCGCCGGTGTCGAGGTTGGTGCGGTGAGTCCCCTCCCCCGTGAGGTACTCCGGGCGCACCACCGGGGCCGGATCGCGGCCTCGCAGGCCGTCGCGCCGCTCCTGCTGCTCGCGCAGCTCCTGGCGGCGTCGGAAGGACTCGGCCATGCCGCCACGGCGGGGAGCGGCCGAGGCGCGCACCTCGACGTCGTCGGGCGTGATGACCGACAGTCCCCAACGGGTGCGGCACAGCTCGACCGCGTCCCAGCCCAGCACGTGGGTACGCCAGGCGTTGCGGATGGTGAGGGCCTGCGGGGTCAGGGTGATCTGCGGAGCCCACCACAACAGCCAGGTGAGGAAGGTGAGCGCTCCCGCCCAGGCCGTGGTGCGCAGCCCGTAGGCGGCTCCGTCGGCCAGGCCGGTCGTCAGGGACATCCCCGCCGCGGCCAGGCCGATGAGGGCGGTGCCCAGGCGGGCCGGCAGGGAGCGGATGACGACGGTCGGCATGGCGGCCGGCATGGCGGCCGGCACAGTGGTGGGCACGGTTTCCTGCACGGGCACATCATGCCCGGCGCTCACTCCTGGGCCGCCTTGCCCGCCGTCTCATCTCCCGCCTCATCACCGTAGAGGTCGATACCCGCCCCGGGGACGGCCCGGATGAGCTCTCGGGTGTAGTCCTGGCGCGGATTGGCGAAGAGCTCATCGGCCGCCCCGGACTCCACGATCCGCCCGTGCTCCATGACGACGACGTCGTCGGCGATCTGGCGCACGACGGCCAGGTCGTGGGTGATGAACAGGTAGGTCAGCTCCAGCTCGGCCTGCAGGTCGGACAGCAGGCGCAGGATCTGGGCCTGGACCAGCACGTCCAGGGCGGAGACCGCCTCGTCGAGGACGACGATCTCCGGCTTGAGGGCCAGGGCGCGGGCGATGGCGACGCGCTGGCGCTGGCCGCCGGAGAGCTCGTGGGGGTAGCGGCGCATGACCGAGCGCGGCAGGGAGACCATGTCGAGCAGCTCGGCGACGCGCTCCTCGCGCTCCTTGGCGGTGCCGATCCCGTGGACCCGCAGCGGCTCCTCGACGACGCGGAAGATCGAGTACATCGGGTCCAGGGACCCGTAGGGGTTCTGGAAGACCGGCTGCATGATGCGCCGCAGGGCGAAGAGCTCCTTGGGTCCCAGGGTGGACAGGTCCACCCCGTCGTGGAACACCTTGCCGGAGGTGGGGTCGATGAGGTTGAGGATGATGTTGGCGACCGTGGACTTGCCCGAGCCCGACTCCCCCACGAGCGCCGTCGTCGTGCCCTTGCGGATACCGAAGCTGACGTCGTCGACGGCGGTGAGGGTGTTGTCCTCGCCGATGGGGCCGCGCACCTTGAAGACCTTGGTGAGGTGCTCCACGCGCAGGATCTCCTCGGTGGAGCTCGATCCGAGGCTGGCGCCCAGGAGCTCGTCCTCGGTGACCTGGATGCCGCGGGCGTGGGCGGACTCGATGCGCCGGGAGGCCAGGGAGGGGGCCGCCTTGACCAGGCGCTGGGTGTAGGGGTGGCGGGGCTCCTGGAGCACCTCGAGGCTGGGGCCGGACTCGACGACCCGGCCGCGGTGCATGACGATGATGTGCTCGGCCCTCTCGGCGGCCAGCCCCAGGTCGTGGGTGATGAAGAGCATCGCGGTGCCCAGCTCGCGCACGAGGGTCTGGAGGTGGTCGAGGATGCGTCGCTGGACGGTGACGTCCAGGGCGCTGGTGGGCTCATCGGCGATGAGCAGGTCGGGGCGGGCGGCCAGGCCGATGGCGATGAGGGCGCGCTGGCGCATGCCGCCGGAGAACTCGTGGGGGTACTGGCTGGCTCGCCGGGAGGCCTCGGGCAGGCCGGCCTGCTCCAGCAGGAGGGCCACCTGCTCGTTGACGTCGATGCGCCCGCCGGCGGCGGGGGCGGGCTGGTCGGCGCCCTCGGTGTGCTCGGCCATGAGGTGGGCGAGGCGGTCGTCGGCGACGCCGGCCAGGCCGTTGGCCCGCAGCGCCTCCTTGACCTGGAAGCCGATGGACCACACCGGGTTGAGGTTGGACATGGGGTCCTGGGGCACCAGGCCGATGGAGGAGCCGCGCAGGGCGGTGAGCTCCTGGGTGCGCAGGTGGGTGATGTCGCGGCCCTGGAAGCGGATCGTGCCGCCGGTGACCCGGCCGGTTCCGGGCAGCAGCCCGATGACGGCGTGGGCCAGGGTGGACTTGCCCGAGCCCGACTCCCCCACGATGGCGACCGACTGGCCGGGGTAGAGGGTCAGGTTCGCCTTGCGCACGGCCGGCACGAGCCCGGTCGAGGAGCGGAAGGCGACCTCCAGGCCGGTGATCTCCAGGAGGGGGTCCTTCTCGGCGTTCCAGGAGGCCGCGGGGGCGAAGGTCTTGTCGGAGGCGCCTGAGGCGGTGGTGGATGCGTTGGAGGGTGTCACTTGCGGGCCTTCGGGTCCAGGGCGTCGCGGACGACGTCGCCGAGCATGATGAAGCCGAGCACGGTCAGGGCCAGTGCGCCGGCGGGGAAGAGCAGGACGCTGGGGTGGCTGTTGAGGGCGTCCTTGGCGGCCGCGATGTCCGCGCCCCAGGAGACGACCGAGGAGGGCAGGCCGATGCCCAGGAAGCTCAAGGTGGCCTCCGAGACGATGAAGACGCCGAGCTCGACGGTGGCCGTCACGATGATGGGGGCGGCCGCGTTGGGCATGACGTGGCGCAGCAGCATGGCCAGGCGTCCCGAGCCCAGTGCCCGCGAGGCGGTCACGTAGTCCTCGTTCTTGACGCTCATGACCGACCCCCGCGTGATGCGGGCGATCTGGGGCCAGCCGAACAGGGCCAGGACCAGGATGACGGTGAGGATCGAGCGGTCGTTGCGGAACATCTGCATGACGACGATGGCCGCCAGGACGAAGGGCACGGCGAAGAAGATGTCGGTGACGCGCGAGAGCAGCGCGTCGAAGAAGCCGCCGAAGAAGCCGGCCAGGGCCCCGACGGCCGAGCCGACGAGGACCACGACGAGGGTGGTGAAGACGCCCACGCTCACCGAGGCCCGGGCCCCGTGGACGGTGCGGGCGAAGATGTCGCAGCCCTGGATGTCGAATCCGAAGGGGTGGGCCCAGGAGGGCCCCTGGTAGGAGTTGACCAGCGTGCAGTAGCCGGGGTCGCGCGGGGCGATGAGCCCGGGCACGAGGGAGAAGGCCACGGCCACGGCGATGAGCACCGAGGCCGCCCAGAAGATGGGGCGACGGCGCAGCTGCCTCCAGGCATCGACCCACACGGAGGCCGGAGCGGACTCGTCGGCGACGGCGTCGACGGCGCCCAGGCCGATCTCGTCGTCGGCGATGACGAAGCGCTCCTGGCCCGGACGCACGGCGGGCGAGGGCGTGGCAGACACAGCGTTCTCGGGGTTCTCGGTGTTCTCAGGCATAGCGGATCCTCGGGTCCAGGGCGGCGTAGAGCAGGTCCACCAGGAGGTTGGAGATGATGAAGACGAGCACGAGCACGGTGGTGAAGGACACGACCATGGGGCCGTCGCCGCGGATGATGGCGGAGTAGAGGGTGCCCCCCACGCCCTTGATGTTGAAGATGCCCTCGGTGACGATGGCCCCACCCATGAGGGCTCCCAGGTCCGCGCCCAGGAAGGTGACGACCGGGACCAGGGAGTTGCGCAGGACGTGGACGATCATGACGCGGGCCCCGCTCAGGCCCTTGGCCCGGGCGGTGCGCACGTGGTCGGCGGTGAGGTTCTCGGCCACCTCGGTACGGGTCAGGCGCAGCACGTAGGCGAAGGAGACGGCGCCCAGCACGACCGCGGGCATGAGCAGCTCGGTGAAACCGGGGCTCTCACCGGCGGTGACCGGCAGCCAGCCCAGGCGTACCCCGACGATGAACTGCAGGACGAAGCCGATGACGAAGGTGGGCACGGCGATGACCACCAGGGAGAGCACCAGGACGGTGGCGTCGAACCAGCCGCCCTTCCTCACCCCGGCGATGAGGCCGAAGCCGATGCCCGCGATGGCCTCGAAGGCCAGGGCCATGAGGGAGAGCTTGATGGTGATCGGGTAGGCCCGCACCAGCACGTCGAGGACGGACTCGGTCCCCCGCAGCGACTGGCCCAGGTCCAGGGTGAACAGTCCCTTGAGGTAGAGCAGGTACTGGACGATGAAGGGCTTGTCGAGGTGGTAGCTGGCCTTGATCTGGGCGATCACCTCGGGGCTGAGCGAGCGCTGGCCCCCGAGCGCGGCGATCGGGTCGCCCGGCAGGGCGAAGACCATGGCGTAGATGAGCAGCGTGGCCCCGAAGAACACCGGGATCATCTGCAGCAGTCTGCGTCCAACGTAGTCAAGCATGTCTTCTTCCTCCCTCAGAACTTGGAGATGGCCTCGGCCCGCGCCCACAGGCGTCTGGCCTCGTCCGGGTCGTAGGTGAGGACCTCGTTGCCCGGGACATCGGCGGTCCAGCCCACGACGGTGGGGCGGTGAAGTCCTTGGCGGGCGTGCGGGTGCCGTAGTAGAGCTTGTCGCAGATGAGCTTGCGGTCGATGGCCCGGCAGATGGCGGCGCGGCGGGCGCGCCCCTCCTCGTCCATCTTCCAGTGCTCGTGGGTGACGTCGATGGCGAGTCCTTGGAAGAAGGCGGCGGGCTTGTTGATGGCGCGCTCGCCCAGCTGCTTCTGGAAGATGGGCAGGAAGGCGTCGGGGACGGAGTCGGCGATGTCGATGGCGCCTGCCAGCAGGTCGTTGTAGACCGAGTCGTAGCTCGTGTACAGCTTGAAGGTGATGCCCTTGTTCGCCACGGTGCGCCCGCCGGCGTAGGCGGGGTTGGGCTCCAGGACCATCCGGCTGTCGTGGTCCCAGGAGACGAGCCGGTAGGGGCCGTTGCCCACGGGTTTGATGCCGTAGGCCTTGATGTCCTTGAAGGCGGAGTCCGGCATCGGGTAGTAGGCGTAGTGCCCCAGGCTGATCTTGAAGTCCGACGCCGGGGCGTTCAGCTCGACCGTGAAGGTGAGGTCATTGACCTTGGTCAGCCCGGTCAGCTCGGAGTCCTCGTCGTAGGAGAAGCCCTTGATCCGCTCGAAGAAGGAGGAGCCGAGCTGGGCGTTGGACAGCAGGGCGCCGAACTTCCAAGACTTGATGAAGGAGTCGGCGGTCACCGGGCTGCCGTCGGAGAAGGTCCAGCCCGGTTTGAGGGTGATCGTGTAGTGCTGGTTGTCCGTCGTCTCAATGGAGGAGGCCACCTCGTTGACGACGTTGCCGTCCTTGTCGTAGCGGATCAGGCCGGCGTAGATCAGGTCGAGGATCCGCCCGCCGTTGGCCTCGTTGGTGTTGGTGGGCAGCAGCGAGTTCTGCGGCTCGGAGAGATTGGCCAGGATGACGCCGCCGTTGGCGCTGGAGCGGACCTCCTCGTAGACCGGGATGCCGGTCCAGTTGAAGTCGACGTTGGAGGCGTTGCGGGAGTAGCCGCCGAACCCGTTCTGGTACCACAGCGGGATGCCGGGCAGGTCGGCGAAGAGCTGGGACTGGGCCTGGCGGAAGTAGCCGTAGGCGGTCTGGGGGTCGGTGGCCGCTGCCGCCTTGGCCAGGAGGTCGTCGAAGGTCTTCGAGGAGTACTGGGAGTCGTTCGCGCCGGCACCGGTCTGGAAGGTGGCGTTGAGGAAGTTCTCCAGCGAGGGGTAGTCGGCCGACCAGCCGCTGCGGAAGGCGCCCAGGAGGGTGTGCTTGGTGATGGCGGTGCGCATCTCGGAGAACTGGGCCACCGGCAGGGGCTCCATGGTGATGCCCAGGACGTTGGACACCGAGTGGCACACCGCCTCGGCCCAGGTCTTGTGGGGGCCATCGGAGTTGTAGGCCAGGGTCAGCTTGCCGCTGCCGCTGCCCAAACCGTCTCCACCGGAGCTCGATCCGCGCGAGCATCCTGAGACCAGGAGCAGGCCGAAGGCGGCCGCGCCGAGCCCGAAGCCACGGCGCGACACTGTCAGGGCGTTGTTCATGCGACCTCCATGGGGCATGGAACCGACTGGGATTCGTCACTGGGACAGAGGGTTTCCGGCGCGCTGAGGGGCTCAGGCGCCGCCCATAGGCGGGCATACTACGTCCGCCGAGGAAACAGAATCGACACGTGGAACAGGTGTCAAACCGTGAGAAACTGGCACGCTCAGGCGTTCCAGGCCTGGGCGAGCAGCTCGTAGGAGCGGCGCCGCAGGGCCGGGTCGTGGGCGTAGGTGACCACGAGGATCTCGTCGAGGTCCCACCGGGCGGCCTGCTCACGCAGGCGGGCGGCGACGTCGTCGGCCGTCCCGACGAAGGACAGGAACATGGCCGCCTCGACGGCTCTCTCCTTGCCGGGCGCGTAGGTGCGCCAGGCCTGGGGGTCCTGGCTGGGCGGGTCCAGTGGCCCGGGCCGGTTGCCGACGATGCGGGCGGCGGCGGCCATGGCGGTGCTGAACAGCAGGCGAGCCTCCTCCCGGCTGGGAGCCACCATGGCATTGACGGCGGCCGCGACCCGCGGAACGTCCGGCGCGCCTTGGAGGTCTGGGGCGTCTGCCGTTCGGGACTCCAGGACGGAGCGGTAGGTGGCGATCGCCGCGTCGGCCTGGACCGGGGCGAAGTGCGAGGCCACGGCGAAGGGCAGTCCGAGCCTGCCCGCCACGCGGGCGCCGTTGACCGAGGAACCGAGCACCCACACGTCGGGGTGGGTGCCCTCCCCCGGGATGGCCCGCACTCGGGGGCCGCCGGACTCTGGGGCGTGGAGGGCGTGGTCAGGAGCTCCGGGGGCGCCCAGGAGGAGGGAACCGGGGACCCGTTCCGGCCCGGGCGCGTCACCGAGGTAGGTGAGGATCTCCAGGATCTCCTCGGCGAAGCGCCCCGGGTCGGAGGCCCCTCGGCGCAGGGCGGCGGCCGTGCGCCGGTCGGTTCCCGGGGCCCGTCCCAGCCCCAGGTCGACCCGGCCGGGGTAGAGGGTGGCCAGGGTTCCGATCTGCTCGGCGACGACGAGCGGGGCGTGGTTGGGCAGCATGATCCCGCCGGAGGCGACACCCAGGCGCTCGGTGGCGGCCAGGACCTGCCCCATGAGGACGATGGTCGCCGAGGACAAGTAGGTGGTGGAGCCGTGGTGCTCGGCCAGCCAGTAGCGCTCGTAGCCGGCGGCGTCGGCGGCTCGAGCGAGGGCGATCATGTCGGTGAGGGCGTCGGTGCGGCTGCGCCCGGCGCTGACGGGGACCATGTCCATGACGGACAGGACGGGTACGGCCCGCCTTTCGGGCTGACTCATGCGGGCACTCTAACCCCCTCCGACCGCCCCGAAGCGGGCCTTGAGACCCGTGTGCCCCGCCGAGCACGGAGCTCGGCTGGGCACACGGGAGAGTCAGACCCCTACGGTCAGGGCGGTCAGCGAAGTCGGCTGCGCACGGGCAGCAGGCCGGTGGCGACCACGGACTTGAGGATGTCTCCCACGATGAAGGGCACCAGACCCAGGGTCAGGGCAGTGCTCCAGCCAGCGCCGGTGGCGACCTTCAGCCAGATGAGGCCCGGGACGTAGACCGAGGCCGAGGCCAGCAGCATGAGGGCGGTGCCGGTGGCGACCCGGGCGGTCGCGGAGCCGGAGTGGCGCGACCACACGGTGGCGGCGCGTCCGGCGATGACGGCGATGAGGACGTAGCCGACGACGTAGCCGAAGGTCACGACCGTACCGCCGCTCCAGCCGGCCAGGACCGGGGCCCCGACAGCGGCCAGGGCGCCGAGGAGCAGCGCGGACAGGGCGCCGCGGCGCGAGCCGAGCACGGCACCGACACCCAGGGCTGCGAAGGTGCCCAGGGTGATCGGCACAGGAGTGAAGGGCAGGGGGATCGAGATCTGGCCGATGAGAGCCAGGGCGAGCGTTCCAACCAGGACCAGCCCGGCCTCACGGACGTGGGCGAGTGCAGGACTGTGGGCGAGGCTACCGACGGCTGACGTGGAGGGTTTGGTGACCATGGCTCCACCCTACGGGGATCGCCGACAGGACGAACGACCGGTTCCCACCGAAGAGCCACCGCGCAGCTTGTAGGTTTCCTACAAGGATGACGCGGTTAACTGCCTTGAAATCCGCGATTACCCGGTGATTCTCACAGTTCGGGCAGGTGTCCGTCGATCCAGGTGAGGATGTCGCCGGTGACCTGGTCCCGGTTGGTCTCGTTGAGCAGCTCGTGGCGCCCGCCCGGGTAGAGGATGACGCAGACCTCCCGCACACCGGCGCGGCGGTAGAGGGTGGCGGCCCGCTGGACGCCCCGCCCCATAGCCCCGACCGGGTCCCGGTCACCGGAGGCCAGGAGCATGGGCAGCCCCGCGGGCACCGCCGTGGCGTGGGAGGCCGTGTTGACGGCGCCCTGCCCGGCCACCAGGTCGCGGAAGAAGCTGGAGGTGCACACGAATCCGCACCAGGGGTCGGCGACATAGCGGTCGACCTCGTGAACGTCCCGGCTGATCCAGTCGGCCTCGGTACGGTTGGGGGCGAAGTACCGCTGGTAGGGACCGAAGGCGAGCGCGTTGAGCAGCCGGGAGGGGCGGCGCGGGCCGCGCAGCCGGGACTCACCGGCGCAGATCGCTGCGGCGGGGCCGGCCAATGCGCCGATCCCCGCACCGGTCCCCAGCAGGATGAGGCCGGCCAGCTCGCCGCCGCGGCGCGCGGCCAGGTCGCGGGCCAGGAAGGAGCCCCAGGAGTGGCCCATGAGGAAGACCGGAACATCGGGCCAGGCCCGCCGGGCCGCGTCCAGCACGGTGCCCATGTCGGCCATGACCCTGTCCCACCCGTCTCGCTCAGCGATGAAGCCGAAGCCACCCGGTGCGGCGGTGGCCCCGTGGCCTCGATGGTCCTCGGCCAGGACCGCATAGCCCTCCTCCACGGCGGAGGCGGCGAAGCGGGCGTAGCGCGAGGCGTGCTCGGCCATGCCATGGGCGATGACGATGATGCCCCGGGGGCGGGCGGCGCCGGGCACCTGCGGGCGCAGCGCGGCCGGGGTACGCGCTTGGGCGCCGGCCTCGGGAGCGTCGGTTACCTGGAGGGAGCCGTCGATGAGCCACTCGGGGAGCCAGATGTGCACGACCAGGCGCGTTCCGTCGTCGGCCGTGAGCCGAGTAAGGCTGGTCTGCATCAAGTCCTCCTCAGGCAGCGTCGTCAATCGACGTCAACGGGGCGTCGGTCGGGCTCGGGTCGGCATTGGTCATCATTGATCGTGTCGACGGCTGATGGTCGGCAGTGACGTCGGGGTCGCGGGCTGGGCCCGGGCTCTCCCGTCACCCCAGGGTGAATCCTAGTTGTCCGACGTCGAGCCGGCAGCGTTACCGCCGAGGCGATTCTCAGATGCCTCAGGACGGGCACGCTGCTGAGCTGCTGCAGACGGCCACTGATGACTGACTGAACCGGAGCATCGCCTACATTCCTGATGGTTTCATGAGTTCCGGTCGCCCGTATCCCGACAGTTCTCCCCACTCGCCCTGCCCGCCCGGCCCCGCTCCGCCACCTGGTCTACGGTGGTCGCCATGGCCGCCCACTCCTTCACTCTCGTTCCCGCCGTCTACGTCTACCTCCTGCGTCCCGATCCGGGCGCCGTGGACCGGGACGCCGTGGCGGCGAGCAGCGCGACCCAGGTGCTCCTCCAGCTGCGGCGGGGCACCGGCTACATGGACGGGCACTGGGCCTGCGGCGCCTCGGGTCATGTCGAGGCCGCCGAGAGCGTCCTGGAGGCGGCTCTGCGTGAGACCGATGAGGAGCTGGGGATCGGCGTCGAGGCGGAGGACCTGACGGCGCTGACGGCGATGCACCGCACCAATGACCTGGGCGGTGCGGCTCTGGAGCAGCGCATCGACCTGTTCTTCACGCTGCGGACCTGGGCGGGCACGCCGAGCGTGCGTGAGCCGGCCAAGAACGCGGGTCTGCGCTGGTTCCCCCTGACCGATCTGCCCGAGGCCGTTCCGCCGCACGAGCGCCACGTCCTGGAGATGCTGGCCGCCTCCCTCGCCGGCGGGGAGCCGGTCCCCCCGGTCATCACCTTCGGATTCGATGAGGGCCAGGACATCGCCCGCTACGGCGTCGCCCTGCCGCACTGAGCTCGGCCCGCCAGGAAGTCCTCGATGGCGGGCAGCTCGCGGCGGGCCTGGGCCAGGCCGGCCTCGAAGGCGGTGACGATGCGGTCGTAGCGCAGCTCGCCGTTGGCGATGGGCATGCGCTCGGGCCGGAAGAGGTAGGCGCGCCCCTGGCTGCGCAGGTGCTCCAGCTCCTCGATGGTTCGGTTGTAGTTCTCGGGGCGGTCGACGACGGCCTGGACCAGGGCCGGGTAGCGGGCGTAGAGCCGCTGGAGGACCTCGATCTCGTGACGTCGCATGGGCGGTTTGCGGTAGCCCTCGGGGCGGGTCATGACCACGAGCAGCTTGTCGTAGCCGTCGGCGCGGGCGGCGTCGATGGCGAAGCCACCGGTGGGCCCGACGGCGCCGTCCACGTAGGGGGCGCCGTCGACCTCGACCATGGGCATGAGCACCGGCATCGACGACGACGCCCGGGCCCGCACCAGCAGGTCCTCCATGGTGGGCATGTCCTCCAGGCCCCAGTAGACCTCCTCGCCGGTGTCGCAGCGGAAGGCGCCCAGGCGCACTGTCGTGGGCGATGCGGCGAAGGTCTCCCAGTCGAAGGGGATGGACTCGTCGGGTGCGGAGGTGTGCAGGTAGATGTGCTCGGAGTTGAAGTAGCCCTTGCCAGTCACGAAGCTGCCCCAGCCGCCGGCCTTGGGGTCGGTGGTCAGCCCCAGGTAGGCCTCGCGGGTGCGCCAGGTGTCCCGGGAGACGAAGTTGCAGGTGTTGGTGCAGCCCGCCGAGATGCCCCCGACCCAGGGGAAGGAGAGCCCGGCCTCCAGCATGACGCGCACGAGGCCGGCCGTGTAGGCCCCGCGCATGCCGCCGCTCTCGAAGACGAGGGCGACGTCGTCGGGGCCGTGGGTGACGGGTGCGGGCCGGTGCTCAGGGTCGGTGACGGGGACGGGCCGTTGGACAGGGTCGGTGACGGGGGCAGGACGCGAGCTCACGCCCGGGAGCCTATGAGTTCCATTGAGTTCCATGGTGTGATCGCACGGGTGATTCCCGCCCCATATCTGTTGAGCGGTCGGGTGCCTGCTGAGTGGTCGGGAGAGTAGCGTGAGGCCATGACGACCTCCAGCGCGCTGCGCATTCTTGAGCCGATGACCATGCGCGGGCTGACCGCCCGCAACCGCCTGTGGCTGCCGCCGATGTGCATGTACTCGGTCGAGGCGCAGGACGGCGTCGTCACCGACTGGCACGTGGTCCACTACGCCAGCCGCGCGGTGGGCGGTTTCGGCACGATCATCGTGGAGGCCACGGCGGTCACCCCGGAGGGGCGCCTGTCCCCCTACGACCTGGGGCTGTGGTCGGATGAGCAGGTCGCCGGCCAGCACCGCCTGGTGGAGGCGATCCACGCCGGCGGCGCCCTGGCCGGCATCCAGATCGGGCACGGCGGGCGCAAGGCGGGGACCGCCCCGTGGCGCCCCAAGGTGGAGGGCGCGCGCACCGGCACCCTGGAGGGCTGGGAGCTGCTGGCCCCCAGTGCGATCCCCTTCCCCAAGCACGCGGTTCCCACCGAGCTGGACGAGGCCGGGATCGGTCGGATCGTGGAGGCCTTCGCGGCGGCCGCGCGGCGCGCCGTCGAGGCCGGCTACGACGTCGTCGAGGTCCATGGCGCCCACGGCTACCTCATCCACGAGTTCCGCTCCGCCCTGTCCAACCAGCGCACCGACTCCTACGGCGGCAGCGTCGAGAACCGGCAGCGCCTCCCCCTTGAGGTGGTGCGGGCCGTGCGCGAGGCCATCGGGCCGGAGACGGTGCTCGATATCCGCCTGTCGGCCTCGGACTGGGCCGAGGGCGGCGTCACCGGTGAGGAGACCGCCGCCTTCAGCCGCGAGCTGGTGGAGGCCGGCGTCGACGTCCTGCACGTCTCCAGCGGCGGCAACGTCCCGGCCGCGGTCCCGGTGGGGCCCGGCTACCAGCTGCCGCTGGCCGAGCAGGTCAGGCGGGCCGTGGCCGGCAGCGACGTCCCGGTGGTGGGCGTGGGACTCATCGAGGAGGCGGCCCAGGCCGAGCAGGCGCTCATCGCCGGGCAGGCCGACGCGATCGCCGTGGGCCGGGCCGCAATGCGCGATCCGTACCTGCCGCTGCGCTGGGCGGCGGACCTGGGGGCGCGTTCCTGGGACGAGGCCCCCTGGCCCATCCAGTACTGGCGCGGCACCTGGAGCTGAGCGGTCCCCGTCCGCCCGGGGCCGCCGGCCCTATCCGACGGCGTCGAGGTAGAGCCAGCGGCCGGCGCGGCGAGTGAAGCGGGAGCGCTCGCGCAGGGCGTCGTCCACCACTCCCCCGCGCCCGTCGCCACTGCGGTAGGTGGCGGTGAACTCCACGATGCCGGTCTCGTCATCCGCCCCGCCGTCGACGGTCTCGTGGATGGTCAGTCCCGTCCACCGGGTCCCGGGGTGGCAGTAGGGCCCCTCGGGGCGGGTGCGCGGGTGCCAGGTGCGGAAGAGGTAGTCCTCGTCGCCGACGACGAAGGCCGTGTAGCGCGAGCGCATGAGGGCCTGGGCGGTGGGCGCCGGGGCGCCGTCGTGGAGCGGCTCGCAACACTGGGCGTAGGTGCGCCCGCCGCCGCAGGGGCAGGGGTCGGCGCCGTGCACGCCGGCGGCGCGGATCGGCGAGTCCGGCTGGGCCCCGCGGCCCGCCCGCTCCCCCGCCATGCTCAGGCCCCCTGCCAGTAGGCGTGCAGGGCCTGGGCGAGCCAGGGGCCGTCCTGGACGCCGCACATCTCGCGGGCCGAGTGCATGCTCAGCAGGGGCACGCCGACGTCGACCGTGGTGATGCCGAGGCGGGTGGCGGTGATGGGGCCGATGGTGGACCCGCAGGGCACGGCGTTGTTGGAGACGAAGTCCTGGCTGGGCACGCCCGCGGCGGCGCAGGCCCGCGCCCAGATCGCGGCGCCCGCGGCGTCGGTGGCGTAGCGCTGCTGGGCGTTGATCTTGAGCAGGGGGCCGTGGTTGATGAGCGGCTGGACGGCCGGGTCGTGCAGGTGGGCGTAGGAGGGGTGGACGGAGTGTCCGGCGTCGGCGCTCACGCAGGTCGAGCGGGCCAGGAGGGCATCGAGGCCGTCACCGCTGACCCTCAGGGCTCGGGCCAGGCGCCGCAGGAGCGTCTCGAGGAAGGGTCCGCCCGCCCCGGAGCGGGTGTCCGAGCCGACCTCCTCGTGGTCGAAGGCGACCAGGATGACGGGTTCGGCGGGCTCGGTCCCGGCGGCCGCGAGCGCCTCGAGGGCGACCAGTCCGGCGTGGACGGAGGAGAGGTTGTCCAGGCGGGAGGAGGCCAGGAACTCTCCGTCTCGGCCGAAGCGGGCGGGCGCCTGGGTGGGGTAGGTCAGGACGTCGTGGCCGGCGAGCTCGGCCGGGTCGATGCCTGCGATCTCGCACAGGTGGGTCTCGACGGCGTCGGGGGCGGCGTCGGGGGCGGCCAGTGACCACAGGGGCAGCAGGTGGGTCTGGCGGTCCAGGTGGAGGGTGTCGTTGACGCTGCGGTCCAGGTGCGGGGCGATCTGGGACACGCGGGCGATGGGGCCGGTGCGCACGAGGTGGACGGTGCCGTCGCGGGTGGTCAGGCGTCCGGCCAGGCCCAGCTCGCGGTCGAGGAAGGAGGCGAGCAGGGGGCCTCCGTAGACCTCGGCGTTGATGAGCTGCCAGCCGGAGCGGACGAGGGCGGCGGCGGGCTTGAACTTGAGGGCCGGGGAGTCGGTGTGGGCGCCGACGACGCGCAGGCCCGTCCCCGGGGTGAGTGCCTCGGGCAGCGCCCAGGCGGCGATGGCGCCGTCGCGGATGACGTAGCCGCGGCGCGGCAGGTCCTCCTCCCAGGTGACGGTCTCCTCGGCGCGGGTGAAGCCGGCCCCCTCCAGGCGGCGGGCGACCTCGGCTGCGGCGTGGTAGGAGCTGGGCGAGGCGGTGACGAAGTCGATGAGCGAGTCGGTGTAGGCGTCGTCGTCGTGCAGGATCGCGGCGGCGTCGGTGGTGGCCTCGGTGGCGGCGAGGGCACCGGAACAGGGGCTGGGCGAGGCAGTGGCGGGTGTGCTGGCGGGATCAGTCATGGTCCCAGTCTTCCACCGGTGCGCCCCATGCCCGGTCTGTCTCCCGACCGAAACCCACCGTGAGGTAGGGCAGAATCGGGGCATGAGCATCTCTCAGCCGGTCATCCCGCCCGCCTCGTCCACACCCGTGCGCGCCGTCCTGCTCGATGCCGACGGCGTTCTTCAGCTCATCGGCACCCCGTGGGGCGAGGCGCTGACCCGAGGCGGCGGACCCGCCTTCGCCCAGGCCATGATCGATGGTGAGACCGACGCCCTGGCGGGCCGGGAGACCCTGACCGAGCTGCTGGAGCGGGTGGTGAGCAGCCTGGGGCTGGAGCTGCGCGCATCGGACCTGTTGGAGATGTGGCACCGGGCCACGCCCGACCCTCTGGCCTGGCAGCTGGCGGGGGACCTGCGCGAGGCCGGTTACACCACAGTCCTGGCCACCAATCAGCAGTGGGAGCGTCGAGCCTGGATGCGCGAGGAGCTGGGCTATGACGGCCTGTGCGACATCGACGGCTACTCCTGCACGCTGGGGGTGGCCAAGCCGGATGCCGCCTACTTCCACCGGCTGCTGGAGCTCGCAGGGGTGGAGGCGGACCAGGCCCTGTTCGTCGATGACAGCGCCACCAACATCGCCGCGGCCCGCGAGGTGGGCTTGCGCACTATCCACCACCCGGCCGACGCCGGCGGCGAGCTGCTGCGCCGCGAGGTCGCCCAGGTCTTGACGCAGGCCGCCCCTCCGCCGCAAGGATGAGCCGGCGGGCCGCTGTTCCTCCTTTCGGAACTTGCCCAACCGGCGCGGTCGGGGAAGACTCCCTCTGACAGGAGCCATCACCGGGAAGGACACCTCATGGCAGGAACCGCGACGGACGACCGGGCCCCCGGGACCGCCACCGCTGAAGCCGCTGCGTCCACCGTCGAGTCCTCCGCCCCCACGGCCCGCCGCGCCCCGGAGGTCTTCCTGCGCCTCATCACGGCGATCCACTCCATCCTGCCGGGCTTCGTGCGCCGTCGGCTGCCGGTGACCTTCATCGGCTACGCGATCATCAACGGCTCCGCCTTCTTCCTGGACATCACCTGCCTGTGGGTGTTCTACAACCGCCTCCACTGGTTCTACCCGGTGGCGGTCACGGTCGGCTACGTCATCGCGGCCGTCTACTCCTTCCTGCTCAACCGGTGGCTGAACTTCCAGGCCCACGGGCACGTCGTCCAGCAGGGGGCGGGCTACATGGCCGGGGTCATCAGCCAGTACGTCATCTTCATCCTGGGCCTGTCCTCGCTGCTGCACTGGTTCGGGGTCAATGCCGAGCTGGCGCGCGTCATCTCGGCCTGCTGCGAGGGCATCTACCTCTACGTGTTCATCCGTCTGTTGGTGTTCCGCGGGGTGCCGGAGCCCGAGGAGCAGCACCAGTAGGCACCCGATCGGGGACGTACTTCTCCGACGAGGACTGCGTTGTCCCCCAGATGACTGGGGTCCGACCTCAGTCATCTGTAGGAGAAGTACGTCCTGGACGGGAAACGCAGTTCCCGATTCAGAGTGTCATGGCTTCTGAGACGCTCGCTCGGGCGGGAGTCCGGGGACCGGTCGTCCCGGCGGCGATGGCGGGCTGACGGAGGAGGCCTGGCGGGTCGCCGGTGCCCCTCTGCGGAGGGACACTCAGACGCCGCGCCCTCACCAGGAGGCGCGGGTCGTCTCGGTGGGGCCGTCGAGCTCGGTGAAGCCGGCGTCGGTGACGCTGACGGGCCGGGTGGTGGTCTCCCACTGCTCCCGGCTGGGTACGACGACGCGCACCCGGTAGCCGTCGTCGGCCCAGGCCCGCCTCAGGGCGGGCGGCATGGCGCTGCTCTCCCAGGCCAGCTGAGCGGCGTGGCCGCACTGGGCGGCCAGCTTGCCCGAGGTCATCTCGTGCAGGGGCGTGGCCTCGATCGTCACGAGGGCCCCGGCGGAGGCCGACGCCGCCGTGAGCGCGATCTCCTCGGCCGCGGCCGGGTCTTTGGCGGCGCGCGCGGTGATCTCGGCGGGCGGCGGGGGCATCTCGTCACCGGGCGGGAAGTGGGTGCCCTCCACCTGGGTCTTGGCCAGGGCCCCGGGCAGGGGGCGCACCGGTCCGGGGACGAAGGCGCGGGCGGCCGCCTGCCCCCAGCCGGTGGGGCCCTCCTGGGTGACGGTGACGCCGTCGATGCCCTGGACCTCCTCCCAGCGCTTGCCCCGGGCTCGGCGCACGAGCTTGCGGATGCGCCCGTCGCGCCAATAGCCGACGGCCGAGCTCCACGGCCCGCCGGGGGCGGCGGCAGGTGAGGCCAGGAGGGAGACGACGGCGCGGGCGGCGGCCTCGGCGACGTCGATGCGCCGGGGCGGGTGGACCTTGTCGTAGCGCACGGCGATCTGCATGCCCCAGGGCACGGTGTGGTCCGGGTTCCCGGACAGGGAGGGCAGAGGCGATGACGGCAGGAACGGCGATGCGGAGTGCGGCACGGGCAGGAGCCTACGGGGTCGCGATCGACGCCGTCAGGTCCCGCCCGCTCCCCCGGCCCCTGCCGGGATGCTGGAGGCGCAGGAGCGTTCGGGGGCATGATCGACCGCCACTATCTCCCACCAGGTGGCGGATAAGTCGGAGGCGAAGATCCTCCTGGGGCAGGAGATGATTCCAGCGGCGAGTCCTTTAGGTTACCGCCATGCGACCACCTGTTCCATCCACCGTCCCCGGTTCTTCTGGCACGACGCCGTCGGCCGTGCCGCCCTCCCGCCCGAGGATGTTCAACGGCGCGACCGTTCACGGCTTCAGAGGAATCCGCGAGCTGCGTCACCCTGCCGAGATCCCGCTCCTGATCGCGACCAGCGTGGCGACGGCACTGGCCTATCTGCTGTGGATCGCCCTGGTGATCTGGCTGGTCGCCGTGCCCGAACCGACCGGTCCGGGGGCTCAGGTTCGCGACTTCTTCCTCAGCGAGAAGAGCAGCGGCGTGCAGTTCCTCCTGCTGGTCCCCATCATCCCGATCATCCTGTGGGTGGTGCGCGCGATGCTGTACGCCAAGCTCCGCGCGACCGCGGTCCAGATGAGTCCCACCCAGTTCCCGGAGGGCTACCGGATGGTCGTCGAGGCGGCCCAGCAGTTCGGCCTGCGTCGGGTTCCCGATGCCTACGTGACCATGGGCAACGGTCGGATCAACGCCTTCGCCTCCGGCCACGGCTACCGGCGTTTCGTGGCCGTCCACTCCGACATGTTCGAGATCGGCGGCCAGGCCCGCGACCCCGAGGCGCTGCGCTTCGTGATCGGGCACGAGGTCGGGCACCTCGCCGCAGGCCACATCTCCCTCCTGCGCCTGCTGTTCGTCACCCTCGGCCGCAGTGTTCCGCTTCTGGGCAACGCGCTGAGCCGGGCCCAGGAGTACACGGCGGACAACCACGGCTACGCCTACGCCCCTGAGGGCGTGCCCGGGGTCATGGGGGTGCTCTCCGGCGGCAAGTACCTGGGGGCCGAGGTCAACACCCACGCCCTGGCAGATCGGGCCACGCGGGAGAAGGGGCTGTGGCTGCACGTGTCCGTCTGGCGCTCCACGCACCCGGTCGTCACCTGGCGCGCCCACGCCCTGCGCGACCGCAGCCGCCCGGGACGGATCATGATCCGTCCGCCGGAGTCCACTGCCTGGTTCCCGCCGTCGGCTCCCAGCGGCAGCGGGTGGTCCGGTTCCTGGCCGACGCCGGAGCAGATGCTCGCGGCGCTGGACTCCACCTCCTCGGCCGTGCCCAGCGAGGAGCAGTTCGGCCGCTACCCCGGCGTGGCCTATGAGCCGCCCCGCAATGAGCTGCGCTGGGCCTCCCTC
Organism: Actinomyces oris; assembly: GCF_001929375.1. Taxonomy (GTDB): domain Bacteria; phylum Actinomycetota; class Actinomycetes; order Actinomycetales; family Actinomycetaceae; genus Actinomyces; species Actinomyces oris_B. The sequence continues at coordinate 79,887 of NZ_MSGO01000006.1, read as the reverse complement.
GTTCCCGTTCCGGTGGGAACCGCAGCTCTCGGGCAGGCAGCCTTCACAGCGCCCCCGAACGCGGCCGGCTCCTTCGGGTCGCAGCAGCCCGACCCCTACGGATACACCCCGTCCGCGGACACTGTGAGTGGGCCCACGGGAGTCTCCGACACAGCCGGCCCCAACACCTCGGCTCCGCAGTGGCCGGGCGACGGGCCCGACCAGGACTGAGACCCGCCGGGGTCTCGACGTCCCCGACAGCACTTGGTCAGCGCAGTGGCGCCGGTCGGCGAACGGATGCGTTCGCCGACCGGCGCCAAACCGTCTCAGCTCGGGGCGACGGCACTGGCCGCCGTCGTGAAGGACTCGAGGGCCTCCCGCAGGTCCGCGACGTTGTCGGTGACAAGAGTGTCCCGGCAGCGGGCGGCGAGCTCGTCGAGCTCGGTCAGGCGACAGCCCACGGACTCGGCCACGCCGGAGGCCGCACGGGAGAGCTCCGCGGCCGTGGCGGGCAGCGCCGGGTCGCTCGACGCGGGGGAGCCGGTCCACAGCATGAGGAGCTGGTGCGGGATCGTCATCATGCGACTGGCCTCGCCGATGTAGGCGACCGTCTGGGCTGCGAGCGCTCTGTGAGCCTGGGCCTGACGCTCCATCTCGGCGATGCCGTCACGGAGCGACTCGACGAGGTCGGGGATGGCCCGCGCCGAGTACTGCGGGTCGCCGGCGCCGTCGATGAGCTCGACGGTGAACAGCGAGGTGATGGTGGCGTGCAGACGGGCCAGGGCGATGCGGAAGCGGGTGCGGGCGCCATTGGTGTCGAGCTGAGCCAGGGTGTCGACGAGCCGCGCTACCAGGGGGCTGACCAGGCCCTGCATCTGGGCCCACAGGTCCAGCAGGTCGGCCAGGGGCTTGACCCGGGGGTCGGAGCGGTCCAGGGCTGCGATGTGCTCGGCGCTCAGGCGAGGGTCCTCCAGAGTCCGGGTCAGTCCCTTGCCCGCGGCCTTGAGGGAGGAGGAGAGCTCGGCGAGCTGCTGCTGGCCGGACATCCACGAGTCGAGCCCAGCGGCGATCCTGGTGACCGAATCGAGCATGACGCGCAGATCCCCGGTGGCGTCGGGGCGCACCGGGACGCCGTCGGAGAGCTCCTCACGACGCACCACCTCCGCAGGCAGGGCCGTGTTCTGGAACTCCTCGTAGGAGGACAGTCCCGCCCCGGTCAGCAGCTCGGCGATGCGGCCGAGCCCCTCCTCCGCCGCCGCCCGACGGTTGGCCCCGGCATTGATGGCCCGGTCCTCAATGGCGCGAGCGTCGCGGTAGATGGCCCAGACCGTGTCGAACAGGTCGGAGCACACCGGCCGGGTGCGCACCGAGAGGTAGCCGCCGTCGGACAGTGGGGTGACAGTGGCGAAGACGTCGTACTCACTGCCGTCGGCGGCGAGGTTGCGCATGTAGGCGGCGAAGGGGCTGCCGGTCTTAAGGGTGTCCCACATGGCCTTGAAGGCGCCACCGGGCATCTCCGGGTGACGGACGATGTTGTGCGGGGCGCCGGAGAGCTCGTCACGCCGGTAGCGCGAGAGCTCGATGAAGACGTTGTTCGAGTGGCGGATGACGCCACGCGCGTCTGTGGTGGAGAAGAAGAGCTGGTCGACACCCACCTCATGAACGGCTCCGGTGACCTGCGGCATAGGCAACTGCTCCTTGGAGAGATCAAGGGTCGGCGGCATCCGGCGCCCAGAGCCGGACAACCATCACCTTCCGCCCGTTGATCGACGGTTGGACGGCTGAACAGTACACCCAGTTTCCAGGACAAGACCCGAAGGAGATCAACACAATAGGGCTGCTTATACGTTTAAAATGCACTAGAAATCAGTGCCATTAACCCCCTTCAGAAATAGAGAGTATTCAGCCTCAGAAAAACAGAAGAAATCCCGAGAACAGATTCCCAGACAACTCTCAGGTATATTGAAGTGCTCCCTCAGGAGCAGTGGGTTACATGGTGACCGCCGCCGGACGGAAACCGGTCGCGAGGGTTGGGGAGCCTGATGACCGATCGGCTTTCGAGGTCGCCCGAGCTGATAGGGAGCTCGGCACGAGCCGCTCTGGCGAAGGAGGGTGAGTCCCCTCTGGAATATGGGATCCAGAGGCGATGGCGCCCTCAACGACAGGGGCCTGTGGGGCTCGGAGATCTCCGAGCCCCACAGGCCGCGTCGTTATTGATGCCCCCTTCTCCTCACGACATCCCGGCACCGAGCAGAAAGTATTTCCACTCTTGCCCATCACACCGGTATCTCGATAAAGCGCCGGTTCCGGATTATCGGTGAAGCCTGAGAAGAAGGCCGACGCCGATCACGATGACGGCGAGGTCAACTCACCAGACCTATTCCACGAGGGCGGGGTGCTACTGAATGAGGCTCGGGTGTACTCCACGGGGGCCGGGGGCTCGTGCAGTACGCACCGCCCCGGCCAGCGCACCCCCACCCTCGTGGAGTGCGAGCCGGAGGCCGGATGGGGGCTGTGGCCGCGGCGAGCGCCTACGCCTCCAGGGAGTAGCCCGTCACCGGCCCGGCAGTGTTGGGCCGCCAGCCCAGCGCCGGGGCGACGTGCTCGGCGAATGCCTGCAGGATGTGGAGGTTGAAGTCGACGCCGAGCTGGCTGGGGATGGTGAGCATGACGGTGTCGGCGGCGTGGAGCGCCTCATCCCGGGCGAGCTGCTCGATGAGGACGTCGGGCTCGGCGGCGTAGGTACGCCCGAAGGTTGACTGCAGGCCGTCGATGACGCCGATCTGATCGCGGGAGTCCTCGCCGCGCAGGGCGAAGAACCTCCGGTCGGCCTCGGAGACGATTGGGAGGATGGAGCGCGAGACGCTCACGCGCGGGGTCCAGTCGTGGCCGGCCTCCAGCCACGCCTCGCGGTAGCGGCGGATCTGCTCGGCCTGGAGGTGGGAGAAGCCCTCCCCGGTGGCCTCGGTCAGAAGGGTCGAGCTCATGAGGTTCAGGCCCTGGCGGGCGGTCCACTCGGCGGTCTCCCGTGAGCCGGCGCCCCACCACAGGCGGCGGTCCACTCCGGGGGCGTGCGGCTCGATGCGCAGGCGGGAGCTCGCGCCGGACGCCATGGCGCTGCTGGCGTCGAGGTCCGCTTGCGGGACGCCCCGGACGGCGTCGAGGAACTGAGCGGTGTGGGCGTGAGCGACGTCGGCTCCGCGCGGGTCGGTGCCGCCGGTGTAGCCGAAGCTCTCCCAGCCCCGGCGGGCCTGCTCCGGTGAGCCTCGGGAGATGCCGATGGCGATGCGCTGGTCGGTGAGCAGGTCGAGGGCGGCGACTTCCTCGGCCAGATAGAGAGGGTTCTCGTAGCGCATGTCGATGACGCCGGTGCCGACCTCGATGCGCTGGGTGCGGGCGCCGGCCGCGGAGAGCAGCGGGATGGGGGCCGCGGCCTGGCGGGCGTAGTGGTGGACGCGCCAGTAGGCGCCGTTGACGCCGATCTCGTCGGCGCCGACGGCGATCTCAACGGCCTCCTTGAGCGCCTGGCCGGCGTCGGGGTCGCCAGGGCCGCGACCGTGTCCGTAGTGTCCGAAGCTGAGGAACCCGAATGCTTTCATGCAGCCTTCAACTACGGGCGCCGTCGGACCATTCCGTCCGCCCGCGCGATCCGGGCCACCCCGCCCTCAGGCGCCACACGCCGTCAGCGCCGACGGCGAGCTCGGCAGCATCCTCGAGCGCCCGGCACGCCCAGCCAGCGGGGAACGGCCTCCGTGTAGTCGAGGTAGTCCTGCCCGAACCTCTCCTCCAGGGCCTTCTCCTCGGCCGGGATCTGGTGGCGGTCGAGGAGCCAGACGAAGCCGACCAGTGGGATCAGCGCGGACGGGCTCCTGCGCGCGATCGCGTGCGAGAGCAGCAGCCCCGCCAGGCCCAGGTACATGGGGTTGCGCGTCAGCCGGTTGGGGCCGTCCACAACGAGGTGCTGGGCACGCTCGACCCTCACCGGGTCAACCGTGGTGCGGTGGCGAAGAAAGCTGCCCGCGCTTCCGGCGAGCAGGCACAGCGAGCCCCCGACAACGGGAGCGGCCGCCGCCATCGACGACGGTGTCACTGTCCGACCACGAGTCATGGCGCTCTGCGCCGCGCCCGCCATCGCCAGCAGCACTGCGGGGGGCGGTCGTCTGAAGATCTGTTCCATCACCAGGCCATCCTCTCACCTACTGCGCCTCGCCCCTCAGCGCCGTCGGCTCGCCGGCCTCGGTTTCGGCCGCGCCCTCGGCCTCGGCGACCTGCTCCAGCGCGGTCTTCTGGGACAGGGGCACCTCGGGCAGGAAGACGGCGACGACGGAGGTCGCGACGAACAGCGGGATCATCCAGCCGAAGATCGGCAGGAGGGCGTCGGCGTAGGAGCTTGCCACGGCGTCGTGCAGGACGGTAGGCAGCTGGTTGACCAGGGCGGGCGTGAGCGAGGAGGTGTCGGCGTCCTTGAACTGGGCCAGCGCCCCCAGGACGGCCGGGTCCGCGCTGCGGGCCAGCGCGCCGATCCGATCCGTGAGGTTGGAGGTCAGGCCGGAGGAGAAGGCCGCGCCGATGAGCGAGGCGCCCAGGGAGACGCCGACCTCGCGGAAGAAGTTGTTGCCGCTGGTGGCCGTGCCCAGGTGCTTGGCCGGCAGCGCGTTCTGCACCACGGTGACCAGGAGCTGGAAGAACAGCCCGATGCCCGACCCCATGAGGAAGGTGGCCGCGGAGATCTGCCAGACGGGCGACGTCGTCGTCAGGCGGGAGAGCCAGAAGGCGGCGCCGGCGGCGATCAGGGGTCCCGCGACCGGGTAGATCTTGTAGCGGTCGGTGCGCGAGACGAGCACGCCGGAGAGGATCGAGGAGACGAGCATCCCGATGGTGATGGGTACCAGGAGCAGGCCGGAGGTGGTGGCCGAGTAGCCGTAGACCATCTGGAGGTAGGTGGGCAGGTAGCTCATGACGCCGATCATGCCGCCCATTGCGAGCATGCCGACGAGCGTGGAGACGAGGAAGGTGCGGCTGGTGAGGATCGTCCAGGGCAGGATGGGGTCGGCGGCGCGCGTCTCGACGAAGCCGAACAGCCCCCAGCAGACCATTCCGGCGACGCCCAGGCCGATGATGACCGGGCCGGTCCACGCATACTGGTTGCCGCCCCAGGTGGCCATGAGGACGATGGCGATGGCGCCGGCGTTCATGAACGCGAGCCCACACCAGTCAATGGGGCTGGTCAGACGCCCGGAGGGCAGGCGCAGCACCAGGAGGATGGCGATGAAGGCCAGAACGCCCAGCGGCAGGTTGATCCAGAAGGTCCACCGCCAGGAGACCGAGTCGGTCAGCCAGCCGCCGATGATGGGCCCCAGGATGGAGGCGACACCGAACATGGCTCCCATGGGGGCCATGTAGGTGCCGCGCACGCGCGGCGGGATGAGGTCGCCGGTGATCGCCTGGGAGGAGATCATGAGGCCACCGCCGCCCAGCCCCTGGATGAAGCGGTAGATGATGAGCTGAGTCATGGAGTCGGCGGTGCCGCACAGGGCCGAGCCGATCAGGAACAGGGCGATGGCCACCAGGAAGAGGTTCTTGCGCCCCACGAGGTCACCGAGCTTGCCGTAGACCGGCATGGCCACGGTGATGGCCAGGGTGTAGGCGGTCAGGATCCAGGCCATGTGGACGGCGCCGCCGAGGTCACCCACGATGGTGGGCAGGGCCGTGCCGACGATCGTCTGGTCCATGGCGGACAGGAACATGACGATCAGGAGCGAGGCGTAGACCGCCCAGAAGCGGCGGTCGGGGTGGAACTCCGCCCCCGGTTCGTGGAGGGCGGGGCCGGCGGAGGCCGACGTCGAGGTGCGTTGAGTCATCAGTGTGGCCTTGTCGGTTGAGGGCGAAGGATGGAGAAGGACGGAAACAGTCGGTTCAGTCAGTTGCGAGAAGGACGGGGAGAGCCTCCCGTGCGACTAGCCCGGCGAGCTCGACGACGTCGGGTCGCCGGCAGCGGCGGAGGCCGCGGCTTCGGGGCGGAGCGGGGAGACCACCTCGGAGATCGCCTCGACCATGGCGCGGACGGCGTCGACCAGGCGGGCCTCCTCCCAGGGGTGGGAGCGCCCGCACCACAGGTCCAGGGAGCTGCGCTGGATGGCCATGGCCAAGGCGACGACGGCGCGGGTGCGCGGGTCGTCGGGCTCGGCTCCCAGGCGGCGGCCGGCGGCCTCCGCCAAGGACTGGGCGACGATGCGCAGCCGCTCGTGGACGGCGCGCTCCACCTCCGGGTTGTCCCGCACGATCTCCGGGAAGGACAGGAGCCAGCCGCGCTCGGACTCGACGGCCTCGGCGCCGGAGGCGAGCAGGGCGCCGAGGTCCTCCAGAAGGCTTCCGGAGCCGTTGACGAAGGCCTCGACAACCGCGGGCGCCGGGGGCTCCAGACCGACGACGAGGAGGTCGGCCTTGGAGGAGAAGTGGTTGAAGACGGTGCGCCGGGAGACTCCGGCCAGGGCGGCGACGTCATCAACCGTCATCGCGGCGTAGCCGCGCTCCCGGGTCAGGGTGAGCGCGGCGGCGCGGATGGCGGCGCGAGTGCGTCGCGCCTGGGTTGCGCGCAGGTCGGCTCCGGTCACACGCCCATCTTGCACTCAGTGCATCATTGCACTCAATGCAGCTCGACGCGAGGTTCCTCACGCAGGTCGTGCACCGGACATCGCGGCCCCACGCACAGCGCGACCGGCCACGATGTGTTGGGCGGTGTCCAAATCGGACACAAAGGCTCGCCCGCAGTTCGGATGCGCAGAAAGAAACCGCGCGATTCCGCGGTTCAGTCAGCGACTATGTCAGGCCTCGGACTCCTTTATATCCGATTTGGACACGGATGCCTCTTGCGGCACCTGGGCGGTTCTCAGGCACTCTCGTAGACAGCGATCTCGATGAGGTTCCGATCGGGGTCGCGCACGTAGAGGCTGCGGATGGCACCACGGGCGCCTGTCCGCTTGACGGGGCCGAGCTCCACAGGGACCGCCTTGGCAGCAAGATGCTCACGAATCTCGTCGATCGTGCCGTCAGCAACCAGACACAGGTCCGCGCTCCCAGGGATGGGCTGCGTGGCATGCGGAGCAATCGGATCGTCCGCGGCATGGAGGTTGATCTTCTGGTCCCCGAAACGCAAGGCCGTTCTCCCGTGCCCGAAGGTGATGACCCCTATGCCCAGAACCCGCGAATAGAAGTCGACGCTTGTCTCGATGGAGCGGACCGTCAGAACGATGTGGTCGATGCCAGTGATACGCACCGAGCAATTGTCCCAAACCCTCTGGGACTGACCGCAGCGGGCCTCCTCCTTACCGAGGGGCGAGTGATTGTGGAGCGCCGTCTGGCCAGCACACGCTTCGACACCAGAGCCTCTGCGCCGGCGCGCACAGTTCCGGCGCGGCCCGCGCCGCGTTAGGAGGCTCGCGCGGGGCCGCCGTCAGGAGTGGAGGCGCGCCTCGTAGGCGGCGATCTCGCCGACCTTGGGGCCGTAGCTGCCGGTGGAGTCGTGGCGCAGGTCGAGCCAGATGTCGACGAGCGCCCAGGCGGCCGGGGCCGCGATGACGTTCTGCCCCATGCACAGGATCTGGGCGTCGTAGTTCTCCACCGAGCCGCGCACGGTGAGCAGGTCGTGTGCGGTCGCCGCGCGCACCCCGGGCACCTTGTTGGCGGCGATGGCGGTTCCCACGCCGGTGCCGCAGATGAGAAGCCCGCGGTCGACCCGCCCCTCGGCGACTGCCCCGGCGACCTGGAAGGAGACCTCCGGGTAGGTGATGTCCGGTGTGGACAGGTCGACGACGTCGCTCACGCGCCCGTCCTCGGCCAGTCGTTCCTCAAGAGCGTCCTTCAGGAGGGCTCCATTGCCCGGGGCACCGATGGCGATTCGCATGCGCCCAGTCTCTCAGGCCTCGTCGCGGAAGGCGAGTTCGCCCCGGTCAATGTGTCAGCGGGGTTCCCCTGCGACGGCAAAATCGGCGATGACCTCATAGAGGGCCCGGCCCTCCCTCATCTGGGCGAAGCCATCGAGTACCTGTGCAGGAAGGGCCGCGGGATCGGTAGCGTAGGAGGACAGGTCGAAGTTCACCCTGACCTGGGAGACGTGGGAGCTCCAGGTGTGTGCGGCGCAGGGGTCGGCGGCTCGGAAGGGCATGGGGACCGCATCGATTCCTCGATCCCGCACGGCCTGCTCGCTCATCGCGACCATCTCCGGGGACTCGGCGTCGTAGACCAGACGGCCACCGGGAAAGCGGCGGGCCATCGCGTCGACAAGATTCTGAACCGAGCCGCTCTCCAGGAAGTAGAAGACCCCGGAGGCCACGGCGATCAGTCCGCCACCGGCGTCGACCTCATCCATCCAGCGATGATCGGTTAAGGAGAAGGGAAGTTCCCGCTCTCGTTCATGGGGCTCGGCCCAGGTGCGTCTGGACTCGAGAACGTCGGGGAAGTCCAGGTTGTAGATCAGCGCCCGACCGTTGTCGACCTCGTCAACGAGACGATCCAGTCCGCAGCCAAGGTCGACGACGGCGGCCTCGGGTCGGGCATCCAGATAGCGCCGAATCTCCGTCACGGCGGCAAGGTGGCGCAAGGCGTAGATGGCGGCGGGCATCTCGCCCATATCCATGTCCTGGACGCCGGGGCGGAGGGCGGAGACCATCGAGACCAGGCGCTCGGACCAGGAGTCTTGGAAGCAGCTCGGCCAGCTTCGCGCAGCACGAGCCCGCCCCAGAAGCGGGAAGAAGAGAGTCTCCTGAACCCCTGCGTCGACCATGGCCCCACCCTAGGAGACGGCACCACAGATGTCGATACTGACAATCACATTCATTATTGTTGGTGGAAGGCCTCGCCGGTGCGGCGCTCAATGAGTCACAACCGGATCTCGCCAGAGGCGGGGTGGCGGACACGGCATGACACAGCCGGCGGATGGGGACGCCTGCGGCCATGGCGACGGCCAGCTTGTTCTGGGTGATACCGAATCCCTCAATGAAGTCCTCCATGAGGACCTCCCCCGGATGAACAGGGGCGAACTTGCTGCTCGTCTCAGCGGCAAGCGCCGACCCGGTTCCCATCACATAAGCAGTGTTGACGCATGCCGTCATACAGACCAGGCTCGTCTCCCTGGCACGCGAGCGCAGCCACGTTCCTCTACTCCTCCTCGGGCCTCAGGGCGCGCCTGGTGCCCGGGTCCATGATGTCGGCCGGTGGGCGCCCCTCCCCCAGGAGCCTGACCATGGCGAGCAGATCGGCAGTGATGTGGGAGTAGAAGGCCCCGCATCCGGCGCACAGATAGTTGCGCCCCGGCCGGCCGTCGGTGGAACGGGCCTGCGGACTGGGCCGCCTGCCCGAGGAGGAGACCTTGAGGCCCGGGGAGGCTGTGGTGGTCATGGGATGGTGCACCTTCTTCGGTCCGTGCCTCCAGTCTCTCCCCGCCCTACTCCGCCTCACTTCGACAAGAACTTCACAAAAGACGCGGCTCCGGGTCGTTTGTGAAGTTTTGGTTGGTGAGTGAGAGAAGCGTCGTGGCGCCCCCTTCCAGCAAGCGGTGGAATCATGGGGGTGTGAACACAGTGACAGCACACACGCCGGTGGAGGTCTGAGGAGGCCGGCATGAGACGCGCACTGCCCGCCGTGGGACTTATCGGCGCCGGGATCGCCACCTACGGCGCAGCCCAGGCCCTCGGCCTCAGCCGAGCCCGCGCCGCCGCCCGAGCTCGGCTGGCAGCCCATCCGGTGCGAAGGATGGCGCTCAGTCACGGCGACGTCGCCTACATCGACTGCGGGCCGCAGCCCTCGGGAGGCGGCACCGGTCCAGGTTCCGGCTCCGGCTGCGAGACGATCCTGTCGGTTCACGGGCTGTACGGCGGATACGACCAGGCGCTCGAGAACGTCGGGAGCCTGCCCGAGCACTGCAGGATTCTCGCGCCGTCACGCTTCGGCTACCCCGGCAGCGCCGTGCGGGGTGACGGCTCACCGGCTGACCAGGCGGCCGTCTTCACCGAGCTGCTCGACCGCCTGGGGATCGAGCGGACATTCCTCCTGGGAGCGTCGGCCGGCGGGACCCCCGCCATCCGCTTCGCCCTGAACCACCCCGAGCGCGTCACAGGGCTCATTCTCTTGAGCTCGGCCGCGCCCTGGCCGTCTCGACCCGCGACGCCGCCCGGCCGCATGGGGCCACCGGCGATCATGAACCACGACTGGATCATGTGGCTGCTCTCGCCATTCCTCGGGCCCGTCCTGGGCATGGATCCCCAGACCGTCCACGGCATGCTCCCCCTGTCCGAGCGCAGGACAGGGGCAGACATCGACGCCTCGATCACGAACCGGGACATGGCGGTGCACTTCGAGGACTATCCGATCGAGGAGCTCAAGCCGCCCGTCCTGCTCCTGCACGCCCGGGACGACCGAGTAGCGCCCTTCGCTCCACCGGCGGGGCACGTACAGTCCTCCATGCACCGCTACCCGGACCTGACGACGTCGCTCTTCCCCACCGGCGGTCACCTCATCGTCGGCCACGGCCACCAGGTCGAGGACGCGATCCTCCGCTTCATCGGCCAGCACGCCGACTGACACCGGTCGCGTCGGGGGGGGGCAACGGGGCCTCACGTCGCCCCGGGCCTCACTTCGACCAGAACTTCACAAACGACGCGGCTCCGGGTCGTTTGTGAAGTTCTGGTTGGGGAGTGAGAATTCCGTCGAGGCGCCCCGTTCCGACTCGCGGTGCCATCATGGGAGTGTGAACGCAACGACCGAGCACGCACCGGTGGACGCCTGGGGACCGGACTTCCTGGGCCCGGGCTTCGAGGCCCGCACCCTGGAGCTGCTGCCCGACGACGAGGACGACGGCGCCGTCGCCACCCTGGTGCGCCACCTGCCGGCCCTCGACCCCGGCGCCCTGCCGGGCACCCCCTCCTCCCCCTCCTTCATCCACCTCTACCTGCACGGCTGGAACGACTACTTCTTCCAGACCCACCTGGCCCGCGAGATCTCCCGCCTGGGCGGGGCCTTCTACGCCCTGGACCTGCGTCGCTACGGCCGCTCCTGGCGCGAGGGCCAGATGCTGGGCTGGTGCACCTCGCTGGCCGACTACGACGAGGATCTGGGCCTGGCCCTGTCCACCATCCGCGCCGACCAGGGCTGGGAGACCGAGGTCGTCCTGTCCGGTCACTCCACGGGCGGGCTCGTCGCCTCCCTGTGGGCCGACCGCCACCCGGGGGCCCTGCGCGCCCTGGTCCTCAACTCCGCCTGGCTCTCGCTCCAGGGCTCCGAGCTCGTGCGCACCGTCGGCGACCCGGTGCTGCGCACCCTGGCGCTGCGCGACCCGCACATGTCGATTCTGGACGGCTGGGTCGACCAGGCTCGCGTCTTCTCCATCACCGACGGCTGGGTGCCCGAGCGCGACGGCGAGCTGCCCGATCCCGCCTGGGCCGACGACCCCTACGTGACCGGCTGGGACATCAACCCGGCCTGGTCGATCAAGCCCTCCGCACCCGTGCGCGTGGGCTGGCTCCAGGCCGTCATGGAGGGCCACAACCGCGTCGCCCAGGGTCTGGACATCCGCTGCCCGGTGCTGTCAATGGGGTCGGCCACCACTCGACTCGGGGTGACGTGGATGCCGGAGTCCAGGAGCGCGGACACGATCATCGACGCCGATGCCACCGCCCGTCGCGCCGTCATGCTCGGCAAGCTGGTAACCATCGCCCGCTTCCCCGGCGGTGTCCACGACCTCACCCTGTCCGAGCCTCCCGTGCGCGAGCAGGTCTTCTCCGCCCTGCGCCGCTGGATGTCCGCCTACGTGCTGCGCTGATCCTGGCTCGGCCGACGGCTCAGGCCAGGGGGCTTCAGAAGCTGCGGTCGGCCAGGTCGTCGCGCAGGTCCCCCAGGTGGGCGCCGTGCACCCCCACGCGCCACACACGCCAGCCGTCGGCGTCGGTGACGGCCTGGGCGGCGTTGGCGGCCGACGTCGGGTCAGTGAAGGAGCGCCCGTCGGACAGGGTGATGACGCCCTCCACCGACAGGATCGCCTCGTGGTAGATGCCCCGACGCAGCCGCTGCCAGATGAGCTGGGTCGGTTTGCCGAGCGAGGCCGCCACGGCCGCCAGCTCGGCGGTCTCCTGGACCAGGAGGGACTTCGAGGGGTCCCCTCCCAGCGCCTCGGCCACCGGGTCGAGCGCGTCGGCCGACCCGCGCAGCGGCTCCCAGGACACGAGCGGCACCGCACCGGTGGGCGCCTCCAGACGGGTCTCGTTGGGGGCGACGGTGGACCAGGCCTGCGCGGCCCGCACTGAGTGTCCGCCGTGCCCGTCCTCCGGGGAGACGCGCGAGGCGCCGGACTGCGAGGCGGATGCGGCCGAGGAGGCGTCATGCCCAGAGTGCGCCGCCCGCGAGCGGCGCCCCATGCGGGTGCGCGAACCGGCCTCACTCGGGGCATCGCCACCCTGCAGTGCTCCTACGGCACCGAGCGGAGCATCGAAAGGCGCCGATCCGGCCGACGCCGCTGAGCCGCTTCCCCCGGACAGGCTGCTCCCGCCGAGGATGTCCACGCCTCCGGCCAGGGCGGCGATGGCCCGTTCCTCGGCGCTGGAGTCATCGGTGGAGCCGGGTCGGTCCCCGTGGCCGGCGTCGTCGGCAGAGGGCTCCTCACCCAGGTCGACGACGACGGGAACGGTCGCGGCGTCCCCGCTGAGGATGTCGGCCGGCTCCTGACTGGCGCCGCCGACACTGCCTGCGGCGCCGGCGGAGCTCTCCGGGTCCGGCTCGGGCCGGCTCTGCGGGGCCTCGTGCTCGGCCTCGGCACCGCGGACGGCATCGGCCGCGGCCTCATCGGTGGCTGCATCGGTGACAGCATCGGCGGCGTCCGGGGTCGGGCCCTGTGCGGGGGCGGAGACGTGGGCGTCGTCGGCAGGGGCGTCGGCGTCTTCATCCGGTTCGGGCGAGGTCTGCCCGGCAGGCTGGGCGGCGCCGGCCTCGTCGGGGTCCTCGGGCGAGGTCTCGTCCCCGCCCTGGGCGGAGAGGGCATGTACCTGGGGCTGGTCGGTGGTGACCGCCACCGGCTCGAACAGATCGGAGAGCGCGTCGGCGGCACCCGTCGCGGCGAAGGCTCCCGCCGGGATGGCGGCGCCGGCGTCATCGGTGTCCTCGGCGTCGGGGGCGTGCACCGGCTCGGAGGGCATGACGATCTCGATGGGGCCGGTGACCGGGCTCATGTGCTCGGCCTGCTCAGTGGCGTCAACGGCCCGCGAGCCGTTCGAACCGGCGGAGGCGGAACCGGCCAGGGCCGGGCGGGGCGCACGGGCCACGAGCAGCGGTCCCCCGGCGGCCACGTCCATCCCGGAGATCTTCTCCACCACGACGACGATGCGCGACTCGTCCACGATGCGCACGTCCACCTCGTGGATCTCCAGCCCGGAGGAGGCCAGTACTCCCAGCCCTCCGACGACGTCCGGCTCCAGGGAGGCGCTCAGGATCGTCAGCCTCGGTCCGGCCTCGACCTGGGCGGGCATCGCCTCGCGGAACTCGTTCCAGTCCTGGCTGAAGGCCCCCAGCCCGCCGGCGTACCTGCTGGCGATCTCGCGGCGGCCCGCCGTGGCGGCCTGGGTCAGGCGCGACATGGCGGCCAGCAGTCCCGTGGAGTCGACGCTCTCCAGGACCTCGACGACGACGACCTGCCCGGTGGCGTCCAGGGCGGTCAGGCTCGCTCCGGTCTCGAGCTCCTCCCATGACAGGGGGAAGAGCGGACGGCGCAGGACGTCGACGATCTGGCGCTGGATGGCGACCAGGCTGTGAGACAGGGTGATGGCGTCAGCGGAGCGACCCAGGCGCACGGGCAGGAGGTGGTTGCCGTCGAGCTCGTACATGGCCATGGATGGGGCCGCCTTTCCTCGTCGTCCTGCTCCGCGATGGCCCCAGCACGGGTGGGCGCGCGCATGGACGGCTCACAGTCGAGTCACCCACGAACACAGCGCCCAGCCATCCTGTCACGACCACCAGCACACGGCAGACTATCTCATGACGGCTACAAGGAGTGGGCCGCCACCCCATGGCATCGGCCCGCACGCAGTGAGAAAACCGCGATAACACGGCCAGATCGAGGTTATCTCCTAGGGCTGTCCCTGAATCTTGGAGAGACCGGTCTCATGGTCACATCCGCCTCGAGGTGGATGAGGATGGCTGGGAAGTGGATAAGAATGTCGGCTGGTCGGCTCCCGACGGGGAGCCCTTCCACCCCCTTCGCATCACCAGCCTTCCCATCACCTACCGTCTGAGGAGCGTTCATGCCGTCGGACTCGTCCACCACGACTCCCCCGGACGCACCCGAGCTCGCGCCCTCGCCTGCGGCCCCCGCATCGCGGCCCTCGCATCTGAGCGCTTACGGGCGCCGGGCCTGGCGGGCCACGCGCACCTGGCTGGCCTCGGCGCCGGCCGCGACCACCTGTGCCGTACTGACCCTCGCCATCAGCATCGCCCTGCTGCCCTGGGGGCCCCAGGGGCAGATCGTCCTGTCCGCCTACATCCACCAGCCCCAGCGGGTGTGGACCCTGATGACCGCCTGGGCGGTCCCCGGCCACCTGCTGCCGGTGACCGGAAGCCTCATGCTGCTGTCCGTCGGCGTGCTGCTGGAGCGGCTCCTGGGCACACGACGGTGGCTGGCCACCGCCGCCGTCTCCTCCGCCGGGGGCATCGTCCTGGCCCAGGCGCTCTACCCCCTCATCGGCCGCGTGTGGGAAGCCTGGTCCCCCTACCTCATCCACGCCCCGATCCAGGGCATCAGCCTGCCCACTGCCGGCCTGGTGGCGGCCTCCACCAGCGTCATGCGCCCGTCCTGGCGGCGACGCACGCGCCTGGTGGTGTTCGCCGTCCTCATCGTCTCGGCCGCCGTGACCGGAACCGTGGGTGCCCTGGCCCGCCTGGGAGCCGGCTTCATCGGCCTCATCATGGGCATCGTCCTGGAGCGCGGGCAGCAGACGGCCCCCTCCCAGGAGCTGCCCCGGCGCGTGGAGCGCGAGCTCGTGGCCTTCCTGGTGGCCTGCTGGGCCGTGAGCTGCGCCCTGGCGGTGGTGAGTAACGCCGCCGGCCCCCTGGCCGACGCCCGCTACGGGCTGACCCCCGCCATCCTGCCCAAGGACGCCGTCATCTACCCCGTCGAGCAGCTCCTGATGTGTATGCCTGCGCTCCTGCAGCTGGTCCTGGCCGATGGTCTGCGCCGGGGGCGCCGCTCGGCGGTCCAGGGCACCATCGCCCTGCAGGTGTTCCTGGGGGTGTGCGCGGCCCTGTTCGCCCTGGTGGAGAAGATCGGCGAGCAGCTGCCCGAGTCCGGTCCCACCACGGCCCGGCTCCTGCACAGCTGGCTGCGCTCGGGGCACCTGCTGGTGCCGCTGCTGCTCAACATCGTGGTCATCAGCCTCGTGGTGTGGACCAGGAGGCGCTTCACCCTGGGGTCGCGCCCCGGCGTCATTCGCCGCGCCGTCGTCGCCTGGATCCTGACCCTCCTGGGTGGGGCGGTCCTGACCGTCGCCGGGGGCCTGCTCATGTCTCATGACTTCTCCCCCTACGCGACCTGGCCCGCCCTGCTGGAGACCTACGTGTCCTACCTGCTGCCCATCAGCACCGGCGGCATCATGAGCCTGATCGTCGAGCCCCTGACCCCCCTGTCCTAC
Source organism: Actinomyces oris (assembly GCF_001929375.1). Lineage (GTDB taxonomy): Bacteria > Actinomycetota > Actinomycetes > Actinomycetales > Actinomycetaceae > Actinomyces > Actinomyces oris_B. The sequence goes on along the minus strand of NZ_MSGO01000006.1, from coordinate 64,243 downwards.
CTGCTCACCGCGTGGGTGCCGGTCCTGGTGTGGCTCCTGACGATCCTGTGGGTGTGGCTGGCGCAGTCCGCTCCCGCCCGCACCCGGGTCTCCGACCGCGAGGAGCTCGTCGACCTGGTGCGCAGCCGCGGCGCCGGGACCCTGGGGTGGATGCTCACCTGGCAGGGCAACGAGGCCTGGGTCAACGAGGCGGGCACGGCCGGCTTCTCCTACCGGCCCAGCCGCGACGTCGCCCTGACGGTCGGGGACCCCGCCGCCGACGACGCCGACGTGGCCCAGGCGGTGCGCGACTTCGCCGACTTCGCCACCGACGCCGGACTCATCCCGGCCCTGTACTCGGTGCACACCCCGGCGATGGAGGCAGCCCGTGCCATGGGCTGGACGATCCTGCAGGTGGCCGAGGAGGCCGTCCTGGACCTGCCGGACCTGGCCTTCCGCGGCAAGGCCTACCAGGACGTGCGCACCGCCCTCAACCACGCCAACAAGGAGGGCGTTGAGGCGGTGTGGACCACCTTCCGCGACTGCCCGGCCGGTCGGCGCGACCAGATCCGGGCCATCTCCCAGGCCTGGGCCAGTGACAAGCCGCTGCCGGAGATGGGCTTCACCCTGGGTGGCCTGGCCGAGCTCGACGACGCCGAGACGCGCCTGCTGCTGGCCATCGACGCCGACGGCACCGTCCAGGGCGTCACCTCCTGGCTGCCGGTCTACCGCGACGGGCGCATCATCGGCCTGACCCTGGACTTCATGCGACGCCGCGAGGGCGGTTTCCGCCCCGTCATGGAGTACCTCATCGGGCGCGCCGCCCAGGACGCCCAGGCCGAGGGCCTGGAGATCCTCTCCCTGTCCGGGGCGCCGCTGACCCGCTCCGCACCGGCCGACGGCGGCGCCTCCTCCCCCTTCGACCGCCTCCTGAACCTGCTGGCCTCCGTGCTGGAGCCGGCCTACGGATTCAGCTCCCTGCACGCCTACAAGCGCAAGTTCAAGCCGCGGGCGGTGCCCATGTACCTGGCCGTTCCCGACCTGGTGGACCTGCCCACGGTGGGGATCGCCATCGCCCGGGCCTACCTGCCCGGTCTGAAGCCCTCCCAGACGGCGCGCTTCGCCCAAGTGCTGATGAGCCGTGACTGAGATCAGCGGTGCTGGCGCGCCCACCGCCGACGCCGTCACTGCCGGCAGCACCGCCGACGTGCAGGCCTCGGGCGGCGTCGTGGGCGCTCTCAAGGCCGTCCACATCCTCCAGCCCTGGTTGGGGACGGCCTGCGCGGTCGTCGCCGTGGTGGTCATCGCCTGGCTGTGGTGGCGGCGCACCCGCCACCTGCCCTGGCCTCGGCAGCTCGTCGTACCCGCTGCCGCAGCAGTGAGCGCGGTGACCTTCTGGCTGGCCGTGGACGTCATCTGGCATCCCATCGCCGACGGCGTCGGCTGGTTCGTGTGGACCTGGGTGGGAGTCATCGGCCTCGTCATCGCCCAGCTGGTCACCGGCAACCGCACCGAGGGGCGTCACCAGGCGGTGCGTTCACGCAACCGCCGCCTGGTGCGCGCCACTGAGTCCGCCTCCAGCCTCGTAGCCGTGGTGGCCTCCTGCCTGCTGGCGATCAACACCTTCTTCGCCTCCTACCCCACCCTGGCATCGGTCCTGGGCTGCGGGGTGGCGACCACGCCGCTCAACCGCCTGCAGGGCGCCGCGGCCCGGTCACCGGCACCCGTACGCGGACGCGGACGCGGGACGCTGGAGGAGACCTGGAGGCCGCCGTCGGACATGCCCGTGCGCGGTGAGGCGGTCACCGCCGACATCCCGGCCGGTGACCAGTCCGGGACGAAGGGCTTCGCACCGCGAGGGGCCTTCATCTACCTGCCGCCGGCCTACCTGGGCTCACAGCGCCCGGCCCTTCCGGTCCTCGTCCTGCTCACCGGGCAGCCGGGAAGCCCGTCGGACTGGTTCGAGCTGGGGAACCTGAAGGACACGATGGACGCCTACGCGGCCGACCACCACGGCCTGGCCCCGGTGGTCGTCGTCGCCGACCTCCTGGGCAGCCCGTACGTCAATCCCCTGTGCTCCGACACCGAGGCGGGCGGCAAGGCGGCCACCTACCTGGAGAAGGACGTCCCGGCCTGGATCAGGGCGAACCTGCAGGTCGACGACGACCCCACCCACTGGGCGGTGGCCGGCCTGTCCAACGGGGGCACCTGCGCGATGCAGGTCGTCACCCGCTCACCGGGCGTCTACCGCACCTTCCTGGCTATCAGTGCCGAGGAGCACCCCACGCTGGGCGGCGTGGAACGCACCATCTCCGAGGGCTTCGGCGGGGACCGTGCCGCCTACGAGGCCAACGACCCGATCTCCCTGATGTCCACCGCCCCACCCGGCCGCTACGACGGCATCGCCGGCATCTTGTCGGTGGGCCGCCAGGACAAGGGCTACCGCGGGGCCGTGCCCGTCCTGGCCGAGGCCGCCACGAAGTCCGGCATGACGGTGAGCACCCGCCAGTACGACGGCGCCCACACCTGGGCCGTGTGGGGGCCGGCGCTGGCCGACCAGCTCGACTGGCTGGGCGGGCGCCTGGGTATCGCCTCGCCGTCGCCGGTCTCCTGATCCCAGCCCGGCCCCCACGACGCCGTTGGTCCGCGGACCTCGCTATTCGGTTACCCGGTTACTCGGTTACTCGGCCTTGTCCTCGACGGCCGCGCGCCCGGCCTCCAGGCGGGCCACCGGCACCCGGAAGGGCGAGCAGGAGACGTAGTTCAGGCCCACCCGGTGGAAGAAGCCGATGGACTCGGGATCCCCGCCGTGCTCGCCGCACACGCCCATCTTCATCGTCGGCTTGGTGGAGCGACCGCCCTCGACGCCCAGGCGCACCGTGCCGCCCACGCCGTCGGCGTCGATGGTCTCGAAGGGGGAGACCCCGAAGATGCCGTCGTCGATGTAGCGGCCCACGAAGGAGCCCTCGACGTCGTCACGCGAGAAGCCCCACGTGGTCTGGGTCAGGTCGTTGGTGCCGAAGGAGAAGAAGTCGGCCTCCTCGGCGATGTGGGCGGCGGTGACGGCCGCGCGCGGCAGCTCGATCATGCAGCCCACCGGGAAGTCGAGCGCGTAGCCGGAGGCCTGGGAGACCTCCTGCAGCACGTGCTCCACGCGCTCGCGCGCCAGCTGGAGCTCACGCACCGATCCGATGAGCGGGATCATGATCTCGGGGTGCGGGTCGCCGCCGGCCTTGAGGCGCTCGACGGCGGCCTCGGCGATGGCGCGCACCTGGAGCTCGATGAGGCCCGGCATGGTCAGCAGCAGGCGGACCCCGCGCAGGCCGAGCATCGGGTTGGCCTCGTGGTTCTTGCGCACCACGGCCAGGAGCTCCTCGTCGGCCGGGTCCAGCTCGCCGCGCTCGCGGTCGACGGCCACCTTGATGCTCAGCTCGGTCAGGTCCGGCAGGAACTCGTGCAGGGGCGGGTCGATGAGGCGCACCGTCATGGGCTTGCCGTTCATCGTCTCGAACATCTGGATGAAGTCGCCCTTCTGCAGCGGCAGGAGGGCGGCCAGGGCGGCCTCGCGCTCGGCGTCGGAGGAGGCCAGGATGAGGTTCTGGACGAGCTGCTTGCGCTCGCCCAGGAACATGTGCTCGGTGCGGCACAGGCCCACGCCCTGGGCGCCGCGGTGGATGGCGTGGCGGGCGTCGTCGGGGGTGTCGGCGTTGGCGCGCACCTGGAGGCGGCGGACCTCATCGGCGTGGCCCATGAGGCGGTCCACGGCGGTGACGAGCTCGCGGGTGTCGTCGTCGCCGGCCGCCTCGAGCGCATCGCTCAGGCCGCGGCGCAGGTAGGTCATGACCGGGGAGTCGACGACGCCGACCTCGCCGAGGAAGACCTCGCCGGTGGTACCGTCGATGGCGATGATGTCCTCACTGGTGAGGATCTCCTCGCGCCCCGCGATGCGCAGGGTCTTGGCGGCGGCGTCGACCTCGAGGGCCTCGGCGCCGCACACGCAGGTCTTGCCCATGCCGCGGGCGACGACGGCGGCGTGGCTAGTCTTGCCGCCGCGGGCCGTGAGCACGCCGGCGGCCGCGACCATGCCGGGCAGGTCGTCGGGGTTGGTCTCACGGCGCACGAGGATGACGGAGTCGCCCTTCTCGGCGCGCGAGACCGCCTCGTCGTTGTCGAAGGCGATGTGGCCCACGGCGGCACCCGGGGAGGCGGGCATGGCACGGGTGAGCAGGTCGCGGCTGGAGTCGTCGTCGAACTGGGGGAACATCAGCTGGGTGAGCTGCTCACCGGAGACGCGCGTGAGGGCCTCGTCCATGGTGATGAGCTTCTCGTCGACGAGCTGGGTGGCCACCCGGAAGGCGGCCGCGGCGGTGCGCTTGCCCACGCGGGTCTGGAGCATCCACAGCTTGCCGCGCTCGATGGTGAACTCGATGTCGCACAGGTCGCGGTAGTGGGTCTCCAGGCGGTGCATGATGGAGCGCAGCTCGTCGTAGGAGGCCTTGTCCAGGCGCTCGAGGTCCGCCAGGGACAGGGTGTTGCGGATGCCGGCGACGACGTCCTCGCCCTGGGCGTTGACCAGGTAGTCGCCGTAGACGCCGGTGCGCCCGGTGGAGGGGTCGCGGGTGAAGCACACGCCGGTGCCGGAGGTCTCCCCCATGTTGCCGAACACCATGGTGCACACGTTGACCGCGGTGCCCAGGTCGTGGGGGATCTTCTCGCGGCGGCGGTAGATGTGGGCGCGCTCGGTGTTCCAGGAGCGGAAGACGGCCTCGGTGGCCATGTCCAGCTGGGATCGGGGGTCCTGCGGGAAGTCGATGCCCGCGTGGTCCTTGACGATGGCCTTGTACTCCTCGACCAGCTCCTGGAGGGCGTCGACGGGGATCTCGTAGTCCATGGACACGCCCCGCGCGGCCTTCTTGGCGTCCAGGGCGTCGGAGAAGTGGTCGCCGTCGATGTCCAGGACGGTCTTGCCGAACATCTGGATGAGGCGACGGTAGGAGTCCCAGGCGAAGCGCTCATCGGAGCTGGCGGCGGCCAGGCCCTTGACGGAGACGTCGTTGAGACCGATGTTGAGGACGGTCTCCATCATGCCGGGCATGGAGAACTTGGCGCCGCTTCGCACCGAGACGAGCAGGGGGTCCTCGGCGGCGCCGAGCTCGCGCCCCAGCTCCTCCTCCACGCCGCGCAGGGCCGTGGTGACCTGGACCGAGAGCTCCTCGGGGACCTCGCCGCTGGCCAGGTAGGCGCGGCAGGCGTCGGTGGTGATGGTGAAGCCGGGGGGAACGGGGAGACCCAGGCGGGTCATCTCCGCCAGGTTCGCTCCCTTGCCTCCCAGGAGCTCCTTCTGGTCCTTGTCACCCTCGCTGAAGCGGTACACGTACCTGGGCATCGATGCCCCTTTCTGATTCGGGTCGTTCTCGGGTCTGCCTCAGATCGTCCTGATGCAGGCGTGACGCGGCGACGCGTCGTTCACGATATGACTCTAGTGTGACTTCAGTCCTAGACCAAACACGCCGACTCCAGCGCGCCTCCTCCCGGCGCGCCCGCCGACGCCGCGGGGCTCGGCGGCATGGGCGGCCGACGTCGAGGGGAGGAGATTCAGGGAACGCCGAGCGCCGCGTCCCGGAGCGGGTCGGGGCGCGGGGCCACCCGGGCAGACGCAGCGCCACCATGCGCCCAGCCCGGCCCCACGTATCACAGGAGTTACGACAACTGCTCAAAACGGGTTCTTCGTGTCGTGGGGATGGGGTTGTGCGGGGCTTTCCTCGTCGGGGTCTCGGGGTACGTGGTCGTACGCGATCCCACCCGGTCGTACGTAAAACCGCGTGGTCGTACCCCCAGCGCACGCGGTCGTACGTAAAACCGCGCGGTCGTACCTTAGAGCCCCTCTAAGGTACGACCGCGCGACGCCGAGTACGACCGCGCAGGACCCCGAGACGCCGAACCACCGGCACCCGCTCACCCCGACCACGCCCTCACACACGAAGAACCTCAAAACATAGCGGCGGATGCCCGCCACACTTCCGCGTGGCGGGCATCCGCCGCCGGTCCGATCGCGCAGGATCCGACGCGTGCGTCCGACGTCTATCCGGCGACTAGGGAACGACGACGAGGACGTCGCACTTCGACTTGCGGAGCACCTGGACGGAGACGGCTCCGAAGATGCGGCCGAACAGCGAATCGACGCCTTTGGATCCGACGATGACGAGGTCCGCCTCGGTCTCCAAGGTGACGAGGGTGACGGCATCGACCGCCGTGCCCTCGACGACGACGCCCTGGGCGAGGGCGACGCCGCGCTCAACGGCGGTATCACGCGCCTTCTCGACGACGGCGTAGGCCTGGTCCTCGGTGAGCCGAGCCTCGACGACCCGCACATCGGCGACGGGGGCGAACTCGTTGATGCGAGCCTTGTCCCGCGCCGAGACGGGGTCGAAGCCGGCGACGAGGAGAAGAGCGGCGTCGCACAGGCGAGCCATCTCGCAGGCGCGATCGATGACGTGGGTGTTCGCCTCGACATCGCCGACTCCGGCGACAATGGTGGTATAGGTCACGGATGACATCCTTTCGTGGGGCACCCGGTCAGGCCACGGCAGTCTCAGTGGCGGACACGGCGGCGGCGCGCACCCGCGGGTCCGCGTCCTTGACGGTGTCGATCCACTCGATGAGCAGACCGGCGATGACGAGGAAGACTGCGACGAAGAGCATGGCGTTGACCGGGTGATCGCCGAGCAGGTGCTTGTAAATGGGACCGAAGGTGAGGGTCTGGATGAACTGGGGGATGACGATCATCATATTGATAACGCCCATGTAGACGCCTCGGCGCTCCTTGCGGATCATCTCAATGGCCATGATGTAGGGTACGCCCGTAATAGAAGCCCAGGCCACACCAATGCCGATCATGGGCAGGTAGAGGACCGCGGTGTGGCCGGGGCTGCCGATGCGGGTGAGCAGGACCAGGCAGACGGCGGCGAGGCACAGCGCCGCGGTGTGGACGTGCTTGGGGCCAATGCGGTTGGACAGTCGCGCCAGGAAGAGGGCGACGACCGTGCAGGAGACGTAGTAGGCGACCATGAGCCCGGTGGCGAAGCCGGAGGCGTCGTTGAAGGCCTTGGTCTTGGCGTACCCCGGGTCGGACAGGTTCACGCCGAAGTAGGTGACGGCGCACATGAGGCCCAGGTACTGCCAGAAGACGTTCATGGCGTACCACTGGAAGAGGTAGACCAGGGCCATCTTCTTCAGGCCGCGGGGCATCTCGACGATGGCGACGCCGATGTCCTTGACGAAGCCGAAGGGGCCCTCCTCCCGCTTCTTGCGCTCGAGCTCGACCAAGCCCTCCGGCGTGGGCGGCAGCTCCTTGGTGGAGAGCACCGAGATGAGCACCGAGCCGATGGAGCACACCGACCCCACCATGAAGGCGCCGAAGACCCAGTAGGGGATGCCGGCGGCGGTGGCGCCCGCCAGGGTCTTCTCCAGAACGACGAGGGTCCCGGCGGCCAGGGCCGAGCCGGCGCCGATGAACAGGGACTGGGCGAGGAAGCCCTTGGCGAGCTGCTTGGAGGGCAGGCGGTCGCCGATGAAGGCCCGGTAGGGCTCCATGGCCGTGTTGTTCGAGGCGTCCAGCAGCCACAGGCACAGCACCGCCATCCACACGGCGGTGACGAAGGGCATGAGGAACAGGAACACGGAGCAGCCGACGGCCCCGATCAGGAAGAAGGGCTTACGGCGTCCCCACTTCTCGCTCCAGGTCCGGTCCGAGAGCGCCCCGATGAGCGGTTGGATGAGCAGGCCGGTGACGGGTCCGGCCAGATTGAGGATGGGGATCTCGTCAGCGGAAGCCCCGAGGAACTGGTAGATGGGCGACATGGCGTTCTGCTGCATGCCGAAGGAGTACTGGATGCCGAAGAATCCGACGTTCATCAGCAGGATCTGAGCAGTGCTCATCATGGGCTTGTGCGCGATGTCCGCCGCGCTATTCTGGGAAGTCTGTGCCATAGGTCATCCTTGTCCTGGGCCCTGTGGAACTCTGTCGACGCCGCCCGAGACGGACGCCGCGCTTCCTGCCCGAGAGAACGCTGTACGGGACGGCGGGGATCTCAGGAAGTCAAGCAGGTCAATGATCCACCCAACATGACTAACGTTTAACAGGTCTTTAGTCGCATTATCGGATCTCGCACAAGCCGGACCGGGTCATGACTCAGGCACGCAGAGCGATCATCCCACGATGCGCGCTGAGGCGCACCTCCAGAGCCAGCGCCTCACCGTCCGGGTCCCCGGTGGGCCCCGGTGACCTGAGGCCCGCCGGGAGACGCACGGTGCCGCCTCCCTCCTCGCCGAGCGCGACGGCGGCCACTCCGCCCTCGAACTCGCGCACCCAGGCGCCCGAGGTCCTCCGGGGCCGTCCCAGCGGGCGCCCCAGGTCGGCGTCGAGGGCGGGGAACCAGGGAGTGCGCGAGTAGTCGTCGTGACCGGTGGCCGTGTAGGCGCCCTCCCCTCCCCCGAAGACCCAGAAGGCCGCCAGCCCGTAGAGGCCGGGGGACGTGCGGGCACCGGACATGGAGCCGCCGTCCCCGCCGTCGGGCGTGCGCACGATGGACAGGCCCGGCCCTCGCAGCTCGTGAATCTGGGCCAGGGCCGTGGCCTCATCGAAGAGGTGATGGTCCCCCCAGCCCAGCCAGCACTCGTCGAAGCCACCACCCCAGGCCGAGTGGCGCTCCCAGCGGCCGGGTTCCCGGCGGGCCTCGGCCACGTTCGGGATGAGGATCTTGCCGACGCCGTTGAGGCCGGCACCGGCCTGGTCCACGAAGATGTTCAGCTCAGCGCGCAGGGCGGCGGTGTCGGCGATTCCGTCCAGGGGGAGGTCCAGGCCGTAGTAGTCGTCGAAGACGTCGTTGTCCGCCATGACGCCGTCGAAGGCGGTCTCAGCGGTGGCCTGGCAGACCTCCTCCACCCAGCGGGCGCGGTAGTCGGGGTCCCACACACGGGCCTGGAAGTGGCCGGGGTAGGTGTTCCACTCGACCAGGTCGCCGTTGTCACGCCTGGCGAGCCAACCGCGGCGGAGGGCCTCGCGGTAGGACAGTCCCGAGGCGCGCATGGAGTCCGGCTCGAAGTCTCGCGTGGAGGACAGGCACCGGTAGGCCAGGACCGTCATGTCCGGTCGCGCCTCCTTGAGGCGGGCTGCTGCCTCGGTCTCCCAGGGCTGGAGGATCGCCGCCCGGTAGTGGGCGATCGCGAAGTCCAGCTCCCCGGGCTCGAGCGGGTTTCCGTAACGGATCCAGGCGCCGACGCCGCCGGTGCTGCTCCTCATGCTCCTCCTCGGTCGGCGCGGGTACCGGTCTGCTCGCCGGCACCGCCCTGACGGTAGATCTTGTTGTAGGAGGCGTTGACCTTGACCAGGTCGTAGGCCGCCTCCACGCGGCCGCGGGCGTTGAGGCTCAGGCGCTCGTAGAGATCGACGTCGCTGATGACCTCCTGGACCTTGTCCGCCATGACGGCGGGGTCACCGGGCTCGATGATGATGCCGCAGGGGTCCCAGGTCTCCCCCTCGTCGGTGACGATCAAGTCCTCCACGACGGAGCGCACGGCGCCCACGTCGGTGCTCACCGTGGGGATGCCGGCCCCCATGGTCTCCAGGGAGACGACCGGCAGGCCCTCGTTGTAGCTGGGCAGGACGAACAGGTCGAACTCAGGCAGGAGCTCACGGACCTTGACGGTCCCGCGGATGGTGATGACGCTCTCCAGGCCCTGCTCGACGATGCGGGTCAGGCACTGCTCGAAGTAGGAGGGCATGTGCTCGGTGGGCCCACACACGTCCAGGTGGATGTTCAGGCCCCGGTCCACCATGAGGCGCACCGAGTCGATCATGTCCAGCAGCCCCTTGATGGGTACGACGCGGGCGATGTACACCAGCTTCCACAGGTGCTTGTCCGCCCCCTCCTTCTTGATCTCCTCGATGGCGGCCAGGCGGGCGGCGTAGGAGGCGTCGAACTCCTTGGTGACGATGCCGTTGGGGATGACGATGGCTCGCCCCGAGTCACCGCCGAGCTCATTGGCCTCGGTGATGGCCCGAGGATAGAGGTAGGTGGAGGCGTAGGCGTAGGGGTAGCACAGGCGCCCCATCTCCAGCCACCAGGCCATCCACATGCGCTCGCGGCCGGTGACGTCGAAGGTGCGGTAGTCGGTGAGCCTGACGTTGAGGTCCAGCCTGCGTTCCAGGAGGGTGTTGACGGTGTCGCGCACGTAGAGGTTGTGCTCGGTCAGCAGCACCTTGGTGCCGTGCTCGCGGGCGGCGTTGACGCCCAGCAGCATGGCGTAGCCGGTGGTGTGGGCGTGGTAGACCTGGGCGCGCGGGACCGGCTCGGCCAGGACCGCGTAGGCCAGGGAGAAGAAGTCGCGCAGGCACCAGAAGATGTCGGTCATCGACATCCCCAGGTCCGGCATCATGTCGTGATAGGCCTCCATGAACTCGCGCGTGCCCAGGATCGCCCAGACCGGGTAGCGGCGCGAGGCGCTCAGGCCCTCGCTGATGATGTCCCACAGCGGCTCGGTCTGACCGTCCTGGGCCAGGGAGAGCAGGGCGCCCAGGATGCGCCGGGACAGCTCGCGGCGCTGGCGGCGGTTCATGCGCAGGTCACGCGGACGGGCGCGCAGGAAGTCCTCCTGGTGCTCCTCCATGGACAGGTAGAGGACCTTCACCCAGGCGATGTTGTCCGGCATGCCGTAGAGGTCCTTGAGCGGGGAGTGGGAGTCCCAGGTGATGTGGATGATCCCGAAGGTGAGGTCCGGGTTGCCGGTGATGATGTCGTGGACCACCGCGGATACCCCGCCCTTGAGATAGGGGTAGGTGGACTCCATGACGATGGCGACGTCGACGTCGGCGTACACGCCGTCCTCGGGGACGCCGTCGGGCAGCACCTGGTCGTCGGCCTCGGGCTCCGGCTCCTCGGGGAGCCGGATCAGCTCGGCCGCGCCGGCGGGGGCCTCCTCGTCCTCGGCCTCCTCCTGGGCGGTCTGCTGGGACAGGGGGATCGCGGAGGCGTGGGAGGCGGCCGAGGCCACGGACTCCCAGACGATGGCCGTGGGGGCCTGGGACTCGCCGTGCGCCGGGGGCTCAGAAGGCTCAGAAGGCTCAGAGGGCGCCGACGCTGCCGTGGCGTCAGGGGCTTCAACGTCATCGGGAGCCGGTGACGCGGCGGAGCGGGGAGCGGCCGGCTCCACCGGCGAGGACGCCGAGGCGCCCGAGGCCGCCGAGCTCACGGCACCGAAGATCGGGGAGTCCAGGACGTCGGGGCTCTGCGGGGAGGCCGACTCCGGGCTCTTGGGGCGCGGCTGGACCACGCCGTAGCCGGCCGGCGCCGGGGCCTGGACCACACCGTAGATCGGTGCGGCCGGGTTCTCAGGAGTGGAGGCCGACGCCGCGGCCGGCTGCGCAGCCGGTTCAGTAGTGGGCGAGCCGGTGGAGGGGGCGGCGACCGAGGGGCCGCTCGGGGTGCCGGCCCCGCCGGTGGTGACGACGACGCCGTAGCCGTCGGGGCCGACCTTGATCCTGGGGCCAGTCTCCTCGCCCCGGTCGCCGATGCCGGGGGCGTCGTCGGGGCTGGGCATCGGGGCGTAGCCGCCGGCAGGAGCCGAGTAGCGCAGCGGGAGGCTCTCCAGGCGGGCGCGGAAGGAGGATGACGAGCTCACCAGGACATGGCCTTTCCCCAGAAGAAGGAGTACTCGGGTGCGGCCCACCGCTTGCGGTAGAGCAGCAGCCCCAGCGTGCACAGCACCAGGTCGACGCCGGCCAGCGGCAGGTAGGCGGCGGCGTCGGCCACCTTGAGCAGCAGGGCCGCGGCGATCGCCACGTGGATGCCGGACAGGAGCAGGGCGGTGGTCGAGTCTCCGATGTGGTCGATCTCGTAGCTCAGGAGCGTCAGCACCGTGAACAGGGTCGAGGACAGGCACACCTCGAGGACCAGCGGAACCTGCTCGGCGGACATGAGCGCCATGGAGCACACCACGACGATGACGCCGGCGGCCCCCACGATGCAGGCGCGGATGAGGCTGGCGTCCAGCAGCCGGCGCAGGGTGCGCCCGCGCTCGCGCAGGCTGGTCATGCCCTCACGCTTGAGAACCGTTTGGAACAGGGCGATCTCGGTGTTGACCCGCGGCGCGGTGACCGCGAAGTAGTAGCAGTAGGCGACGACGGCGGGCTGGAGGCACAGGTAGACCAGCGCCACGTCGAAGTCGCGACCGGCACCCAGGAAGAGGAAGAACTTGTCCGACCACAGCACTCCCCCCAGGATCGCGCCGCGGAGCATGTCCTGCACGAGGATGCCGGTGGCGACCCCGCGGGGCCGCAGGATCCTGCCCAGACAGCGTCCCATGGACAGCAGCTGGCTGAGGGCTCCCACCAGCGGGGGCAGGTACCACCAGGTGGGCTCGGCGACGAGCGCGACGGCGTAGCAGAGCCAGCCCACCGACCACAGGCGGCGTCGCCCGGCGACGTCGGCGACGATGAGCGACTGCACGAAGACGACGTGCAGGAGGAGCAGGGCGGTGTGGACGCCCAGGACGTGCGGGTTCCAACCGGTCACGGCGGCCACGACGAGGATCTCCAGCGCCGTGGGCAGGAGCGCCCACACGAACAGTGCCGGCCAGATGGAGCAGTAGCGCTCCAGGACCGCCCGCGGACCGCGGCCGATGGAGTCGCCCAGGAGCCGGTAGACGGGGGTGCCGATGATCTGGCTGAGCCAGGGCACCGCCACCGACACGCTCAGGACGATGACCGGCAGTCCCGTCCCGCTCACCGTGCTGGCGGCCATCTTCTGGGAGACGACGGGGAAGCTCAGGCCCAGAAGGATCGCCGGGGACATTCCCAGGAGCATCGCCGCACCCCAGTGCCAGCGGGCGCCCGGGGCGATGCCGCCGCGCTTGAGCGCCCGGGTGGGAGGCGCTGTGATCAGCCCCAGGCCGATGAGGACGGTGAGGACCAGAACGCTGACGGTGACCTGCTTCGGCCAGCCGATCCAGGGCAGCACCGCCGCCACCACGCCGAGGACGCCCAGGGTCACAGCAGCGTTGGCGGTCCGCAGGCGCGGAAAACGATGCTGGTGGAAATGTCGCGGTTCGTATCTGAGTTGGGTCATGGGAGTAGCGGCACCAAGAATGCGTGAGCACGCACGGGCGATCCGAGCCGGACATTCCGGCGCCGCGATCGAGGAGCGTCGCGGCAGTCTGAATGAGGGCGGACAGGTACGGACAGTGAGGACATGTAGGGGCGATGACGGTTGAGACGGCCCCGCGCGGGGCGGGGTGACGACACCGATCGACCATGTCCGAGGGACGACTTTCGACGGATCGTCACTCCACTGTATCTGGCAGAGGACAGACATGAGACAGCCAAGCCAAACTCTCAGAACATTCTCTTGCTCCATTCAGATTTCATTCAATTTTCATGTGCTTGCTTCTCCGCAAGGCCAAGGCCGGAACCCGTACATATTCATAACTGCGAACCGCGCCCCGCAATCTCTTGCGTTCAAGGTAATGGTCGCCACCTGGAAAAATGGTGGCGGAGCCAATGCGGGTCCACCACCTTGCCTGTGGTTCGCATCAATGGCTCTTGCAGACCGAGGGCCCCACGGTGCAGCGACGACGATGGGCCGCACCCCCAGTGGGGTTGCGGCCCATCGTATGGAATTGATAAGGGGATTCGAGGCACTGGCGCGGCGCCCGCGCCCGGCGGGCTCGGTGAGGCCCGTGAGACGCAGTGAGGTCAGCGTCCGGGCTCGGCGGCCGGTGAGGCGCCGCCGTTGCGGCTGATGGGCGGGGAGGAGATGCGCAGCGGGCTGGAGGCCCCTCCCCCGCCGCCGGCCGCGGCATCCTCGGCCTCGCGCAGCGCGGCGACCTCGGCCTCGCCCTGCTCCCAGGGCTCGCCGCGGAAGATGAACTCACCCAGGATGGACTCGCCCTCGGCGTCGACGATGACCTTCTGACCCCGCTCGAGCTCCCCGAAGAGGATCTTCTCGCTCAGGGCGTCCTCGATGTCGCGCTGGATGGCGCGGCGCAGCGGACGGGCGCCGAGCACCGGGTCGAAGCCGCGCTCGGCCAGGAGGTCCTTGGCGGCCTCGGTCAGCTCGATGGTCATCTGCTGCTCGGCCAGGCGCCTGTCGAGGCGCACGATCATGAGGTCGACGATCTGGCGCACCTCCTCCTTGGTCAGCTGCGGGAAGACGATGAGGTCGTCGACACGGTTGAGGAACTCGGGCCGGAACTGCTGCTTGAGCTCGCGGTTGACGTGGGCCTTCATCTCCTCGTAGTCCATGGCGCCGGACTCGGTGGACTGGAAGCCGGTGGCCACCGACTTGCCGATGTCCTTGGAGCCGAGGTTGGTGGTCATGATGATGACGGTGTTCTTGAAGTCGACCACGCGCCCCTGGGCGTCGGAGAGGTGCCCGTCCTCCAGGATCTGCAGCAGGGAGTTGAAGATGTCCGGGTGGGCCTTCTCGACCTCGTCGAACAGGACCACGGAGAAGGGCCGGCGGCGCACCTTCTCGGTGAGCTGTCCGCCCTCGTCGTAGCCGACGTAGCCGGGAGGGGCGCCGAAGAGACGCGAGACCGTGTGCTTCTCGGCGAACTCGGACATGTCGAGCTGGATGAGGGCGTCCTCGTCGTCGAACAGGAACTCCGCCAGGGCCTTGGCCAGCTCGGTCTTTCCGACGCCGGTGGGGCCGGCGAAGATGAAGGAGCCACCGGGGCGCTTGGGGTCCTTCAGCCCGGCACGGGTGCGGCGGATCGACTTCGACAGGGCCTCGATGGCCTTGTTCTGGCCGATGATGCGCTTGTGGAGCTCGGCCTCCATGTTGAGGAGCTTGGCGGACTCGGCCTCGGTCAGCTTGACCACCGGGATGCCGGTGGACATGGCCAGGACCTCGGCGATGAGCGCCTCGTCGACCTCGGCGACCTGGTCGAGGTCTCCGGACTTCCAGGCCTTCTCCTTGGCGGCGCGCTCGTCGGCCAGGCGGCGCTCGTCATCGCGCAGGGAGGCGGCGCGCTCGAAGTCCTGGTCGTCGATGGCGGACTCCTTCTCCCGCTTGACCTGGGCGATCTGCTCGTCGATCTCGCGCAGCTCGGGCGGAGCCGTCATGCGGCGGATGCGCAGGCGGGCGCCGGCCTCGTCGACCAGGTCGATGGCCTTGTCCGGCAGGAAGCGGTCGTTGATGTAGCGGTCGGCGAGCTTGGCGGCGGCCTCGATGGCCTCGTCGGTGATGACGATGCGGTGGAAGGCCTCGTAGCGGTCGCGCAGGCCGGTGAGGATCCCGATGGTCTCCTCGATGCTGGGCTGCTCGACGGTCACCGGCTGGAAGCGGCGCTCCAGGGCGGCGTCCTTCTCGATCTTGCGGTACTCGTCCAGGGTGGTGGCCCCGATGGTCTGGAGCTCGCCGCGGGCCAGCATGGGCTTGAGGATGGAGGCGGCGTCGACGGCGCCCTCGGCGGCTCCGGCCCCGACGAGAGTGTGGATCTCGTCGATGAACAGGACGATGTCACCGCGGGTGCGCACCTCCTTGAGGACCTTCTTGAGGCGCTCCTCGAAGTCACCGCGGTAGCGCGAGCCGGCCACGAGCGAGCCCATGTCCAGGGAGTAGAGCTGCTTGTCACGCAGGGTCTCGGGGACGTCGCCGTGGACGATGGCCTGACTCAGGCCCTCGACGACGGCGGTCTTGCCCACGCCCGGCTCCCCGATGAGGACGGGGTTGTTCTTGGTGCGCCGGGAGAGGACCTGCATGACCCTCTCCATCTCCTTCTTGCGGCCGATGACCGGGTCCAGCTTGCCCTCGCGGGCGGCGGCGGTGAGGTTGCGGCCGAACTGGTCCAGGATGGCGCTGCCCGAGGGCGTGCCCTCCTTGGAGGGGCCGCCGGCATTGACGGTCTCCTTGCCCTCGTAGCCGGAGAGCATCTGCATGACGGTCTGGCGCACGCTGGACAGGTCCCCGCCGAGGTTGGTCAGGACCTGGGCGGCCACGCCCTCGCCCTCGCGCAGCAGGCCGAGGAGGAGGTGCTCGGTGCCGATGTAGTTGTGGCCGAGCTGGAGGGCCTCGCGCATGGAGAGCTCGAAGACCTTCTTGCCGCGCGGCGTGAAGGGGATGTGGCCGGTGGGGGCGGACTGCCCCTCGCCGATGATCTCAATGACCTGGCTGCGCACGGCGTCCAGGGAGATATCCATGGACTCCAGCGCCTTGGCGGCCACCCCCTCGCCCTCGTGAATGAGGCCGAGGAGGAGGTGCTCGGTGCCGATGTAGTTGTGGTTCAGCGCCCGCGCCTCGTCCTGCGCGAGCACGACGACGCGACGGGCGCGGTCGGTAAAGCGTTCAAACATCAGTAATTCCTCCTCGGCACGCGCTCAGTGCGGGACCGCTCGTCCGGTGGTGGCGAGGGATGTCGCAGCGCCGGGGAGAGATGGCGCTGAGAGCACGTGCTGACAAGGCTAACCAGGCCGACGCCCAGGCCATGCCCCTGTTCGCGGTAGGCGTGAGTAAGCCTTGAGCCGGGTCGACTCAAGATGAGGAGTCGCGGGGCTCAGCCTCCGCCTGGCGCCCCGCCCCACCGGTCGCGGTCGTAGGTTAGGTCTCGCGATCGCACCTTGAACCCTCGATCGCGCGACATAAGGCACGACCGCGATGGCAGGGAAGGCGTCGGCACGGCTACGGGCGCCTTCAGACCGGCCCATTCGAGCGGCGCAGGAAGAACTGCCTCACGAATTCTGCCGCATGATCCGGGGCGGCCCACCACAATGGAGGTCATGCCTCCCGCGACTTCTCCCGCCGACGCCGATCACGACGACACGGCGCCGGCCAACACTTCCAGCACGTCCACCACTCAGGACTTTGACACCGAAGCGCGGGAGACCAGACGAGGGGCCGTAGGCATCGCACAACGCCTTCTGCACGCCCTGCCGGCGCTGAGAGTCGGGGCGCTGCTCAGCGTCATCGGCTCCGTCGTGCTTTTCTTCGCTTGGCCGAGCGGCGTTCGCACCTTCCCCCTGTGGGGCATGCCTCCCGCCATGATCGGCACTCTCTGGATGGCGACCGTCATTGTCCGCCCTCGGCCCTCGCGGTTCCGCGACCCTGTCCACGGCTCCCGCATCGCCGTCATACGCACGGCGGTTGCGATCCTGGCGATCGGCGGAATCGTGGCGCTGACCCCCGAGATGATCCGGGACTGCCTGTCGAGATGGTCCTCGGTGCTCTTCCGCACCGGGGTCAACACCGTGGACCTCATCGCCATCGCCATGGGCACGGCGGGTCTGGCGCTTCTAAGCGTCACTGACATTCTCCTTCGCACGCTCCGGGCCGCCGTACTGCCCCCGGAGCTCCTTCGCAAGAGGTGGTGGGCACGCCTCCGGCGGCCCCGAAAGTCGGTCCAGCGTCTCCGGGGCCCGCGGCGTCGGACTCTTACACGTGCGGCCCTGGTCCTGGCGCCCTCTGTCATCCTCGCCGGGGCGGCCGTCTTTCCGTTAAGCCGGAGCAAGAAGCCGATCCAGAGGCTGGCTCCGTCTTCAGCCGCCAAGAGCCTTCCCGCCTACCCCGCCTCCTTGGCCGGCAAGCCCGCCTGGATCAAGGACATTAAGAATGCGCTCGATATTGCGGCGGGAGCCGCGGGCCCTGTCGTCCACACAGCCGACGGCGTCATGGGTCTCAACCCCGTGGACGGAAGCGTCCTGTGGAGCTATGTGCGTCAGGACGCGACGTATCTCAGACTTCGTGGAGCCCTCACGCACCTGATGGGTGAGGAGCACGAACGAACACTGGCAGTCAGCCCCAACCATCGTTACGTCACCTTCCGCATGGCCGGCCCCGGGGAGACAAGAGACGGAGAAGGCATCGGCCAGTCGGCGATCACGATCGTGCTGGACACCATCACCGGCCAGGTACTCAACGACCGCCTCTCAGATGACGGTCCCCTTCAGATCACCGATTCTGCAATCATGGACGGGAACACGATCTACAGCATCGGCAGTGACGTCGAGCTGTGGGATTTCGATGAGCACGACATCGACCCCTTCGGCCGAGCAACGCCCTACTCAGGGACAGCAGGGCACTCGACCTTCATCATCAACATCGACACTGAATCAGAAAATCGCCTAGATGAGAACAGAATCTCATACCTCCGCCTGTCCCTGGTCTCGCAGGCCGATTTCAAGCAGATCCGCACCTCTGCTCCGACAGCAATGAGGATAAAATCTCCGAATGCGATCTGCATTGATGGTTGGACGGCCATCTATAGCGACGAGGCTCCGACAAGCACTAATGGTTCCTTCAACCAGGGCTGGGAGATGCAAGCCGTCACCCTGGATTCTCTAGCATCCGAGGCCGACTCTCAGCAGCAAAAGCATGACCTGGGCCGAGGTGTCACCATCAACGTCCCCGCGTCAATGACCACGGGAAAACTCGCCATACTTCCAGGGACGCCCTCACCTTCCGCGCGAGACTCCTTCAATGAGCACTCCTTCTGCTCCTGGGTCGATCCCACGACAGTCTCAGCGGTCTTCGACCCCTCCACGCAGAAGCTTCTGCCCATGGACCAGCCCTCGGGCCTCGTCCGAGCGGTTGGGATATCACCTGCGGGTACACCCGACAGCCTCGAGGCAAGAATGCGAGTCGCCCCCATGGGCGGCGGGGAGGAAGTCTCCTTCACCATCGCACCAGGAAGTACTTTCCACACGCCGGGCTCATTTCGCTACAACCCCGACATGAAGGATATCGCCACCGCGCTCCAGCATTACTCGGAGGTGTCCGCACTTCACGCGCCGGGCGCCAACATCATCATCCTCAACTCCGCCGCCCAGAAGTTCCACACCCCTCACACTTATCGCCTCTTCGGCCTCACGGAGGGAGCAGCGACAGGATGAGGGACTTCACCGTTGCAGACCAGCGCGCCCACGTCGTCGTCATCGAGACCGAGACCGGAAAGGCTGTTCACACCGAGGAGGTCAAGGACGGCAGCACACCGCCCCGAAGGGCAGCGGCTCGAACGAGGCCTCGGCCACCGCCACACCGAGAACCTCGAGCAGTTCTCCACCAAGTAACGCCCAAGCCACCCCGTGACGAAGGACCCCAACGCCATGCCGCCCGCCGCCGACGTCGACCAACCCATCGACGACTCCCCCTCCGCTTCCGGCCACAGCGCCGACCAGGACGATGCGGCCCTCAACCGGCGCAGACGCCGCCATCAGCGCATCATCGCGGCCCTGACGTCGCTGCGCTTCGGCTGCTTCCTCAGTATGGTGGCCGCGGTCGCCCTCTCCGTCATCTGCCGCAGCGGGATCGCCAAGGTGCTGTTCAAGCTCCCTCAGCTGACCTGGAAGGGCCTGGCGCTGACCGTGTTCCTGTGGGCGTGCGGGGTCGTCCTCTGGCCCGAGCCACGCAGTGACAGCCGCAGCACGCGCAACAGGGGCCTGACCGCGGCCCGCTCAGCGCTCATGCTCCTACCCGCTGTCCTGGTCCCGGCCGTTGCCGTGTACGCCGCCCTCCCAGTCGTCAGGCTCTGGAGGTCCGTGTTCTCCACCTACGCGGTCAGCCTCGGCGAGGCCCTGGCCTACATCATGGGGATCGCCGCCTTCGCCCTGCTGCTGTCCACAAACATTCTTCTGCGGGCCTCACGCGCCCTATTCGAGCCCTATGCCGGCGAGTCGCTGTACGTTCCCAATCCGATCTCGGCGCGGATACACGACCTGCGCGATCAGCTGCGGCGACCGTGGCGATCCTCCCTCCGGACCCTGGGCCCTCGCGCCCTGCTCGCCCTCGTTCCCGTCGTGGCGCTCGTCGCCTCCTTCGCCGTCCCCTACCTCGGCCACCCGACGGCGTCCGGCCGGCCCACCATCACCCAGGCCACGGGCCCGTCGGTGAACGCCGACCAGCTGCCGTCGTACCCCACCGGCTTCGCCTCGAAGGAGATGTGGACCAAGAACCTGGCGAGCGGACAGGACGTGATCGCCGGAGCCGCCGGCCCCATCGTTCTCACCTCCGATGGAGCTGCCGGGCTCGACCCCCGAGACGGCTCGAACCGGTGGAGCTACCAGCGCAAGGGCTCGACAGCGACGGGCGTCATCCCCGGCCCCGACGGCCGCTACATGGCGTTGAGATTCGATGAGCCGGACGTCTACACGTCCATGACCGGAACGGACGGAAATCTCAGTGCCTCGACGCCGAAGACCACCGTTGTCCTGGACACCGTCACCGGAGCCACGGTCTTCGACTGGCGCGGCGACAGTCCCCTCCAACTGACCGACTCGGCGGTCCTCTACGGCACCACCGCCTACTCGCTGAAGGACCGGTCAACCATGTGGGACCTTCGAAAGCTCACCGTTGACGGCGCCTCAGGCTCTCAGGCCGCCCAGGCCGCCTACTCCGGCGCAGCCGGTCACTCGGCCTTCGTCCTGAGTCGCCCCGCGACATACCATGACGTTGCGGTCCCGCAGAGTGATCCCACCGCCACCCATGAGCTCCCGACCCTCACCCCCCGGTCAGACGGACGTATCTACTTTGAGTACAACAAGGCGGACGTTCCTCTGGTGATCGACGGCTGGATGGTCATTGACAAGCCTCGTGGGAAACAGTCCAGGCCGTCGTGGTCCACGGAGAACGACCCGCAGGACCGGGAGGTCCAAGCCGTCAGCCTCGACGGCCTGGCCGGTGTTCCCGGAGCAGATACCCGGGCCTACGACCTCGGCATGACCTCTGCGGTCAACGACATCGCCTCCATGAAGGCCAGAGCCCTCGTGACCTTCCCGCCCCTCCCAGCCGAGAAGCCTAAGAAAAAGTCAAACTCGGACCTTTTCCTGTGGGAGGCCTCCGGCACCGTCGGCTCCGTCTTCAGCCCTCGGACCCTGGCAGTGACGACGGCGGCACAGACACCGGGGCTGGCCGCCGCCTCCGTCGGCATCACCCAGGCCGCCGTCGGTGAAGCCGTCGAGGGACGGATCAGCGTCAAGCCCGCAAACGGGTCATCGGGCGTATCAGTCCCCCTGGCGCCGGGGACAACATTCGCTCCGCCGGGAGACATCTTCTACAACCCTCAGCTCAAGGATCTGGCACTGGCCAACGGCAACGATGAAGACAGTCTGGTGACCGCCGTCAGTACTCCCGGCGCCACCATCATCATGGTTCGGACCGGCACGCAGCACTCCGGGACCTCTCGCATCTACGCCGTGGGAGGAGAAACCCGATGATGAGCCACACGACACACACGACGAAGCCCAGCCCCACGCCCACCCCCATGCCCTCGATGCCCCGTCACCGCACCGGTTCGGCGGCGAGCCGCGCCGCCCGCGCCCTGGTGACAGCACTCCTCGTCTCACTGCCACTGTCCGGCTGCGGCTCCTCATCCCCAAAGACCGCGGCAACCACGCCGTCGGCGGGAGTCTCCGTCACACCGCTCAGTGCACATCAGGTGGAGTCCGAGCGGAAGAGCTTCTCTTCCGTCTATGTCCGCGACCTGCCCATCCACTACGGGACGGTCAGCGCGGACAACTCACCACCCGAATCAGATGATGGCTCTCTGTCCTCAGGAGTCGTCACCAGCGACAAACCTGGGAGCACCGACGACGAACCGAAGACCAAGACCCTTCAGTGGGCCACCCGCCTCAATCACCCCATTCTCAAAACCAGCGACCTGGGTGACCGTTACCGCAACTCGACCACCCAGACGCAGACCTACGACCTTCTCAAGCAGGAGTCCTCCGGTGTGGGCGTCGTCAGTCCCGACGGGCAACACATCTCGCTCATTCTCCAACCGCACCGGACCGCTGAGGACAACGACTTCTCGGCCCAGCGCACCTACGTCGTCGTCCTCAGCGCCGAGACGGGCACGCTCGAAGGCTCGGTGGAGGTCTCCGGACTGATCCTGGGGCGGGTCCTCACCAATGACAGCCTGGCCATCCAGACCGCCCACAACTACTACCCGGGAGCCGAGGGTCAGGGAGTCATCTCCGTCTATCCGCTGAGCAACCTTGCGGGCAAACCGTCCACGATCCCCAGCGACCACTGGCTCATCGGCGCCTCCCGGGACTCACTCCTCCTGTCCCCGTACTCCCCTTCCGCCGGCAACGACTGGAGCACCAGGCTCCGCCCGTTCACGGTGACCCAGATGGGCACCGACGGCAAAGTGCGCCGGACCATCACCGGTGTCAACCAGATCCACCCCGGTGGATGGCTTCAACGCTTCAGCGATCCGGCCGCCGCGGCCGCACTCGCCGCCAGCACGGTCGGGAAGAACGATGACCAGGCTCAAGCCGCCTGGGACGCCCTGCCCACCCAGATCGTCGACCTGAACTCCGGAAGCACGCACGACCTCACGGAAGGAGAGGCCAGGTCGGTCGGCGTCCCCACCGGCCCCGGCCTGCTCATCAGTCAGAAGGCCGCCGACGACAACAACAGCACCCGGCAGTTCTGGCTCAGCGCCGCCGACGACGGCCACCCCCACACCGAGAACCTCGAGCAGTTCACCAGCAAGTAGCGGCACGAAGGACACCACATTGACCGATCAGCGACCCGGAGAGGACGCAGAGCCTCTCGCGGCTCCCACTTCCCTCACCTCAGAGAATCCCTACTCCTCGCTATCAGCCCTTGCCCGCCGTCGGCGCCCCCGCACACCTCAAGAGCGCCGTCAGGTCTGGTCGCGGCGGATCGAGGGCCTCTTCTGGGCGCTGAAGGTCGGCTCAATGCTCTCCGTCCTCGTGGCGGCCGGCCTCTACCTGATGTGGCGCACTGATCTGACGATGCGGTGGGTGTTCCTCTACCTCGGCCTCGCGCCACTGGTCGCGGCGCTCGTCCTGTGGGGGATCGGCATTCTCGCCTGGCAGGAGCCCGCCGAGTACTGGGTCGACCGGCAGCATCGGGTGAGGACCTGCCGGCGCATCATCAAGCGGCTCCTGCCCGTGGCCGGGGTGGCCGCCTGCGGCCTGCTCAGCGCCAGAGGCACGCTGGGCCTGTGGCACGACATCTTCATGTCGCTGGACGCTAGCGCAGGCGAGCTGCTCGCCTTCGCGATAGCGGCCCTGGGGCTGGGCGCCTTCTTCGCCTTCGATCTTCTCCAGCGTGTCACCCGGTCCTTCTTCCCCGAGGTCGCACAGGCCTCCTCGCGCCGTCCACGGCGCCGTGACAGGTCCATCCGTATCCCACACCTTCTGCCCACTCGCCTCCGGGGCACCCACTCCTGGAGCTCACGCATCGTTCTGGTGGTGATCCTCCTGACCCCGTCCCTCTTCCTGAGCGGAAGCGCCTACCTCGCATATGACTGGGACCGATCCCTCCCGATCCCTGTGGCCGCCCCCGCCACCTTGCCCTCCTACCCGACCTCCTTCCCGTCTCAGGCGACCTGGACCCACGACATCCCCTCCGTGCTGGACGTGACCGCAGGGGCCGCCGGGCCCCTCGTCCTCACCGATGACAGCCTCATCAGTCTGGATCCCTCCACGGGGTCGATTCGCTGGGACTACCACCGTCAAGGCAGGAAGTTCGCCCAGTACGGGGGAAGGCTGGACGGGGTCCGCGGTGAGCCCCCTTATCTCATCACCAGCCCGGACAGGCGCCACGTCGCCCTGACACTCGGGGAGCTGGAATCCCCGCAAGACAAGTCCGACGGCGGTTTCGGTCTGGAGCCGACCCTCACCATCGTCCTGGACACCGTGACCGGACGCGTCACCAACGAGCACTTCCACGACGGCAAGGCCGTCCAGCTCACCGACTCCGTCCTCCTGGCCAGCGGCACCGTCTACTCACTGGCCGACGACTCCGTGATGTGGCAGCTCGGCGACGTCGACGTCGATCTCTCCGAGGAGGACCACCAGTACACAGGTACAGCAGGGCACGCCAGCCTCATTCTCACAAAAGAAGACAATGGAGGAAGCCACAACGGGGTCGGCCGTCTCACGCTCGTCCCGGACACCAACCCCCGCGGAATCGTCAGGGATGTTCTGGTCGCCTTCGCCAACCAGGAGCCGCTCATCGTCGAGGGCTGGACGGTCACCTACCCCGAGGCCACGAAGGACGAGTCCACCGACGTCGATTGGGACTACTCGAAGACTCACCGTGCCCAGGCCGTCTCCCTTGACGCCCTGGCGAAAGCTCCCGGCGCCGACACCCACACCTACGACCTGGGCCAGACCCTCGGCATCGCCCCGATGGCCTCCCGGCTCTCCGGGAGGCTGGCTGTCCTGCCGCAGACCGCACCCGACTCGGTCGAGCCGGACGATAGTCCCGTCCCCGATGGCTGGAAGAACCGTTCCACAGTCGCCACCACCTTCAACCCCAGGACACGCGCTGTGCTGGCAGCCTCCCAGGACCCGGGGCTCGTCACAGCGGTCGGGGTCACCCGGGCCGACGACGGCCAGAGGCGCATCAGCCTTCAGTCGGGAGACAAGTCGAAAGCCACCTCCATCCCTCTGGAGAACGGCACAGTCTCCTTCGATTCACGAGCAAGCGGCCGCAACCCCGGTCTTCTCGACTTCTCCGTCAATAATCCAGGGGGTAACGACGGCATCAGCGCACTCAGCGCGCCGGGCGTCACCGTCGTGCTTCTGCGCCCCACTGACGAGAGCCAGGCCACCGGCACACGCCTTCGTCTCTACGGACTGGTAGGAGCCTCGTCATGAGTCAGCAAGCCGCCCGGCACCCCCACCGCACGTTCGCTGCGCCTGCGCGCCGTCGACGTCGATCCCCCCGACTGCTCCTTGCCGCAGCGCTGCTGGCCCTCCCGTTGAGCGCCTGCACAGGTCAGCAGCCCTCCGCCTCGGACCGGGCCACGCAGGAGGCCACTGTCAAGGCCACCGCGCTCACCGCCGATCAGGTCACGAGCCTTGAGGCCGACGCCAACACGGACCCGGACGTCGAGTTCGAAACGCTTCCCGCTAGCAACAGCACCATCACGGTGCTCATCAACTGGGAGAAGAACCATCGCAAGCCCTTGGGAACCACCCTCGTCAGCCGGAACCGATCAGACAGCGCCCTGAAGTGGGCGGTAACGATCACGCCACCGGGTGCATCGCTCAGTGCGCTGAGGGACGCACAGGTCCCGCAGCGGAACCTCGCATACCTGTTGCAGTCCCGTACCAGCGGAGAGATCGTCGTCAGCCCCGACGGGCGCCGCGTCTCCCTCATCCTCACGCCGCATCGCGGGCAGCTCGAGGGGAGGCTCGCCGAGCAGGCGTCCTACGTCGTCGTCCTGGACGCCAGCAGCGGCGCCGTGGTGCGCACCGAGGAGCTCAGCGGAGTGGTCCTGGGGCAGGGTCTGACGAATAGCTCTCTGGCCGTGGAGATCGCCTACGACTACTTCCCCGGAGGTCAGGGGACGGGCCAGGTCCGTGTCTTCGGGCTGGACGACCCGTCCGCCACGCCCTCGTCATTCGACACTGATCAGTGGCTCGCGGGGGCCGGGACCGACTCGCTGCTGCTGTCACCGCAGGCGCCTTCCCCGGCAAGCGTCTCCGGTGCATTGACCATCACCCAGGTGGATGCCTCCGGGGATATCCGCGCAACCATCAACGGTGTTGAGGCGGTGCACCCCGGCGGCTGGGTCACGCAGGTCAGTGATCCGGCAGCGGTCAACGCTTCGGCCAACCACGCGGCGACGGGCAAGAAGGAGAAACCGCCCTCTCTCAACGCCGCCCTGCAGGGCCTGACGCGGCAGGTCGTCAACGTCTCCACCGGCAGCAGCCTGGACGTCACCGAAACGACCGTCGAAGACCAGGGCGTCCCGACCGGGCCCGGGCTGGTGGTCAGCCGGACGACCACTGACGCGAGCGGGAAGAAGACCTCCGCCCCGGTCTTCTGGCTCAGCTCCGCCGACGACGGCCACCCCCACACCGAGAACCTCGAGCAGTTCACCAGCAAGTAGCGGCACGGAAGACAGCACGATGACCGATCAGCACAACGACCAGTCCCAGGACACCGAGTCCCCTGCACCCGCCAGCTCGGCGGAGTCCGCCGAGTCCGCCGAGTCCGCCGGCTCCGCTGAGTCCGCCGAGGCCACCGAGGCCGCGGAGACCGCTGGATCCGTTGGCGCCTCAGACGGGTCGGTCCCCAATCCTCCGCGGCGCATCCTCACGATGCTGCGGGCCCTGCGCCTCGGCTGGCTCCTGGCGGTCGGGGCGATGGCCGTCCTGTTCCTCGTCTACCAGAGCGGGATGAGGGATCCCGGTCACGCGATGAAGGGGGTCGGAGGCTTCGTTGGCGGCCTGGCCGTACTCATATGGATCGCCGGCTACTTCAAGTGGGCAGAGACCGCGCGTTCTGCCTTGAAGAGCTATCCCAGCTCACCGCGAGCGCTCGTCAGGAAGACAGTCCTCTTCCAACCGCTGTGCTTCCTGGTGTTCTCGGGCGGCTTCACCGTCGTCCTTCTTCGCCTGTGGCACGCCCAGCTACGCAGCACCTCGGTCAGTATCAACCAGCTGCTCACGCTGGCGATGGGGGCGCTGGGCATGGGCCTGCTGGCGGCTACCGATCTCCTGGTTCGTGCCACCCGGGCCACCTATGTCCCGCCGTCGCAGAAGCAGCACCTGAGGGCGCGGCTGGGAGGCCTGCGGAGGATTCGGCTGCCCCGGCCCTCGTGGCGCTCCGTCCTCGGCGCGGTCGTTCTCATCGTCATTCCGCCGCTCGCCCTCGGGGCAGCGGCCACGGTCCCACACCTGGTCTGGGGGCGGGTCACGCCGTCGACCGCTGCGAGTATCGACACCTCTGCGCTTCCGGCACTGCCCCGGTCCTTCGCCTCGACGGCGGCCTGGTCGCAGGACATCCACAACATGGCGGAGGTGGTGGCCGGTGCTGCCGGGCCGGTCGTCCTGAGCAGCGACGGCGTCGTCGGTCTCAATCCCGCCGACGGCTCGATCCGGTGGACCTATCCGCGCAAGCATGCGCGCTTCATCCGCAGCCACTCGAGCCCGGACCGCCGTCACCTCGCGGTGACCCTCGATTCCACCGACGGCGAGCAGCCGGAGGGAATGAGCATCGAATCCCTGGTGGTGGTCCTCGATTCGGTGACCGGGCGCGTCACCTATGAAGGCTTCATGCAGGAAGGCGTTCTCCAACTCACCGACTCCGTCCTGCTCAACGGCGCCACCGGCTACTCGCTCACCGACGGCTCCCGACTGTGGTCCATCGACAAGGAGGACGTCTCCGTGTCACCTGATACCCGGCCCTACTGGGGCACGGCCGGTCATTCCACCTTCCTCCTCGGGGGCATACCGCGCAGTCCCGAGGGGGAACCAGACCGGCGCGGACCGTACGCGACCTACACACTCATGTCGGACACCTCCCCCGCCACGCGCCGTGAGAGCGCCCCACTGGTCACCGATGGCCGGGGCAGTCCTCTCGTCGTCGGCGGATGGGTGGCCGCCTTCACGCAGACACCCACACCGATCGACTTCCAGACCTCCCCGACGGGCTGGGCGGCGCAGGCCGTCAACCTCGATGCCATGGCCGGCGTCGCCGGTGCCGACACCAGCACCTACGACCTGGGCCTGACCTCCGGAACCAACAGCACAGCCTCCCGCGCCACGGGCACGCTGACGACTCTGCCTCGACGGGCAAAGGGCGACTCGGTCCTCGATGCGCCGCCGTCCCCTAAGGACTTTGAGGGCGGTACAGCCGTCGCCGCGATCTTCGACCCACAGACCCGGGCCGTCTCCCACTCGGCGCAGGAGGCCGGAATCCTGTCCTACGCCGGCCTCGCCCGCGCCGAGTCCGGTGGTGGCGGCGTCCTGAGCGTCAGCAGCGGGGAGCGGACCCCGACGACGGTGGACGTCCCCGCAGGCTCCACCTACTACCCACCCGGGACTCGGCACTTGTGGACCATCGATGATCCTTCACCGTCGTCGAATCCGCTGCTCACCACCCTGAGCACGCCGGGAACGACCCTCGTCATCATGGCCACCGGCCCGGACAAGGGCTCCCACTCCTTCCGCATCTTCGGCATCTCAGGAGCCTCGTCATGACCAGCACACACCCTCACCCCCGTCGCCGGCGGATCGTCGGCTCGGCCCTGGCTGCGGCTGTCCTGTTCGCGGGGGCCATGAGCGCCTGCAGCCCGACCCCCTCGCGGCTGCAGCAGGTGGAGACCACCGCGCTGAGCGCCTCGCAGGTCAAGGAGCGCATCTCGGAGACTCCCACCAGCACTGACTACTACTCCACACCCGTCGGCGAGGACTTCCTCCACGTCTCCGCTCAGGAACTGACGGAGAAGGAGAAGGCGCAACGCAACTGGCGGGACCGGTCGGGGGCGAACAGCTCCATCGTCGCCAGGTACCGCGGCTCGGACGGCTCGGTGCTGTGGGCGCGTGAGATCAAGCCGACCGTCGTCAACTGGCTCGACGACGACGGCAGCTCTGCCCAGGACGTTGCCCACGGTCTCCTCGCGTGGCGGCCGGCAGGCTACGCCGTCGTCAGCCCCGATGCCCGCTATGTCTCGCTCGTCCTGCGTCCACCGCAGATGAGGCCCGTGCTTCACGACTCGGACGACGACCGCAACCCGCTCGACGTCGCCGCTCAGCGCACCCACGTCCTCGTCCTCGATGCCGCCACCGGGGAGACGGTCCGCACCGTGGAGGTCTCGGGGCTCGTCCTGGGGCAGGTGCTGACCAACGACTCTCTGGCCGTGGAGACCGCCCGGACCTACTACCCGGCCGGGGACGGCAAGGGGACGGTCACCGTCTACTCCCTGACCGACACGCCCGCCGCTCCAGCATCCTTCGCCACCGACCAGTGGCTCACCGGGATCGACGACGGCGCCCTGCTCCTGTCCCCACAGTCGCTGGCCACCGAACGGCGTGACGACATGTCGGTGACGCTCACCCGCGTCGATACCCGGGGGCGAAAGCTCGGCACCATTGAAGGCGTCACCGCTCCCGACCTGAAGCACTGGGAGCGACCTAAGCAACGCTAGTAGCCCGGCCCTCCGGAGTACTCCTTCCCTTGTCCGTTCAACCGCGCGATGGCCTTACAAACGCCTGACATAGTCACGACTGGGTCACCACAATGGGATCCATGCCCACTACGCCCGACGCCGACGACAACGGCACCGATCAGCACAGCACCGATCCCGGCAGCCAGGGGATCGGAACCCAGCCGAGCGCAGCCGCCTCCAGCGACGAGGCCTCGACCGAGCCGGACACGGGTGAGGCCGAAGGCAGCGCCAACTGTGATGCCGTTGAGGCCGACCAGGCCGCAACCGACACCGGTGAAAGCAACGGCGAGGCCAAAGGCAAGAACGAGGGCGAGTCCTTCCCACCGCGCGGCGTCCTCGCCCTGCGCGCCCTGCGCTGGGGCGGAGTATTAGCGATGTTTGCCTCGTCGGGTATCGCAAAATTACTGAGTTCGATCTACGGGATCGACATCGACGTCCTTCACATGAAATCAGTGCGACCTTTCTCCGACTTGGCAGTACAGGCTACCGTCGCAATGTTCGCACTACAACTCCTCTTATGGTCCTTCGCCGCGGTCGCCAATCAGTTGAGGCGAACGGCAATGATCGTCATCGTCAGCCTCATTGCACTACTTGGTGCCGCGACGGCAGGCATCAATATTCACCACTGGATGACAGTATACGAGCGGTCGGGAATCTCCATCCCCATTTTCCTGTGCCACGCAGCAGAGACCCTCGGCTTCACAACACTCATCTGCACGAGCATCATCCTGCATCGCGTGCGAACCCTACTTTCCATACACCCTAGGCAGTTCAGCAATCCGGCCCGCTGGCGCAAGCTGTATCTCCCGGCACGTCCTCAGCCAGGCGAGAGCAGCGTCAAGGTAACCAAGCAAGCATCATTAAAACTCCAACCGATCACGAAGGTAAAACTTGCTGCCATATCACTCACGCCAATCATCGCACTCTCATTGCTGACATCAACAGCACACTACCTCGTGACACCTTTCACACACAACACCTCTGCCGCGCCACACAAGACACCTCCCATCCCAATAACAATCGACACCAAAATGAGCTGGGTCAAAGATATGGTGGGAGTCGATCACGTCATTGCCGGATCGACAGGACCTATTGTGATCAGCAGCGAGGGAATCACCGCATTGGAGCCGACCCACGGCAGCATCCTATGGGAGTATGGGGCGCACCTGCATGCTTCATTCGTATTTACGAGCCCGAATAGAAACTACCTCGTCCTAAGGGCACGAATCCCGGATGATCTAGTCATCGATTCTGATGAATACTTGTCAGCATCCGACCCACCAGAGACGACGCTAGTGTTTGACACTCGAACAGGAGCTCCGGTCATACGCCATATAAGTCACGGTGGCACCTTACAGCTCACAGATTCCGCCCTTCTCGATGGGGACACGGCATACTCCTTGAAGGACGGGAGGAAGTTGTGGAGCAACAGAGACGCCATTGATACCACATTCATGGGGGCAGCCGGCCACAGTACCTTCATTGTCGCAACCTTCGAACAAGACAGTGAGAACGCAGATGAAGAAAAATGGGCAGGAACCTCAAGCGTCGCCGTGGCTCCCGACACCACCCCGTCCGCAAGCACCCGTGTCAATAATCTCCTCATTGATCCGATAGTCGTTGATAACTTACGGTCGCGAAGCCACAGCGATGACATGGGAGCAAATCCGGTCATCATTTCTGGATGGGCCGCCCAGTTCACCAATCAAAGCGACGATGACGGGAACCCTACTGCACACGCCATCAACATCGACCAAGCCTCCAAGACTGATTCTCACGACATAGACAAAATTCCTCTTGGCGCAGCGTCAGGCATTAACGAAGTCGCATCCACCGCATCTCAAACTCTGTCGACATACCCTTACTACGGTTCCGACAAGTCCATATATGACGTCATGACGACCTGGAACACTCCACGAGTCACCACAGTATTCACACCCACGAACAGGACAGCCACACCTGCAGCGCACTACCCGGGCTTAGCTTCTGCTCATGTAGGGATCTCCCCACGTTCAAGCGACGACTCCATCATTGCAAACATATTCCTACGTCCGTCAGACGGGTCGCCAGAACTCACTATTCCAGTTAACGGCAACACTATTGACACTAGTCCACTCATTCTCTCTGAGGGAGTGCACCAACTTATGGCAGACAAAGAGGACCAACGGAGACCTTACCTGGAGTTCACGAGCACTCCTGGATGCACCACTATCCTTCTGAATATCAGCGGCCCTAGCGAGCGTTCCTCCACCTATCGCCTCTACGGGGCTACAGAGAGGAACGTATGACTTCCCCACACACTGCCGTGTCCGACTCATACGTGGAACAGGAACTACGTAGAGACGTCAGAGCATTCACCGCCCTGGCGCTTGCGATCACACTTATGCTGACAATCAGCACCTGCCATTACCATCGTTCCCTAGATTCTAACATTGAACTTAAGGTCACATCACTGGATCTTTCTAAGGCCGAGTCGATAGATTCGACCGAAAATCCCCCAAACCTCACATCGTGGAAGAACTCCATCGCCGGGAACGGGTACTACATCACCGGAGTAAGCCAGTTCATAGACGAGGGAACCGGAGGTGAACCTCCCTCGCTCTCCGTGTTCGGAAGGCGATCCTCGGACAAGAGCATAGTATGGGCAACACAGATCAGAGTGAACGATTTCACGCATCCTCTTGATGCGCCGACCCACCCAGATTCTTCGAATGAACAGTCACCATCAACCAAGACCACCGCCCTTACTAACGACTGGACACTCAGCCCCAACGGGAAGTACGTAGTATTCAAGCTCAATAGTTCAACGAAAGCGACAGCCTATTTTGCGGTTGTTGAGGCCTCCACCGGAACGGTTGTCCGGACAACCCATATCACTCGCAGAATCATTGGTGTCGCGCTGACTGACACACATCTTGCTGTCGAAACATCTGACCAACCTTTCCCCGGAGGGTCCGGAAACGCCACGTTGACAGTTCTGTCTTTATTAAACCAAGGCGCACCTCCGGTCACGACACCCACAACACAATGGCTTATTGGCACTAGCCACAACTCTTTTCTTTTGAGTAACTACAAGTATGGAGATCCCTGCAATAGCGACCACTGCACCCCTATGACGGTTTCTCGCATCGGCGGCACAGGTCAAACGATCGACACCGTCTCCGGAGTCATCGATGTCTACTCCGGGGGCTGGATATCAAGATTTTCCGATCCAGCTGCCGCGTCATCATTACTGGCTCAAATCTACGACCCCATCGGCATACAAGAACGTCAAGCCTCGAATGAGCAATTGAGAAGCATACGGCGGGAACTCGTGGATCCCGATTCAGGTCAACACACCGACATCACAGATCTCCTGATGAAAGAAGTCGGCCTCCCCACAGGGCCAGGTCTCCTTGCGCTCAAGCGGGTTCCCTCAGAGGACGTCAACGCCAAGTACGCCCCTGTTTTTTGGCTCAGCTCGACCGATGACGGCCACCCCCACACCGAGGACCTCGAGCAGTTCGAGAACAACTGAGGCGCGGGCCGGCGGCCCGTGTCCTCACCCCTCCCCTGAGGCTCACATGCCTCTGCAGCCGCTGCGAGCCGCCTCAACCCTCTCGCCTTGCTCGTCGAGCCGCGCTTAGGCGAAGTGCTGCTCGACTGCGGCGATGTCCCCGTAGGAGGCCTGCGCTCCCACTGAGGTCGTCGCGAAGGCGGAGACGGCCGAGGCCGCACCTGCAGCCTCCTTGAGTCCCGCCCCTGCGGCGAGCGCCGCCAGCAGCGTGCCCAGGAAGGAGTCGCCGGCACCGGTGGTGTCCACGACATCAGCCGGGAAGGGATCGACCGGGGTGATCTCCTCCCCCTCGATCACCATCGACCCGCGGCCCCCCAGAGTCACCACCGCGGAGGGGATCCCCATGGCGGCCAACCTCCTCGCGCAATCGCCCCAGTCCGTGGCGTCGTCGGCCCGCTCGCACTCCGGCTCGGCCGCAGCATCGCTCGTACCCGGCTTCAGCATGTCGGCGAGCTCATGCTCGTTGACGACCAGGACGTCAATGGCCTCCAGGAGCCCGGCGGACAGGACGGGGTGGAACGGAGAGTTGTTGAAGACCACGCGGGTACCGGCGTCGTGGGCGATGCGGGCCGCGGCCTCCACCGCGTCGGGGCTGACCTCCATGCACAGCCCCAGCACGCGGGCCTCGCCGATGACGTCGCGGTGCCGCTGCGCCGTCGGGACATCCACCCTCCCGTTCGCACCGGGGGACACCACGATGGTGTTGTCCCCCGCGGAGTCCACGGTGATGATGGCGGTGCCGGTGGACACTTCCTCGCGCTGGACCTCGGAGGTGTCCACGCCGGCGCGCTGGAGGGACTCGAGGAGCAGGTCGCCGTGACCGTCCGCACCGACTGCCCCGATCATCCTCACGTGAGCGCCGAGAAGACCTGCCTGAACCGCCTGGTTCGCGGACTTGCCTCCCGGCAGGATCACCAG
This sequence comes from Actinomyces oris, assembly GCF_001929375.1. Lineage (GTDB taxonomy): Bacteria > Actinomycetota > Actinomycetes > Actinomycetales > Actinomycetaceae > Actinomyces > Actinomyces oris_B. The sequence continues at coordinate 30,861 of NZ_MSGO01000006.1, read as the reverse complement.
ATCCTCCCCGCTGATCGTCTCACCGGGCTTGGGAAAGCGCTCCGTTCGGACCGTCAGGTCAGCATTGAGGGACCCGAAGACGGCGACCTCGCCGGATACGTCACCCAGAACAGCTCGCACACACGTATGCATCAGATTTCTCCCTTTCATGTGGCATCGATTCACGGACGAGGACCGCGGGTGGACTCACGCAGGCTGAGCGAGGCCTCGTGAACCACCTTCTGGACAGCCCCATCGGGGTTCTCAATCCGCTGCAGCAGCAGCCGAACCGTCTCGGCCGCCATGCGTGGAATGTCATTCGATATGGACGTCAGTGCCGGACTCATCAGATCAAACCACGGAAGATCATCGAATGTGGCCACTCCGACGTCGGCACCGACTTCGACCCCCAGCCGCTTCATCGCGCGCAGCGCACCAAGTGTGATGACGTTGCCTCCGCAGATGAGGACATCCGGCCGATAGTCGGCGAGGAGGAACTCCGCACGCTCCTGAGACTGCGAGGCGTCATGTGCCGAGGACAGTACCGGGAAACCGGACCATCCGGCGGCCTCCAGCTCCTCGGCGACCACCCGAGCGCGTCCGGCACCCGTACTGGTGGCGTCCGGCCCTGAGATCACGGCCGGACGCTGGTAGCCCGCATCGCGCAGGTGCCCGGCCAGCTCGCGGACGGCATCTCGGGGATCCACCAGGACCGAGTCGACGCCGGCCCCGGGCAGGAGTCGGTCCACGGCGACAGTCGGGGTCTGCGCCACCAGCTCCTGCAACCCGCTCGTGGGGGCCCCACCGGCACCAGGATCATGCCGTCGACCCGCTGCTCGAGCATCGACAGCGCCACCCTCTCCTGAGCCTGCGGGTCCTCCTGACCATTGGCGATCATCAACAGGAGCCCCAGACGGTTCGCCTGCGTCTCCACGTGGTGGGCCAGCTCAGCGAAGAAGGGATTGTCGATGGCTCCGACGACGAGGCTGATCGTCCCCGAGCGGCCGGTCCGCAGGGAGGCGGCGTGCGCATCCCTGCGGTACGCCAGCCGCTCAGCAGCCTGACGGACGCGCTCCTTGGTCGTCTCAGGGATTCCGGGCACGTCGCTCAGGGACCTGGAGACGGTCGACACCGCCACTCCCAGCTCGCGAGCAATATCCCTCTGAGTAACCATCGTCTCCCACCTCGTGGCGAGTCCCTGAGCCGACCGCGGCCGCTCCGGGCTCTCAGCTGCCCGTGGACCCGACCGGCGCCTCACCGTCGGCCGCCGCTCGGGGGATCAGCAGCGAAGCGAGGAAGGCCAATACAAGCAGCACCACACCGGCGATGATGGTGGCCACGTAGGCTCCTCGTCCCACGTCTCCCGCAGCGGTCTTCACCGCGTACAGGATCGCGAAGGAGATCCCGGCGCCCAGGTTGAAGGCCCCGGCGTTGAGTCCCGGAAGGTAGCCGGGGTTGTCCTTCGGGGAGAGCTCGATGCCGAGACCGTTGAGCATGATGTTGCCCATGCCCGCTTTAGCACCGTTACTCACGTCAATCAATGCCTTTTGCCGTCCTGCTCGGGAGGGTGATTCAGGGCGTCGCTGCCGCGCCCTTGACCGCGGGGCGGCGCAGGCTCGTGCGGTGGGCCACCGCCTGGCAGGCCTCCACCAGGACGTCGATGGCCAGCGGCCGGGGCTGCTCGGCGCGGGTGACCACCTCGACGCGCCGCTGCTCGCGGGCCAGGGGCCGCACCTGGACCCCCTCGTGCCGGTAGGCGCTCAGCGCCATCCCGGGCAGCAGGGCCGCCCCCACCCCGGCGGCGACGAGCGCCTGCACGGCCACGTAGTCGTCGGAGGCGTAGGCGGTCTCGGGCGTGAAGCCGTTGGCCCGCCCCACGGCGATGAGCTCCTCGCGGCAGCGCGCGCAGCCGGTCACCCACCGGCACTGGGCGCCGTCGGCGATGCGCGTGATGCCGCCGGGGTGGGTGACGAGGTAGAGGACGTCATCGAGCAGCTGCTCGGCCTGAAGGCCCTCACCGGCGTCGTCGTCGACGTAGGAGAAGGACAGGGCCGCGTCCACCCGCCCGCGCCGCAGCGCGTCGAGGGCCTCGGGCGGCTCGGCGTCGACGAGCTCGACCTCCAGGCCCGGGTACTGCCGGCCGACGACGTCGAGCACCCCCGGCACCAGGGAGGCCACCGCGGAGGGGAAGGCGGCCAGGCGCACGCGCCCCGCCTCGGCGCGGGCCATGGAGACGACCTCGCGCTCGGTGCGGTCCAGCAGGTCGAGGACCTCCTGGCCCCGGGCTGCCAGCGCCCGGCCCTCCTCGGTGAGCCGCACGCCGCGTCCGGCCCGCGTCAGCAGGACCGCGCCGGTCGCGCGCGACAGGGCGGCGAGCTGGTGGGAGACGGTGGACTGGCTGAACCCCAGGGACTCGGCGGCGGCCGAGACGGTGCCGAGGCGGGAGAGCTCCACGAGGGCCCGCAGCTGCTGCACATCGATCACACACCAAGTATGTCTGATATCGATGAGTATCTGTCAAAACATTCATTGGACCGATACCCCGGCCGCCCGCATCATGAAGCCATGACCGTCACCGACACCCTGCCCCAGTCTCCCGCCACCCCCCAGTCCGGCCTCGACTTCGACGCCGTCCTGCGCACCTACGAGGCCGTCTCGCGCGTCCTGCCCGAGACTCCCGCCTGGTCCTACCCGCTGCTCAACGCCGAGGCCGGGGTGGAGGTCGTGGTCAAGCACGAGAACGTCCAACCCACCGGCGCCTTCAAGGTCCGCGGCGGGGTGGCGCTCATGGCGGCGCTCAACCCCGAGGAGCGGCGCCGCGGCGTCGTGACCGCCTCCACCGGCAACCACGCCCAGTCCCTGGCCTGGGCCGGCGCCCGCAGCGAGGTCCCCGTCACCGTCGTCGTCCCGGTGGACGCACCGCCCCGCAAGGTGGCCGCGGTGCGCGCGCTGGGCGCCCGGGTCGTCGTCGAGGGGGAGACGATGTGCGATTCGCTGGCCCACGCCGAGGCCCTGTCTCTGGCCGAGGGGATGCGCATGGTCTCCCCCGGGGACGAGCCGGCCATCGCGCTCGGGCACGCCACCGTCTACCTCGAGCTCTTCCGCCGCCACCCGGGCCTGGATGCCGTCTACGCGCCGGTCGGCTCGGGCTCCGGGGCCGCCGGCGCCTGCCTCGTGCGCGACGCCCTGGCCCCCGGGTGCCGGGTCATCGGCGTCCAGTCCAGCGCCGCGCCGGCCGCGCACCGCGCCTGGACCTCCGGGGAGCCGGCCACCGTCCACAGCCGCACGCGCGTGGCGGGTCTGGCCGTCGGGGCGAGCTTCGCCCTCACCCAGTCGGTGCTGGGCCGCGGCCTCGACGACTTCATCCTGGTCGACGACGACGCGATCCAGGACGCCGTCGGCCTCATGGCCACCCACGCCCACACCCTGGCCGAGGGCGCCGGGGCCGCGAGCCTGGCCGGCCTCATGGCCGACCCCACCCGTCAGGGCCCCTGCGCGATCGTCTGCACCGGCGGCAACGCCGACGACCACGAGCTCGCCGGCATCTCCGCCGGAGCCGCCGTCGGCACCGATGCGACCCTCAGCTGCTGAAGCCGGCCACTCCATACCTGATGGCCGGTCGGGGAATACTCCCCGTTGAACCCGGGACACCGTCCGAGTAACACTCGAGCGAGGGCCGGGAAGCGCAGTCGGGGGCGCACACCCGGCCCTCTCCTCTGCCCCGGCGGCGCCGACCGGGACCTACCTCCGTCCCGAGTGTCCACAGCGCTGACATCAAGCGGTCCCGGCGGCCTGCACCATCCGGAGAACCGCGGAATCACGCGGCTGAGAAATCTGGGGCGGCGACGTCGGCGCCCTGATGTCAGCGCTGTGGACACTCACCGCAGAGAGTTAGCGTCCAGCAGGGCCCACGTGCCCGGCAGGACCGGTCGCCACGGGCCGGCTCCAGCGCAGGTAGGCGACCGTCGCGGCCAGCACCAGGATCCCGCCCACCCAGAAGTGAGGCATCCACAGAACCAGCCGCCACCAGCCGTATCGTGAAAGCGGCTCCCCCGCCAGCAGCCTCGGGATCGCCTGCGCCGAACCGACCAGCCCATAGGCCATGAGCAGGGCTCCCGAGACCCAGCCGAAGGCCAGGCGCATCCAGCGCGGCACCCTGATGATGTCCGGGCGCAGAAGGGCGAAGCCGAAGACGACGAACCCCAGCTTCACCAGTCCGGAGACGAGGACGACCGCAACGAGCCAGGTGGGTCTCTCCTGGGCGAGCCGCAGCCCCTCACCCTGAAGGACCGTGTCGACCAGCCACGGGGAGCCCAGCGCCCAGGACACGCTGATGCAGCCGAAGAAGGCCCACCACAGCATCATGACGACGACCATCACCCGCGAGCGCCCCGTCATCTCAGCGGCTCCTTCTGCGGCGTCCTCAGCTTAGTCGGCCTACTCGGCCTCGATGAGGATCGTCACCGGGCCGTCGGTCTCCATGTCAATCTTCATGTCGGCGCCGAAGCGGCCGGTGGCCACCTCCAGGCCGCGCCCGCGCAGGTCCTCGACCACCGCCTTCACCAAGGGCTCAGCCACCTCGCCGGGGGCCGCAGCGACCATTCCAGTCACACGGCCCTCGGCCGCCACCGCGCCCCGGCCGACGCTGCGAAGCCCGTCCCGGTATGCGGATCGAGGAGCGCACCCGCACGCTTGGTCATGTCTCATTGTCGCCCCACAGCAGTCACCCCGTCCATGGGCGGGACAGGTTGCAAGGGCTGGCCCGGCTCAGCCGACGGCGTCGAGCACGGGGGACAGGGCGTCTAGCAGCGGGGCGAGGTCCTCCTCCCCAGTGGCCGTCTCGAGCTCGCCGATCTGGATGCCGACGACCTCGCCGCGGGCGAGGACCTCGGCCGCCTGGCGCAGCTCGACCAGGCTCAGGCCTCCGCCGACGAGGTAGTCGGTCGGCACGACACCGGGCTCCAGCACGTCACAGTCGATGTGGATGTAGACGGGCCTGCCGTCCACCACCCGCCCGAGCCGTTCAGCGAAGCCCTCTCCAGGGCCGACGAGGGGGATGCCCGCCCCCTCGATGAGATCGGCCTCGGGCGGGTCGATGTCGCGCACCCCGGCCAGGACCACGTTGTCCGTGCCCAACCCGGCGCCGAGTCCGGAGTCCCACAGCCCCAACGGTCCGGACAGGGCCAGACCGCCGAGGTAGCCGCTCGGCGTGGTCTCCGGGAAGTTGAGGTCGGCGTGGGCGTCGAACCACACGACGAGCGCGTCGGGCCGGTTGGCAGCGACGACGGGCAGGGTCGCCAGCGCCCCGGCACAGCGGCTCAACGCAGTCACCGGCACGGCAGAGCCGGCCCACAGCACCTCGTAGTGGGACGCGAGCGCCTCCAGCTCGTCGCGGGCGGCGTCGAGCTCGACCTGCCAACCCACGCTCAGCGCCGGGCGGGGTGATCCGATGACGACGGGCTCGACGTCGTAGCGCCGCGCCAGGGCGGCGGCCAGGCGTGGCGAGGCCGCCATGGCTCGGTCGTTGTGGTCGCCGATCCTCCCGGCGACGTGGGTGACCACAACTCTCTCTCTTCTGGCCCCTGCGCTCATCTCCGGCTCCTCTCGTTGTGCGGGTCTCACGTTACCCGCAACGCTACGGACCGGCGGTGTCGTGCCTCAATCACCGAGGAGGAGCCGTGGCCCCGCCTCCCGTCACGACTGTGGGCCGATGTCCGTACACCGGTCGTCGACGTCGCGGTCGTACCTTGGGGCGCGCGTTCAAGGGTAGAGGGTATGAACACGCGGTCACCTCGCCCCAGTTTCGCAACAGGCCCTATTCAGCCTCGATCAAGATCGTCACCGGGCCGTCGGCCTCCATGTCAATCTTCATGTCGGCGCCGAAGCGTCCGGTGGCCACCTCCAGGCCGCGCCCGCGCAGGTCCTCGACCACCGCCTCCACCAGGGGCTCGGCCACCTCGCCGGGGGCCGCCTTGTTCCAGGTGGGGCGCCGGCCCTTGCGGGTGTCGGCGTACAGGGTGAACTGGGAGACGACGAGCACGGGCGCCCCGGCGTCGGTCACCGAGAGCTCGCCCTCCAGGAGCCGCAGGTCCGCGATCTTGCGGGCCACGGTGGCCACCTGGGTGGGGCCGTCGTCGTGCGTGGCGCCCACGAGGACCATGAGGCCGGGCCGGGTGATCTCGCCGACCACCTCACCGTCGACGCGGACCGCCGCCCGGTTGACCCGCTGAATGACCGCGCGCATCAGCGACCAGCGCTCCTGCCGCGCCCGCCATGCCCCGGCCGACGCTGGGAGGCCCGCCCCGGGATGCGGATCGAGGAGCGAACCCGCACCGGCGCCAGCGCCTGCAGCGCCGGGCGCACATCCGCCAGGTAGACGGCGCTGGCCACCACGCCCAGCAGGCCCAACATCGAGGCGGCCCCGAGCAGGCCGACAACCGCCGTGCCCGCGGCGTTAACCACGTTCCAGAACCGCTTGGTGCTCTTGCCGGCCGCCGCGTAGTACTCCGCCGGCCGCATCAGAGAGTCGATCAGCGCCCAGATCCCCATGACGAGAGAGACAACCTGGGCGGCGGTCCAGCTCCACCTGACCGCCTCGGAGAGAAAGAATGACACAGCATTGAGGACGCTCACGCACACCAGGCTACCGGTCGCCGGTCACCGATCCCAGACGGGCGGCCACGCCCAGCGAGAACAGCTGAGGCCTCACGTGGCGGCCGTCAGCCGTTCCATCAGCCTCGAGCCGACAGCGACTGGCCACCGCGGGTGACAGCCCCCGGACCATCACCGGGCAGACGTCCGGCTCCACCCCCATAGCAGCCGGCCCGGGCCCGGGACAACCGAAACCAATCGAGCTCGGGACCGCTCAGAGCCGCAGGCCCTTGCGCAGCTCGGCGCCGGGCCGCTCGGAGGGACTGGCCTGGGCGCGCCCCTCGGGGGAGACCAGCACCTCCTGGGCGGCGTCAACCCGACCGACCGGGACGGTCTCACCGGTGGCCTCGTCGACCTCGGTGATCTCCACGGTCAGCTGCTCACCCGCGGGCACGGCCCGGCGCAGCAGAGCCAGGGCGATGGGGCCGAGCTCGTGGTGTCGCGCCACGGAGGTCACGGCGCCCACGGCCCGCTCCCCCATGCGCACACTCGCCCCCGGCCGGGGCAGGTCGCCGACGAGACCGTCGAGCTGGAGCACGGTGAGGCGGCGCGGAGGCCGGCCCAGGTTGAGGGTGCGCGCAATCGTCTCCTGCCCCGGGTAGCAGCCCTTCGTCAGGTGCACGGCCGTGCGCAGCCAGTCCAGCTCGTGGGGGATCGCGCGGGCGTCGGCCTCGCGGGCCCAGCGGGGGCGGCCGGCCTCAATGCGCAAGGCCTCCCAGGCCAGGGCGCCGGCCAGGCGCCGACCCTCCTCCGCAGTGAGGAAGACCCGCGCCACGGCGTCCACGCTCCGAGCGGGCACCAGGACGAAGCCGCCCTGGTAGCCCTGGCCGGGATGCGGCCGGTCCGCTCCGACGTCGTAGCTCGTGCCGCCCTCGACGACGCCCGGCCACGGGTCGCGCCACAGGCCGATGAGTGAGCCCTGAGGCCCGGCGTTGTCCTGGGGCTCGGCGTCGCCGGCCTCGGCCTGTGGATCGGAGGCGTCCGGCGCGGTGTCGCGCGCCGCCTGGGCCAGGGCCTCGAGCCCCTCCCCCAGGGCGCCCAGCGCCATGACGTCCAGCCGCTCGGTCACCTCGACGCGCAGCATGAAGCGCATGGAGTCCAGGAAGGCCGCCAGCGCCGCGCCGCGGCCGGCCTCCGTGACGAGCCAGAGCGTGCGGCCGTCGTCGAGGGCCGCGAGCGCATGCGTGATGTGCCCCTGGGCGTCGAGGAGCAGCGTCTCCGCGCCGCCGTCGCCGGGCTCCAGGGAGGTGAGCACCTGGCTGGACAGCGTGGTCAGCCAGCTCAGGCGGTCCGGCCCGGTGACGGTGACGACGTCGCGCGCCAGGGCGCAGGCCGCGCGCCCCTCCACCAGGGCGGACTGCTCGCGGCCGGGGTCGCCGAGATGGGCGGGGACTGCCTCGTCGGGGTCGTCCGGGGCGGAGGCGACGGCGCCGGGGCGGGTCAGCAGTGGGGAGGGGAGCATCAGGCGGTCGGCTCGGCGTCGTCGGAGGCAGGCGCGGAGGAGTCGGAGGGCTCCTCCGCCGGCTCAGCCGGGTCGAGGGCGGAGCCGGGCTGGGCGGCGGGGTCGTTCACGTCGTCGACGCGGCCGAGGCGGCCCGAGGCGTAGGTAGTCACCTCGCTCTGACCGAAGGCGGCCATGTCCTGGGTCCACATGAGGTCGCCGCCCACGAGCCCGAACATGCGGGTCATCTCCTCCACGGGGACGGCGGTGCGGGCCCGACCCACGGCCTGGGTGCCGACCTGGGCGCGCGGCCCCTGAATCCAGCCCTCCCAGACGGCGACGTGGCCGGCGGGGTCGGCCGAGACGAGCTCGAGGCGGGTGACGGGGGTGAGCGGACCGCCGGAGCCCTTGGTGTCGGCGGCGTCCTCGACGGGCTCAGTGGTCTCGGCGCCGTCGGGCTGCTCCTGGCCGACGGGCCGCCAGTAGGTGGTCTCGGTGGACCAGATCTGGGCGGGGGCCAGGAGGGACGCGCCCTGGAGGCCGGGCATCTCGAAGTCGAGGTTCTTGGAGCGGGTGGCGTCGACCGTCCAGATGGTGGTGGTCTGGCGCAGGTAGGGGCCGCCGTCGTGGTCGAAGGTCATCTCCTGGTAGACGGCCTGCTCGGGCACGGTCTCGCCGTAGGTGAGGATGCCGTAGCCGCGCCAGGTGCCGGCCAGCCAGGCCAGCGGGTAGAGCTCGGGGGCCAGGTCGTCAGGAAGCGTGAATGCCATGCCCGCAGCCTACGACGTCACCCCGGGCCGCATCACACGCGCCGCCCGCCCCGGCCGGGCGGAGCCGCCGGCGCCCTGAGCGTCCGGCGCATCCTGGAGCCGCAGATCCGGGCAGGATCGGCACTGTGGTGTCCACATCAGTGACAAAGGCGGTGAGGAGCACTGAGCGCGCCAGATGAAACCGCATGATTCCGCGGTTTCTTCGCTTGACCGCAGGGCTTCGGAGCCTCTTTGTCACCGATTTGGACATCCGGCCGCCGTGACGCGGCGCTCGGGGCCTCGCGGGGCAGGTCAGCCGGCGATGAAGCCGCCCAGGAGGCGGGCGATGGCGTAGACCGGCACACCGACCGACAGGATCGGCACGAGCGCGGAGGCCACCGCCGCCCGCCCGCCGGGCACCCACCGGTGGGTCCACAAGACGCGGTTGCCCGAGGCCATGAGGACCCCCGCCACGAAGCCGACGGCCACGCAGGCCACGGCGCTCTGCAGGGCCGCGGTCGCACTGATGTGGGACAGGCCGAAGAAGCCGGCCGAGGCCAGCACGTAGCCGGCAGCGCCGGCGAGCACGGCGGGTACCGTGACGGTGAGGGCCTCCAGCATCCGGGCACGCACGTTGAGGACGGTCAGGACGGCGCCGACGAACAGCGCCAGGCAGGTGGGCACGACAATGGCCGGGTCGGCCAGCCCCGGTTCCAGAGCGCACCAGGCCGAACCGGAGACCGCCACGAGGCAGCCGGCCACCGTTGAGGACAGGTCCTCGACCAGGTTATGACGGCCGTCGCGCCGCAGCATCTGGCCGACGAAGGCCGCCAGGATCGAGAAGGCCATGACCAGTCCGGCCACCCCCATGTCGTCGAGGAGGTAGACGCTGACGGCGGCCGACAGTCCAGTGATCGTCATGACGATCGTGCCGCCCAGGTCGTGCCGGGCGCGCACGAGCGCGGGCCAGCCCTGCGCGGCGGCCGGCACCAGGGCGGCCACGAGGGCCAGCCTCACCCAGCCGGGCAGGACCGAGCCGACCGCCAGCAGCAGCGGCACCACGCCCGCGAAGGCGAGCCGGGTCCAGGCTGGGTCCACCAGGCCCGGCTCCTTGGGGCGGTTGGAGGCGCGGCGGGTGGCGTAGCCCAGGTCCTCGGTGAGGTCGACGTCATCCCCCGAGTCCGCTGAGCGGGCCGCCGCCGGAGCATCGGAGGGACCGTCCGACTCGCCGGGGGTATCCGAGCCGGACGAGCGCACGGCGGGCTCCGACCCGGCGGGCCCAGCCGAGGCGAGAGAGTCGCCCACGCCGATGACGCTGGCCCAGTCCGCCGCGCCACCGGCGGCCGTTGGAACGGCTACGGCTTGGGAGTCATCGCGCGAGCCTCGAGAGGCTCCGCGGGCGCGCGCGGCCGGTTGGGCTCGTCGGTGGTGGGTAGTCACAGCACGCATCGTCCCACACCCGGGCGGCCGCAGGGCCCAGTGTGACCTCACACGGCCCCCGCTCCGGCCTCCCCCTGGACGGCCACTATCCGGACAGTCGTTGCCCCTGGGGATTTCGCCTGCGACCAGGTGTGGTTGACTTGTCCCAATAGTATCGCCGCTGCTCAGCTCGACTGCGCCGGCGGTTCCAGGTCGCGAGCCACGGAAGGAGCAGCCATGCGGATCATCATGTTCACTCGTGAGAGTGACGCCACTGACGTCCTGCCGGCGACCGCCTTCCTCGACTCCCCGGTGGAGTGCCTCCCCCCGACGCCTTCCTCCTACGCGGAGGTGGACAGCGCCGATGTCGTCATGATCGACGCCCGCGGGGACCTGACCCGTGCCCGCGCTCTGTGCCAGCTCTTCACCGGCCCCATGGACTGCCCGCCCATCATCCTCATCGTGGAGGAGGGCGGCGCCGCCGCAGTGCAGATCGACTGGGGCGCCGCCGACTTCGTCATGGCCGGCGCCAAGCCCGCCGAGCTGTCGGCCCGGCTGCGGCTGCTGCGCGCCCACGTCCCGGTCGTGGACGAGGCCGACGACGACCGCATCGACGTGGGTGACCTCGTCATTGACGTCACCGCCTACACGGCCCGACTGCGCGGCACGATCCTGGACCTGACCTACAAGGAGTTCGAGCTGCTGAAGTTCCTGGCCGCCAACCGGGGGCGGGTCCTGACCCGTGACGCGCTCCTGCACGAGGTGTGGGGCGAGGACTACATCGGCGGCTCACGCACGGTGGACGTGCACATCCGTCGCCTGCGCGCCAAGCTGGGCACCGAGCACGACAACCTCATCGGCACGGTGCGCAACGTCGGCTACCGCCTGGACGCCCCCGAGGACGCCTGAGCACACCGGCCCCGGGGAGCCTGAGAAGGCCCGGGCAGACCCAGCCAGGAGCAGCCCAGACGTCTCCCTGACCGCCGGGTGGATTCACTGGGTGGACACCGCCGCGGCCCGGAGCCCGGACCTGTAGACTCGTGGGCGGCGTCGGGCCGTGACGGGCCCCGGGCTCCAACTCAAGCCGCCGCGAGCGGCATTCGCGCCGACTGGCGCTCTCCGGCCCGACGTCCCCATCTCTCCCCAGCGGCCTGTCGCCCGCCTCCCCTCGTAACCGCACCGCCGCGTCACGCCAGGCACCCACAAGTGTCACTCAGGGCGACTTTTACCTGCGCGGTAAGAGCTCCCGGATCAACGTGTCACGCGCTGGCCTGCGGGGACGTGAATCAGGGGACGCTCGGACAGGCCTCAGGCGACCTGAAAAGTCGCCATTCGTGACACCTGGCCCCTCGATCCTCAGCCGAAGCGGCCCGAGATGTAGTCCTCAGTGGCCTGCTGGCTGGGAGCGGAGAAGATCTTGTCGGTGGAGTCGTACTCGACGAGGTGTCCCGGCTTGCCGGTGGCCTCCAGGTTGAAGAACCCGGTCATGTCGCTCACGCGCGAGGCCTGCTGCATGTTGTGGGTGACGATGACGATCGTGTAGTCCGTCTTGAGCTCGGAGATGAGGTCCTCGATGGCGAGCGTGGAGATGGGGTCCAGGGCGGAGCAGGGCTCGTCCATGAGCAGGACGGCGGGCTTGACCGCGATGGCGCGGGCGATGCACAGGCGCTGCTGCTGACCGCCCGAGAGCCCCAGGCCCGGCCGGTCCAGGCGGTCCTTGACCTCGTCCCACAGGTTGGCTCCGCGCAGGGAGGCCTCCACCAGGTCGTCGGCATCGGACTTCTTGATGCGGCGGTTGTTGAGGCGCACGCCGGCCAGGACGTTCTCGGCGATGGACATGGTGGGGAACGGGTTGGGCCGCTGGAAGACCATGCCGATGGCGCGGCGCACCTGGACGGCATCGACGCCGGGGCCATAGAGGTTGACGCCATCGACGATGACCTGGCCCTCGACGCGGGCACCGGGGATGGTCTCGTGCATGCGGTTGAGGGTGCGCAGGAAGGTGGACTTCCCGCAGCCGGAGGGGCCGATGAGGGCGGTGACGGACTTGGGCTCGATGACGACGTTGACGTCCTTCACGGCCAGGAAGTCGCCGTAGTAGATGTTCTCGCCGATAACGTCGATGCGCTTGGACACGTCGGTTCCTTTACCTGAGGTGAACGGTGGAGGGCTCTGGGGCGCTGCGGGCGCGATGGCTCGGGCGCGGCTCAGCGCCGGCCGCCCTTGGGGCTGAAGTACTTGGAGATGAGGCGGGCCGCGAGGTTGAGCAGCATGACCAGGATGATGAGGGTCAGCGCCCCGGCCCAGGCCCGCTCCATGGCGGCGGCCTCCCCGCGGGAGTACTGGTCGTAGACGAGTACCGGCAGGGTGGACATGGAGCCGTCCAGCGGGTTGGTGTTGGTGCGGATCGTCAGGCCCACGGTGATGAGCAGCGGGGCGGTCTCACCGATGACTCGGGCGATGGCGATCATGACGGAGGTGGTGATGCCGGCCACCGCGGTGCGCAGCACGACCTTGACGATGGTGAGCCACTTGGGCACGCCCAGCGCGTAGGAGGCCTCGCGCAGGTGGGAGGGGACGAGCTTGAGCATCTCCTCCACGCCGCGAATGACCACCGGCGTCATGAGGACGCTCAAGGCGACGGCCCCGATGATGCCGGCCTGGTAGCGGGGGCCGGCCGCGATGAGGAAGATCGAGTAGGCGAACAGCCCGGCCACGATCGAGGGGATGCCGGTCATGACGTCGACGAGGAAGGTGATGACCCGGGCGATCCAGCCGCCGTTGTACTCCACGAGGAAGACGGCGGTGAACAGTCCCAGGGGCACCGAGATGAGGGTGGCGATCCCAGTGATCTGAAGGGTGCCGACGATGCCGTGGTAGAAGCCGCCGTTGGAGGCGTCGGCGCCGCGCATGTTGGTGGTCAGGAAGTCGTAGCCGAAGCGGGCCGAGCCGCCCGACAGGACCATCCACACCAGGGAGACCAGCGGCACCATGACGACGGCGAAGGACAGGTAGATGAGGAGGGTCACCAGGGTGTTGCGGCCCCAGCGCTCGCCCTCGCGCACCCAGGAGACGGCAGTGGCGCCCACCACCCACACCGGGGCGGTCAGGGCGACGACGGCGGCGATGCTCCACCCGGCCAGCAGGCCGATCCCGCCGACGACGACGAAGGCGGCTCCCAGCGCGGCCCAGATGAACCAGTCGGGCAGGCGGTAGGAGGTCAGGGGCACGCCCTCGATGGTGGGCGGGTCGGCCAGGGGGTCGACGGGGGCGGCCGGGGCCTCGGCGGCCGCGAGCGCGGCCTTGAGGGACTTGGGCGCGGGGGCACCGGTCTCGCCTGCGGAACCGGCAGCGGCGGCCGGGTCGGGGCGGGGGACCGCGCCGTCGGGAGCGGCGCCGGCGGTGGGCTCGGGTGTGTTCGTGGGCGTCATGTCAGCTGGCTCCTGAGAACTCGGAGCGGCGCGCGATGATCCACCGCGCCAGGGAGTTGACCGCGAAGGTGATGATGAACAGGACCAGGCCGGTGGCGATGAGCACGTTGACGCTCAGCCCGTAGGCCTCGCGGAACTGCGAGGCGATGTTGGCGGCGATGGTCTGGTGCTGGCCGGCCTGGAGGACTCGGAGGTTCAGCCCCATGCCGGGTGAGAGGATCATGAGGACGGCCATGGTCTCCCCCAGGGCGCGACCGAGCCCCAGCATGGAGGCGGAGATGATGCCGGAGCGGCCGAAGGGCAGGACGGCCTGGCGGATCATCTCGTAGCGGGTGGCCCCCAGAGCCAGGGAGGCCTCCTCCTGGAGGGTGGGCGTCTGGAGGAAGATCTCGCGGATGGTGGCGGTGATGATCGGCAGGATCATGACGGCCAGGACCAGGGAGGCGGTGGTGATGTTCTTGGCCGGGGCCGTGTAGTCGGCGAACAGCGGGATGAAGCCGAGGTTGTCGCTCAGCCAGGTGTTGATGGGGTCGAGCAGGGGCACCAGCCACAGGAAGCCCCACAGACCGAAGACCACGGAGGGGATCGCGGCCAGCAGGTCCACCATGTAGCCCAGGGCCTGGGCCAGGCGACGCGGGGCGAAGTGGGAGATGAACAGGGCCACCCCGATGCTCAGCGGCACCGCGACGCCCAGGGCGATGGTCGAGGACAGCAGCGTGCCGAAGACGAGCGGAGCCACGTAGCCCCACAGGCTGCGGTCGCGCATGAAGGAGACCGACTCCAGGGTCTGGCGCGAGGCCGTCAGGGCGGGCAGCGTCTCCCGGATGAGGAAGGCGGCCACGAGGGCGAGGACCACCATGATGAGGGTGCCGGCGCCGAAGGACAGTCCGGTGAAGATCCGGTTGCCGGTCTGCCCGGGGGCCTTGCCGGGCTGGATGATGGCGTCGTCGGCGCTGCTGGAGGCGGTCGCGGCGCCCGCTGGGGGCGGCGACGACGGTGCGGTGGTGCTGGCCACGGCTGACCCTCCTCGGGGTGTCTGGGGCGGCGGCTGGGCGGGTGGGTGCTGGCTGGTCATGTGGTTCGTGCGGCGTCGGGGTGGCCGGCCGGGCGGCCTCAGGCGGCGATCTTGTCGATGGCGGCGTTGATCTTCTCGCGCATCTGGCGGGTGATGGGGGCGCAGCCGGTGGCCTTGGTGGAGGCGTCCTGCCCCCTGGTGGAGGCGGCGAAGCGCAGGTAGGCTTTGACGACGGCGGCGATCTGGGCGTCGTCGTAGCGCAGGCGGGCGGCGAGGTAGGAGACCAGGACGATGGGGTAGGCGCCCTCGGCGTCGTGGCTGGGCTGGTAGAGCAGGCGGGTCTCGTCGGCCTCGGCGCCCAGGGTGGCGGCGTCGAGGGCGGCGGCCGCGGCCTTGGCGGAGACGGGCACGTAGGCCCCGTTGCTGCCGACGGCGACGGTGCCCAGGGTGGCGGGGACCTTGGAGGCGTCGGCGTAGCCGATGGTGCCGGTGGCCGCGGAGACGGTCTGGATCATGCCGGCGGTGCCGTCGCCGGACTGGCCGCCTCGCAGCGGCCAGGTCTCCTCGGGCTCGTGGGGCCAGGCCTTGGGGGCGACGGTGGCCAGGTAGGTGGTCAGGGCCTTGGTGGTGCCGGAGTCGTCGGAGCGGCCCACGACGATGATCCGCTGGTCGGGCAGGGCGGCTCCGGGGTTGAGGGTGGCCAGGGCGGGGTCGTTCCAGCGGGTGATGGCCCCGGAGAGGACCTTGGCGAGGACCTCGCCGGTCATGTTGACGTGGGACTCGCCGGTGAAGCCGGGCAGGTTGTAGGCCACGGCGATCGGGGAGATGTAGAGGGGCAGCTCGACGGCGCCGCCGATCCTGCTGATCTCGTCGACGGTCATGGGGGTGTCGGTGCCGGCGAAGTCGATGGCGCCCTCGACGAGCTTGGTGCGCCCGGCCCCGGAGCCGCCGCCGGCGTAGTCGACGGTGGCGCGCAGGTTGGCGCCCATGAAGGTGTTCATCCAGGCGTCCTGCGCGTCGGACTGGGAGGTGGCGCCCGCGCCGCGGATCTCCCCCACCAGGTCGCTGGAGGCGTCGGGGTCGGGGGCGCCGGCATCGCGCCCGCAGGCGGTCAGCGCGGTCAGGGTGGCCACGCTCAGGGCGCCCAGGGCGCCGCGACGGGTCAGGAGCACGGGCTCTCCTCGCTCAGTCAGAGGGGGTCGGGGGTCCAGTCGAATACCGGGTGATGGTCAGGCAGCGGTCACGATAGGCGCCCCGGATGAAGGTTCCGGGTGACCGGGGTAAACGGTTGGTAAACACCTCCCGTGAGGACGGTCATACTTCGATACGGTGGTGGGGAGACGACCGCTTCAGAAGTAAGGACATCGACATGACGCATGACAGCAACCTCACGATCTCCTCACGCCCCGCGTTCCTCTCCGTGCTGGCGGCGCTCAACGCCTCGGTCATCAGCTTCTTCGTGCTGTGGAGCAATGCCGACACCGCGGCGGTCAACCGTGCCGAGGAGCACGGTTTCGACCCCAGCCAGCTGCTGCCCCACGCCATACCGTTCTGGTTCGCCGCGCACGCCTCACTGCTCAGCCTCCTGGCCCTTGACGTCCTCGCCTTCCTGGCATGGCGCAGGTCCCGCCGCCACGTGCCCCAGCAGCCGGATGTGATCAACGGGGCGTTACCGCACGACCACGTCACCCACCAGTAGCATTCCGTCATCTCAAGAGGGGAATCAGCTCGCGGGTTACCGGAGAATCCTGGTAACCCGCGAGCCCATAGTTCTCCCAGCAGAGATCGGTCTGGTCAGCGCCCCTCGGACAGGACCGGGCGCTGCTTCTCGATGGCGACGGCGCGGATCTTGCCGCGGGGGCGGCGGGCCATGTGGACCACGAGGATCTCACCAGTCTTGAGCCAGGGGTCCCGGTCGGGCACGGAGCGCAGGAGCCTGCCGGGGGCGTACTGGGAGACGACCTCCATGATGGTGGGCAGGACCGGGCGGTGGGTGCACAGCGCCGTCGGCTCCTCGCGCACGCGCAGGACCTTCTTGACCACGGAGCGAACCCCCTTGGGGCTCTGGGCGTGGGCCATCTCGGTCAGCGCCCCGGCCGTCTCCAGGTCCAGGCCCGCGGCCGCGGCGTAGGGGGCGACCGTGTCCACGCAGCGCTTCCAGGGGCTGGTGAGGACGCGCCCGACCCCGTAGGCGGCCAGGATCGGGACGAGGGCGCGGGCCCGGGTCTCGCCCTGGTCGTGGGTCAGGGGGCGGGTGGCCTCGTCGGTCTCCTTGTCCCGCTCCTTGGGGCGGTTCCACACGGAGCGCTTGACGGCGCGGCCGTGGCGCACGAGGACCAGGGTCCAGGTGTCGAGCTTGCCGTCCTCCCACAGGTCGACGAGCTCGCCGAGCAGGTCGCGGTCGTAGGAGTAGGTCAGGCGCTTGCGGGCCTGCCCCACGCGCAGCCACTCGGCGTCGTCGATCTCCTTGGTCGAGGCGGGCTTGACGGCGCAGCGGGCGGCGACGGCGGCCGAGGAGTCGGGGGCGACGCGGGCGGCCCAGTAGTGGACCTCCTTGCGGGAGCCGTCGGCGAGCTTGTAGCGCACGCGGCTGAGGGGCTGGCCCAGGATCACCTGGACGCCGGTCTCCTCGGCGACCTCACGAACGGCGCAGGTGCGCACCGACTCGCAGGGCTCGACCTTGCCCTTGGGGATGGACCAGTCATCGTAGCGGGGACGGTGGACCAGGAGCACCTCGAGGTGCTTGCCGTTCTCACGCCACACGAGGGCGCCGGCGGCCTTCACGGTCTCGCGCGAGCCGTTCTTCCTGCTGGAGGAGCTCATAGCACGGCCGTCTCAGTGCCGGCCCTTGACGCGCGAGCGCGCCCGGGCCATGAGGCTGTCCTGGATGTCCTCGAGGCGGTTGCCCTCGGCGTCGAGGAGGCGACGCTCCCAGGATCCGTCGGGCTGGAGGTGCCAGGAGGCGACGTCGTCGGAGGCGCAGTGGGTGACCAGCCACTCGAGGTCCTCGACCATGGCGGGGTCGGTGATGCGCACCAGGGCCTCGACGCGGCGGTCGAGGTTGCGGTGCATGAGGTCGGCCGAGCCGATGAACAGCTCGGTCTGACCACCGCCGGCGAAGGCGTAGATGCGCGAGTGCTCCAGGAAGCGCCCCAGGATCGAGCGCACGCGGATGTTCTCGCTGAGGCCCTCGACACCGGCGCGCAGGCCGCAGATGCCGCGCACCACGATGTCGACCGGTACCCCGGCGCGCGAGGCGCGGTAGAGGGCGTCGATGACGGTCTCGTCGACGATGGAGTTGACCTTGATGCGGATCCAGGCGGGCAGGCCGGCCTTCCGGTTGGCGATCTCCTGCTCAATGCGCTCCACGAGCCCGTCGCGCAGGCCACGGGGGGCCACGAGCAGGCGGCGGAAGCGGGCGCGCGGGGCGTAGCCGGAGAGCTGGTTGAACAGGGTGGTCAGGTCCTGGGCGACGTCGCGGTCGCAGGTCAGCAGTCCCAGGTCCTCGTAGCCGCGGGCAGTCTTGGGGTGGTAGTTGCCGGTGCCGACGTGGCAGTAGCGGCGCAGACCGTCGGACTCCTGGCGCACGACGAGCAGCAGCTTGCAGTGCGTCTTGAGGCCGACCATGCCGTAGACGACGTGGACGCCGGCGCGCTCGAGCTTGCGGGCCCAGGAGATGTTGGCCTCCTCGTCGAAGCGGGCCTTGATCTCCACGATGGCCACCACCTGCTTGCCGGCCTCGGCGGCCTCGATGAGGGCATCCACGATCGGGGAGTCGCCGGAGGTGCGGTAGAGGGTCTGCTTGATGGCCAGGACCTTGGGGTCAGCGGCGGCCTGGGCCACGAACTCCTGGACGGAGGTGGAGAAGGAGTCGTAGGGGTGGTGCAGGAGGACGTCGTGCTCGCGCATGGCGGCGAAGACGTCCGGCGCGGAGGAGGACTCGTAGGCGGCCAGGCCCGCGGCCGTCACCGGCACGAAGCGCGGGTACTTCAGGTCGGGGATGTCCAGGTCGTGGAGCTGGTTGAGGCAGGTCAGGTCCAGAGGCGCGGGGAGCTCGAAGACGTCGTCGGCCTTGAGGCCCAGGGCCCGCACCAGGTAGCGGCGGGTGAAGGAGGAGATGGTGTCCTCCACCTCCAGGCGCACGCAGTCGCCGAAGCGGCGCCGCTCGAGCTCCTTCTCCATGGCCTTGAGGAGATTCTCGGCGTCGTCCTCCTCGACCTCGAGGTCCTCGTTGCGGGTGACCCGGAAGAGGTGGTGCTCCAGGATGTCCATGCCCGGGAAGAGGTGGTCGAGGTGCTGGCCGATGACGATCTCGATGGGGATGACGGCGCAGCCGGCGGCCTTGTCCGCGGCGTCGAGCTCGCGGCCGGGGACCTGGATGAGGCGCGGCAGGGAGTCGGGCACCTTGATGCGGGCGAAGTGCTCCTTGCCGCTGCGCGGGTTGCGCAGGATGACGGCGAGGTTGAGGGACAGGCCCGAGATGTAGGGGAAGGGGTGGGAGGGGTCGACCGCCAGCGGGGTGAGGACCGGGTAGATCTGGTGGCGGAAGTAGCGAGTCAGGCGCTCCTGCTGGTCGGAGTTGAGCTCGTCCCAGCCCAGAATCCTCACGTTGTGCTCGGCCAGGGCCGGGCGGATGTCCTCCTGGAAGAGGGCGGCCTGGCGCGCGGTGAGCTCCTTGGTGCGGCTGGTGACCTGGGCCAGGACCTGGTGGGCGTCCAGGCCGGAGGCGCGCACCGGGGTGATGCCTGCCTTGATGCGGCGCATGAGTCCGGCGACACGCACCATGTAGAACTCGTCCAGGTTGGAGGAGAAGATCGACAGGAACCAGGCGCGCTCCAGCAGGGGCAGGGTGTGGTCCTCGGCCTGCTCCAGGACGCGCTCGTTGAAGTCCAGCCAGGTCAGCTCCCGGTCGATGAAGCGGTTCTTGAAGGACTTCAGGGGCGGCAGGAGGTCCTCGGGGTCCACCTGGGCGGTGTCAGCGGAGGCTGCCGAGGCCGCTGCATCGGCGGCGCCGACACCGGCCGCGCCGGCTGCGCTCAGTGAGGAGGCCGCAGAGGAGGCTGCGGAGGGGGCGCTGGCGGAGCTGACGGCGGGGCCCGAGCTGGGGGCGCTGCCGGGAGCGGACAGGCCCCGGTCCCCCGGCGCCGTGGTCGACGGGGTCGCCAGGGCCTCGGCGGCTGACGGGGCCGAGTGCGAGCTGGCGGAGGTGATGAAGGAGGGGGCGATGGCGGGGGTCGCGGTGCCGATGGGGCCGGGGGCGGGGGCGCCCTCGCCGTCGACGATGTCGTCGAAGTCCTCGTCCTCGTACTGGGGGCCGGAGTCATCGGCGAAGTCGCGCGGGTCGGCGACCTCGATAATGTGCTCCTCCTCGACCGTCTCCTCGGCGCCCTCGGGGTCGGCTGGGTCTGCCAGATCGGGGGATTCTCCCGAGGCATCGGCGCGCTCGGGGACCTCCTGCCCCACAGGGGTCTCGTCACCGGCGGACGAGTCACCGGGAGCGGTCGGGGCGGCGCCGGGCCCGCCCCGGGTGTCGGGACCGGCGACCTCGGCGGAGACGGCCGGCCCGTCGGTGCTCGCGGCCTCGGGCGAGACCACCGACTCGGCGGACTTAGTGGCCTCAGCGGCTTCAGCGGCTTCAACAACCTCGGTCGCCTCGGCGTCGTCGGCCACCTGCTCGGGTCCCTGAGGGCCGGGGTGACGCATCCACCCGCCCAGGAAGCGGGAGAGCGGCGTGGGGGCGGAGTGGGGCGCGTCGTTGGTCATGGCCACATGGTCCCACGTCCGGGCAGCCTTGTGGGGCGGAGGTCCGGTCCGGTTCGGCGAATATGCGAGGCTCCGCCGCTCCCGCCCGCTCTTCGGGACTCACGGCCGATAGTCGACCCCGCTTCGCGCTCCCCCACCTCGCGTGCGGTGCACTTCCCTATTCCTCACGGTGATCGAGTCCTCGCACAGCGGCTGTGCGGCAACCGCATCCGAGCGCCAGCTTTCCTGCACGCAGCGGGAGCGATACACGTGGGTACTGCGCCGACGCAGCGTTCATGATCTCGCCGATGGTGCCGATCGTGTCCAAATCTGCAGCAAAGGAGCCTGAGGCCCGGTCAGGACGCTGACAGAACCGCGGAATCATGCGGTTCTGCCTCGCACGTTCCAGTCTGACTGATGCCTTTGCTGCAGATTTGGACATCCCGCGCCCGGATAGCCCCTACGCAAGGCCCTCTCAGTCGAGGAGTCCGGCGGCGGCGCGGCGGGCGGCGTCGGTGAGCTCCTCGGCGGTGGCCAGGAGGGCGGAGTCGCGGCGGGTGACGCGGTCGGCGAGCTCATCGGTGTCGTCCTCGATCCACACGGGGTTGGAGCCGGCCGCCAGGGCGCGTAGGAATCCGGCGGTGGCGCTCAGCAGTGGGGCGATCTCGGTGACGGAGCCCTCGACGCTGCCTGCCAGGACGGCGTCGAGGCGCTCGCGCAGGTCGGTCGGGGAGGGTGCGGGGCGCGCCTCGCTGAGGGCGGACTCGAGGCGGGCGTTCGTGGTGTCGTCGGCCTCGGTGAGGTCGATGACGGTGGCGTAGCGGCGGGCGACGAGCTCGGGGTCACGGCGGATCCACTCGCGCACGAGGAACAGGCGCCACAGGGTGCCGGGCAGGGTGGTGGCCGGGGAGTCGGCCCACAGCTCGGCGATGTCGTCGATGCCGTTGGAGGCGACCGCGGCGACGATGCCGGAGCGGGTGATGGGGTCGTCCTCGATCTCGCTGCTGGGGAAGCCGCCGATGAGGGCCTGGGCGGCGCGGTGGGCGAGCTCGGAGGCGACGGCGGTGTCGGTGCTGCCCTCGATCTGTTCGGCGGCCTCGGGGTCGAGCCGGGCGGGGCGGTGGAACTGGCGGGCCATGGGGACTCCTCACGCGGTGCGGGCGCGCCGGCGACGACGCGCAGACCCATTGTCTCGCGGGAGCATGGGCGCTCCCCCACGGGTTCACTTCCGGCCGACGGTGAGGCCGGTTCGACACGGTGGTCGGTTGTCCGGCTATGCTGGCCCCTGCCGATGGCGTCTGGACTCTGCTTCCGGCCGTCGGCACGCCCCCTTAGCTCAGTTGGTTAGAGCTGCGGACTTTTAATCCGAAGGTCGTGGGTTCGAGCCCCACAGGGGGTACCCCGCCGGCCTCGGCCCCACCAGGGACCGGGGCCTTACTCGTGCCCGAGACGTAAGGTGCCGGAACCCTCACGTAGCCCTGCAGGCACGTGCTTTCGGGCTGCGTGATGGTTGCTGGAATCCGGTGAGCTCAGGTGGCACCGATCCACCTGGGGTGGATGCCCCGGCCAGCAGGGACAAGAGAGGACACCCATGTTGGGCCAGGCTCAATCGGCGCCAGCCCAGGTGGCCGGATGTGAGCACAGGTCACGCAGCCACAGGTCGTTCAGCCACAGGACATAACCCGGGTCTGAGGACCGCACCTTGTGGATCGCAGCCTGCTTCGGAGACTCAGCATCCAACCTCCGAGGCAGCGAGGCTTATTCGCAGCATCCGTTGAAGGTGCTGTGACCTGCGCAGATGCTGGCGTCGGCTAGTCCTGTGAATACGGCTCAGCTTCTCTATTGTGCGGCGTCAAGCACGCGACCGACATAGCGGCCGAACTTCTCGGTGATGCTGCCGTGGTCGTCGTCGGGCCATTCGCTCCAGGTGTGACCGAAGCCCGCCGATCGGTAGTAGGCCAGGCTGTTGCGGGCGTGCCCGATGCCATCGAATCCTTCGAGGCTGTTGCTGGGCACGTCGCGGGTTCCCGTCACCCAGCTCAGCGAGAGCCGCTCCTTGGCCCCTGAGGAGAAGGCCGCCTTCTCCTCGGGCGCGTCGCCGCCCCCGAAGAGCAAGAAGCCCCCACCCGCCATGCGCTCGGCGTAGGCCGGGAAGAACCACTGGCTGATGAACTCCGATCCTCCGGAGTAGCCCACGAGCCAGACCCGGTCCGTGGTGGCGCCGCACTCGGCGACCACGTAGTCGAGCGTCTGCTCCAGGTAGTGGACCTTGCCGTCCTGATCCTCCAGCCACCAGGCCCCGTCGTCTCCGGGAGCACGCACCGAGACCACGTCGTACCCGCGAGCGCCCGCCGCCTCGACGACTCCCCCGGCGCCGGCCAGGCCACCACGGGACCTCTCGTCCCAGTGCTGGTTCCCCTGACTGTGGAAGGACTGCCCGTCGCCGTCGATGTAGACAACCAGTCCGACTGGTACGTCCGTGGCCGCGTAGAAGATGCAGTCGGAGGTCTCGTCCTCGTCGTCGGTGTAGGGGAACGCGGCAGGAACCGACAGGTCTCCCGACGTCGGCCGCCGGCTCGGCGCGACGCCGGCCCCTCGCAAGCGCAGGTACGACGGCGGAGTCGAGTGCGCTACCGCCCGCTGCACCCCCCGAGAAGCGCAGCCGGCCAGGATGAGGCCCGTCATCACGCCGGTCAGGGCTCGCCGCGAAAGGTGCGCCGCCACACTCTCCACCCACCTTCCTGATCGCCGTCAGCCACTCGACGGTAGCACCGGCATCCCGGTTCTGCTCGGCCGGGGCGAGGAGAGGCTCAGCAAGAGCGTGACGCCTTCAACACCCAAGAGCTCGCAGCGGATGCCGCCCCACGCGACGCCTCAGGCGGGACTGCCCTGACCACCCTTGGCTCCGCGACCGCGGGAGCCGCGACGCTTCGCACTGCGCCCGCCGTTCCCAGTGTTCCCGCCGCGTCCACCGTGGGCTCCCCCGCTGCGACCTCCGCGACCGGCGCGACCGGACCGACCGCGCCCCGACTCACCGTGGCCGCGCCCCGGTCGTCCGGTGGAGGCCCGCCCGCTGGGGCTGCCGCCCTTGATGGCCACACCCTCGGGCATGTCCTCCAGCGCGACGGCCTCGGCGACCTGCCCCACGAGGGCGGCCACGGTGTCGTCGTCGGGACGGATACGCTCGATGTCCGCGCGGATCCGCGCCTTCTTGAGCAGGACCTGCACATCGTGCTTCTGCTCGGGCAGGACCAGGGTGATGACGCTCCCGGCGGCCCCGGCGCGGGCGGTGCGGCCCGAACGGTGCAGGTAGGCCTTGTGCTCGGCGGGCGGGTCGACGTGGACGACGAGCTCGATACCGGAGACGTCGATGCCCCGGGCGGCGATGTCGGTGGCGACCATGACGTGCACCTGCCCGGTGGAGAAGGCCCGCATGGCGCGCTCGCGCGCGTTCTGGCTCATGTTGCCCTGCAGCTCGACGGCGGGGATTCCGGCCTGGACGAGCTTGCGGGCCAGGCGCCGGGCGAGGTGCTTGGTGCGGGTGAACAGGATGCGCTGCCCCTCCCCGGAGGCCAGGCGCCGCACGATGCCGTCCTTGGCGGTCTTGTCCGCGACCATCCACACGCGGTGGGTCATGGCGTCCACGGGCGAGGTCGAGGGGTCCACGGAGTGCTGCAGCGGGTCGTGGAGGAACTCCTTGACCAGGGTGTCCACGCCGTTGTCCAGGGTGGCGGAGAACAGGAGGCGCTGGCCGCGCTGCGGGGTGGCGCGCAGGATGCGGCGGACGCCCGGCAGGAAGCCGAGGTCGGCCATGTGGTCGGCCTCGTCCAGGACGGTGATCTCGACCTCGTCGAGGCTGACGAGTCCCTGCCCCATGAGGTCCAGGAGCCGGCCGGGGCAGGCGACGACGACGTCGACCCCCGCCTTGAGGGCCTTCTCCTGGGGCTTGGCGGAGACCCCGCCGAAGATGGTGGTCACGTCCATGTCGACCACGCGGGCCAGGGGCTCGATGACCTCGGCGATCTGGAGGGCGAGCTCGCGGGTGGGGGCCAGGACCAGGCCGATGGGGTGGCCGGGGCGGGCCTTGTCCTGCTGGGCCAGGCGCTGGACCAGCGGCAGGCTGAAGGCCAGGGTCTTGCCCGAGCCGGTGCGGCCGCGGCCGAGCACGTCGCGCCCGGCGAGGGTGTCGGGCAGGGTGGCGGCCTGGATGGGGAAGGGCGCGGTGAAGCCGCGGGCGTCGAGGTCGGCGGCGAGGTCTGAGTCCACGCCGAGGTCGGCGAAGGTGGCCTCACCCGCGGCCGGGGTCTTCCCGGAGGCGAAGCGGTGCGAGGCGGAGGTGCGGTGTGCGGCCACGAGGTTCCTGTCGTTTGGGACCGCGAGCACGCCGGCGCGTGTCGCTGGCAGCGTGCGCGTCGGTGCGTGAGGTGCCGGCGTACGCGGTTCGACGGCGCGGGACGTCAGGTGAGTCGACGCGCGCCGGGACCGGGGCACCAGCCAGGCCGGGCGACGCCCGGACCAGGGAGTCATCCTGCCCGAGATCCCGCAATGTGTCACTACGGGCGACTATTCACTGTGCAAGCATTCGATGCGGCGGCCCGCGAAACGCTATGACCAGCGGTTTTACGGCACGCCCGAGAAACAGCGGCCGCAGAACCAGCGGAAAAGTCGCCATTCGTGACACCTGAGGGCCCCTCAGAAGACTCCCAGGGCGAGCGCGAGGAGGCTGATCGTGGCCATCGCGACGACAGACAGGATCGTCTCCATCAGCGACCAGGTCTTGAAGGTCTGCCCCACGGTCATCCCGAAGTACTCCTTGACCAGCCAGAAGCCGGCGTCGTTGACGTGAGAGAGGAAGACGGAGCCGGCGCCGATCGCAAGGACGAGGAGAGCGACCTCGGTCTGCGGCATGTGACTGGCCAGCGGCGCCATGATCCCGGCCGCGGTGATGGTGGCCACCGTCGCCGATCCGGTGGCCAGACGCACGGCGACGGCGACGAGCCACCCGGCCAGGAGCGCGGGAACGGCCGCCTGCTGGATCCATGCGGCGATGATGTCGGCGATCCCTGAGTCGACGAGGGTCTGCTTGAACCCCCCTCCTGCCCCGACGATGAGCAGGATCCCGGCGATGGGCCCGAGCGAGGCCCCGACCCGCCCGCTGACGTCGTCGGCGCCCAGCCCCAGGCGGACCCCGAAGAGGTACATGGCCGCCAGAACCGTGATCAGCAGGGCGACGATCGGCTTGCCCACGAACAGGGCCGCGTGGACTGCCGGGTTGCCGCCGGTCTTGGGGACGAGGGTCTCGACGACGGTGCGCAGAAGCATGAGTCCCACGGGCAGCAGGACCACCGTGATCGAGGTCGCGAAGGCGGGACGTGGCCCCTCGTGCTCCTCGTCCGAGGCCCCCAGAGGCTCAGGCGCCTCAATCGGCACCCATCTGGCCATGAAGCGGGCCGCGACGGGCCCGGAGATGATGACCGTGGGCACGGCGACCAGCAGCCCCAGTCCGAGGGTGAGCCCCAGGTCGGCCTTGACGGCGTTGATGGCAATGAGCGGTCCGGGGTGCGGTGGCACGAGGCCGTGGAGCGCGGACAGGCCGGCCAGGGCGGGCACGCCCAGCAGGATGAGGGACTGGTGGGCCCGCCGGGCGACGATCATGACCACGGGGATGAGCAGAACGATGCCGACCTCGAAGAACAGCGGGATGCCGACGACGAAGGCGATGAGCGCCATCGCCCAGGGAAGGCGGGGGCCGGGAGTGCGGGCCAGGACGGTGTCGACGATCTGGTCGGCGCCGCCGGAGTCGATGAGGAGACGGCCGATGATCGCCCCGAAGGCGATGAGGGTGCCCACGTCGCCGATCGTGGAACCCATTCCCTTGGTGAAGGCGGTGAAGGTGTCGGCCAGCGGGATGCCTGCGACGACGGCCAGGACCGCCGAGCCCAGCGTCAGCGCGAGGAAGGGGTGCATCCTGCGCCAGACGATGAGCACGATGATCGAGGTGATGCCAAGCAGGGCGGCCGCGATGAGCTGCACGTGATTGTCCGTGTGGCTCACGGTGTCTGCGGCCGGCAGCGCAACCGGTTGAGCGGGAAGAGTGAACGTCATTGTCGTCTCCGTTGTCATTGGGAGGTGGGGGTGAGAACGGGGTGTACGTGTGTCGGGTTCAGTGGGCGGGGGTGGCTGTGCGCCGTGCACCTCGGCCAGCTGGTGTGGAGGCGGGCGATCGTCAGTGAGGAACGATGCTCACACGGCGTCGGACGAGGCCTGCTCGAGTGCGGTGAGGATCGCCTCGAAGGTCTCCTCCGGTGTCGCCCGCGAGACCACGGTGACCCCGTCCTCGTCGTCGGACAGGGGCTCGAGGGCGGCGAACTGGGAGGGCAGCAGGCTCAGGGGCATGAAGTGCCCCTCACGATGAGCCATACGCTCCTGGAGCTCATCCGCCTGGGCGAGCAGATGGATGAAGAAGACCCGCCCCTGCGCGCTGGAGAGCAGGTCGCGATAGGAGCGCTTGAGCGCGGAACAGGTGACGATCGTCTTGACGCCGTCAGCGGCGCGCTCGCTCATCCAGTCGCGCATGGACTCCAGCCAGGGCCAGCGGTCCTCGTCGGTCAGGGCGATGCCACGGCTCATCTTGTCAATGTTGGCCTTGGGGTGGAAGTCGTCGGCCTCGGCGACGGGCCAGCCCAGTGCGTTGTGAAGGTTGAGCGCGGCCGTGGTCTTGCCGCAGCCGGAGACTCCCATGAGGACAAGGTGCTCAACGGATCGGCTCATGTCTGCTCCTTGATGACGCCGTTGTCGTGAACTGATATGACGAATTTACCTCAAACGTAGTACTTTTAAAAGGGTCGGATAGCATCTCCCACAGACATCTCGCACCACTCCTCCGGAAGCACATCCATGTCCTCCACCGACCGACGTCGCGACGTTCTCGACTCCCTCGGGCGCGCCATCGTGACCGGGGAGATGACGCCGGGCCAGAGCCTGACGCTGGAGGCGATCCAGTCCCGTTACGGCGTCTCCCGAACACTGGCGCGCGACTGTGTCCACGCCCTGGAGTCCGTCGGCATCGTCGCCTCCCGACGTCGGGTGGGCATTACGGTTCAACCACGCGAGCACTGGTCAGCCCTGGCGCCTCAGCTCGTACGCTGGCAGCTCGAGGCCGATCCGCACGGCCCCAAGCTCGGCGCCCTGACCGAGCTGCGCGCCGCCATCGAGCCTGTCGCTGCCGCGGCAGCCGCCCGCCGAGCCACCGAGGAGCAGCGCTCCGGTCTGTTGGCGCTGGCCGCCACGATCCGAGCCAAGGGAACCACCGGCAACGTCGCCTCCTATCTCGACGACGACATCGCCTTCCACCGGCTCATCCTGGAAGCCAGCCACAACGACACCTTCAAGGCGCTGACCGACGTCATCGCGGAGGTGCTCTCCGGGCGGGCCAGACTCACCGGCCAGGTACAAGTGCCTCAGCCTGAGGCGCTCAGGCTCCACGAACGAGTCGCCGCCGCGATCGCGACCGGGGACGCCACAGCGGCGGAGTCCTCCATGCGAGACCTCGTTGCCGAGGTGCGCAGCGCCCTGCTCGAACGCGGCCTGCGCGGCTTCCTCGAGACCTGACCCCCACCAGCGGACGCCCGCATCGGCCCATGTGTCACTCCGGGCGACTATTCACTGCGCAGGCACTCGCCGTGGCGACCATCGAAACGCCGTGACCTGCGACTTCGCGGCACAGCCCAGGAACAACGGCCGCAGAATCGACGGAAAAGTCGCCATTCGTGACACCTGAGGCCCCAGACCCGCCCCCAACGGTCAAAAGATGACGCGGGCTACCTGCCCAGGCGGCGCTCCCGGCTGGCGAAGTCGCGCAGCGCCCGCAGGAAGTCCACGCGCCGGAAAGCCGGCCAGTTGACCTCGCAGAAGTAGTACTCGGAGTGCACCGACTGCCACAGCAGGAACCCGGAGAGGCGCTGCTCACCCGAGGTGCGGATGACCAGGTCGGGGTCGGGCTGGCCCTTGGTGTAGAGGTGCTCGGTGATGTCCTCCTCGCTGAGCGAGGCGGCCACCTCCTCCAGGCTCGCCCCGGCGGCGGCCCGCTCACGCAACAGCTCGCGCACGGCGTCGGCGATCTCCTGCCGGCCCCCGTAGCCGACGGCGATGTTGACCTGCATGCGCCGGTCCTCGTCCGCAGCCTTGGCGGCCTCACCCGCCGACCCGCCCGACTCAGAGGCCTCCGCGCCCATTGGCCGGGAGCGGACGACGGCGGCGCGCAGGCGCTCGGCCAGCGGCTCGGGCAGGAGGTCGACGGCGCCCACGAGGCGCAGGCTCCAGCGGCCGGTCTCGGCGAGCTCGTCGACGGCGTGGGCGATGATGTCCAGCAGGGGCGAGAGCTCGGCCGGGTCGCGGGAGAGGTTGTCGGTGCTCAGCAGCCACAGGGTGACGACCTGGACCCCCATCTGCTCGGCCCACCCGAGGAACTCCTCGATCTTGTCCGCGCCGCGCTTGTGTCCCTGCGCGGCCCCGAAGCCCATGGACTTGGCCCAGCGGCGGTTGCCATCGAGGATGACACCCACGTGGTGGGGCACCGTGGCCGGGTCGATGCGCGCAGCCAGCCGGCGCTCGTAGATGTCGTAGAGGAGGTTGTCGCCTGCCATGCCGTGTTCCTCGGGGCTCCTCGGTCGAGTTGATGGGGGGAGTGATAGGGGCGGGGCCCGACGGCTCGGGGCCACCTCCAACGCTATCGCGCGACACCCCTCCTGCGCTGGACAAGTCGGCTAACAGCCGGGTCAAATCCGCCCATCAGGTTCGCCCGGAGCTGCCGGGGCACAGCAGAGGCACGTCAGGACGCGCGATCACACCGGGTCCCACGACGACGGCGGCGGCCGTGGAACCTCCCGACGCGCGCGAACGTGCCTGCCGCGTCACATCGCCGTCCGGACCGCTACCACCACAACCTACGCTCACGTAACCTACGGAGTCGTAAGGTTCAGCATCGACCGGGCCCCGGCCCACACCACCCAGAAGGACGCTCACGCCCATGTCACCGACATCGCCTTCGACGCCGCCGGCCTCGCGCCGCTCCGCGTCCACGAGCGCCAAGGGCGTCATCGCCGCCGTCAAGCCGAGGCTGCGCGGGTGGATCCACGCCGGTACCGCGCCGCTGGCCCTGGCGGCCTGCATCGTGCTGACGGTGCTGGCGCCGGGAGCGGGCCTGAAGTGGGCCTGCGCCGTCTACCTGACGTGCTCGCTGCTGCTGTTCGCCAACTCCGGCGTCTACCACATCGGCACCGGGCACTGGCCGGCGACGGTCGCGGCCACGCTGCGGCGGATCGACCACGCGAACATCTACCTGCTCATCGCCGGCACCTACACGCCCCTGTCGGCGGCGCTGCTGCCGACGCGCACGGCCACCCTGGTCCTGGGGATCGTGTGGGCGGGGGCCGCGATCGGCACGGCCACGAACCTGCTGTGGATGCACGCCCCGCGCTGGTTCACCACCGCCCTCTACGTCATCCTGGGCTGGGTGGCGGTCTGGTTCCTGCCGCAGTTCTGGCGGGCGGGCGGCCCCGCGATCGTGTGGCTGCTGGTGGCCGGCGGCGTGACCTACACGCTGGGCGCCGTCGTCTACGCCCGCAAGACGCCCGACCCCTCGCCGCGCTGGTTCGGCTTCCACGAGATCTTCCACGTGTGCACCGTGGCCGCATGGGCCTGCCAGTGCGTGGCCTGCTTCCTGGCGGTTCTGCGCTAGACGGGACAGGCCCGCCGGGAGGCGGCCGCTGAGGCAACCAGCCCAGCACACGGCCCGCCACGCCGTCGAGCCACCCACTTTTCCCGCTGAGTCCCCTGAACCCCACAACGACGTCGATCAGGTGGGCCGGCACGGAATCGCCCGCCTCGCCGCCCGACCGCAGCCCCGGAATACTCCAGCACCTTTCTCCAATCACACAGCATTCCCTCAGGCTGCGGCGTAGACTCGCGCTTCAAACCCGGTCGGCCCTGAGAGGAGCCGCCGGGTGTCGTCGTCGCAAGGTGACCCGACCGGCTGCCGAGCGACCATCACCAGTCATCCAAGGAGGACCCATGTCCGAGCAGTCACAGGGCACTTGGCTCACCCAGGAGGCCTACGACCGGCTGGCCGCCGAGCTCGAGCACCGCAAGACGACCGAGCGCAAGGAGATCGCCCAGCGCGTGGAGGCGGCCCGCCAGGAGGGTGACCTGCGGGAGAACGCCGGCTACCACGCCGCCCGCGAGGAGGCGGGGCTCAACGAGGCGCGCATCATCCAGCTCGAGGAGACCCTGGAGAACGCCCAGATCGGCGAGGCGGCCGACGACGGCTCGGTCTCGGCCGGCACCATCGTCACCGCGAAGGTGGCCGGTAAGGAGCAGGTCTTCGCCCTGGGCGGCCAGGAGATCACCGCGGACGTGCCCGACGGCGTCAAGGTC
>NZ_MSGO01000005.1 GCF_001929375.1 Actinomyces oris | reverse complement strand
ACCTACTGACGCGACCTCTAAGATGCCGGGGCCTGCGGTTGGTGCCGGTGCGGCAGGAGCGACCATTTCGCCGCGTTGGAGGCGCAGGATGGTATCGATGACACGGTCGGCGTCTCCGTGGTGGACCCGCATTGCGACATCGCCGCCGCTGGTGGTCAGGACGACCACGGTGTTCAGGCCCTTGCCTCGGCGCTTGGCCACGTGAGAGATCGAGCTGATTGGAATGATCTCACCGTCCTCATGACGGCGGATCCCCGTGGCGGCTAGGGACATGCCCATGGTCATGACTGCTAGGCCGGCCTTGGTTCCGGTGCCGATCCAACCTTTGCGTGACCACTCCACCCGGTCGGGGAAGATGGCCACGGTGGCGTTTTTGCCGGCGATGTGGGACTTGAACTGCAGAAGGGGTTCCATATCTGCTCCAGGATGGGTAGTTGGGGTGTGGTGCACAGTTTCGTCCCCAGTTTTGGAGCCTGTGTGGGCCGTTGGTCAGGTGAGTTTGCCCTGTCACCCGTACTGCCGTGGGGTGCATCGTGGGTGAGGTGGAAGTACCGCAACAAATCGGCTGTCGAATTCCTCTTGCAGGTCTTGTCTCCGGGAGCTTTTCGGCCACATAAGGAGACTTCCAACTAAGGTCGGGTGCACTGGCCCCCTCACACCATCAGGTGTGAGGGGGCCCAATCTTGTCAGCGTTGCCAGGCTCTGAGCGCGGTACGCTCGCGGGCTCAGGCGGTCGCGAGGATGTCGCGGACGTACTGGGATCGTGTCTTGCCGGCTGATGCCGCGTGCTGGTCGAGTGCCTTCAGGGTGGAGCGGGGCACCCGTACGTGGAGGTCGGTCATGGTCTCGTCGTACAGGCTCGGCCGTCCGCGCACGTGGTGGACGAGAGGTCCTTCCCAGGAGCCGTCCTCGTACTCGGCGGCCTTGGCGTCGAGCTCCTCGGTGGTGGTGCCGAAAAGGGCGTTGATCTCGTCCTCGCTCATCTGGCTGGGGGTGTAGGTGGTCATTGTGTCCTCCTTCGTACCGCCCTGATCTCGGTGGTGGTCTTCCTGGTCGGTGGTGTCATGCGTGGTAGATGAGCCACCCCTGGGGGAGGCTCTCAGCGACCATCTCGACCATGCGCCCGTCGGGCGCCGGGCCGATGGCGACCCACTGGTCCGTGCCTGGACGTTGGGCGGCATCGGTCGCGTGGTGCCAGGCGGCCAGGACGTCGCGCTCGGTCAGGTCCGGGTGCCTGCGGGTGACGCGAGAGTGAACCAGGACCCTGACCGGGCTTGTGCTGCTCGCAGGATTATTGTGACACATATGTTCTCCGTGCTTTGTCACGCGGTGGGCGATGGCGGCGCGCAGGGACCGGGCCGTCCGGCCTGCGCCGGATGTCGCCGGTGGCGGGCGAGCACCAGATCGCGCCATGGGCCGAACATGACCTCGTCGGTCCGGTCGTGGGAGGATGACGCCATGGCATACCGCGACATCCGCATCATTGGCGACCCGATCCTGCGCACCGAGTGCGACTGGATCACTGACATCGACGACTCCGTCAAGGCCCTGGTCGAGGACCTGCTCGAGACGGTCGACGAGGACGGCCGGGCCGGCCTGGCCGCCAATCAGATCGGGGTCGGTCTGCGCGCCTTCTCCTGGAACATCGACGGCGGGATCGGCTACGTCCTCAACCCCAAGATCGTTGAGGTCTCCAAGGACGAGTACCAGGATGGGGAGGAGGGCTGCCTGTCAGTGCCGGGCCTGTGGTTCCCCACGGAGCGGGCCTGGTACGCCCGGGCCGAGGGCGTGGACCTGGACGGCAAGGAGGTCGTCGTTGAGGGGGAGGAGCTGATGGCCCGCTGCATCCAGCACGAGTGCGACCACCTGGAGGGCCACCTCTACCTCGATCGCCTCGACCGGAAGAACCGGGCCAAGGCGATGAAGGAGCTGCGCGCGCAGGGACTCTAACGGCCCAAGGATGCAGGCCGGGTGGGGCAACAGGTCGCGAAACCTGTTGCCCCACCCGGTTTCCAGGAGGCGATGAGGTGTCCAGCGCGCGGCGTGCTCCTAGCCGACGCGGTGCAGCCACCGCACGGGCGCGCCGGCTCCGGCGTAGCGGAAGGGCTCGAGCTCGTCGTCCCAGGCCTGCCCCAGAGCCAGGTCGAGCTCGCGGCGCATCCTCTCAGGATCGGCCGCGTAGACGAGCGCGGCACGGATTCGGTCCTCAGGGACGACGACGTTGCCGTGAACATCCGTCTGGGCGTGGAAGATGCCCAGGTCGGGGGTGTGAGACCAGCGGCCGCCGTCGGTGCCGACGCTCGCCTCCTCAGTGACCTCATAGCGCAGGTTCGCCCAGCCGCGCAGGGCCGAGGCAAGGCTGGCTCCCGTTCCAGCGGGCCCCACCCAGCTGGTCTCGGCCCGCATCATGCCCCGAGCCGCAGGCTGCTCGGTCCAGTCCAGGTGGACACGCGAACCGAGCACCTCGGCCGCTGCCCACTCGATGTGGGGGCAGAGCGCCCGAGGTGCTGAATGCACGAAAAGTACACCGCGGGTGTAGGCACCGATCATGAGTATCGCCTCCTGGTTGGTTTCGAGATTCGCCTTCCCCAACGGTCTCGACCCGCAACCGGGCTCATGTCATGACGTACGCGGCATGCACGGCTATTGTGCCTGACCACACCGGCCGGGTCCAGCGCGGTGGGTCACAGGTGAGGCCTCGCGGCACCGCCTACCCGAGCACGACTACTGGCGGGTGAAGACCAGGGCGACGTTGTGCCCTCCGAAGCCGAAGGAGGTGCTGGCCGCCGCCGCCAGCCGGGGCAGGTCCCGGCCCCGTGGCCCAACGACGTCCAGGCCGAGCCGCACCAGCTCCGGATCCACCCCGGCCGGCAGCAGCGTGGGCGGGGCCCAGCGCTCCTGCAGCGCCATCACGGTCAGCACCGCCTCCAGCCCCCCGGCCCCGCCCAGGAGGTGACCGGTGGCGGACTTCGTGGCGCTGACGGCCGCATTCGGAACCGTCCTGGCCAGGACACCGGCCTCGACGACGTCGCCGGCCGGTGTCGAGGTGGCGTGGGCATTGACGTGCCCGACGGCACCGGCGTCAAGGCCCGCGCGCTCCAGAGCCAGCCTCAGGGCGCGTTCCTGCTCCGCGCCCGATGGCTCCGGTCGTGCGACGTCGTAGGCGTCGGCAGTGACCCCGGAGCCCGCCAGCGCGGCCAGGACCCGTGCGCCACGGGCGATGGCGTGCTCGGCGCGCTCCAGGACGAGGAGCCCGGCGCCCTCACCCAGGACGAAGCCGTCACGGTCCGGGGCGAAGGGGCGTGAGGCGGCCCGCGGGTCGGCGTTGCGCGTCGACAGGGCCCTCATGGCGCCGAAGGCGGCCACAGTCATCGGGTGGAGGGCCGCATCCGTGCCCCCGGCCACGACGACGTCGGCCCGCCCCAGAGCGATGAGGTCCGCGCCGTAGGAGATGGCCTCAGCCCCCGAGGCGCAGGCGGAGGCCGGAGCATGGATGCCGCCGTGCGCCCCCAGCTCGATCCCGACGGCCGCCGCCGGGGCGTTGGGCATGAGCGCGGGGACCGCCGTCGGCAGAACCTGCCGAGGTCCCTTGTCCCTCAGGGTGTCCCACGCCTCCATGACCGACAGGACCGGCCCCATGCCGGGGGAGACGGATACCGCCAGACGCTGAGAGGCGACCTGCGGGGCCCCTGCCTGCTCCCAGGCCTGGCGGGCGGCCAGCAGCGCGCACTGACTGGCTCGGTCGAGGCGGCGCAGCCGGCGGGGCGGGAGCATCTCGGCAGGATCGACTGCCAGGGGAGCGCCGATCCGCACGGGCAGGTCATGGTGGGCGACCCACTCGTGCTCAAGGGCGCGAACCGCGCAGGTGCCCTCGTGCAGGGCGCTCCAGGTGGACCCAACGTCTGCGCCCAGAGGATTGACGGTTCCCAGGCCGGTGACGACGACGTCGTCAGGGCGGCACGCGGCTTCCGGGCTCATGAGTGTCGTCAGGCCTTCTTGGAGGTCACCAGGTCGACCAGCGCCCCGACAGTGGGCAGGGTCGGGATGAGGGAGTCGTCAAGGGCCACGCCGAAGCGCTCCTCGACCTGGGTGGCGATGGTCAGCAGGCCCAGGGAGTCGACGTCGAGGTCCTGGGCGAAGGTGGTGTCCCGGGTGATGTCCTTGGCGGCGACGCCGGACTCCTCACTGACGATCTGGGTGATGACGGACAGGACGTCGTCGTTGCTCTGCTCGGCCATGGTGGCTCCTTCTGACGCGGTGACGGATCATCCAGGATCCGTCGCGGCGCAGTGACTCGATGATGGTTGTGGTTCACCGGCGGCGGCGCCGCAGGTCAGGCCATTGTCCCAGATGAGAAGGGGTGCTTCGGAACCGTGCGCCACCGGGGTCGGCTCACGGTCGCGGCGCGGTCATAGCGCCGCGACCGGACCAGTCCGAAGATGGCGGACGGTCCGGTCGCATAGGAGGGGGACGTGGACGCTCATCACGTCCGCGGTGCGTCAGGCCTCTCGGCTGACGGCCAGTCGGCCCACGATGATCGCCATGTGCAGCATGAGGCCGTCACGGGCGTTCGTCGCGTCCCAGCCGACCTGTTCACTGACCCGGCCCAGGCGGTAGCGCACCGTGTTGGCGTGCACGAACAGGTTGCGGGCAGTGGCCTCCAGGCTCCCGCCCAGGGCCAGGTAGGTGGCCACCGTGCTCTCGAAGGGGTCGCCCATCTCGTGGAGGGGGGCGTGCACCAGGCTGAGGATCTGCTCGCCGGCGAGCTCGTCGCCGGCCAGGAGCCGCTCGGGGAGGAGATCATCGGCGTGAACCGGGTTGGGCGCCTCGGCCCAGCCGGGCAGGGCGCGCAGCCCGGCCAGGGCTGAGCGCAGCGAACGGCCCGCGTGCGAGATCCCTGAAACCACCGGGCCGACGACGGCCGATCCTCCCAGGCCGCCGGCCACCTGCATGGCCGCCTGGTCCACCAGCTGCTCAGCAGTGGCTTCCCGAGCGGAGTGCTTGGACAGTGCCGGGCCCTGAGCGGCCGGGTTGTCGCCCAGGACGATGAGGACGGAGTCGCCGCGTACGGATACCAGGCAGTCACTGGCCAGGTTGCGGCACTCGTGGCGCAGCCTGGAGATGCCGAGCGCATCGAGAGTGGTCTTGGCTGCGATGGCCGCCACCGGCCCGGTTCCGTTCCAGCCGGCAGTTCCGGCCCGGGTCGCGGCGTCCTCGGGGGCGTCGTGAAGCATCGCGTCGACCGCTACGGACTCCAGCCGGGCGTCCCAGGCCCCTCGGGCCTCAGCCGCCCGGGCGTACACCTCGGCCGCGGCGAAGCCGACGTCACGCCCGAAGGTCAGGACGAGGATACGGACGGTGTCATGGTCCTCCTCCGGAACGGCGCGAGGAGCCTCGTCCACAACGACGTCGAGGACCGTGCGCACCAGAGCCAGGGTCTGCTCCAGCGTGATGACACCGGTCAGGGCCGCAGGGGCCACGGAGAAGATCTGGGAGGGGACCAGCGGGGTCGAGGGGTTCTCCGCCGAGTCGACGAACATGGTGACGCCCAGGCGGGCCACCGCTGCGATCTGGTCCCGCGAGCCTTCCGGAAGGGTTCGGTAGAAATCGTGGGCCGAACTGATGCGGTCCAGTGAGTGTTCAATAATTGTGTCCTGCGCCTGTCGCAGTGCAGACACTCCCGGAGCGCTCAACTCATCCATGCTGTGGATGCTACCGACTGGAATATCCTGAGGACAGTAGGTTCTCGATTGGCGCGGCGTGTGGTCCGACACGAGTTTGTGTTGAAAATACGGGGATAACTGAGGGTGGTGTGTCGCGGAGACGGAGCGGATTGCGCAGGTTACAATAGCGTAACCATTGTGGAAGCCACGGTATGTGAATCTGCAATGACTTGAATGTCTGTGTCGTATGCCAGCATGGACTCGCACGGGCAGGTGCCTAGCTAGACAACTCGGAGGCTCAGGATGACGAAGGCAACCCGCACAGAGGAAGATCTTCTTGGTGCACGGGAAGTTCCATTGGAAGCCTATTGGGGAATCCATACGCTACGTGCGATGGAGAACTTCCAGATCTCTGGATCTGTGGTCGGTGATGAAGAGGCCTTCGTCCGCGGCATGGTGCAGGTCAAGAAGGCGTCAGCGTTAGCGAACAGTGATCTGGGGGCTATTGACCCGGAGGTTGCTGGTGCGATTGTGTGGGCGTGTGACCAGGTACTGGTTGCCGAGCGCTGCCTTGACCAGTTCCCGGTCGACCAGTTCCAGGGGGGTGCCGGGACCAGTGTCAACATGAATACCAACGAGGTGATCGCCAACCTCGCGCTGGAGTACCTGGGATATGCCAAGGGCCGTTATGACA
Organism: Actinomyces oris; assembly: GCF_001929375.1. Taxonomy (GTDB): domain Bacteria; phylum Actinomycetota; class Actinomycetes; order Actinomycetales; family Actinomycetaceae; genus Actinomyces; species Actinomyces oris_B. Next base: position 203,922 of record NZ_MSGO01000005.1, on the reverse strand, counting down.
TCATCAACCCCAATGATCATGTCAACAAGTCCCAGTCGACGAACGATGCCTACCCGACTGGATTCCGTTTAGGGCTGTTCGCCCTTGTCGGCTCGCTCATCGAGGAGCTCGAGCGACTCATCGCGTCCATGCGTGCTAAAGGACTGGAGTTCGTCAATGTTCTGAAGATGGGACGTACTCAGCTTCAGGATGCTGTTCCTATGAGCCTGGGGAAGGAGTTCGAGGCCTTCGCCGTTCTGCTGGAGGAGGAGGTCAGCCGGCTTCACAACAATGCCGCGCTGCTTCTGGAGGTGAACCTCGGGGCCACGGCGATCGGCACGGGGCTCAACACCCCGCCGGACTATCAGAGCACTGTTGTCGGGTATCTGCGGGAGATCACCGGTTTGGACGTTCGAGGAGCGCATGACCTGCTGGAAGCCACGAGTGACACGGGCGCCTACGTCTCGATGCACGCGGCGATCAAGCGCTTGGCGGTGAAGCTGTCCAAGATCTGCAACGACCTGCGACTGCTGTCCTCCGGGCCTCGTGCCGGGCTGGGGGAGATCAGGCTGCCTGAGCGCCAGGCCGGTTCCTCCATCATGCCGGCCAAGGTCAATCCGGTGATCCCGGAGGTGGTGAACCAGGTCTGCTTCAAGGTCATTGGAAACGATGTTGCGCTGACCTTCGCCGCGGAGGCGGGACAGCTCCAGCTCAATGTCATGGAACCGGTGATCGCCCAGGCCATCTTCGAGTCCATCAATCTGCTCACCCGCGGGATGTCGACCCTTCGGGAGCTGTGCGTCGTGGGGATCGAGGCCAATGAGGAGGTGTGTCGCCGCAACGTGCTGGACTCGATCGGAATCGTTACCTATCTCAACCCGGTGATCGGTCATCACAACGGCGACCTGGTGGGCCGTGAGTGCGCCCGTTCAGGACGCAGCGTGCGAGAGGTGGTTCTGGAGATGGGGCTGCTCGAGGAGTCTGTTCTTGACGAGATTCTCAGCCCCGAGAACCTTCTGCGTCCCCATTTCCGTGACTTGAAGGTCTACTCAGGATCCGATCCGTCAACTCCACCGGTTGTGTCCACGGCGCCTGACTCGCAGGAGTAGGGAGGGAATCGGCCTTCCGTGGGGTCGGCGGGCGGTCGGCGGCTTGCCGCATCGCCTGCCGACGTCGGAAGACCGAATCCAGTTCTGTCGCGAACGGCCTCAGGAGAAGGATCGGCAGGAACGGACAACAGGGGCGTGAACGTCCTTGCCGATGATGTTGAGACCTTGCGGATCCACCTTCGCCTGCGGAGGCCTGGAGTGCCAGAAGACGTAATTCTGGTTGTCTCCGTCGTTGGAACCGAATGTGACTTTGTTGGAGGCGTCGATCCAGACCGTGTTGTCAAAGCCGTTGACGGTCAGTGAATCGATCTCCCCTTCGATGATGACCACGAGACTTTGTGCGGTGATTGTTACGTCTCGTGCGCCCGCCGAGACCTTGACCACCTGATCGGCGGAGAGCTCGTTGGAGGTGACACTGACCTGGTCGGAGGCCGGCATCACCTTGGTGACCTGGGCCTCCGCCTGGGCCCGGGTGTCCTCCGCGTCGTTGTCGGTCAGCTCGTCGTCGTAGTCGCGGATGTCGGAGGACGTGCAGTTGCCGTACTCCAGCGGATCCATGGGGTTGGTGTCCTCCGGCTTCCCAGTGGGCTCCTCCTCGGCCTCCTGAGCGGCAGCATCGTGAGCCTGCTCCGGCGGAGCCGAGGACGTCCCCCTGGCGCCGGTCCAGCCGGCTGAGCAGCCGGACAGGGCCAGCAGGCACGCGGCTATGAAGGAGGTGGAGCACAGGAGCGGGGAGCGGGACAAGGGAGGACCTCATTCGGCAGACACGGTGGTGCCGGTGGAACACGGTCTTCCGTGTTCCACCGGCACCACAATTGGTCAGTGCGTCCAACTATAGGCGCACAGGGCGGATCAGGACTCCCCTCCCTGGGAGCCGGAGGTGCCTGCGTTGACGTTGGTCAGGTCGTAGCGGGCAACGGCCTGGGCCAGGACGGAGTGGGCGAGGCGCCCCTGCTCCACCAGCGCCTGGAGGGCACGGACCACCACTGACTGGGCGTCGATGAGGTAGTGGCGCCTGGCGGCGGCACGGGTGTCGGAGAATCCGAAGCCGTCGGCACCCAGGGTGTAGTAGTCGCCGGGGACCCAGGCCCGGATCTGGTCGGGGACCAGGTGGTCGTAGTCGCTGGTGGCGATGAAGGGGCCGGTGCTCTCGGAGAGCTTCTGCGTCAGGTAGGGGACCTGCCGCTGGGCGTCGGGAGCCAGGAAGCTGGCCTTCTCCACCTCCAGGGCCTGGCGCCGCAGCTCGTTCCAGCTGGTGACGGACCACGTGGCGGCACGCACGCCCCACTCCTCGGCCAGGATGCGGCGGGCCTCCTCGATCCAGGGCACTGCGACACCGGAGGCCAGGAGCTGGACCTCGGGGCCCTGGCCGTCGGGAGCCGTGCTGATGCGGTGAATACCGCGCAGGATCCCCTCGACGTCGACGCCGTCGGGCTCGGCGGGCTGGTGGATCGGCTCGTTGTAGACGGTCAGGTAGTACATGACGTCCCGGTTGCGGCCCGAGTCCGGTCCGTACCAGCGCTCCAGGGCGTCGCGCACGATGTGCCGGATCTCGTAGGCGTAGGCCGGGTCGTAGCTGATGACGGCGTCGTTGGTGGCCGCGATGATGGGGGAGTGGCCGTCCATGTGTTGGGTGCCCTCACCGGTCAGGGTGGTGCGCCCGGCGGTGGCCCCGATGATGAAGCCGCGCGTCAGCTGGTCCCCGGCGGCCCAGAACTGGTCGCCGGTGCGCTGGAAGCCGAACATCGAGTAGAAGATGTAGACCGGGATCATGGGCTCGCCGTGGGTGGCGTAGCTCGTGCCGGCCACCTGGAACAGGGAGACCGAACCGGCCTCGTTGATGCCTGTGTGCATGAGCTGACCGGAGGTGGACTCCCGGTAGGACAGCATCATGTCGGCGTCGACCGGCGTGTAGTTCTGGCCCTGGGTGTTGAAGATCTTCTTGGTGGGGAAGAGCGACTCCAGCCCGAAGGTGCGCGACTCATCCGGGATGATCGGGACGATGCGACGGCCGATGCCCTTGTCCTTGATGAGCTCCTTGAGCAGGCGGACGAAGGCCATCGTGGAGGCGACCTCCTGCTTGCCCGAACCGCCCTTGAGGATGTCGTAGGTCTTGTCATCGGGCAGCTCGAGCTCGACGCCCGCATCGCGGCGCTCGGGGATGAAGCCGCCGAGCTGGCGGCGCCGGTCCAGCATGTAGAGCAGCGAGGGGTCGTCGGCGGCCGGCCGGTAGTACGGCGGCATCTTCGGGTTGGCCTCGAGCTGCTCGTCGGTGATCGGGATGTGGAGCCGGTCGCGCAGGGCCTTGAGGTCGTCCAGCGTCAGCTTCTTCATCTGGTGGGTGGCGTTACGGCCGGCGAAGTGGCCGCCCAGGAGGTAGCCCTTGACCGTGTGCGCCAGGATGACGGTGGGCTGGCCCTTGTGCTCCATGGCCGCCTTGTAAGCGGCGTACATCTTGCGGTAGTCGTTGCCGCCGCGTTGCAGGGCCCAGATCTCGTCGTCGGTCCAGTCCTTGACGAGCTCGGCGGTGCGCGGGTCGCGGCCGAAGAAGTGCTCGCGGATGTAGGCGCCGTCGTTGGCCTTGAAGGTCTGGTAGTCGCCGTCGAGCGTCTCCATCATGAGGTGCTCGAGGGCGTGGTCCTTGTCCGCGGCGAGAAGCTGGTCCCAGCCACGGCCCCAGATCACCTTGATGACGTTCCAGCCCGCGCCCTTGAAGAAGGCCTCGAGCTCCTGGATGATCTTGCCGTTTCCGCGCACCGGGCCGTCGAGGCGCTGCAGGTTGCAGTTGACGACGAAGGTGAGGTTGTCCAGCTGCTGGCCGGCCGCCAGCTGCAGCATGCCGCGCGACTCGGGCTCGTCCATCTCGCCGTCACCCAGGAAGGCCCAGGTGTGCTGCTGAGAGGTGTCCTTGATGCCGGCGCCCTGAAGGTACTTGTCGAACCAGGCCTGGTAGATGGCCTCGGACGGGCCAAGTCCCATGGAGACGGTGGGGTACTCCCAGAAGTCCTCCATGCGACGCGGGTGGGGGTAGGAGGGCAGGCCGCGGCCACCGGCCGGGCGGGACTCCTCCTGACGGAAGCCGTCCAGGTCCGCCTCGGTGAGGCGGCCCTCGATGAAGGCGCGGGCGTAGTTGCCCGGTGAGGCGTGGCCCTGGAAGAAGACGTGGTCACCGCCGCCGGGGTGGTCCTTGCCGCGGAAGAAGTGGTTGAAACCGACCTCGTAGAGGGTCGCGGTCGAGGCGTAGGAGGAGATGTGTCCGCCGACCCCGACCCCGGGGCGCTGGGCGCGGGTGACCATGACGGCGGCGTTCCAGCGCAGCCAGCGCCGGTAGGTGCGCTCGGCGCTCTCGTCACCGGGGAAGTAGGGCTCGTTGGCGACGTCGATGGTGTTGATGTACGGCGTCGTCGTCTCGGTGGGAACCGTGACGTTCTTCTGCCGGGCCTGAGCCAGCATGCTCAGCAGGATGTAACGCGCCCGCTTGGCGCCCTTGTCCGCGATGAGGGCATCGAGGGACTCGTGCCACTCCTTGGTCTCCTCTGGGTCGTTGTCGGTCACCTTCGTCAGGAGGCCGTCAATGAGCGGCGTGGAGTCACTGGTGGGGCTCACGGAATCCTCTTTCCTCGCGTCTGTGCGGTCGGCCCGAGCCTCGTTGCGTGCCGTGGTGCCGATGGCGGCGTCGGCGTGCGCCTGAAGTCAGGCCGCTGTGGATGACGGCCCTAATCTACGACCTGCGACGGGGCGAACGCTGCACCAGGCGGGAAGAAAGTCCTACTTCACGTGTGATGTGGATGACATGTGATGGGGTGGTGTCGCTGCCGAGCGCTGACGGGTGTGGAGCCTCAAGGGGGTGGTCGCGTCAGAATCGATCTTCAAAGGAAAGTCCAAGGTAATCTGACATGCGTGTTCACTTGCGCGGCTGGTGCCGGGTGCGGTGGGCTAGTACCTGTCGCCCAGCAGCGGGCGAATGGTAGACGGGCCAGGCCCAGAAGGACGGTGTAAGGACGTGGCGAGTACAGCGGGTGGGGCTTTCGGCTTCGCCTCCGGTCTCATCATTCAGGAGTTCGGCTACGACGACGACGTCGACGAGACCTTGCGACAGGCCGCTGAGGCGGAGACCGGAACCACTCTGGTGGACGAGGACTACGAGGACGTGGCCGACTCGGCCATCGTGTGGTGGCGTGACGAAGACGGCGACGTCGACGACCTCACCGACCTCCTCGTGGACGCTCAGGCCAACCTCGACGGCGCAGGGCTCATCTGGGTGCTGACGCCCAAGGCGCGTACTACCGGCGCCGTCCAGGCCGCCGAGGTGGAGGAGGCCGCCGCAACAGCCGGCATGCACGCGACCTCCGCCGCCTCCATGGGGCAGCACTGGAGCGGCATCAGGGTCTCCAGCCGGGGACGCTGAGGCGACCCGATGGCTGCGCGGCGTGCTACGCCCTCAGCGGCGGAGATGATTGGTGGCCCGTCCGGTGGAGGCGGTAAAGTCTCCGGCTGAGGCGGCTCGCGCCGTCAGTCGCGTGTGCAGGCACCCGGCTCGGGCAATGTGCTCCCGGCAGCGTCAGCACCAGGACCTGTAGCTCAGTTGGTAGAGCAACGCGTTTACACCGCGTCGGTCGTCGGTTCGAGTCCGGCCGGGTCCACCACGAGCTCTCCATACCCGCCCTGTCGCGGAGCGCTGTTGGTGCGATTCCTCAGGCGCGCTTGGCGAACCGGTGGTGCTGGTCGGCGTGGGTGCCGAAGTGCTGAGGGCGGTGCTGCCCGCGGACAATGACCTGATCGTCGACCCAGCGCTCCCACCGTGTGGCGCGCTTCCTCTCGCCCGCACCCAGTGGCATGGCCGCACCGGCGTCGAGGAGGTCGTCGAGAATGAGGAAGGAGGGCTCGGGAGTCTCGACGTCCCAGCCGATGAGCCCCCATGGCCCGTCGGCGCTGAGGAGAACCAGCGAACGGTTGAGGTCGTGCAGGTCGTTGAAGTGCTCGTCCTTGCCGCTCGTGGAGTTCCAGTACCAGCGTGCCAGCCGGAACGATTCCGATACCTGCGTCCAGCTCCGATAACGCTCTCGCAGCCCCCGATCCAGGATCGCGAGCGTGTCCCAGGTCTCGTCCTCGGTCAGCCAGCCCAGCGCGAATCCGCAGCGTGTCAGCATGCCGGCACGGATCAGGTCCCAGGCGGAGAAGTCCACGTTACGGATGTCCCGATCATTGTTGAGCATGCGCTCGAGGCGCCACAGTGTCTCGGCCGCGTCTGAGGAGGACTCGGCAGTTTCTCGCAGCTCGTGGCGTTCGGCCTCCGCCAGGGAGGTGTCGACCCAGCGGGCGCGCTCGGCATCGAAACCGGTGCGGTGTCCGGAGGTGATGAGCCAGTGGACTCGGGAGAGGAGATCGGTGCGCGAGCACACTCCCCAGTCGAGGGAGAGCATGGTGCGCGTGCCGTCAAGATCGGCGCAGGTGAGCCGGTCCCACGGGTCCCTGCGGCACAGGGAGTACGGCGCGCAGATCGCCAGGAGCCGCTCATGCGGGCCGGCGGTGAACTTCTGGGGCTCGGAGTGTCTGATGGGCCGATGATGCTCAGTGAGCTCATTCCATGTGGACTCCTCACCCCGGTGCGGGGCGGAGGATGTCTTATCGCGGCGCAAGCGTATTTTCTGATGGATTGATTTGGAGATCTCGACGGTGGCGATCACTCCAAAAACTACTAGCGCGGCGGAGAGGAGCAGGGTCTGCATGGACATAACGAGAATTGTGCAACATGTGAACAGGTGAGCGCCACATTGATGCGCGCGACTCGATGCCGGAATATTGAGTTGAATGCCTGTTTATTTACAAACTGTTAATGAAAGTTTCGAGACGCTTCATTCCTTCGTGCAGCTCGTCGCGGGAGGCGGCGTAGGACAGTCGCACGTGGGAGTGGGCCGTGGTCGTGGAGAAGTCCTGCCCCGGCGTGAGCGCCACATGAGCCTCCTCCAGGGCGCGGTGACAGAACGTCTGGGCGTCAATCCCCGTGGAGGAGACGTCGAAGTAGACGTAGAAGGCGCCGTCGGGCAGGACCGGAACCGGGAGGCCGATGCGTTCCAGCCCGTCGAGCACGATGCTCCTGCGGGCGAGGAGCTCTTGGCGGCGCTGCTCGCACACGGAGACGGATTCGGGGGAGAAGGCTGCCAGCGCGGCGTGCTGGATGGGCGTCGAAGCGCACAGGAAGTAGTTGACCGCCAGGTTCTCCGCGGGGGCCACAAGCTCCTCGGGAAGGATCGCCCAGCCCAGCCGCCATCCCGTCATCCCGAAGTACTTGGAGAAGGAGCTGATCACGATCGCCTCAGGATCGGCCTCCAGGACGGTGCGCGCCGGCGTGCCGTCCTCGCCTGGATCAGCCAGACCCAGGTAGATCTCGTCGACGATCCGCCAAGCGCTGCGTTCACGGGCCAGCGCGCAGATCGACGCCAGCTCCTCGAAGGGGATGGACGTGCCCGTGGGGTTGGATGGGGTCGCCAGCATCACCGCGCTCGTCTGAGGAGTCCACGCCGCCTCGGCTGCGGCCCGGTCCATCTGGTATCGGCTGGCAGGACTGGTGGGTGCCAGAACGATCCGGCCGCCGTAGGTCTCCACCAGCTGCCGGTTGCAGGGGTAGGACGGATCGGCGATGACGACGTCGTCGCCGGGCTGTGTGGTGGCGGCGGCCACCAGCAGGAGCGCCGATGACGCACCCGTGGTCACGACGATCCGGGCAGGGTCGACCTCGACGCCGTGCCTGTCCCGGTAGAAGCCGGCAATGGCCTCACGCAGTGCGAGCAGGCCCAGGGTGGGGGAGTAGGGCAGAGGCCGGCCGTCCATGACGCGGCACATCTCCTCGCGGACCGCGGGAGGGGCGCCGAAGTCGGGCTCACCCAGGCTGAGCTTGGCGATCGAGTGGCCCTCCGCCTGGAGGATTCCAGCGCGTTCACCAATGCTCATCGCATAGAAGGGCTGAGCGGCTTTGGCCCGGGCGGCGATCTTCATGACGGCTCCTTGACTTGAGGCAGAACAGGGCCAGTGTCCCCCTTCCCGTAGCGGGAGGGCAAAGGTGTGTTGACGGGACGCCGACGTTTTGAGAACCGGAGGCGAGGGTTTGTATAGCGATGCTGTGGTGCCTCCGGCGGGACTCGAACCCGCACGCCCGTAGGCAGCGACTTTTAAGGTCGCGGTGTCTACCGATTCCACCACGGAGGCAAGACGCGCCCCAATGTTTGAGTAACTGGGGCGTCAGTACAACTCCGCACCATTGCTCCTAACAACCTAGCGGTGCTGCTGGACTTCCGAAGGAAGCTGGCCGCCGGTGAGGGCGGCCAGGTGTGTACCGGCCCCAATGTAGCGTATCTGACGGGTCGGATGGCGCGGTGGGCGATGCGGACGAGCCCGTGCCGTCTCACGGGGTAGATGTGGCAGGGCCAGAAGGTGAGTCCCCGCAGCGACGATGCGCCGCACCGGCCATCAGCGTGGGGGAGTGGCCGAACGATGAGAGTGATGCGCCCGACACCGCATCACGGTCGCCGCGCAAGGTTGGCCGCATCAAGCAGACGAAGTTCCGGCCCCTGACGCCGGAGCAGCGCCAGCAGGTGGTCGACCTGTACAGTGCTGGCGTCCCCGTCAAGGAGATCGTCCGGCAGACGGGCGTCAACCGCTCGACGGTCTACCGGCTGCGCCGGCAGGCAGGACTGGAACGCCACCACCGTTTCACCGACGACGACCGTGCCCAGGCGATCCTCCTCCGCCAGCAGGGCCTGACCATCGCTGAGATTGCCAAGCGGCTGGGCTTCAGTGACATGACCATCGGGCGTCACCTGGCGGCCGAGTGAGAGGAGTGACGGCAGTGGCGGTGAGAGTGGTGCCTCCATCGTCGAAGAGCGCCCAGAGCCATCTGGGACGCGGATAGTCTTTGCTACCGACCAGCTTAAGACTAGTGTGCCGTTGTGGGTGGGCATCCCATCACGGCCAGTAGAACTGGTGCCGGTCGCCAGGAAAGTGTTTTAGCACTCGTTGCTGGAAGGCTTGTGCAGCACGTGCCCATTCATTTTATTCTCGTAGTGTGACAAAATTGCTTAAAACTGTTGACATTTGGACTGAAAAGCATATAATCATAACCAGACACAGGCCAACACCGTGTCACCAAGAAATCTCCGGCGAGTGGTTTTCAGGTCACACTGCGGGAGATTTTTGTTTGATTTGAATTATTGCGGTTTTCGTGCAAATACCGACATGAAGTCTCTTCGGCTAGTCCGCTTGTCTTCCTTGACTTGGACGCAGAAGTGTTCACCGTCTTTCGTCATTCCATAGAAGCGATAGAGCACGATAGTTCTATCGTCTGCACTGAAGGAAACTTCTGGTACTTCTCGCGAGCTGCGCAGCAGTTCAATAGCCGCTTTGTAGAAGCGCAGCCGCTTCCGCCGCTCCTTTGGGTGCTTCTGCATCAGGTGCGTCCAAAACACGTCGAGAAAAATCTTGCTGCTATTGAAGTACTTCGACCGAACATACGGCTGCCGTTTGCTCGATTGTGCGACGACATGATACTCGGCTCGAGCCCGCTTTAATACTTCATCATAGGATGATCCAGGTAAACGCAGATATTTCGACGTATAGACATGCATTGCTCCAATCAGTATACAATGTTTGTGAAACTATGGGAAGTCGTTGAGTTTTAAATATACCGAACAGTGTCGATACTTCCAAGTGAAACCGGAACAATATTCGTGACTAAATTGAGATAAATAGCGGGCTAGGTAGTGGTAAGTAAGCGTATAATATGCGCAGGCGCTTTGGCTGTCTGGTGCACTTAAAAGTGGTCCAGACGCCGCGTTGTGCCTGCTTACTAAATTAGGAGAAACATGAAGAATCCAGAACTCATCACTGCCGATGATCTCAATTCCTGGCCAGATAATGACGCTCGCAATGCGCAGGAGAACTTTCCGCGACTTATCCGGAAGCTTTTACACGAGACTCCAGGCGTTTCAGCAGTGTCGGCACGCGCCGGTAACGGTGTGAACGTGCCTGGCTACGACGGAGCCGCTCAGTCGGACAAAACGGTCTCTGTTTTGCCGTCAGGATCCCTAATATTTGAGTTTGGCACCGATAAGAAGGTCGCTAGCAAAGCATCGGAGGACTTTCATAAGCGGGCCAATCAGAATGATGCCGCTGGCCATGTCTTCGTATTTGCCACACCTCGGCGATGGAGTGGCAAAGACAAGTGGCTAGAAGAGCGACGAAGTGAGGGAAAATTCGCTAATGTATGGGCACTTGACGCTGATGATCTAGAAGCGTGGCTGGAGATGTTGCCATCGTCGCATTACTGGATTTCTGAACACCTTGGCAAGCAGCCTGATGAGGCGCGAACGCTCGAGCAGTGGTGGGGTAGTTTTCATCAGGCGACTCAGCCGGAGTTACCGCTCAGCATGTTTATAGCTGGGCGAGAATCGACTCGAGACAAACTCCGAGAGTTGCTTGCCAAAGCACCGCGAACTATCACGATTCAAGCGGACTGGCGTAACGACTGCCTCGCCTTCATATACGCAAGTCTTGCGGCTGACGCCGAGGATGAACTGAGTGCTCTTGATCAATCGGTCATCATCGTTAAGTCTAGTGGCATTTGGAATCGGATCGCTCGGCAGGCAGGGAAGTCAATACTGATTCCGGCATTCGATGGTGCTGAAACGAAGCCAGCGATTGATAATGGCCATTACGTGATCAAAATCGTTGACCGTGAGCAAGTTGTGTATGGAAAGGTGGACGTAAAGCTGCCGCGTGTATCGCGACCTGACGTGCAGTCATTACTGAATGACTGTGAAATCAACTTCCAAAAGGCGAATCATCTTGCTGGGCTTGCCCGGCGGAATATGCCGTCGTTTGTCCGAGCATTAACGCGTGACGCCGCGATCCAGACGCCTATGTGGGCCACCGATACCTCCGCGTCAATGCTGGCGGCGCTGACGCTCGTTGGTGCGTGGAATGCTAATAATGACAAGGATACGCAGGCGATAGCGGAACTGGTCGGTAGTGACTACGATACGGTGACGTCGCTCTGCCAGCAGCGCGCTGGCGGAAACGACCCTGTGATGAGCCGATCTGGCTCGGCCTGGCGATTTGCTTCGCTCGAGGAAGCCTTTCGCTGCCTGTCATCGAAGATCACAGATGGCGTCGTTGAGCGGTGGAAGCAGTTGGTGCTTGACGTCTTGGGTGAGGCCAATCCGTCATACGGCTTGAACCCACTAGAAAAGGTTGAGCAGCAACTCAATCAGCTCACGTCGCAGGTGCAGTACTCGGAGGAGCTGAAGAGCGGCATTGTGCGAAGCCTTGCGATGGTTGGCTCTATGGATGGAGACGGCGTGCCGTCCGGAAAATTGAGGGATAGTGCTGTTGATATTGTCGACCTACTGCTTAGTCAAGCAGTAGGAGATGACTCCGGTCGTGTCTGGAACCTGATAGGGCCACGGCTTCGATATCTCGCAGAAGCCGCACCGCAGCAGTTCATTGATGTCACCATAAACAACCTGAGGCAAGACTCCTCCTCGTTGCTGCGGGCATATTATGCAGGTAGTAACGATATACTGTTTAGTGATCCTTGGTTCCATCCTCACTTGCTGTGGGCGCTCGAGGTGCTCGCTTGGTCTGAAGAATACTTCGATGATGTTATCGAGTGTCTCGCCTTGCTTGCCGTCAATCCGGCGGATGACAAGCAGCGTGGCAATCGGCCTGATGAGAGCCTCGCCGCAATACTATGCGGTTGGGCCAATTTCACGACGGTGCCGTCTGGTGAGAGGCTTGCCGCGCTTGATTCTGTTAAACGGATGTCGTCAAGTGTTGGGTGGGATCTTCTGTTCGCACTATGGCCCGATTGGACGACAATCACGCCGACTCGCACGCCACGTTTCCGTGCAGATTGGTGCCCGCTCACCGACGCACCAGTGTTGCAGTGCGATTGGGTTGAGTATCGGCATGGCCTCGTCGAGCGTGCGCTCAGCTGGCGCGGTATGACAGCGTCTAACCTTGAGCGATTGGTCAATCACATCAATCGGGGCATATTGTCGGAAGACAGGACGAAGATTATCGATCACCTCGGCAAGCTTTCGTCGTCCGAAGAGTTTGATGACGACGATCGCTACCATGTCTGGCGCGCAGTGCGAGAATTGGCTGCCAAGCATTCGCACCATAGGGCCGAGTGGTCGCTGCCGGAAGAGGAAGTCGATCGCCTTTTGGAGTTGTCTGACAGGTGGAAGCCCACCTCACCTGTCCTACGGCACCTCTACTTGTTCAATCATGATCCTGGTCTGCTCGATTGTGCACTGCACCGCGACATTGATGACTACGATCAAAAGGTGGAGGAGCGTCGGCAAGAGGCGCTCAGTGAGATACTCGCGGGGCCACAGGCTATCGACGACCTTGCTCTGCTTGCATCGAGGGCAGTTGCGTCATTGGTGCTGGGATGGATGCTGGCAGATCGGCAGGAGTTCAATTTCTGGGACATCGCGTACTGGGCGGACAGTTCTGACAGGAAACTGGTAACTGTCATGGATGGCTACTTGTGTCGATCACTAGACCAACGTGGTGCGTCTTGGCTGCAGGCTGTGCTTGACGATTCAAGGCTCACTGCCGCGCAGCGTGCTGCTGTCCTGCACTGCGTCCCAGCTAAGTGGGACTACTGGGAGGTTGTTGCGCGCAATCAAGACGATGACAACGCGTATTGGCAAACTGCTGAAATGCGTGTGTTGCCACCAGACCGCATGCGGTACGCTATCGAGCGGCTGGTTGCGTGTGGGCGGGCGTGGGATGCGATCGACAGCGTGTCGTTGTCGATTCGCTCCGCCAAGCAAGAGGGCGTTAAGACTGACTTGACGGCAGATGTATTAATCGGCCTGCTTCATGTCGCATGCACCCAAGAGTCGGTAAAGATCTCCTCGTTGTCATATGAGGTCGGTCAGGTGCTCGATCATATTGTTGAGCTAAAAGCTGATCAGGTGGACGTTGCAAGGCTAGAGATTTTGTTTTATCGGCTCATTGGCGATTATCGAGAGCCGATACTTCTCCATCGCACTCTCGCGACTGTGCCCCACTTGTTTGTCAGGCTTATGGAGGTGGCGCATCGGGGAGAAACTATGCTCGGGATGGATCGTAGTGCGTCATTTCGCATAGCTATGAGCGTGCTCGATGGCTGGCGTGGCTGCCCAGGTATGACGGCGGATGGGGAGATCGACACGGTGGTGATGCAGCAATGGGTCGAGGCTGCACGGCAAGGGCTGGCCGTTGCCGAGCTTTCGGATATAGGTGACTACGAAATCGGCAGACTCCTCGCCAACAGTCCGGAAGATGAGAATGGAACGTGGCCGTTGCCAGCTGTTTGTACACTCATCGACGAAGTCGGAAGCAAGAATCTTGACGAAGGCTTTATCGCTGGAACGTGCCGTGGCCTCATGTCGAGTGTGCGCGGCATCTACGACGGTGGACAACAAGAACATGAGAGCGCACAGCGCTACCGCGCGTTGAGTAGGCAGATCCGATTGACATCGCGGCACACAGCTCGACTACTGAAGAAGGCGGCTGACCGATACGAGGAGAGGGCGATTCAGGAAGACGAACAGGCCCTGGCACGGCAGGACGCGCTGTAGGGGCTCGCTGGTTGTCGTTCGTCGGGATCGGCGCAGTGCTGTAGGAGCGCTGCGCCGATCCTTCTCCTACACCTCCAACCCGCTCACCAGCCCACCGGCGTCGGTGTCGAGGGCGTGGGCGATGCGGAGGATGTTGTGGAGGCTGAGGTTGCGTTGGCCGCGTTCGACCTGGCCGATGTAGGACCAGTGCAGGGTGGTGCGCTCGGCCAGCTTCTCCTGCGACAGGCCCAGCTGCTCGCGGCGGGCGCGCACACGCCGGCCGAACTCACCAGTGGCTGGTGAGAGCGGCGGCTTGCGGTCGGTGGGCACGGCTCCATCTCAACCGGCCGAAGACTCCCAATCCAGAGACTATGTATCTCAGGACGATGTATCCTGTGGTTGTTCGTAGCGGTCGAGCAGGTAAGGAGGTGGTCATCATGGGTGGCGGCGAGTGACCAGAACTAGCCCGCTCGTCGAGCGGTTGCTGCCTCAGGCTGAGTGGTCTGGGGCAGCTCGTCTTGCAGTGCCCAAGTGAAGGCGAAGCCGGAGTGGGGCATGAGCCATCCGCATGCCTCGACAGTGACGGCCTTGCCTGGCACAGCGTCTGGCATACGGGTGACGCGAGCCGATTGAGCGGTGGCCACGGTGTCGCTGACGCGCAGGTCGGCGATGGTCGTATCGCTGTAGTCGAGGTGTACCGATAGGTCTCGGGTGGGTTGGGCAACCTCGAAGAAGAGACGGTGGCCCCATTGCGGCACTACTGTGCGGATCACTTGGCGGATACGGACTGGCTGACCTTGTACGGCGTCCTCATCCAGGCTGACGCTGTACGTCTGGCCTGTCTTGTGGGTGCTGCGACGAATCGTCTGTGAGCGTCCGTCTACCGTTAGCTCGAGGAGCTCGTAGGAGGATCGGCTGGCTGCGTCAACGCCTGGACGGTTCTGGAGAAGCCATGCTGCCGTGGCCGGCGTATCGGCGAGTAGCTCGTTGTACTCCTCCTGGTCAGACACACAAGCGAAGCGCCGGGTGGCACTGCTGGGTACGGTGGTGTACTCCCACTCCACGGTGACGTCTAGCAGAGGAGTACCTGCGGTACTCCTCTCTACTGCAGTAGAGAGCCGAACGCGCACTGCCACGTCGTACCACCGCTCGGCGGCGCGGATAGCTTGGTCGCGGATATCGCGGTAGATCTCTCGGGCGAACTGCTCGTCGCCCAAGCGTAGGGCCATCACGTTGGCGGCGATGTCGTCCAGCAGCTCCGGCGTCGCCACACGCTTCAAGTCATCAGGATGGATGGCGAAGCCCTCCACCACCGCATCACGCATCGCCGGAGCCTCCTCGCGGATGATCTGGCGGAAGCGGGCCAGCGTGTGCGCCTCCTGATCTCTCCGGAAGGTGTACTCGAAGAACGTCGACAGCAGCCCCGCACCAAACAGCGTTCCACCCAGCTCGCCCAGCGGCAGGGCATGCAGCCACTGCCAACTTCCCAGCTGCAGCGGAGTCAGCCAGGCGTTGAGCATCATGAGGAGGACGCCGGCCAGAGTGAAGGAGACGGCGAGTAGGGCGGCCTTGAGCCGACGGAGGCGATGGTGGGGAGAGGGGACGCTATCGGACATTACATTATTAATTTTAGCACTTTTATAATCCGGATAAAATATACTGGAACATAATTTCCTTTAGGTTGGGCTTCCTGGTTACTGGACAAGTTATACTGACTTGGAAGCGTGAGAGGGGTGCTCTGAGGTCGAAAAGGTACTTATTGCTCCTACAGCAAAGCGCCAACGTGAATCGCCAACACAGCTGGCAACAGCCGAGCTATCTGTCAAACGAGGAATTGTGAAACAGTTGAACGATAATGGATACTACTGTCCAATTGATCTCGACGCTCCTTTTGTATTAACCGACAAGCCTCCCGATTACAATTCAATTCCTTACTATTGGCGTCGTGTTGCAGGAGCAGGATACTGCAGGAAGGCCTATATTTCGACACTCGGCAAGCCGCGGAGCGCGATAAACTGTGGTCGAACTTCTGTAGCGTTCGAGGCGGTGCCGGAGCCTGATAATGCGTGGGATCCCTGTGCAGTCCGTCTCGACCTCAACGGCAAAAAGGCCGGATACGTCAATGCCAGTGCTGCACCAAGGTTATATTCGATCGCGTGCTATTGGGAGTTTCAAGGAAAGAGGCTCGTACTTCCTGGGGTGATCTGGTTCGATCTAAGTGAAGGAAGTGAAAACTATGATCTAAACTCCTGGGTAGCGCTTCCGACGGTCCAAGAGGTTAAGAATCACATTCCGGTGGATCTCATTATCCAAGAACTTGTCTCATGGTGGAAGAAGGCCCCGCAAGATATATGCGATGACCTTGAAGAATCTCACTTCCATCTGTCTCACAAGGTTCATCGTTATCTCGTCGATAATCATCATCTAATCCCGCACGTTCCTTTAGAAGGAGCGACTGAGGGGCCTTCGCCCTTGGTTGTCGACTGGGCACTTGCCGAAATCCGCAATATGTTCTACGAAGAAAAAGCAGAAAAACGAGCCTTGGAGCGACAGCAGTTCGAGGCGGATGTTGTGGAAAAAGTTCGTGCAGGCATGAGCTATACGGCCACGGCCAAGGCTCTGGGCGTCAGCCCATCAACGGTTTCTAAGATAGCAAAGAAACATGGAATCAAAAGCACCCGCAACACCACTGACGTTGCTCGGATAGTCGAGCGGCGCCGTACTGCGCTGTCGCTTCAGACGTCAGGCATGTCTGTTGCCGAAGTGGGGGAAGCGATGGGTGTCAGTGCCCGCTCGGCCGAGAAGTTACTCGGAGATGGCAGGTTTTACGCGTCACCCAGAGACTATCCGGAGCGGCTGCGCTTAGCGGAGCGCCAATTTCGTGAGCAACTAGCGAGTGACGGAAAGGTGTCAGAACGTCAGAAGCGGCAGGCGCGTCGAGATACGGCCGTTTTGGCGTATTTGAGAAAAGAGCAACCGCAGAACTAAGGTTGATGCAGGATGTAGTGAACCGAGCAAGAGAAACGTCGTCATTAAGAAAATAATACTAGAAATGAATATGATATGAGCAAAGAAACAACTCCACTGGGCGATGACGAGAGGGACAATGAAGCCTCTCGCGAAGACGATGAATCCGTCGATTCGATGATGGATGCTATAGAAGCGGATGAGGGTGATGGTGTTCGAATGACATTGCGAGAGATGCAAGAAGCAATCAATGACGAGTCTCATCCTCAGCATGAAGAAGCATTGAGACAGAGCAAGAAGCTTGCCGACGCCCTGAAGCCTGCTATGCGAGCACTTAATGAACGTGTGGCGGAGCAAATTTCACGAATTAGAGTGCCAGTAAGTTTTGATCCTAAAGTGGTCATACAAAACGAATCATTCAAGAAGATCGTTGAATCAGTGCCTCCGACGACAGATATACTTCCAAAAGTTTATGCAGACGATGCATCAATGATTCCAAGGTCGGCCATTGTTCAACCAGCTATTGAATCTCAATATCGGCGTAATTTTGAGGTGGAGCTAGACGGCATCGCAGAAGCTGTTCAGGAGCGCGATGAGCGGGCCGAGAGTCAGGTCGAAATGACTGCTGCTCAATTGGATGTACTGCAGGCGATGGCTGCCAATATTCAGCAACTCAACCAAAAGATGGAAAGTGTGGATCGAAGAATCTATGAGAGCAACAAAAGTGCAGGAAAGGCTTCCGCGTGGACAATCTGTATCGGAGCGTGGACTCTTGCTATCACGATTGTTGGCCTCATTGTAACAGTCGTTCGTGGTTAATCGCACTCGAAACAAGAGAACCAACTTTTTAACGTATACTGGACGCTGGGAGGTTAAAGGAACTCCTCGCGTTGTGTAGAGCGTGGGCTGGCAACTTCGTTGGTGATGACACCAACCTGCCAGGATTTAGGCTCCCCGCCAGTTGCGCTCAACAGGCTTCTCCGGCATGGTCGATGGCTTAAACAACTTGGAATTGCTCGCCTCTGCGAACCAGCCAATCCAGCGGTCAACAAACTCTTGCGGGTCTGCGCGGTCAAGTCGCTCGAGAGGCCAGGCAAGTTGTGCAGTACCAATTACTCTCTCGAAGGCTATTGAGATCTGTTCTGGCTGCGCAGCGTATGGCTCCATACGCTGCCGACCACCGAATAGCGGAGAATCCATAAACGCAAGTTCAAACCAGTCAAACCGCCCCTCATGCAGTGCGTCGCAGTACCATAGGGAATGTGAACGGCCAGGATAATCGTTGTGAGTCGAGGTTTGATCCAACTCGATACTGGCACAAGCGATCACCTCAAATGGCCCGTTCCATCGCTCTGGCTGGATTATTCGCGGACTCACAAACTCGAGACGCGCCGCAACCAATGTCACGATCGAGATCGTGATCTGGTCACCGAGATTTGTCTGCTCACGCCGCTCTTCGGTCTTTGCAAAAGGTGCGTTATCGACGATCGTGTCTTGTACCGTGGATCGGAGGTGTTCAAACGACCGACATGCGTCTTGGAATAATCTCTTACGTCGTTCTCGCAACATCCTGCGTTGCTCGTCTTCGGCTAGCGCTTGCGACCGCAGCGCCGAAAACTGTTGCGAAACTTGCTGTAGTTGCTGTATGCCAGGACTTGCAGGAGCGTCTGCAGCGTGGGCGAGTTGCTGCAGAACCCAATCGACGGTGGGGCGTGCTCCAGCCGCTTTGTAGAGACAGTGTCCGACCATGAGCTGTAGCTGAGGAACCTCGATGCTCAAATCTGGCGGAGCAGTGTTAAGGTGCATCTCTCGTAACTCTGCTGCGGTGTCTCCTTCGAACGGCAGGTGGCCTTCTAGCAGTTCGTAGGCCATCACCCCGAAGGCGTATATATCAGTGGATGGCGTTGCCCGTTCACTCTGCCACTGCTCTGGAGCCGCGTACAGCTTGGTGAAGCTATGCTTACGCGTCGCAGCAGATGTTGAGGCGTCTCGATAGCGGGCGATGCCAAAGTCGCATAACTTCCAGACGCCGTCCGTGTAGAGCACGTTCTCTGGCTTCAGGTCACGATGAACCAGACCTTTTTGCCCAATCTCATTCAACCCATGCGCGACATCGGAGAGGATAGCAATCTTTTCCTCGAGGCACAGATCATTGTCCGTAATGTACTGGCGGAGAGAATACTCGGCGCGCGGCATGATCAGGACGTACATGTTGTCATGCTCACCACTGTCCAGCACGGGCACCACATGGGGCAAGTTCGTTGAGGCTCCGATCAGGAGCTCACGCTGAGCGCCAGGCTCGATCGGGACGAACTTCGCCACCGCACGTTCGACGCCGTCCCGCCGCGCCTCTCGCACCGATCCATACCCACCAGCACCGAGCTCGTCTCCGACTTGCCACGTATGCTGCTCAAGCTTCACCGTCACCATGGCTGAATGTTACCTGAACAGAGCGTCGACGGCTCCGCGCAGGTGCTGCATGTGCCGCACGGCGCCTAACAGGTGGTGGAATGTGCCGACTTACGGCAGGTTGAGGCTACTACCCCTGATCGCCGGGACGATGACCCTACGGGCGGTGACTGTGAAGCACGGTGAGACGGGGTACGTACACTAGGATCCGTTGGGCTAGTTGGCGACGCTTCTGCCGTCGTATCGGGCATGGTCACACCGACCGCCGCCGTCACCTCCCAGTGGTTGGCTATGGCTGTGTGTGGGGGGCAAGGTTATTCATCCAAGTCTCGGAGGACGCCCGCAGGAGCGTCGTCTCGGAGATGAACATCCCCAGGTGTTGAGCTCTCAAGCCGGACAGTGCCAGGTAGGTGGTGCGCTCTTAAGAACTCCGCTAGGCTTGTGCGCCTATGCACCGACGCCCCCAGATCTGCTAGAGAACAAACAACCGCCTATCGACTTTTGCAGGCTCAGACAGTAAGCCAAATTATTCATTGGCCGTCTGCATCATCGTCTTGTTCTTGCTCTTCTGCATCAAAGGCTTTACGTAGCTCAGCCCGAGCAGTCTCCTGTGACTCAACGTTCACTTGCTTCTTTCGCTGATAGACCTTGTATGCAACTCCAACAATACCCGCGCCGACCGCAGTGAAAACTGCGCCCTGCACGCGCAACCCCATCGCCGCTCGTGATACGGCAGCTGATTCGAGGTTAGCGATCAGTTTCTCCACACCACCAGCTTCCTTTGCCGCCTTTGTCAACTGCCCGTATGCGCCAAGGATTTTCAATCCCGGCCGTTCCCATACTCCGTTCGATCTTGTGGACTTTAATTATAGCCCACGCAGAGAGCCTCTTCACAATCGAGAGTGTGACGAGAACTGACCTAGTTGTCGTCGCTCACTCTGCAGGAAGTCAATGGAGTCGGTTTGGGTATGTTGGTTGAGTAGTTGAGTTGCTCGTTTGGAGCGCCGTACTTGGGATCGGGTGGCACGCGATTAACAGAACCTGTTTAAA
The DNA here is from genome assembly GCF_001929375.1 of Actinomyces oris. Lineage (GTDB taxonomy): Bacteria > Actinomycetota > Actinomycetes > Actinomycetales > Actinomycetaceae > Actinomyces > Actinomyces oris_B. Next base: position 183,800 of record NZ_MSGO01000005.1, on the reverse strand, counting down.
TAAGCGATAGCCAAGAAAGTGCCTGCTCAACTATCGGCCAGAGTGTCTTACCGGCTACGCCTAGGAACCGGACAACAAACGAGTATGTAATGGCCGTGGCTTTAATGAGCAATAATAACAACAGGAGTTCTAACAGCAGTTTTCGTCGTGTCGTGGGATAGAGCTTGAGAGCCCACGTGGGTAGAATTTGTGCGTGGACATCGTGGAGTATATGTGTGTTGCCTTTGTGGTTAAACACCGCCATATTAAAAATTTTCCATTTTGCTTGGCGGGCGAGTCGTTTTGTTAGCTTGATTCTTCTATTTCGGTCATTCTCAGTCTTATATATTTCCGCTAACTGATCGTCAATGAGCTCATGATATTTTTGCGCTAGTTTCATACGCGTATCTTCGAAGGCGTCGGCTCTGAAATATTCGATCCTCACAATCTGAATGAGCGTGTGAAATATTGCCTTTAACCCTAAGAATATAGCTATGACGAATAGCGTAATCGAGTACTGATTTCTCCCCACTACCGCTAAACTGCAGGCTGTGATGACGAATATTACGGTGGCTTTGGCAACGGCAGAACGTACTTTTAATAGTGTCTGATAAAGCACAAGATGCTCTTCACCGACCACCAAAAATCCGAGCAGCAGAGGCAACCCAAGGGTACTGACTGATGACAAACTAATTCCGTAATCGGATTCCTTTGCTTTAAGTATGTTGACGGCGAGAGCATATATGCTACATACTAGCAGGCCTAATGTCGGGACCAAGAATCTTGATCGCCTGCTACTCATACTAAGACACACTTGCCACGTTGACGATGCGTTGTCAGCTCCCGTAGGTGACTGATCGGTACTTCCAATCGGCCATCGTGGCGGTAAACCGCAGTCATGAAGCTCTACATGTCTTCGATTATATATTACGTTCAGTGTGGCGGCCGACCCTGTAGTTTTAAGCGTTGGTTTCTTCTTACCTCCTTCATCAACATGTGCCATCGGTTCCATATAGCCATAGTTCGGTGACCAATGCTTCGGCGACTTACTTCCAAGGGGCCAACGGTATAGTGGAAAATTGTGTGTGCCGCAAAATATCCTAACACTATCGATAATCATACCTTTTGGACACACGAGTCGAGCGTGACATTCTTTAGCGTTGCGCCCGAATAAGGGCAGTCCTATCATGTACTCAGTTCCGGTAAAGACATTCGATAGTTTCCAGCCTGGACGGGATTTAGAGTCAGAGTGCCCCACAGAGTCATACTTTACCAATGTGATGGTGTCTATATCTTTTCCAGCTACCTCACTGTAGAATTCTCGACGCGCTTCTAATGGATTATTTGAGCACTCCATAGCGGCGAATAGAGTATAGTTGACTTTCAGCATTTGATAGGATTGAATGAATGGAGTGAAGAACTTATCCCCCAATTTGTATAACGCTTCGTCATAAACTCCGTCAGGTAGCAACTCAACAAGTTTTGCTTTTACCGCAATCGCTGTCTCTGCAACTTCCTGCTGATTGACGTGCGCCGTCGATTCAAGGATCCACTCAATTGTGTCCAGAACCCAGAGTTGATTGGTGTCTAATTGTACACTGTTGGTTAAGAGAGCTCGTATCAGTCTTCCCGTAAGGACAGCAGCATTGAGTATCTCGTTTTCATAGCTCTGTGCTAGTGTGACGTGATGGCTCTGTGAATTCCAAACTTCTGCGTTAAGCAGCGGGCGTCGGATCAGCCTCTCCTGCAGTGGAAGGAAGAACCTTTTGCTTGTTTGATTGTAGTCGTATCGAATTTGGTTGATGGCGTTGTAGTCAACGTCCAAGGCTACCGTTCGTTTTAGTGTTCGTTCGCTTTCAAACTCAATAGTCTCTATTTCGCTTCGCGTCCATTCTCTGCCAGAGAGAGTCTGATAGTATAGACAAACTTCCCAGAGTCTGCTTTCTTCTCCGAGTACGCTGATGATTGCGTTTCTAACATTTAGAAAAGTAGTGTTCATGCTCTTTATTCCAAAATGGACATTGGACGATTCTATGATGGCAATCTGCAGATTCGGCAATAGTCTGCGTTTTCTCGGGTTAGTACTGCTCGCTTCGCCTTATTGTATGTACTTAAACTAAGTAAAAATGCACCAAAATAGCGCCCCTATATGATGTGTAGAGACGCTAATTTGTGGTCGGCTGTAACCAGCAGTCAGTATTAGTTGGCTACACGCTGCTCATCGGAGCTAGACTGCGCCGAATTGACATTGGATACGAACATTCTATCGATACGATCATAGTATCCCGGTTCTTTCGCTTCCTCAATTAGTGCGCGCTGATCTTCGAGTAGTTCAGGTGTTGTTGGGTAAGCTAACGGAATGCTGACAAGTAGGTCGGAACTACTGTTCGGTAATCCATATGCGACCTGGTCGGCTACCGGGCCAATTACATTAATGTTTCGCGATTCAATTGTGTGCTTGTAGTTTTCTAGCTTCTGCACCGCTCGACGGACATAGTCTTGCATAAACAGTGGCATGGTTTTTGACTCCGTTACTCGTGAGGCTAGTGCCCCAATAGCGTGTTTTAGGCGTTCACGTAAAGTGTGCGTACTTACTTCTTGGCTCGAGGGATATTTTTCGCCAGCGGAGCCAAACTGGCCTGATTGTTGAGATAATCGTTCACACATAACACGTCTATCATACCATAGATTGGCTATGTGTGCCCAACGATTAATCAACTCGACCGATAAATTAAGGGATGGGTAACACCTTCATTCCCCAACGTCGTGGGGCGGTATTTATATCGTCCTGCCAAATCACTTCACAATCGATGCGTTTGCGGCAATGATCAAATGGCAACGACTGTGGCTTTGTAGTGCAGGCTGACGTGGTTATAGTAGGCATTCGGCAGCAGCGGAATATGGCGGTCAAGAGCATCCAGTAGGCAAGCAGTGTGCCTGTCTGGTGTGTAGGTGCCTTGGTGCTCATATCCTTCCGCCTTTGCGCTACTGCTGATGGATGATGGTGCCCCGATGCGGCGTGGCGTTCAACGCTGTTCCGCTGCGGTTATGTGTAAATCTTGGGGTCGATGCAGCCAATATACCGCTGTGGGTCGGTAGAAACAGTAGTCCACGCTGAGTCTGTTACATTAGCAGGAGGAAGGGGTTGGTGATGTCGCAACTTCGCAGGTCACGGGCAGTTTCGAGGTTCTTTGCATTGTAGGAGTGCACAACCGATTGTCACGCGATGGTAACGACGAAGGTGGGGCGCAACCTCGTGGATACTCTCTTCACCACTCCCACCCGAACCCGCTGAACAGCCCGCCGTGGACGTCGCGCTGGGTGAGGGTGGCACGCTGCTGGGCGTCCAGGTGTGTGCGGTTGTACTGGTTGGCGGCTTGGGGACGGGCGAAGGGGCTAGCCCCAGTGAACTGCCAGATGCTGGACGGCACCTCCCCGATGAAGCGTACCTGGATGGTGGCCAGCAGTGAGCGGGCGTGGAAGGCCCGGCTAGCCAAGGAGATCGGCGTGGTGGGCTCCTCACCCGGCAGGGGCTCGAGGCGGAAGGCGAGGTCGTAGCGCGTCGCGTCGTGCATCGGCGTGCGCCTACCGGTGGCCGGGTCGATGTGCCAGAAGTGGTCGTTCCACCCAGCCCCTTCGACGGGACGGCTGTTGACGCTGAACTCTCCGCCCGGCTGCGCCGTGACATGGGCGGGGTAGGAGCGCGAGATGGTGACGAAGTCCAGCTCGCCGGCCATGTTGGCCAGCCGGTAGTGCTCCACCGTGCCCCGCCACCGACGCTGCTCCACCACGATGAGGGTAGTGGTCTCCTCATAGACGATCCCACCGTGCATCTCCGGCACATCCAGCACCAGCGGTGCCTGGGCGTAACGCCCGGCCACCAGGCGGCTGTGCAGCAGGCGCAGGCCGGCCTCCTCCCGCGACGCGATCGTCTCCATGCTGCACCCCAAGCGGGTCGCCATGGCTCGTCGCCGCTCCAGCAGGCTGCCACTACCCGCCGTCTCAGGGCTGAGGGCGAAGGCTGCCAGCAGCACACCTACCAGCGGCTCATCCTGCTCACTCCCGCTCTCACTCAGGCTGTGAATAGCCGAGACAAAGCGGTGACGCAGCCGCTCAAAGGAGTCCTCCAGGCTACCCCGGAGCACCTCATCGACGATCGGGGCGTGCACCAGCCGCGCCGCCGTAAACCCACCGCGCTTGCGCAGCCACGCCAGCTCACGCAGCAAGGAAGCAGCGTCATCGGCATCGAGACGAGCGCGGGACATGAGCAAGCCTCCTTGAGGGGAGTACGGGCAGAGCTGGTGCGGGGATAGGCAGAGATGAAGTCGCTGGGGCGGGGCAGCGAGGAGCTGCCCGAGAGGTCGGTGCCGGTGCTGGTGAGGCGCCTGCCGCGACGGGCCAGTCATGGGTGGTAACTCAGTCGTCGGCAGACGGGACGGGCCGCAAGCCAGCCTAGACCGAGAGGTCGGAACAAACCAGGAGATATAGCGGGGGAGCCGAAGAACAGAGGCAAGCCGTCTGCTCCTGGCTTGGCGGACTGGCTCCTTGCCGCAGTCGCTGGCCTGCCGACCGCGAGGGGCCGACTCGTAGCTGCTCGGGTGCGTCAGTGGTGGATGCCTGAGTGAGCCCTCTTTTCCAACTTTCTTCCAACTTTGACGGCACTGCGGCGCGGCCTGCCTACCGTTCTAACCAACGCCACGAGCCCAGGGCCAGACCGGCAGAAAACGCTGGTCTAGCGCGGCTAGTGGCAGGTAGCGCGGCCCGCTCCGCCCAGAGCGGCAGCCCCGGCCGTCGTTCTCTCTTCCTTCCTCTCTTCTCGAAAGGACTCTTCTCATGGCTTCTACCAATCTCAGTCTCTTCTCGCCCCAGCGCACTCGGATGGGGGTGGTGCTGGGCAATGGCCAGGCCCGGGTGACCAGGCGGGAGATCGAGCAGGTCGCCGCCCAGGCAGAAGTAGCGGCCCAGGCCGAGCAGGCCCGGGCCTTCCTGACCTCTCAAGTCCTGACCAACATCGCCACGCTGGTCACCCAGGCCGAGGCCCAGACCCGCATCGCTCCCGGCGGTGCTCAGTTCTACGAAGCGATCATCACGGGATACGCCCTGGGCGCTGGGCAGCGGATCGGGCAGCTGTAGCCCCAGGGGCGCCGCTTCTTCTCCTCACGTTCTTCTCTCCGCTTCCTTCTCTTCTTCTCTCATCTCTTCTCATCTTCGGAGGTTTCATCATGACGGTCGTAATCGGGATCCTGGCCCTCATCGGTCTGGCGGTAGTGGGCGCAACCGGCTGGGCGTTCGCCCACGGGATGCGCGACGGCCTGGCAGCCTGGCGGGAGGTCCCACCCGGCGGAGCGAGTCAGCCGGTGCCCATGGGTGAGCCGCCGCTCTCGCTGTCCGCCGCGCTGCCGAGCAGCTACCAGGCTGGTCAGCTCGCCGGTGAGGTCGCAGCCAGCTGGCGCTCCGCACACCAGGCGGCCAGAGCAGCAGGAGCGCCAGGCGTACCGGCCAGCTCCTCCTGGGCAGCCGCCCTGGCCCTGGGCAGTGAGCTGAGCCAACAGCGCCAAGAAGCCGGCCGGGCCATGCAGGCAGCAATGGCCCAGGTGCTGCAGGACAACGAGCAGGCAGTGCGGGAGGCAGCGGCGTCTACATCCACCGGCAGAGCTCACGGCACCGACGGTGGTGATGACCGTGACGGCACGTCTCCTGGAGCGGTGCCGGATGCATCGGATGGTGACGGCAACAGTGGTCAGTCGGTGGCTGGTACGGCCCGTCCCACCTGGCCGGCTCACTCGCCCTCGCGTCGCCCGCCGCGGCCGCGCCCCACGCGGTGCACGCAGCAGCGACCGGCGCGGTCGGACGAGCGGTAGCCGTGAGCGTTCGTCTCCATTCTCCATCCACATGCTGCGTCGTTTCGCCCGCTTGTTGCAAAAACTACAGCACCGACTTTCGTGGCCACTAAATGGCGTGTGTGTCCATTTTGTGCGCTGGGGTGGCACCACAGAAACGGCTCAAGAACGGCACGTGTCGCGTCGCTTGGTAATAGTGAATCTGGAGGCCTTGCAACACGCGAGTGTTCGTGGAATGTATGGGATAAGGGCACCCGGCTGCCGAAGTGCGAAAAGCTGGCAGTGGGATAGTCCGGAGCAAATAGCACGTATGAACAAAAAGGAGGGGCATCATGCAGCAGACAAAACAGACAAGACGAGCGTGCACTGGGGGAGCGGGGGCTCGACGAGGTGCGGCGGCCAGACAGGCTGGCGCAGTGGTAAGTCAGAACGGTGGTGTGACGGCGACCAGTGCTGGCTCATCGCCCGCCATCCCTGGTCTGCCGCCTGGTGGCTTTGCCACCATCCTGGTCGATCCGCCCTGGCCACTGCAGAGTGGTGAGAAGCACTACCGGACGATGAGTCTGGCGCGGATCAAGGCGCTGCCGGTGGGGGCGTTGGCGGCCCGTGATGCCCACTTGTGGCTGTGGACGACGAATGCCTTGCTGCCGAGGGCGTATGAGGTGGCTGAGGCCTGGGGCTTTACGGTGCGCAGCCCACTGACCTGGGTGAAGTTCCGCCTTGGCCTGGGTGGTCGTTACCAGCTGCGCAATGCCACCGAGCAGCTGCTGTTCTGCACACGGGGGAGAGCCCCGCTGGGTTCGCGTTCCCAGCCGACCTGGTTCAACGCCCCCGTACAAGAGCACTCGCACAAGCCAGCGGAGCAGTTCGCCATTATCGAGCGGGTCAGCCCTGGGCCGTACCTGGAGCTGTTTGCCCGTAGGCGGCCTGAGTCGAACCAGCCCTGGGCGGTGTGGGGCGACCAAGTAGAGAGCGACATCCGTATCCCCGGCTTTGCCGTGCCGCGGTACAGCGAGCGGGCGTGCGAGGCAGAGGCCGAGACACCGACCACGGCAACGGAGCGGACGGAGTCGGTGCAGACGGTGGTGGCTGGTGCGTCCCGTGGTGATGACCGAGATGACAGCGCTGGCGGTAACGGCAAGGAGGTCCTGCGATGAGTCGGCCGTGGCGGGACAAGTACCCAATTCGCAGTCTTCGAGGAGATGGTGATGATGAGCGATTCGAGGCGTTCTTTGCCCGGCAGCCTGCTGCGATGCGGCGTCGGCCTGCTCCTGATCGCGATGGGGCTGAGGTGGATCGTCGTCATCGTGCAAAGCAGCTGGCCCTGGCTCGTCGGGCTGCTCGCCGTGAGCGCCGCCGCCTGGCTGGCAGTGCGCTGGTGGCGCAGCCGACGGGAGTGGTGAGGGAGCCCAGCACTCACGGTGGTCACAATCGGTCTGGCCAGCGTGAGCAGCGACGTCGGTCGGAGCGGGCTGAGCAGTGCTCGAGTTGGCCAGTTGACGACAAGACGCAGCGGACACGTTCCCGTCGGCGTCGCTCTCCTCATCCCACTGGCGGTGACCAGGGCGAACACCTTCCCGCCAGGAGGCAGCCATGATGGCCCTGCATCCTGGTGGTCGCCCAGGCTCATCGCGGCGAGTGCAGCTGGTGCCGGTGCGGCGAAGCGGCATGGATCACCGGGCGGTGGCGCGGATCGTGCTGGCACTGGCGCGGCAGATGGCGACGAAGGATGAAGCAACCAAGCCAGCGACTAACCCTGCTGTCTCCTCCGCGCCGGGAGGTGCCCCGTGATGGCCCGCTCCGCTCGCCCCCTGGTGTGGCACCAACTCCGCTTTGCTCTGCCGCTCGCTCAGGACACGGCGGTCGGGCTGGTGGAGCGCATTCTGGCGGACGGTTCGCTGGGTCGGGTGGTGCTGGAGCTGCGCGCCTCAAGCGGTCAGGCGGTCTGGGTGGTGGGCTCGAGCGCGGGTGAGCGGTTGGCGAGGGTGGTGCGTGAGCTGGTGCCGGGCTGCCGGGTGTCTCGTGGCTTCTCGCGGCGAGCGGTGGATCAGGCGGTGGTGGTGTCGGCCCGCCCGGTCGGGGCGGGACTGGCGGCGGAGCGCCTAAGCGCAGTGGTACGGGCCGTCCTAGCCGCCTTAGCAACCACGGCTAAAGACGAGGAGCTGGTGGTGCAGCTGCAGCTGGGGCGGCGCTTTAGCCCGGAGGCGTGTGGGCGGGTGGAGCCGCAGGGCTGGCTGGAGCTGCTCGGCCTCGTACCGATTCCATCTCTTAGTGGTGAGCGGGGTCGGCGACTAAAGGCACAGGTGGGGCGGCATCGAGCAGCAGTCTGTCTGCGCTTGGGGGTGCGGGCGGCCTCGCCGCTGCGCCAGCGGACGCTGCTGCAGGGGCTGCTGGGGGCGCTGCGCCTATTAGAGGGGCCGGGGGTGCGGCTGCGCGCCCGCACGGAGCACCCCGCCAAGCTTGACGGGGTGCGGCGGCCGTGGCGGCCCGGATTGGAGCTTGGTGCAGGAGAGATTATGGCGATGGCGGGCTGGCCGGTGGGTGAGGGGGTGCTTCCGGCGACGCCGTCGGCTCATCCGCGGGTGCTGGCGCTGCCTCAGGCGCGTGAGACGCAGCGGGCGTTTGCCACGGGGGTGGCAGATCAGGCGGGTGAGCGCCTTGGTATCTCGATTGGTGATGCGCTCTATCACACGGTGCTGCTGGGGCCGACGGGGGCTGGTAAGTCCACCGCCTTGGCGCATCTAGCGTTGGCGGACATTCACGCTGGTCGGGGTGTGCTGCTGATCGATCCGAAGACGGATCTGGTGGCGGACATTCTGGCGCGGATTCCTGAGCAGCGGCGCGATGACGTGGTGGTGATCGACCCGACCAGTAGCCGCCCGGTGGGGATCAACCCACTGGCCCGGGCGCAGACGACGCGTGGTGCGTCGTCATCAGGCGGCGGCGTGCTAGGTGGTGGTGCGTCGCCGGAGCTGGTGGCCGATACGGTGCTGGCGACGTTGAAGGGGGTGTTTGCTGAGTCCTGGGGTGTGCGGGTGGAGCAGGTGCTCTCTGCGGCGCTGGTGACGTTGGCCCGCACGCCGGGAGCGACCTTGGTCGATCTGCCCCTCTTGCTGACGAACACGGCTTACCGTCAGCGGCTCATTGCCGCCTCGGGGGCGGATCCGCTGGGGACGGGGCAGTTCTGGGCGGCCTATGAGGCGCTCAGTGAGGCGCAGCGTCAGCAGTGGGTCGGGCCGGTGCTGACGCGGCTGCAGCCTTTCCTGATCCGCCCGCACCTACGGGCCACGCTGGGGCAGGCCGCGCCGTCGTTCGACCTGGAGGAGGTGTTCACGCGGCGGCGCATTGTGCTGGTTAGTCTCAACAAGGGGGTGCTGGGGGCGGAGTCGGCTCGGCTGCTTGGGTCGCTGCTGGTGGGCCAGCTCTGGCCACTCATCCTGGCACGAGCAGCGGTGGAGCCATCACGGCGGCACGTGGTCAGTGTCTTCATTGATGAGGTACAGGACTACCTGTCGCTGCCGGGCAGCCTGGCCGACGCCCTGGCCCAGGCCCGGTCACTGGGGGTGGCCTTCCACCTGGCGCATCAGTACCGCGGGCAGCTGCCTGCGGTGCTCAAGGCGGGGATCGATGCCAATGCGCGCAACAAGATCATCTTCTCCCTGAGCGCGGCGGACGCGACCGAGCTGGCCCGTCAGGCAATTGACCTGGAGGCGGCCGACTTCCAGCTGCTGCCGCGCTTTGGTGTCTACGCGCGCACCCTGCACCACGGGCGGGAGAACCCCTGGTGCCAAGCCACCACCCTGCCACCAACCCAGGACGCCCTGGCACTGCGCGCGAGCAGCCAGGCGCGCTACGGCCAAGACGCCGCGCAGACTGAGGCCGCCCTGCTCGCGCGGCTCGGACAGAACGACAGTACCCCGGGCGATACCAGTGATGATGCGGCGGCTCGACCGACGCTGGCCGGTGCTACCGACGCCCCGGATGGCCGTGGGGGAGAAGTGACGGGCGGAGACAGCGGGCCAGTGAACGGCGTACCTGGCTCGACGGCTGGTGTGGTGTTTGGCCGTCGGCCAGATAGGCGGAGCGGAGGAACGGCATGACGGGCGGAGGGATCGAGAGTGCCCGCGGCGCGTCAGACCACCACTGGGGCTGCGAAGTTCGCTGCGAAGTATCGCCCCTATCTGGCCCCTGCGCTTGTCTCCACCACTGGCTTGCCAAGACGCGTCGGGAGACGAGCCGGTCGACGCATCGCTGCAGCGAGCAGGCGCGGCTGTCGGCGTCGTGGTGCGGCACCGGCGCGGTTACGGGAGGCGACTGATGGCCCCGTGTGGCCATCACACCCACCACTGACAACAGCCCCGGCCTCACAGCCGCTGTCTCGCAGCAGCGACTCGATCAACCACATGACGATCACGAAGGAGGAAACAGCAATGAACACAGCGATATCGACATTGGAATACGCGAGCGTCGGGACAGGCACCGGTCTGGTAGTGCCGACGTCCACAACGACACCAACGACGATGAAGGCAGCAGCGAAGACAGAGGCAGCGAAGTCTCAGCGCCAGGTTCCGGCCCGGATTGGCCGCGCCCAGCTGCAGGCGATCGCCGAGCAGCTTGATGCCACCGATCGCGAGCTGCTGGCGCTGCTGGCGGCTCATCGCTATGCCACAACCCGCCAGCTGGCGCAGATCACCGAGCTGTCGAGGCAGTACGGTTCGGCCCGTTCGGCGCTGCGCCAGACCAGTCGGCGGCTGCGACGCCAGCACGGACTGAGGCTGGTTGCTCATCTGGCGCGGCGGATTGGTGGCTCGCGGGCCGGCTCGGCGGGGTACGTCTGGTACCTGACAACAGCGGGGCAGCGCCTGACATGCGAGGGGCAAGGGCGTGGATCGCGGCGACGCTTTCAGGAGCCGTCGCCGCTGTTCCTCACTCATACGCTGGCGATCACGCAGGCGCGGGTCGTCATCGAGCAGGCCATCCACGCCGTCGGTGGGCACCTGGCTCGGCTGCGTACCGAGCCGGCCTGCTGGCGCTCCTGGCTGCGGCTCGGTGGGGCGCTGGGCTGGCTCAAGCCGGATCTGGAAGCAATCACGGCGACAGACACAGGCGCAGAAGATCACTGGCTCCTCGAGGTCGACCTAGACACCGAGCATCCAGCGCGGCTGCTGGCCAAGTGCCACGACTACCAGGCTCACCTGGCCAGCGGCACCTTCCAGGCCCAGCACGGCTACTACCCGCAGGTGGTCTGGCTGCTGACCAACCCCACCCGAGCCGGCCGCCTGGCCGAGCAGATCGCCGCCGACCAGACGCTCACCCCGGAGCTGTTCAAGATCACTGCCGCCCCCGAGCAGCTCGCCGCCCTGATCCAGCGCGGCCCATGACACGCTAAAAACAATCCACCCGCCCTGGCATTCTCAGTGCGCTTTTCTTCGCAAAGAGAACATCACCGCAGAAAAATGATGCAGCATCGGCAGAAAATGGCGCAATATCACGGAACAGTCGCTAGCGTGGGTGCGGTGGAATCGTTTCTCGGGGGAACATAAAACCGGACTGGACTTTTCCGTCTATCTGAGCGTCAATAGAAAGAGGAGAAACACAAAACAGTGAAATAGCAATATATATGACGAGAGGAGGACACCGATGACAACACAAACCAGAACGAACGCACAGGAGAAGCACCCGGCGGTGCGCTCCGCCGTACTCGCAACCGCGCTGGACAGCCAGGCGGGTACCGGGGCGATCGTCATCTTCTACGGCGCAGCCCATTACCCCTTCGAGCTGGCCCGCCAGCGGGAGCTGGTAGAGGACTATGCCGAAACGGCCGGCCTGAATCTGGTCACCGAGTTCCACGACCGACAGCAGCGCCAGTACGGGCTGGGCATGCTGCTTGATGCCTGCCAGCGCGGTGGGGTGGAGTACGTCATCACGGCGGGCTGGCCCACCCCCAACCTCACCACCACCGAAGCAGACGCGGTAACTGAACAGCTCGCAGCCAGCGGCACCCACCTGGTCTGCCTCAACAGCTGGCAGCCCGGCGACGGTGAGCCGCCTGTCTGGTGGAACGACGAAGAAGGCGCATGGATGCGCCAGTTCGATGAGCTCAGAGAGGAAGAACGCCAGCAGCGCGAGCAGACCAGTGAAACCGGTGAGATCGATCAGGTCGGAGAGCCCGGCCAGTCCAGCGACGTCGACCAGGCCGGTGAAGCAGGCGATGGCATAGATGCCCGCGGGACACGCACAACCAGTGCGGACGACCAGATTGGTCGAACCGGGAACCCCAGTGAACACACCGAAACCAGCAAGGAGGTGCACCATGCCTGACGCTGTTGCTCCCGATCCCTTCACCGCCATGGCCGCCCAGCTCACTCCCAAGCGCGCCGTCTCATACATCCGCGTCTCTACTCGGGAGCAGGCTCAGCGTGGTGGGTCAGAGGAGGGCTTCTCCTTGCCCGCTCAACGGGAGGCGAATAAGCGTAAGGCTCAGTCGATGGGTGCACTGGTCGTCAAGGAGTTTGCCGACCGGGGTGAGTCGGCCAGGTCTGCGAACCGCCCTGAGCTACAGAAGATGCTGGCGTACCTCAAGGAAGATGGTGGCATTGACTACGTCATCGTCCATAAACTGGACCGACTAGCCCGGAACCGGGCGGACGATGTGGAGATCAACCGGGCCTTCGAGGAGGCCGGTGTGCGGCTGGTGTCGACATCGGAGAACATCGACCAGACGCCTGGCGGCATGCTGCTGCACGGCATCATGAGCAGCATCGCTGAGTTCTACTCCCGTAACTTGGCCAACGAGGTCATCAAGGGGATGGGCGAGAAAGCCAGGAACGGCGGGACGCTGGGCAAGGCACCGCTCGGCTACCTCAACGTCCGTGCCAGAGACGAGCATGGGCGAGAAGTCCGCACCATCGCCCTCGATGAGGAGCGCGCACCACTCATCCGGCTGGCCTTCACGGAGTATGCGACAGGGAATTGGACGACCAAAAGGCTCGCTGCGCACCTGCACGATCGTGGGCTGACGACCGTGCCAACGGCCCGCAAGCCAGCCAAGGCAGTGACGGGCGCTCAGCTGCATCGCATGCTGCGCCACCCCTACTACAAGGGCGTCATCTCCTTCCAGGGCGTGGAGTACGCCGGGGCGCACGAGCCCTTGGTGGATGAAGAGACCTGGAGTCAGGTGCAGGCCGTGCTGGACTCCCATCGCTTCGGAGAACGCGAACGCCAACACAACCACCACCTCAAGACGACGGTGTACTGCGGCCTCTGCGGTGTCCGCCTGCTGGTGCAGAACACACGCAACAGCAAAGGCGACCTCTACCCCTACTTCATCTGCGCCAAGCGCCAACGAACCCACGACTGTGCCTTCCGCGCCGTCCTGATCGACGTCGTCGAAGAGCGGATGAACGCGCTGTACCGGACGATCCAGCTCAGCAGCCAGGATCGCCAGCTGGTGGAGCAGTACGTCCGGGAGGAGCTACGGCACCTTGAGCGCGACAAAGACCGGACAATCCGCTCCCTAACGACCAGGCGGACGAACATCGAAGACAAGCGCCGCCGCCTGATGCACGCCCACTACGAAGGAGCCATCCCCCTTGACCTCCTCAAAGAGGAACAAGCCAAGCTCTCCACCGAACTGAACCAGATCGAGCGCCAACTGACCGCCTACCAGGCCGACATAGCCGAGGTGCGGCAGCGCCTCATTCAAGCCCTTGACCTCCTCGAAGACTGCCACCGCCTCTACCAGGCAGCACCCGCCCACCTGAAGAAGCTGCTCAACCAGGTGTTCTTCCAGCGGGTGCTGGTCAATCCGGTGGTGGATGAGGACGGCCGAGTCATCCTGCCGGATAATGGAACGAATGATGGCAGAGGCAGGAGCGTGGCCGACGCAGCAGCTGGCGACTGCCCGATAGGGGAGAATGACGGGCCATTGCAGCGGGCCGCAGCACCGCGCCTGCTGGCCGACGCAAGCAGCGACGCGAACCTGGCAGCCGATCTGCGGCGGCCCTTCGACTGGCTGACCAGCCGACGAATACACAACGTCGCACGACAGCGCAGTGCGACCTTGTTGCAGGACAACACACGAGAAAACCGGGACAACCAAGTGGACTGCCCGGTCAACGACGCCGTCTGCAACGACGAAGCGCTCACCAGTGGTGGTGAGCGCTTCGCATCTTCATCAACCAACCCAGACCGTGTTACTCATGACCTAGGTTTGGGTAAGGCTATCGTGGTACCCCCACTGGGATTCGAACCCAGGACCTTGTGCTTATCAGGCACGACACGAGGTATAAGCTCGCTGCTCTAACCGCTGAGCTATGGGGGCGCGGCCACGACATCGACGGCGTCGAGGAGGCCGACGCTGCCGGCACCGGAGGGGCCCAGCAGCGCGGAAGTAGGTTACCCCAGATGGCGGCCGCGTCGGTCGTTTTCCTCACTGTGTTCCGTCAGGCATGCCCCCTCGCAGGCACCGCGGGCCTCCGAGCCCGTCACGCCTCAGGAACTGCCCGCCCTACCGCTAGCCTGGTCGCATGAGTCACACTCCCGAACCCGCATCTCCTGAGGCCGGACACGAGCCCTCGCCTAGCACCCCGGAAGGCCACCTGACCGTCGGCGACGTCGTCGCCCTCGTGGAGGCCGCCGCACCCCCCGGCCTGGCCGCCTCCTGGGACTCCAACGGGCTCATCTGCGGCGACCCCGCCGACCCGGTGCGCAGCATCCTCCTGGCCGTCGACCCGGTGGCGGCCGTCGTCGACGAGGCCATCAACGCCGGCGTCGACATGGTCATCACCCACCACCCCCTCTACCTGCGCGGAACCGACCACGTCGCGGCCACCGACCCCAAGGGCCGCTGCATCCACCGCCTCATCCGCGCAGGCATCGCCCTCCTCAACGCCCACACCAGTCTCGACGCCGCCCACGGGGGAGTGGCCGACGCCCTGGCCGAGCGGGTCGGACTCGTCTCCACCGTGCCGCTCGAGCCCGACCCCGCCTCCCCGGATCGGGGCATCGGGCGGATCGGCACGCTGCCGCAGCCCGTCACCCTGCGCCGGCTTGCTGACGACGTCGCCGCAGCCCTGCCCGACTCGGCCCCCGGCCTCCTCGTGGGAGGGGACCTCGACGCCGTCGTCGAGCGCATCGCCGTCTCAGGTGGGGCGGGCGACTCTCTCCTGCAACGGGTCCGCGAGGCCGGGGCCGACGTGTTCCTCACCGCCGACCTGCGCCACCACCCCGCCTCCGAGCACCTGGAGGGCGGCCGCCCCTACCTCCTGTGCGGAACCCACTGGGCCACCGAGTGGGTCGGCCTGGAGCCCCTGGCCCGCAGGCTCACAGACAACGCCTGCTCCCGCGGCGCCTCACTGTCCGTCCAGGTCTCCCGCATCGTCACGGACCCCTGGGCGCTGCGCCTGCCCACCGGACCAGACCGGGCATGAGAGGATTCGCAGCATCAACCCGCACACGCCTGAAGGAGCACCCGCCGTGACAAGCGCCCCCATCGCCCAGCAGCGCCTTCTCATCGACCTCCAGGACCTCGACTCCCGCCTGGCACGGCTGCGTCACGAGCGCAAGCACCTTCCGGTCCTCACCCGCATCGAGTCAGTCATCGAACGCCTCAAAGTCAACAAGCGGGCAGCCATCCAGGCCGAGGCCGCCCTCGACGAGGCCAAGAAGCAGGCCACCCGCAGTGAGGGCGAGGTCGAGCAGGTGGTGCGCCGCGCCGAGGTGCTGCGCGAGCGCCTCCACTCCGGCACCAGCGCAGCCCGCGACCTCTCCGCCATCCAAGGGGAGATCGACCAGCTCGGCCAACGCCAGTCAACCTTGGAGGAGGCGCAGATCCTGGCCATGGAGGAACTCGACTCCGCCCGGCAGGAGGCGGAGCGCCTCAGCCAGGAGGAGTCCGAGATCCGCACAGCCGGGCGGGAGCTCACCGCCAAGCGCGACGCCGAGTTCGCCCGACTCGATGAGGAGATCGAGTCCCTGGAGAACCAGCGGGCAGACCTCGCCGGCACCATCGAGACCCCCCTCCTGGCCGACTATGAGGCCGTCCGCGCCTCCACCGGCGGGCTGGGCGCAGTCGCCCTGAGGGGACGCACCATCGAGGGCGGCGCCGTCGAGATCAGCCCCCAGGAGCTGGCCCGCATCGTGGCCGCCCCGACCGAGGAGGTCATCCACGCCGAGGAGAACGACGTCATCATCGTACGGATGGACATCTAGCGGCCGCGTCTGAAGCCGGCCGCCACCGGCCTCAGCGAGTCACCAGGGTGAGTACTCGTCGCCCCTGCCGGTCCGGCTCGCAGACCTCGACGTCGTCGATACCCTCCAGACCCCCGGCGATACTCGCGAGGTCGTCCACCTGTACGTGCTCAGTCACGGCCCCGTCGGCAACGGTCCTGAGGAGCTCTCCGGTGAGCAGTCCGCGGGCGTGCTTGGCCATGTGGGAGACCACCTTGCGGGAACCGTCGTCGGCAGTGCGCACCACGCGCACGCTCACGACCTCGATGCCGTCACGCGCGGACGGCTTCCATGCGGCCGCGTAGTCCGCCGACCGACAATCCACCACCAGCCCCTGTGCAACCATGTCGGTGAGCGACGGCGTCAGGTGCGGTTTCCAGAACGCCGGCAGACGTCCCGGTCCGGGCAGGGACGTGCCCATCGACAGGCGGTGGTCGGGCACCAGGTCAGTGGGGGAGAGGATGCCCCACAGCCCCGAGAGAACAACGCAGTGGTGCTCCAGAGCGGCGCGGCCCGCCGGGCCCTCGGCGATCGAGCCCAGCCGTGCGGCCTCGTACAGGACCCCGGTGAACAGCTGATGGGCCGGGGCACAGGGCGCGGTCTCCAGCAGCAGATTCGTCCCCACCTGCTCGGCGCTGCGAGGCCCCAGCCCCAGGACGGAGGCACCCTCGGCGCTCCGACTCACCTCAGCCAGCGCGGACATCACCTCACGGCGCGCAGCGGTGAGCCTGTCCGCCTCCAGGAGCGAGTCGAGATCCAGGGACGGTCCACTGGTAGGAGCAGTCTTTCCCTCAGAGGGAGGAAGCAGGATCAGCACCCGCACATGATAGGGCCGGACACGCCTCCCGGCAGGTGGGGGCTGTCCGGTGGGCGCGAACCCCGACGACGCAGCATGTGGCTACACTGACCCGTGCGGACGAGCCGACCGGGCGGCCGCGGTACCGGCCACCGCCTTCATGGCGGTGGCGGGCTGAGGAACGTCCGGGCTCCACAGAGCAGGGCGGTGGCTAACGGCCACCCGGGGTGACCCGCGGGACAGTGCCACAGAGAGTAGACCGCCCATCGGATACCGGTGGGTAAGGGTGAAAGGGTGGGGTAAGAGCCCACCAGCGCGGCGGGTGACCGTTGCGGCTCGGTAAACCCCGCCCGGAGCAAGACCGCACAGCTGGCGCTTGAAGGCTGCTCGCCCGAGTCAGCGGGTAGGTCGCATGAGGCCGCTGGTAACAGCGGTCCAAGATGAATGGTCGCCACCGCCCAGGCCGGTAACGGCGGGCGGCAACAGAACCCGGCGTACAGGTCGGCTCGTCCGCCCTATCGAACGTGTTGAAACGGCTGTGGCCCGCCAGGATCCTGGCGGGCCACAGCCGACGTCGTATGAGGCGGATGGTGGCGTGGCGTTACTTCGCCGCCACGTAGACCTCATTCTTGTTGTCCACCTGGGAGAAAGCGCTCACCGCGAAGGCGCCCTTCTTCTCATTGGCGGCGGACTCGTCAACGAGGAAGACGAAATCGCCCTTCGCCTTGCCTCCGTCACGGGGCATGCTCTGCCGGTTGAAGAGCGACTGCCCGCCGATAATCAGCTCAGATTCTGCCGTGTTTCCTTCGTGGGTGAATCCGACCTTCAGGTCGTACTTATCGAACTGTCCTTGACCGTGGTAGGTGATCTCAACGGGAACGCGAATGTACACCTTGCCGGCAGGGGGCTCCTTGTAGCTGTACTGGCTCGTGACGGCCTTGATGGACTCGTTGGCGTTCCACTCGACATCCCCGAAGGTGACGTCAACCGAGGCGTTAGGGTCGTCGTCGTACTTGCCTGCATTCAGCGTGACCGCCCCGGCCTTCGGGTCGATGGGGTCCTTCTCGCTCGAGCCGTGGCTGTTATTGTTCGGATTGCTGGTCTTGGTGGGCTTCTTCGGATCCGGGTTGTCGGTTGGGTCCGGGTCATCGACATTCTTGCTGGGCTTAGGCTTCTTCGGGTTATCCGGCTCCGAGCTCGAGGTGCTGTCCGCCTTGTTGTCGCTGTCGCTGGAATCGCCCTTGAACATGAAGATTCCACCGATGACCAGGGCGACCACGACGACTGCGGCGATTCCGGTCCAGAACCACCACTGTTGGGTCAGCGGCTTGGAGCCATTGCCGGGGCCGGCTGGAACGGCGGCGTTGGGCTGCCATCCGCCGGTGGGAGGCTGCATCCCTCCCGCTGCCCCCTGGGGCTGGTAGGGCGTGGGCGACTGGGCGTAGTCCATGTTGGCCGCGTACGGGCTGGCGCCGACAGACGCGGGAGGCCCGGCGTAGTCACCGGAGGGGGCGGAGGCTGACATGCCCGTCGGGTCGGCAACCGGTGAGGAAGTGCTCAACGGGGCCGTCGGGGCGGTCGACACGGCCTGGGTCGGAGCCCACGCCGGGTCGGCCTCAGTAGCGGCACCTGCGGCCGAAGCAGCGGATGCGCCGGAGGCGGCGGAGTCATCGACCCAGATCTGCCAGCCCTCAGGAGCCGGCCCCCAGGCGGGGTCGGGCTGCCAGCCTGCAGGCGGCTCGAAACCCTCGGGTGGCGCGGGCCAGTTCGGCGGTGGATTGAAGCGCAAAGCCATGAGAACCTCCGGGAGGAAATAAGCTGGGAGAAACCCGCATGGGCTTCCTGGGCAGAATGCAGTAGATGTCCGCTAGCCAAGGACCTTACGTCGTCACCTTATCGTGAGGCAACGTGACGGTGCTCGATCATCGTGGACGTGGATGGGTAGCGATACCCGCTACCTCAAGGCAGGGTGAGCACCTCGGCACCTTCCTCGGTCACCACGAGCGTGTGCTCGAACTGCGCGGTGCGGGAACGGTCCTTGGTGACCACCGTCCAGCCGTCGTCCCACTGCTCCCACTCGATGCCGCCGAGTGTGAGCATCGGCTCGATGGTGAACACCATGCCGGTCTTGATGACGTCGTCGTGCAGAGGGGCGGCGTCGTAGTGGGGGATGATGAGCCCTGAGTGAAAGGCCTCCCCGACGCCGTGGCCCGTGTAGTCGCGCACCACCCCGTAGTCGAAGCGTTTGGCGTAGGCCTCGATGACGCGGCCGATGACATTGACCTCGCGTCCCGGCTTGACGGCCTTGATGCCCCGCTCCATCGCGGTGCGGGTACGTTCGATGAGCAGCTCCGTCTCACGGTCGACCTCGCCGACGGCGTAGGTGGCGTTCGTGTCGCCGTGGACCCCGCCGATGTAGGCGGTGACGTCAAGATTGATGAGGTCTCCCTCATTCAGGCGGGTCGAGTCCGGGATGCCGTGGCAGATGACCTCATTGATCGAGGTGCAGATCGATTTGGGGAAACCCATGTAACCCAGGCAGGAGGGGTAGGCACCGTGGTCGCACAGGTACTCGTGGGCGATCCGGTCCAGCTCATCGGTGCTCACCCCCGGGGCGATCGCCTTGGCGGCCTCGGCCAGGGCGCGGGCGGCCAGCCGCCCCGCCACCCGGATCCGCTCGATCGTCTCAGCATCCTTGACCTCCGAGGCCGTGACGCGCTCGGGACCGTCGTGGAACATGTACTCGGGACGTGCGATGGATGCCGGCACATGACGCTCAGGACTGAGTGTCCCGGGAGTGAGCGTGCCACGCGGAGCGCGGTCGGCCAGTGAGGCCGAGGACGCGGGGGAAGCCGAAGAACTCATGGTCTTAAGCATAGAAGGGGGCACCCGGTTCGCGGGACCTTCCCTCCAGCCAGTGGTCCAGGGCCTCCACAACACGCTGTGGGTCTTATCACTGTCAGGGGTCGTCAGGAGCTGAACCAGTGCTTCTCTGCAGGGAAGGACTCCTCGCGCACCGCGGTCCCGTAGTCGGCGGCCGCCTGCCTGAGGACCTCGCCGATCTGCCCGAACTGGTGGGCGAAGCGCGGTGACCAGTCCGTCATCCCGGCCATGTCCGTCCACACCAGGACCTGTCCGTCGCAGCGGGCGCCCGCGCCGATACCGATCGTGGGGATCGCAAGCGACTCGGTGACGCGGGCGGCCACAGGCTCGGGCACCATCTCCAGGACGAGGGCGATCGCCCCCGCCTCAGCCAGCGCCTGCGTGTCGGCCAGCAGCGCGTCCGCGGCCTCGCCGCGGCCCTGAACCCGGAAGCCACCGAGCATGTTGACGCTCTGCGGGGTGAATCCCAGGTGCCCCACCACCGGGATGCCCGCCTGGGTCAGCGCGCGCACGCTGGCTGCTCGGGGCCTGCCGCCTTCGAGCTTGACGGCGTTGGCCCCCGCCTTCATGAGGCGCACCGCGCTGGCCAGAGCCTGCTCGGGGCCGGCCTCGTAGGTGCCAAAGGGGAGGTCAGCCACGACCAGTGCGCGCTTGGTCGCCCTCGCCACCGAGCGGGTGGCCACCACCATCTCGTCGAGCTCCACCGGCAGCGTGGAGTCGTGCCCCAGCATGACATTGCCGATGGAGTCGCCCACCAGCAGCAGGTCGGTTCCCGCCGCGTCCAGGATCTGGGCGGTCACGGCGTCGTAGGCGGTGAGCATGACCAACTTGGTGCCGTCCTTCTTGGCGGCCGCCAGGTGATGAACGCGCACGGGCTTGCCGCCTCCGACGACGGTGGCGGACGTGCCGTAAGGGGACTCGGGTGTAGCCATGGCACGAGGCTACCTGAGGTGTCGCAGTGCGCTGGCACCTCGGACGGACCACTGACGTCCCTCTGACGTCCCCGCCGAGGCGGTTGTCCGAAACCTGCCTGACGCACCCGAGCACTAGGGTGGGCCCAGCAGAACGTCTCAGGCGCACGACCACCGGCCCCGTCGTCGGCCGGCTGCTGCGCCGCCATGCTGAGGAGGCCCCATTGGACAAGCAGCAGGAGTACGTGCTCCGAGCCATCGAGGAACGCGACATCAGCTTCATCCGCCTGTGGTTCACTGACGTCTCCGGACAGCTCAAGTCCGTGGCCATCGCACCGGCCGAGGTCGAGAGTGCCTTCGAGGAGGGCATCGGCTTCGACGGATCGGCCATCGAGGGCCTGACGCGCGTCTTCGAGTCCGACATGCTCCTGGCCCCCGATCCCTCCACCTTCCAGATGCTGCCCTGGCGGGACGGGGACAACGGTGTGGCCCGCATGTTCTGCGATGTCCTCACGCCCGACGGCGAGCCCGCCCGCACCGACCCGCGCTCCGTGCTCGAGCGTCAGCTCGCCCGGGTCGCCGAGGCCGGATTCACCTGCTACATCCACCCGGAGATCGAGTTCTACCTGGTCAACCGCGACGCCGACGGGCGTATCCGCCCCACTGACGACGCCGGTTACTTCGACCACGTGCCCGGGGGGACCGCCCACGACTTCCGACGCCACGCCATCCTCATGCTCGAGCAGATGGGGATCTCGGTGCAGTTCTCCCACCACGAGGGCGGCCCCGGCCAGAACGAGATCGACCTGCGCTTCGCCGACGCCCTGTCCATGGCGGACAACATCATGACCTTCCGCGCCGTCGTGGAGGAGGTCGCCCTGGAGGAGGGCTGCCTGGCGACCTTCATGCCCAAGCCCTTCCCCGATCAGTTCGGCTCGGGCATGCACACGCACTTCTCCCTGTTCGAGGGCGACCGCAACGCCTTCTTCGACCCCGCCGGCCAGTACCAGCTCTCCGCCACCGGCCGCTCCTTCATCGCCGGGCTGCTGCACCACGCCTCGGAGATCACCGCCGTCACCAACCAGCACGTCAACTCCTACAAGCGCCTGTGGGGAGGGGACGAGGCCCCCAGCTACGTGTGCTGGGGCCACAACAACCGCTCCGCCCTGGTACGCGTCCCCATGCACAAGCCCGGCAAGGCCCAGTCGACGCGGGTGGAGTTCCGCGGCATCGACTCCTCGGCCAACCCCTACCTGGCCTACGCGGTCATTCTGGCCGCGGGCCTCAAGGGCATCGAGGAGGGCTACGAGCTTCCCCCGGAGGCCGAGGACGATGTCTGGGCCCTGTCGGAGATGGAGCGCAGGGCGCTGGGCATCCACGCCCTGCCCACCTCCCTCAAGAGCGCGGTGGCCGCCATGGAGCGCTCCGACCTGGTGGCGGACACCTTCGGTGAGGACACCTTCGAGTTCTTCCTGCGCAACAAGCGCCGCGAGTACCGGGCCTACGACGCCCAGGTCACCGACTTCGAGATCGGCCAGTTCTTCCCGCGGGCCTGAGCGCAGCAGGAGACAGCTGTGAGAGACCGCAGCGAGAAGCGGGCGCCGATCGGGTCCCCCTCCCGGCACAGCTCCTCGCCCAGGACCCTGCTGCTGCGGGCCGGATTCCACAACGCCGCCCGCGCCGGGGCTCTCCTGAGCGACCCGGCGCTGCTGCCCTTCCTGCCAGCAGACGCTGAGGCCGACGACGTCGTCGAGGCGGGAGACCCCGGCGGACGCGCCTCAGCGGATCGCTCCAGGCGGCCGGGCGGCCGACCCGCCGACATACGACTCGGGCCGGCGCGTGAGGAGCTCATCGACTCCCTGGCGCTCACCGCCGATCCCGACATGGCTCTGCTCAGCCTCGTCAGGCTCGCTGAGGCCGCGGCCGCATCCGAGTCGGGTCACCTGGCATCGGCAGGCGGTGTCGAGCCCGGGTGCACGACGAGGCCGGCAGCACTCCTGCGCAGCATCATGAGTGATCCGGCCGCAGAGCCGCGTGAGCACAGGCACCGCCTGCTCGCGGTCCTGGGTGCCTCCCAGGCCCTGGGAGACTTCCTCGTGGCGCATCCCGAGCGCCTCACCGCGCTCGCCCCGCGCAGGGCGTGGAGCGCCCCGGAGGAGGCCGGTCCCGGCGAGGCGCTGCAACGGGCGGTCCACGACGCGCTGGGGCAGGCCGGCCCTGCGGACACCGGCCTCTCAGACTGCGATGAGAGACCCCCGCACCCGGCAGACTGCGCCGTCAGCCGGGCGACCGGGGCGCTGCGGCGCGCCTACCGGGACCGGCTCACGGCGATCGTCGCCGATGACCTCACCAGCGCCGACCCGATCGAGCACGTCCCCACCGTGTGTCGTCGCATGGCCGAGCTCGCCGATGCCGCCCTGGACGCGGCCCTGCTCGTCGCCCGCGCCGCCGTCGGACCGAAGGCCGATGAGGTGGCCCTCGCCGTGATCGCCATGGGGAAGACCGGGGCCCAGGAGCTCAACTACATCTCGGACGTCGACGTCGTCTACGTCGTCGGCCCCGCCCACGAGCTGCAGGGCGCTCACGAGCCGATCAGCGAGGAGCGCCTCGTGGAGATCGGCACGCACCTGGCCACTGAGCTCGCCCACGTCGTCTCCGCCACCGCCCCCGAGCCGCCTCTGTGGCCGCTGGACACGGCACTGCGTCCCGAGGGCAAGGACGGCGCGCTCGTGCGCACTCTTGACTCCCACCTGGCCTACTACCGCAGGTGGGCCGCTTCCTGGGAGTTCCAGGCCCTGCTCAAGGCCAGGGCCTGCGCCGGCCACGCCGAGCTCGGCGCCCGCTACGAGCAGGGCGTGGCGCCCTACGTGTGGGAGGCCAGCCGGCGGGAGCACTTCGTTGAGGACGCCCGTGCCATGCGGCTCCGGGTGGAGAAGGAGTCGGTGCCGCGTGACGGGGCGGACCGGCGCATCAAGCTCGGCCCCGGGGGCCTGCGAGATGTCGAGTTCACCGTCCAGCTCCTCCAGCTCGTCCACGGACGCTCCGACGAGAGCCTGCGCGTACGCGGCACCCTGGAGGCTCTCGACGCTCTCAGCGCGGGCGGATACGTCAGCCGCACCGACGCCGCGGCCTTGAGCGGCTGCTACAAGGCCCTGCGGCTGCTGGAGCATCGCAGCCAGCTCTTCCGGCTGCGCCGCACCCACAACCTTCCTGACAAGGAGGAGGACCTGCGCCGCATCGAGCGAGGCATCAGCGACTGCCTGGGCCGCGGCGACAGCCTGTGGGAGGACTTCAAGGACCTGCGCCGGCGGGTACGGGCCCTCCACCAGGAGATCTACTACCGTCCCCTGCTGGCCTTCGCGGCCGCCCTCAGCGCCGACGAGATGGCCCTGAGCCCTCAGGCGGCGCGCGAGCGCCTCGCCGCCGTCGGCTACACGGACCCCGACGGGGCCCTGCGCCACATCCAGGCCCTCACCGAGGGGGTCAGCCGTCGCGCCGCGATCCAGCGCCAGCTGCTGCCGGTCATCATCGGCTGGATCGGTGGGGGAGCCGACCCCGATTTCGGTCTGCTGTCCTTCAGGCGGCTGTCCGAGGCCATCGGAGGGTCGCACTGGTACCTGGCCATGCTGCGGGACTCACCGGTGGCGGCACGCAGGCTGTGCCAGGTCCTCTCCAGCGCCCACTGGGCCACCGAGCGCCTCGCGGAGTTCCCAGAGTCCATCGCCTGGCTCGACGACGACGGCGAGCTCGAGCCCCGCCGACCCGGCGCCCTGGCGGAGGAGGTCGCCGCCGTCCTGCGCCGTCGCAGCCTCACCGGCCCCGATGACGCGGCCCTTGCTGAGCAGGCGCTCGAGGCGGTCCAGGCGATTCTGAGAGTGCGCGCCCGTGAGGAGGTGCGCGCCTCACTGGCGGACTGCCTGGACGGCATCGACCCCGAACGCACCGCCTCCATCCTCTCCGACGCCACCGACGCGGTCCTGGACGGGACGCTGACCGTGGCCACCGGGCTGGTCATCGCCCAGCGCGACGGGGTGGAGGCGGTCTCCGCGGGGCCCGACGCAGGCGGGTGCTGGCAGGCCGCCCGCGCCCGCCACGCCATCATCGCCATGGGACGCCTGGGAGGTCACGAGATCGGATACGCCTCCGACGCGGATGTCCTCTTCGTCCACCAGGCCTGCGACGGGGCGGGGGAGGAGACCGCCGCTCAGGAGGCCGAGGCCGTCGCCAAGCAGGTCATGGGACTTCTGGCCTCGGCGCTCCCGCACCCCCTTGAGGTCGACTGCGACCTGCGGCCCGAGGGCCGCAACGGCGTCATGAGCCGTTCACTGGACGCCTACCGCGAGTACTACGGCCGCTGGTCCGCCCTGTGGGAGCGCCAGGCGCTGCTGCGGGCCCGCGCCTGCGCCGGAGACCATGACCTGGGGCGGCGTTTCGAGGAGCTCATCAACCCGCTGCGCTGGGCGCAGGAGGGGCTGGCTCCCCAGGACCTGCGGGAGATCCGCAGGATCAAGGCCCGGGTGGAGGCAGAGCGCCTACCCCGGGGCATTGACCCGGCCCGCCACCTCAAGCTCGGCCCCGGTGGGCTCAGCGACGTCGAATGGAGCGCCCAGGTGCTTCAGCTCGCTCACGCCGGCCGGATACCCCAGCTGCGGACCACCTCGACCGTCGCCGCCCTCCAGGCCGCGGTCCAGGCCGGGGTGCTGAGCGCGGACGATGGGGGAGAACTGGTTGCGGCCTGGATCCTGGCCAGCCGCCTGCGCTCGGCGATCGTCCTGGGAACCGGGCGCGCCTCGGGGCCGCGCTCCCAGGTCCTCCCCGTCCAGATCCGGGAGATCCACCTGGTGGGGCGCCTCATTGGCCTGGGTGCGGGCAGGGAGCGAGAGCTCGAGGACCTCTACCGTCGCAGCGCCCGCCACGCGCGCGCAGTGGCCGAGCGCATCGTCTTCACCGACGCCGCCGCCCACGGCTCCACCGCATCGACGCCGTCGAGCGCCGCGTCGGCGGCACAGCCGCACAGCTCGGAGTCACCGCCGCCGCGTTCAGCGGGCTCGGCCCGGAGCGCTCGCGCACAGTCCCGTCGGGGTACGGGGACAGCAGCCTCCGAGGGCTCCAGGCGGGCCAGCCGCCCCCGCACCACCAGAAGGCGACCGGAAGGGCCCTACCCCTGGAGCTGACCGGGCGCAGACGGCACCGGACACAGGCCCTTGGGCGATGAGGATCGCACCGTCGTCGAGGGCCGTTGCACTGCGAACCTGGCAGACTTGCCGCCGTGAGGCTCATTCTTGTACGCCACGGTCGCACCGAGGCCAATGTCATGCAGGCACTTGATACCGCCTTCCCCGGGCATCCCCTGGACGAGGTGGGACTGGGGCAGGCCGACGGACTGCCCGACCGTCTGGACAAGGCCGGCCTGCTCCAGGGACTGGGGTCGCTGTGGGTCTCCCCGATCCTGCGCGCCAGGCAGACCATCGCCCCCATCGAGGCCGCCACCGGCCTGAGCGCCACTGTTGACCCGGGACTGCGTGAGGTCCTGGCCGCCGACCTGGAGATGAACACCGACGCGCGCTCGGTGGCCTGCTACGTGGACACCACCCGGGCCTGGATGGCGGGGCGCCCCGCCTGCCGCATCCCCGGATCCCCGGAGGACGGGCACGACACGCTTCAGCGCTTCGACGAGACCGTCGGCCGCATCTGCGAGCAGGCCGCCCAGGCGGGAGGCTCAGCAGCCCTGCTCGTCTCCCACGGCACCGCGCTGCGCCTGTGGACCTCCCTGAGGGCCGCGGCCGGAGGCGGCGTGGACCCGCTGTGGATCGCCGACCACCCCATGCACAACACCGGGATCACCGTCGTCGACGGCGATCCCGGCGGCGGGTGGAGCCTGACCTCCTGGGATGACGGGGCCTGGGACCAGGCCGCCTCCTGACCGGTCCGCCCTACAGGACCGAGGAGAGGAAGGCCCGGGTGCGTTCGGCCTGGGGGTCGTCCAGGACCTTGACGGGGTCACCGGACTCGCAGATGACACCGCCGTCCATGAAGATCAGCTGGTCGCCGACCTCCCGGGCGAAGCCCATCTCGTGGGTGACCACGACCATCGTCATCCCGGAGGCGGCGAGGTCCTTCATCACCTGCAGGACCTCACCGACCAGCTCGGGGTCCAGGGCCGAGGTCGGCTCATCGAAGAGCATGAGCTCAGGGTCCATCGCCAGGGCCCGGGCGATCGCCACCCGCTGCTGCTGACCACCGGAGAGCTGGGAGGGGTAGTGGTCGAGGCGATCACCCAGCCCCACCCGCTCCAGCAGCTCGATGCCGCGTTCGCGGGCCTTGGCCTTCGGAGTCTTCTTGACCAGGACCGGTGCCTCCATGACGTTCTGCAGAGCCGTCATGTGGGGAAAGAGGTTGAAACGCTGGAAGACCATGCCGATCTTGGCGCGCTGAGCGGCACGGGCCTTGTCCGACAGGGCGTGCAGCTCGATGCGCCCCCCGCGCTCGACCTCTCGCATCCCGATGAGCTCGCCGTCGACCTTGATCCGGCCGGCGTCAATGGACTCCAGCTCATTGATGCAGCGCAGCAGCGTCGACTTCCCCGAGCCCGACGGACCGATGAGGACCGTCACCGAGCCGGGCGGGACGATCAGGTCGATGCCCCGCAGCACGTGCAGCTCACCGAAGAACTTGTGCAGGTCGCTGATCTCGACCTTGGGCGTCCCGGCTGCTGCGTGGGCGGTTGTGCTCATGGGGTGACCTCCAGGAAGGGATTGTCCTTGGTGGTGTGGGCATCGAGGATGGCCTGCTGACGGGCGGACAGGCCCCGGCCCGAGGAGCTGGAGGACTTGTCCGGGTCGAAGCCCTTGCCGTAGTAGCGCTCGATGTAGTGCTGTCCCACCATGAGGATCGAGGTGATGACGATGTACCAGATGGCCGCGACCAGGAGCAGCGGAATGATCTGGTAGGTCAGCGATGCGTAGGAGTTGGTGACGAAGGTCAGATCCAGGGTGAAGGGGACCGCCAGCACCAAGGAGGTCGTCTTGAGCATGGAGATCGTCTCGTTGCCGGTGGGCGGGACGATGACCCTCATCGCCTGCGGCAGGACGATCCTGCGCAGGATCTGGCTCTTGCTCATGCCCAGGGCACCGGCGGCCTCGCTCTGGCCCTTGTCCACCGAGTTCAGGCCCGAGCGGACGATCTCGGAGAGGTAGGCGCCCTCGTTGATGCCCAGCCCCAGGACCGCCGCGACGAAGGGGGTGAAGACCGTCGTCGTCTTGAAGGTCAGCAGCTCGGGGCCGAAGGGGATTCCCAGGCTCAGCTTCTGGTAGAGCGCGGACAGTGCTCCCCAGAAGACCAGCTGGGTGTAGATCGGGGTGCCGCGGAAGAACCACAGGTAGGCCAGCGCCACCCAGCGCAGGACCGGGTTGGAGGACTGACGCAGGATCGCCGTGGTGACCGCCAGCACGATACCGATGGCCATCGCCATGAAGGTCAGCAGCAGCGTCCATCCGACGGCCTTGACCACGTGGACCTCACGCAGGAAGAACCAGACCGTGGACCAGTGGAACTTCTCATTGGTGACCAGGCCGTGGATGAGCATGGCCCCCAGGACCGTGACGATCGCGGCACTGATCCACGTCCCCGGGCGGGGGACGGGCTTGGGGTTGTTGAGGACGACCTTGTCGTCCTCAGAGGCGGGGGAGGCGCTCACGGCTCACTCCTTCACTGCGGGATTGAGTTCTGCGGTGGTCAGGGCGGCGTCCTTCACGCCCCAGCTGTCCAGGATCTTCTGCCAGATGCCCTGGTCCATGAGGTACTGGACGGCGGCCTGGATCGCGGCGGTGAACTGCGGATCGGCCTTGGCGGTCACCACCCCCTGGGGGGCGGCGTCCTCTATCTCCCCGAGGGTGACGATCTGGCCATCGGTCAGCTCGACGGCGTATCCGGCCACGGTGGAGTCGGAGTAGGTGGCGTCGATGGTCCCGCCCACCAGGCCGGTGGTGGCCTCGGACTGCTTGGAGTAGGAACGCACGGACAGCACCGGCTTGCCCGCCTTGGCACACTTCTCGGCGGCGTCGCGCATGGTGGTCTCCTGGGCGGTTCCCACCTGGACGCCGATGCTCCGCCCGCACAGCTTGAGGTGGTCGGAGGTCTCAACGCCCTTGGGGTTGCCGGCCTGGACGTTGAACCGCGAGCCCACGTTGATGTAGGCGGTCATGTTGACCTCCGCGGTCCGTTCGGGGGTGACGGTGAAGGAGGAGATGCCGGCGTCGTACTTCGAGCCGATCGAGGCGATGATGGAGTCGAACTCGGCGGTGTGCACCTTGCCCTTGACACCCAGGACGGCGGCGATCGCGTTGGTCAGGTCGACGTCGTAGCCCACCGCCTTGCCCGAGGGATCGAGGAACTCGGCCGGTGCGTAGTCCGTGGAGGCGGCCACGTCGAGGACACCGTCCTCAAGGGCGCCTTGAGGGAGCTTGGCGATGATGTCGGGCTGCGCCTGGATCGACGAGGTGTCGAAGGAGTGGATCTGCGAGCTCCGGTTCGCGTTCCAGTCAGCGGCGTTGGTGCATGCGCTGAGGACCAGGCAGGCTGTGGCCGCCAGCCCGAGGGCGGCGTGTTGGCGGATCCTCATCGTGGGATCTCCTCTTCGGAGTGGATCAAAACAGAGAAACAATATCCGCAATGCAGTATAGATATGCAAGTAGGGAGGGTGGCGTACAGCACGACGGCGGCCCTGAGCCTCGTGCGTGGGAGGCTCAGGGCCGGCGTCTGGGCTGGGTCAGCAGCCTACAGGTCGTAGTAGAGCTGGAACTCGTAGGGGTGGGGGCGCAGCCGCAGAGGCTCGATCTCATTGGCGCGCTTGTACTCGATCCAGGTCTCGATGAGATCCGGGGTGAAGACGTCCCCCTCGGTGAGGAAGTCGTGGTCATCCTCAAGCGCCTCCAGGGCCAGGTCCAGGCTGTCGGGGAGCTTGTCGATGTCGAAGTACTCCTCGGGGGCGAGCTCGTAGAGGTCCTTGTCGATGGGCTCACGGGGCTCGATGCGGTTGCGGATGCCGTCGAGGCCTGCCATGAGGACGGCGGCGAAGCACAGGTAGGGGTTGGAGGAGGGGTCCGGCACCCGGTACTCCACCCGCTTGGCCTTGGGAGAGGAGCCGGTGACCGGGATGCGGATGCAGGCCGAGCGGTTACGGGCCGAGTAGACCAGGTTGACTGGTGCCTCGAAGCCGGGGACCAGGCGGTGGAAGGAGTTCACTGACGGGTTGGTGAAGGCCAGCAGCGCCGGGGCGTGAGCCAGGATTCCGCCGATGTACCAGCGGGCGAGGTCCGAGAGCTGGCCGTAGCCCCGCTCGTCGAAGAACAGCGGCTTGCCGTCCTTCCACAGCGAGTGGTGGGTGTGCATGCCCGAGCCGTTGTCGCCGAAGATCGGCTTGGGCATGAATGTGGCCGTCCTGCCGTTGCGCCAGGCCTCATTCTTGATGATGTACTTGAACTTCATCATGTCGTCGCCCGCGGCGAGCAGAGAGCTGAAGCGGTAGTTGATCTCCTGCTGTCCGGCAGTGCCGACCTCGTGATGGGCCCGTTCGATCTCCAGGCCGGAGGCGAGGCAGGTGCGGACCATGCGGTCCCGGATATCGGCCATCTGATCGTTGGGCGAGACGGGGAAGTATCCGCCTTTGAAAGCCGTCTTGTACCCCTTGTTGCCTCCCTCCTCCTCACGGCCGGTGTTCCAGGCCGCCTCGCAGGAGTCGATGGCGTAGAAGGACTCGGCCGGTGAGGACTCGTAGCGCACCGAGTCGAAGAGGTAGAACTCGGCCTCGGCTCCGATATAGCAGGTGTCGGCGATTCCGGTGGAGCGCAGGTAGTCCTCGGCCTTGGCGGCGATGGAGCGGGGGTCGCGGGAGTAGACCTCGTCCGTGAAGGGGTCGACGATCGAGAAGTTGACGACCAGGGTCCTCTCCTCGCGGAACGGGTCCAGGAAGGCGGTGGTCACATCGGGGACCAGCTTCATGTCCGACTCGTGGATCGCGGTGAAGCCCCGGATTGATGAGCCGTCGAACATGAGGCCGTCAGTGAGTGCCTCTTCCTTGAAGGCAGCCACAGGAATGGTGAAGTGCTGCATGACGCCGGGTAGGTCGCAGAATCGCACATCGACCAGCGCGACATTCTCCTTCTCGATGAACGTCAGTGCCTCGGATGCGTCCTTGAACATATCTCCTCCAGGTGGGAACGGCGCACATACTCCACACGTATGCACTGCGGCTGACAACGGCCACTATATTGACGCTACCGTGACAAAGGAGTGGCGTCAGTGTTGCCTGAGTGTTTCGCCCCTTCATGTCGAGCTCCTTGAGCCCGCTGGGCGCTGAGTGATGGGAGGTGGAGGTGACCTGGGGAGGTGATTCAGCGACCGCGCATGGCACGGCGGTCGGGCCGAACCCGATTGGGGTCAATGTGCTTGGGAATCGGCAGGTTCTTGCCCGCCATCGACGTCAGACGCTTGGAGACCTGCGTGATCTCGCTGTCAGTCAACGACGTGGGCTTGGTCGGGAGCTGACGCAGCGTCTTGGACAGGTCGGTCAGACGCACCTGCCCGGCGTCGGTGCCCACCTGAAGGGTGTGGATGGGGACGGTGGACAGCAGCCGGTGGACCTTGCGCTCCTCATCGGCCAGCATGCGGCGGGTGCGGGTGCTCGGCCCCTCGGAGATGAGAACGACTCCGGGGCGTCCCACCAGCCTCCACACGAGGTCCTGGTCCTTGTTGAAGGCCACAGGCTCGGACTCGACGTACCAGCCCCGACCGATCTGATCGAGGACGACCTTGGCGGCCCCCGGTCGACCTTCGAGCTGGCTGTAGGAGGCTCGGCGCACCAGGAACGTCAGGAGTCCCATGTTGATCACGAGTGCGAGCATGAGGCCCAGAACCAGCCAGTACCACAGGTGCAGGCCGTAGCCGAGGGCAATAGCGGCTCCCACGGCGAGGCCCGCGGCGAGTACCGCCAGCATCGCCCACCCGATCCACGGATAGCTTCGCCGCGAGACCGTGTAGGAGTCCTTGATGTTCTGAAGGTACTGAGCCAGCCGGCGCTTCTTCTTCGGCTGGGGGGACTGGGCACTGCTCACGGGCACACCATAGACGACGGCGGTGCGCCGGCACACATGGTCTCGCCGTCAGCGTGGCAGGCCCGGCAGGCCAGTGCCCTCCGGGAATCGGCCGGCTGCGTGGGACTCGTGCTGGGGCCTCAGCAGGCGGCGGCGAGGTGGGGGTGGGTCCCCAGCAGGGCCGACGCCTCCTGGCGGGCGGTGGCCGGCTCGGCGAGCTGCGAGAGGTGCTCGGGGATGGGGCGACCGCGTTTGACCATGGCCCGTCCCCACAGCATTCCTGCGCGGTAGGAGGAACGCACCATGGGCCCGCTCATGACGGCGGCGAATCCGATCTCCTCGGCCAGGCGGCTCAGGTCGACGAACTCCTGTGGCTTGACCCAGCGGTCGACGGGGTGGTGCAGCTTGGAGGGGCGCAGGTACTGGGTGATGGTGAGGATGTCGCAGCGCGCCTCCACCAGGGCGGCCATGGCCGCCTCGATCTCGTCGCGGGTCTCGCCCATGCCCAGGATGAGGTTGGACTTGGTGACCAGCCCCGCCTCCGCTGCGGCCGTGATGACGTCGAGACTGCCCTGGTAGGAGAAGGCCGGCCGGATCCGTTTGAAGATGCGCGGGACCGTCTCCAGGTTGTGGCCGAGAACCTCGGGGCGCGAGGAGAAGACGTCCTCCAGGGCCTCAGGGTTGCCTCGGAAGTCGGGGATGAGCAGCTCGACCCCGGTGCCCGGCGAGAGCTCGTGCACCTGGCGGGCGGTCTCGGCGTAGAGCCAGGCGCCGCCGTCGGGGCGGTCGTCGCGGGCCACCCCGGTAACGGTGGCGTAGCGCAGATCCATCTCCTTGATCGAGACCGCTACGCGCCTGGGCTCGTCGACGTCGTACTCGGTGGGACGCCCGGTGGCGATGTCGCAGAAGTCGCAGCGCCGGGTGCACATCTCGCCGCCCACCAGGAAGGTGGCCTCGCGGTCGTTCCAGCACTCGTAGATGTTGGGGCAGTTCGCCTCGGCGCACACCGTGTGCAGGCTCTTCTCCCTCACCAGACCGCGGACCTCCTGGTAGGTGTCGGAGACGATGGCGCGGGTGCGCAGCCAGTCGGGCTTGGACTCAATGGGTGTCTGGGCGTTGCGCGCCTCGACCCGCAGGAGCTTGCGTCCCTCAGGGGCCACGGTGGTGCTCACGTCTATCTCTCCTCGCCGACGACGGTTCCATCGGGAGTCTAGTACTTATAGGACCTCCGGCCTAGGAGTGGGGGCTGTTGTCACGTGGCATCCGCCACCAAGGGGGTCAGGTGACTCTCCAGGGCGCAGACCAGAGCCTCCGCGGGAGCGCCGGTCGCCAGGCGCCGGCCGGTCTCCGCTGCCAGTGAGGTCACTCCGGCGTCGTCGATCCCGCAGGGAATGATGCGATCCAAGGAGAAGGCCTCCAGGTCGGGGTCGACGTTCAGGCCGATCCCATGCATGGTCACGCCGCGGGCGACCCTCACCCCCAGGGCGCAGATCTTGCGCTCGGGGCGCGGGGGCCGGCCGGCCGGCCCCGCAGTCTCAGGGTCGGCCGGCAGCCAGACCCCGGAGCGCCCCTCGACGCGGACCGTCTCCAGGCCGTAGAGGCCGCACAGCTCGATGACCGCGGCTTCCAGCGCCCGCACGTAGCGGATGACGTCAATCGGCTGGGTCAGGCGCAGGATCGGGTAGACGGTCAGCTGGCCCGGCCCGTGCCAGGTGGTCTTGCCGCCGCGGTCCACGTCGACCACGGGTACGTGACCCGGCTCGACGACGTCGGCGCTGGGCCGCTCCCAGGAGTGGGTCCGTCTGCCGACGGTGTAGACCGGCTCGTGCTCCACGAGCAGGAGCGTGGATGGCCGCCGTCCCTCCACGACCTCGCTATGGATAACCCTCTGCCGCTGCCAGCCCTCACGGAAGGGGATGAGCCGGGAACCGAGCTCCATGTCCTCACGCAGCACGGGCGCAGTCTACGTGACCACAACCGGCAACGGAGCCCGAGTTATCCACAGGCCGGTCGAAAGGGCTGGTCATCGGCGAGCGCCGTGATGACCATGGAGTGCATGAGCCCGACGACGTGCCCCCGCCCCGCCGACCGCCCTGGAGAGGGTGCCTCCAACCGTGCCCGGCCCCGGCGCCGTCCCGTGCCTCGACATCGGCCCCGGCCTCGCCGCACCGGCTCCCCCCGCGCAGCCTCGCTGCCGCCCTCCGACGCGGAGCCGAGCATTCCCGACTCGGCTCTCAGCACCCTGTCGCAGCAGGGTTACACCATTGGTGAGGTCATGGGGCGCTCCACCGCCCCCGGTGCTCCTCGCCGCGGGCTCGACGCGCAGGGGCGTCATGTGGTCATCCGG
Source organism: Actinomyces oris (assembly GCF_001929375.1). GTDB lineage: Bacteria > Actinomycetota > Actinomycetes > Actinomycetales > Actinomycetaceae > Actinomyces > Actinomyces oris_B. Next base: position 149,724 of record NZ_MSGO01000005.1, on the reverse strand, counting down.
GTCGTCGACCTGCCCCGCGGGCGTGCCGGAGCCTTAGTCCTGCGGCGCTTGGCCGATCTGCGCGTCCTGCGCCATCCCGGTCTGGTGACCGTGCGGGAGGTGGTCTCGCTGCCCGAGCACCGGGCGGGCGTCATCATGGACCTCGTCGAAGGGGCTGGGCTCGACGTGGTCCTGGGGGCGCGCGGACGGCTGAACGTCTCCTGGTTGGCCATGCTCCTGGACGTCCTGGGCTCGGCACTGGCCTACCTGCACGAGCACGGAGCGACCCACGGGGACGTATCGGCAGGCAACGTCCTGGTGACCACTGATGGGCATCCGGTCCTCGTCGACCTGCTGGGCTCCGTCATGGAGACGGGGACGCAGGAGTATGCGGCGCCGGAACGCCTCGCCGGTGCTCCGGCGTCCGCAGCCGGTGACGTCTACGCCCTGGCCCGCCTGCTGACCGAGTGCGCGGGACAGGGCGGCGCCGCCTGCCGGCGCCTGGCGGGAATCATGACTGACGCGCTGGCCGAGGAGCCCGCCGACCGTCCCACCGCCCGGGACCTTGCGGCCCGAGCGCCTCAGCTGGGGCAGGCCTCACCCATCGAGCTGCCCGACGGCGCCCGCCTGGCTGCCGGCTCCCTGCGGGCAGCGGCTCGCACCCCGACTCGCACGGTCGGCTCCAGGCTCAGGCCCAGAGTGAGGGCCGGGGCCCGGCCGAGGGCGAAGAGCGAGCTCCGAGAGGAACGCGGCGGCGCCGCCCGCACCGGACCGGTGCCCGCGGCCATACGCTGGGGGAGAAGGGCAGGGGCGGGGCGCAGACGCACCCGCACCTGGGTGCTCGTGGCGGTGGCGCTGGTGGCCATCTGCCTGGCTGCTTGGGGTCCGGCCAAAGCCCTGGTGGCGCACAGGCCCGCGTGGGCGCTCGGTGCAGCCGCGAGCCCGTCAGGCCCAGCGAGGCCGTCGGCGTCCGCCCGCGCCGGCGCCCTTCCTGCGGGCAGCCCGTCTCCCGCCGCCACCGGGAGCCCCGCCGCAACGACGTCGGCGCCGGGTCCTGGCAGGAGCGGGGGTGCCGACATGGCCAGTGTCGTCGTCGGACTGTCCGCGGCTCGAGACCGGGCCCTCATGGCCGGCGATGCCACCGCTCTGGCGGCCACGACGGTACCGGGGTCGCCCGCGGCGCAGGCCGACACTCAGGTTCTCACCGAGCTGCTCGACTCCGGTGAAGGCGTTAGGGAGCTGCACACCTCCGTCAGCCAGGTCACTGAGGTGGCGCTGCCTGACGACGCAGCGACTCAGTGGCCCGGCGCGAGAGCGCTGCAGGTGACGCTGTCTCAAAGCGCCTCAACGCGTTCGGGACCTGCGGGGACTCGGACTGTTCCGGCCCTCCAGCCCCGCCGGGTCGTGCTCATTGTCGTCCCGGAGCCGTGGCGTGTGGCCGATATTCGAGCCGTGGAGTGACCTGGAGGTGCACCACCCGCCAGGCACGGTCAATGGTCGGGGCGGATACGGACCTCGTGGGGCTCAGTAGGGCTCGGTCAGGACCGAGGTGTAGCCCTCGTGCTCGAGCACGTCTCGTGTGTCTGCCACCATCGCCGCCGAACCGCACAGGTAGACGTCCGTGCACTCGGGATCGAGCTGGAGGTCGTGAGCGAGCGCGGTGAGGGCCTGGGTGACTCGTCCGTGGAACGTGTCCGGAGCCTCCTGGCGGCTCAGGCAGCGCACGACGGTCCCCGGCAACGGAGAGCTGATCCTGGTGGTCAGGTCCTCCTCCTGGTGACGGCACCCGAAGAGCAGGGTGTCGTGCTCCAGGCCGGGAGCCTGAGCGAACATGGCCAGCATGGGTGCGATCCCCGTGCCGGTAGCGATGAACAGGCGGCTCCTGCCCGAGTCGGCGAGCCCGAAACCGCCCAGGGGCAGCTCCACCACTGTCTGCGCGCCCGTGTCCGCGTTCTCAATGAACTGGGATCCTCGGCCGCCTGTCCGGGTGGAGATGAGCAGACGAAGACGATCGGCCTCCAGCCCCGCGATCGAGTAGTCACGCCATGCGTCATCGCCCACGTGCAGACGGGCGAACTGCCCTGGCGCCCACGAGCCGATCCCACCGTCCAGCTGCAGCTCCGCCTCCCACACGCTGGGAGTCAGCCGCCGTTTGGAGACCAGGGTGGCGAGGTGCTTGCCCTCGGGCAGTGGGTGCACTGCTCGAGACTCAGGAGCCTCGGGCCTCTCTGGCAGGGCGGAGGCGATGGTGGGATACCCGCGGGGCCCAAGGACCTGGCACGCGGCTGCGACTCCGCCCATCATGGCTCCCATGATGCCGGTGCTCCCGGCATCCTGGCCGGAGAGGAACAGGCCGGGGACGGCTGTGCGCGGCCCCAGAGGGCGGGACCGGAACCTCAGCGGAGTGGCCGGAGGTCCGTAGAAGGCCCCGGCGGGATGAGCGGTGTAGTGCTCGTAGGTCAAAGGAGTGGAGGTCTCCACGTAGTCCACGAGCTCGGTCAGCCCCGGAGCCGCGCTCTCAGCCAGCTCCAGCATGCCTTGGGCGATGCGCTCCTTGAGAGCGAAGTACTCGGGGCCGCGGTTTTCTCGGGGCTGCTCGGCCCACTGCCGGAAGGCTCGCGCGTCACAGAAGGAGATGAGCTCGGCGGTATGCGGGGACTCGCCGGACTTCAGGGAGGGGAAGGAGACGAAGACGTCGTGAGGGCGCCCCTCGAGCAGCGAATCGCTGTACCGTTGTGCGCCCTCGTGATCGAGGTCCCGGTTCACCCAGATGTTTCCACCATCGATGCCGATGCTGCGCGGGTCATCACGCAAGCGCAGGAATACGGTGACCGCGGACGTGCCCGTACCCAGGTGCTCCAGCGAGCGGCGTGCGGGCCAGGTGCGTCGCCCGATCTCGCCGAATGTGGGCAACAGACGGTTGAAGGTGTTGGAGGCGCCGATGGCGGACACGATGACCGGGGCGCGGTAGACGCGTTCGCGTACCCGAGCGCCGCGGTGGTCCATGACTCGGACCCCGACCGCCTTCCCGTTCCCGGTGAGGATCTCGGTGACCTCCTGAGCGACGCGGACAGCGCCCCCGGCCTGCTCGATGCCCTTCTCGAAGGTGCGGGCGATCCGAGCACTGCCACCGCGGGGGAACCAGGCGCCCTCGAGGTAGTGGGAGACGATCAGCGCGTGCACGGCAAAGGCCGATCGGGACGGCGGCAGGCCGTAGTCCCCCCACTGACTGGCCAGGACGGCCTTGAGCCTGGGGGAGCGGAAGTGGGCATCCAGATACGCCTTCGTCGTCTGAGTGGCTCTTCGGCCTCCCAGGCGCTGGGCGGCCCTGAGCAGCGAGGCCGCAGGTCGGGGGACCATCCCCTGGACGAAGCCCAGCGTCACCCACCGTGTCACCCGGCGAACATCCTGGAAGTAACGGTGAATGGCTCTGGCCTCCTGGGGGAATGCGGCAATCAGATCACGCTCGTACCGAAGCGGATCGCTGCTGACGCGTAGGTCCACGCCCGGGTAGACGAATCTGTCGTAGGAGTCGGGCATGCGGTTCCACTCCAGCTCGCCGCCGGAGAGGTAGTCGAAGTAGGCGCGGCCCCGGCTTCCGGGACCGAGCTGACCGATGTAGTGCACCCCCACGTCCCAGGATGCGCCGTCACGTCGGAAGGTGTGAGTCAGTCCGCCCGGTTCCGTATGCCGCTCCAGGACCAGAACTCGCTTGCCGGCTGCGCGTGCCAGCAGGCCGGCAGTCGTCAGTCCTCCAATACCCGAACCGATCACGATGACGTCGTAGGACATCCCTTACCCCTCCAATGACTAGACAGTGTCAAGTCAGCATAGCAGTCAATTGGACACTGTCTAGCAACTCGGTTCTAGACTCCTTCCATGACCTCTGAAACGACAGGCGCCTCAGGGCGCCGCGACGGCCGGGACCTGCGCTCCGAGCTGCTGCGAACCAGCAGGCAGCTCCTCGATGAGGCCGGCCCCAGTGCCCTGAGCATGCGGGAGGTCGCGCGTCGCGCCGGCTGCACGCACCAGGCGCCCTACCACTACTTCGCCAATCGTGAGGCCATCCTGGCGGCCTTGGTGCGTGAGGGCTTCGATGAGCTCGCGGACAGGCTCGCTGTGGCGCACGAGGGGCTTGGGGGTGTGGATCTGCGTGAGGTCCTGATGGCCTCGGGAAACGCCTATGTCGAGTTCGCGCTACGCCACCCCGGGGTCTTTCGAGTGATGTTCCGACCCGACGTCTGCGATCCCGAGCGCTTCCCGGAGGTGGTGGAGGCTGGAGAGCGTGCGCGCCATGAGCTGGCCCGTCTGGCGAAGGCCGTCATGGGCGATGGCGCTCAGCTCGAGGCGGAGGTCCTGATCTGGTCCAGCGTGCACGGCCTGGCCTCCCTGCTGCTCGACGGCCCCTTGGTGGGCGAGTTCAGCTCCACTGAGGATCGCATCGACTTCGCTCGCGGCGTCGTCGGCCTTGCTGGGGTGCCCGAGGTTGGCAGGGGCTGAGGGGGCGGGAATCGGCATGGCGGCAGGTGTGTGACGGAAGCGGAAAGGTGTTCGGTCTCCTGACTGAATGTCGTTGTCGAAGGTGAATAGCAACAAAGGTTGACAAAGTAATTCTGTCAACCTATGTTGCTTGTATGGATGCGCTTACCGCAGCCACTGAGGCTGCTGACACCACTCGCCCCGAGGACGGGCTACGAGCCGTGGCGGCTCTGCGGCGACTGACGGACACTCTTGAGCTTGCGCAGGTCGAGGCGGCTCTGCGCTCGGAGATGGGATGGAGCGAGATCGCCTCCTGTCTTGGAGTCTCTCGTCAGGCGGTCCACAAGAAGTACGCCAAGCGAGTTCAGCCCGGTCTGGCCCCGACCAGGAGGAGATGACGATGCCCACCGTTGCCCACTACCTGACTTGGCTCAGCGCCATGCACGCGGAAGCCGCGCGCCTGCATCAACGGGAGATCGAGCCGGAGCACATGCTCCTTGGCCTCCTTGCCCAAGGCGGGACGGCTGCGGCCGTCTTGGCGGCTCAGGGCGTGACACTCACGCGAGCACGCGCTGCCATCGAGGAAATGGCTGATACGGATCTCGCGCGTGTCGGCATCATCCTTTCTGACGCCCTCAGGCCTGTGCCGATCTCAGCCGAAGAGCTGACCGCGAAGGCAGGAGGGGAGATTCCTCTTTCGGACGCTGCCGCCGAGTTCATCGACAACAAGGGGGCTTCGTTCAACACCAGCGCTCAGGCTCTGCAAGCCCTCATCTCTTCATCCGCCGCCTCGCTCCAGTCCCCGGTTGTCAGGCTTCTTGCCCACTGCGGTGTCGATGTCGACCACCTGCGCACTGAGCTCAGTGAGATAGTGGCCGACAAGGAATCGACCCGGGGACGATACCGAATGACTGACGACTACCGTGGGTATGGCCTGGACCGGGAACTGAGCCAGGAACGCTTCATCTCAGCGCCGGTGGCTCAGCTGGTCGCTCTGCTTAAGGACCCGGACCGGCTCACGTGGTGGGCCCTGCCCCGACAGCAGCTGACCGAGGTTCTTGCCGACGGCGCCGTGCAGAGGGTGGAGGGAAGCCGTCGAACCGCCTTCCTGAGATGGCGGCTGGAGACGTCCGTGGACACGAGGGTTACCTGGTCGTGCACCGTCGTCTCAGGGCGTCGCGACGGTGAGGTGGCCTTCGTGAAGGATCTGCACCTGATCGAGGCGCCAGGTGGCACTCGTGTCCGCCTGGTCCTGGCGCATCGCACATGGGGGCGGCTGGGAGCGCTGCTGTACCCGTTCTTCTGGCGAGGAACTCGTCTGGGGCTGGACAACACGCTCGCCGGTATCGCACGGGCTGCGGCGGAGGACTCGTGAGCCGAGGACCAAGGAACGTACTGGGGTAGTTGCCCCGTGACCGAGCACGGGAGCCGAGAGGCGGGTAAGACGAACGGGGCCCCGCACCGTGATGGTGCGGGGCCCCGTTGACGGCCTAGCGGGCCGAGCGCAGGCTCACAGACCCAGCTCGCCGCCGAAGTCGCCCTCCTCGAGGCGCTTCTTGACCGTCATGAGGTAGCGGGCCGCGTCCGCGCCGTCCACCAGTCGGTGGTCGTAGGACAGGGCCAGGTAGCACACCGAGCGGATGGCGATGACCTCGCCGCCGTCGGCGTCCTTGATGACGCGGGGCTGGCGCTGAATGGCGCCCAGGCCCAGGATCGCGACCTCCGGCTGGTTGATGATCGGGGTGTCGAACAGGGCACCGCCGCTGCCGGTGTTGGTGATCGTGAAGGTCGAGCCGCTGAGCTCGTCGGGGTTGACCTTGTTGTCCCGGGTACGGGCGGCCAGGTCGTTGATGCGCTTGGCCAGCCCGGGGATGTTGAGGTCCCCGGCGTTCTTGACCACCGGCACGAGCAGGCCGCGCGGAGTGTCCACCGCGATGCCGACGTGCTCGACGTCGTGGTAGGTGACGTTCTTGCCCTCGATGGAGGCGTTGATCTTCGGGTGGGCCTTGAGGGCCTCCGTGGCCGCCTGGACGAAGAAGGGCAGGAAGGTCAGCTTGGTACCGTTCTTGGCCAGGAAGTCGTTCTTCGCGCGGGCCCGCAGCGCGGCCACGCGAGTCACGTCCACCTCGACAACGGTGGTCAGCTGGGCGGAGGTCTGCAGGGAGTCGATCATGCGATCGGCGATGACCTGACGCAGTCGGCTCATCTTCTCCGTGCGGCCGCGCAGGGTGGTGTCCACCTCGGGCTTGGCCGAGGCCGACTTGGCCGCGGCGGTCGCCGGCGCCTCAGCAGCCGGAGCTGGGGCGGCCGCAGCAGTGCGGGCCTCCTCGGCGGCCTTGGCGGCGGCCTCCACGTCCTGCTTACGGATACGTCCGCCCACGCCCGTACCGGTGACGGTGGACAGGTCCACACCTTTGTCCTTGGCGAGCTTGCGCACGATCGGCGTGACGTAGGAGCCCGAGGCTCCAGAGCTCACCGGCGCCGGGGCGGCGGGTGCCGGAGCCTCAACGGCCGGGGCCGGGGCGGGAGCCGGGGGCTCGGGGACGGCCTGCGGTGCGGGGGCGGCCGGGGTCGGGGCGGAGCCCGCCTGAGAGGGGTCGCCGATGATGGCCAGGACGGTGCCGACCTCGACGGTCTCGTCCTCGGGGACGAGGATCTCCAGCAGGACGCCGGATGCGGGGGAGGGGACCTCGGTGTCGACCTTGTCGGTGGCGACCTCCAGCAGGGGCTCGTCGGCCTCGACGGTGTCTCCCACGGCCTTGAGCCAGGAGGAGACCGTCCCCTCAGTGACGGACTCACCCAGGGCGGGCATCTTCACGGACTCTGACATTGCTGTCTTCCTTACTCTCGTCTAGCTGAATCAGCCGTGGTTGTGCAGCGGCTTGCCGGCGAGGGCCATGGCGGCCTCGCCGAGGGTCTCGTTCTGGGTGGGGTGGGCGTGGACCAGGGAGGCGACGTCGTCGGCGTCGGCCTCCCAGGACACCATGAGCTGGCCCTCTCCGACCTGCTCGCCCATGCGGGCGCCGATGGCGTGGAAGCCCACGATGGGGCCGTCCTTGAGGGAGACGAGCTTGACGAAGCCCTGGGTCCCCAGGATCTGGCTCTTGGCGTTGCCGGCCACGTTGAACTCGGCGGAGGTGATGTTCTCCTTGCCGTGGATCTCGGCGGCCTTGGCCTCCGACAGTCCCACCGAGGCGATCTCGGGCTCGCAGAAGGTGACCTTGGGGACCAGGACGTCGTCGACCGGGGCCGGGTCCAGGCCCGCGATCCTCTCCGCCACGACGATTCCCTGGGCGAAGCCGCGATGGGCGAGCTGGACGCCGGGAACGATGTCACCCACGGCCCACACGCCGGGGACGTTGGTGCGGCCGTACTCGTCGGCCAGGACGAAGCCGCGGTCCATGGAGACCCCGACCTCCTCGTAGCCGAGGCTGGCGGTCGCCGGTCCGCGACCCACGGCGATGAGGAGGACCTCGGCCTCATGGGTCTTACCGTCCTGGGTGCGCACGGTCACCCCGCCGTCGTGGCGCTCGACCGACTCGAACATCGTGTTGGTGCGGAAGGTGATCTTGCGCTTGCGGAAGGCGCGCTCGAGCTGCTTGGAGATCGCCTCGTCCTCGTTGGGCACCAGGTGGGGCAGCCCCTCGATGATGGTGACCTGGCTGCCCATGGAGGCCCAGGCCGAGGCGAACTCCACCCCGATGACGCCGCCGCCCAGGATCACTGCCGAAGCGGGGACATGGTCCATCTCCAGGGCCTCCTCGGAGGTGATGACGCCTCCGGAGATCTCCTGTCCGATGGTCTTGGAGTAGGAGCCGGAGGCGAGGACCACGTTGCGGCCGGTGATGCGACGGCCGTCAACCTCGACGGCGTCGGCTGCCACCAGGCGTCCCCACCCCCGGATCAGATCGATGCCCCGCGAGGACACCAGACCCTCCAGACCCTTGTGCATCCGCGAGACGATGCTGTTCTTGTACTTCTGAACGCCAGGCATGTCCACGCCCTCGAAGGCGGCCTTGATGCCCACCGTGGCGGCCTCGCGCACGGCATCGGCGGTCTCGGCGGCGTGCAGCAGGGCCTTGGTGGGCACGCATCCGCGGTGGAGGCAGGTGCCCCCCAGCTTGTCCGCCTCGATGAGGGCAACCTTGAGGCCCAGCTGGGCGCCACGCAGGGCGGCGGCGTATCCCCCTGATCCCGCGCCCAGAATGACCATGTCGTAGACGGTCTCTGTCACGAACTCACTCCTTGTTGGTTGGTCATGTCGCCCACGGCGGGCGGCTCGGCACGGGGCCATTGTTCCATCTGAAGAGGACGTGTAGGAGCCACGAGGGTTGCTGTTGAGGGACCAGAGTCCTGAAAACAGGGTGAGACGCATCACTGCGTATGGGAGGCGCTGACAACGAGCCGTGCCGGGGCCGCTCACGCGAGGCCCCGGCACGGGTGTGTCCGCTCGTTTCCGACGGGTGAAGGCTCAGGAAAGGATGCTGACCTCGGCGGACAGCGAACGGAGCAGCTCCACCAGGGTGGAGACCCCCATGCCCGTCCCGCCGGTCGGGGTCAGTCCCCAGGGCGAGGAGTCGTTGTAGGCGGGGCCTGCGATGTCGAGGTGCGCCCACGGCCGGCGCCCGACGAACTCGCGCAGGAACAGCCCGGCCGAGAGCATCCCGCCGGCGCGCGATCCGACCTTGGTGTTGCGCAGGTCGGCGAAGGGCGAGTCCAGGGTGGCGCGCAGGTGTGCGGGCAGCGGCATCGGCCAGAAGGACTCTCCGGCCCGCTGCGCCGCGGCGACGACCTCCTCGCGAAGGTCCGGTGTCCCCATGACTGCGGCCACGTGGTCGCCCAGGGCCACGATCTGCGCCCCGGTGAGGGTGGCCACGTCCAGGACGGCATCGGGCTCCTCCGTGACGGCCCGAGCCAGGGCGTCGGCCATGACCAGGCGCCCCTCGGCGTCGGTGTTGGTCACCTCCACAGTGGTGCCGTCGAACATCGTGATGACGTCGCTGGGGCGCTGGGCGTCGGCGCCGGGCATGTTCTCAGCCAGCGCCAGCCACGCGGTGACGCGGATCGGCAGCGCCAGGCGCGCGGCCGTGACGATGGCGCCCAGGACGGTGGCGGCCCCTGCCATGTCGGACTTCATCTCCGGCATGGAGGAGGCCGGCTTGAGGGACAGGCCGCCGGAGTCGAAGGTGATGCCCTTGCCGATGAGAGCGACGTGCTTGGGGTGGCCGGCTGCGCCGTCGCCCTCGGCCTGTGAGCCCGCCGGCCCGCCGGCGGCCTCGGCGGCGCGCTCCGGCGACCACTCCAGACGGACCAGGCGCGCTGGGTGCACCGAGCCCTGGGCCACGCCGAGGATCCCTCCGAAGCCCTGCTCGACCAGTGCCGGGGCGTCCCAGATCTCAGCGCGGATACCGGCCTCCTGCCCGGCTGCGCGGGCCCTCTCGGCGAAGACCTCCGGAGTCAGTCGGTTCGGCGGCTCGTTGACCAGATCCCGGGTCAGGGCCGTGGCCTGGGCCAGCGCCAGGGCTCCCGTCAGCGCCTCCTGCCCCTCGGGGGTGTCGGCCAGGGGGGAGACGATGGAGATGCTCTTGAGCGGGGAGGTCGTCTTCGAGGCCGTCTCCTGTCCGGGGCGGTCCTCGTTCTTCGTCGCGCTCCAGCAGTAGGCGCCCAGGGCGGCTCCGTGCGCGACGGCGGCGACCTGCTCCTCACAGAGCGTGGGCAGCGCCAGGACGGCGGAGTCGGTCCCGGCCAGAGCCCGGGTGGCACGTCCGGCGGCCCGACGCAGGAGGCCGGTCTGGTCGTAGCCCAGCGCGGCCTCGTCGTCGGTGGTGACGGCGAGCGGGTCGGTGTCGGCCCAGCCTGTGCCGACACCGACCACAAGAATCGTCGCCGGCCCCCGGTAGCCCTGGGCGGTCACCGAGGAGGAGGGCAGGCGCACCACCGAGTCCTGGGCGCCAGAGAAGCCCAGAGTCGGCAGCAGGGTCGCAAGGGCATCGATGTCCAGGCCCTCCAGGGTGGTGCTCGAGGGCGGCTCGAGGCCCTCCAGGAGGATCTCGGGCGCCTCCTTCCCGTCCCGGCCCGGCGCTGCGGCCAGGACGAGCACATCGGCCCCGGCCTCGGCGCCGGAGGCAGCATCAGGCTCGACGTCGGACGCCTCATCGGCTCCACTGTCCGTGCCGGTGGCACCGTCGGTATCATCCTCCTGGGACTGGGAGGTCTCCTCGTCGCTGTCGGAGTCCTGCTTCAGGTCCTGCTCAGTGGCATCGGTGCCCGTCGAGCCGGCCTCGTCCTCGGCTACGGGAGCCTCGGCGCTCTCGGCGTCCTCAACCGTGTCGACCTCGGCCTGACTGCTGAGGTCGGTATCCTTGCGGTCATCCTCCGCCGAGGCGCGTGCGTTCAGGGATCTGGTCAACTTAATGGTGCTCACGCTGTGAATAGTAACGTTCTGGCGTTGGTTGGAGGTTGAACCGGTGCCGCGCGTGCCGAAGGTCATCACATGGAAAGGTCGTTCCTCATGGACGAGCGCTCATTGGTACGTCCGGTTCAGGACACCCGCCGTCCCGCATACGGGTGGGGGCGGATCCTGGTCGGCGTCTTCGCCGTCTTCGGGGCGATCGTTCTCGTCCCCTCCTTGACGACGCTGCTGAGAAGCCCTGATGAGGAGCCCGCGGTCTGGTCCCTCAACCTGCTGGGGGGCGGCCTGTACATCCTGCTGGCCGTCTGCGTGGCCCACAACGGGCGCCGGATGCGCAACATCGGCTGGATGTGCCTGGGGGCACTGGCCACCATGGCGGTGCTCATCGGCATCCTCACCCTGCCCACACCCTCGCCCGCCGAGCTCAGCGACTCGGTGTGGGCCCACTGGGGCCGGTCCCGGTGGTACCTGCCCACGGTCCTCCCGGTGGTTGCCGCCGCCTGGATGTGGATGTCAGACCCTCGGCGCATCGTGGCCAACGCCGAGCGCATCACCGAGCTGTCGGACACCCTCACCGAGAGCATCACCGAGAAGGCGCGAGCGGTCCAGGAGGGCCGGACCCACAAGACGCCCCGCAGCGGTCGGGGCCGGTGAGGGGCTCTGCGCCGTGCACTGAACGGCTTCTTGGTGCGTCGAGTCTCCCGGAGGACTCTCAACGACGCCGGGAACGGCGCGAGCTGCGCGAGCTGACTCGACTGATGCGGCTGATCCTTCTGATCCTGCGTGGGGGAACGGGGCGGGAGTGCCACTTGTCTTGCAGGCGCGAGCCCCAGGAGGTGTAGGTGGCGGCTGCCGCGCGGGCCCGCGCCTGGACCTCGTAGAGCCGTTCGACGACGACCCGCTGGGACACCCAGCCCACCAGCTCCTCCGCACCGGAGCCAGAGGGCCGGGCGACCACCGGAAGCCCCTCCAGGCGGGTAGCGGTCAGGGCCTGGAGCACATCGGTCGCCTCGTCCTCGCAGTCCAGACGGTCGCTGACCAGCGACAGATCCGCCACCGTCGCCGGCCGGGCGGAGGCGGTGGCGGACTCATCGCTCAGGAGCGCCCCGGCGAGCTGCGCGGCCGTCACGCAGCCGAGCAGCTCCCCGGTGCCGTCCTGTGCGCTTGCGACCACGGGCAGAACTGAGACACCACGCCGGCTCATCAGGGAGGCGGCCTCGCTGAGCGGCGCCGAGGCCTCGACCACTGCGGGCGGGTCCGCCATGAGCCGGGAGGCGCGGGTACGTCCCAGGAGCGTGGTGGACATCGGGTCCTCGACCTCCTCTCCGCGACGACGCAGCTCCTCGGTGAACAACGTGCCGCGTGACAGGAACCGGCTGATGAAGGTGGCCAGTACCGTGGCCAGCATGAGGGGGAGCAGCAGCGCGTGCTGTCCGGTCATCTCGATGATGAGCAGGACCGCCGTCATCGGGGCGCGAGCGGCACCGGCGAAGACCGCTCCCATGCCGATCACCCCGAAGACCCCGGCGGCCGGCGCGTAGCTGGGGGCCACGAGGGTCCCGAAGGCCGCACCGAGCGTCCCACCGATGAACAGGGACGGGGCGAAGACCCCGCCGACGAAACCCATCCCCAGGGTCAAGGAGGTCGCCAGCATCTTGGCCACGCACAGCACCAGCAGCAGCGTCAGGGCGTAGCGTCCCGCCAGCGCCCGGTTGAGGGCGGCTGACGACTCGCCGTACATCTCGGGCAGAACCAGGACAGTGGCGCCGACCGCGAGCCCGCCAATGCCCGGACGCGCCCAGATCGGAACGCCCAGCCGCTGCCAGGCGCGGGTCAGGGCGTCGAGCACGACGAAGCGAAGACGCATGAAGCCGATACCGACGCCCCCGCCCACGACTCCCAGCAGCGCGACCCAGCCCAGCTGGGCGTCACCGGACAGGTCCAGGTAGGGAAGCGACAGCGACAGCGTCGTTCCCAGCAGGTGGTGCGACAGGACCGTCGAGGACACGCAGGCCAGGACGATAATGATGAAGGCGTCGGCGCTGAAGCCCATGAGGACGACCTCCAGGGCGAAGAAGGCCCCCGCCAGGGGCGCGTTGAAGGCGGCGGCGATGCCTGCGGCCGTCCCCGCGGCTGCCAGGTGGCGGATCGAGAGCCTGGGCAGCCGCAGCCCCCGTCCGATGATGCTCGCCGTCGACGCGCCCAGCTCAGCGATCGGCCCCTCCGGACCGACCGAGCCCCCGCCGCCGATCGTCAGCGCGGCCGACGTCGTCGTGGCCAGAGCCGGCAGGGGCGCCATCGTTCCGTCGCCGTGGCGAGTCGACCAGATGACGCCGGCCACCCCGTGGCCCGTGGGCGTACGGCCCAGCCGGGACATCAGCGGCCCCATGAGGAGACCGGAGAGCACCGGGGCGACCAGGACGAACCAGGCCCCCAAAGGCGCCAGGAGCCCGACCGAGGGCCCCATCGACACGGTGTAGTCGTCGGCTCCGCTCAGCAGCTGGGACCAGGCGTCGATCCCCAGCCGGAACAGCACCGCACCCAGGCCCGAGGCGACCCCTACCAGCACCGCCAGGATGTAGAGGCCGAAGCGATGATGGCGGAAGAGGCTGCCTGCGCGCCGCGACAGGGGCTGAGACAGCCTCTTCCAGACGCGATCCATCAGTGCAGGTTCTCCACCTTGACCGTGAAGGTCTCCTCCTCGCCCGGAGCCTCGGCCTGGGAGGAGGCCGCGCCGATCCTCCACACCTGCCGGTAGAAGCTCAGCTCGGCCTCGTAACGCCGCCGGATGTTCGCCGCCAGACGGAAGCCGTGGCCCTCGCCCTGGAAGACCTCCAGGGCCACCGGTGCGCCGGCCTCCTTGAGGGCCTCATACATGGCGGTGGCCTGCTCGGCCGGGACGATCGGATCCTCCGAGCCCTGAATGAGCAGCAGCGGGACACTGATGTCCTCGATGTGGTTGATGGGGCTGCGCTCATCGAGAACCGGGTCGTCGATGTCCTGGGTGCCCATGAGCTGGCCGATGTAGTGCGACTCGAACTTGTGGGTGGTGCGCACCAGCCGCTTGAGATCGGTCACCCCGAAGCAGGAGCTGGCCGCCGTGAACACGGAGGAGCGGGTGATGGCCGACAGCACCGTGAAGCCCCCGGCCGAACCTCCACGGATCGCGATACGGCGTGGGTCCACGAGCCCGGCGTCGACCAGGTGCTGGGCCCCGTTGACACAGTCGTCGACGTCGTAGAGGCCCCACTTGCCCTCCAGGGCCTTGCGGTAGCCCGTCCCGTAGCCCATGGAGCCGCGGTAGTTGACGTCCAGGTAGCCGAAGCCCCGGCTGGTCCAGTACTGGATGCGCAGGTCGTAGCCGGGGACGGCCGTGGCCGTCGGGCCGCCGTGGACGTTGACGATCAGTGGCGCCAGCTCGCCGTCGGGGCCCGTGTGGGAGGCCGAGGTCGGCGGGTAGTAGAAGCCGTGGGCGGTGGCGCCGTCGCTGGTGGGCCAGGAGACCGGCTCGGGGAAGGACACTCCGGTGTCCTCGGGGACGAACTCACCCGAGCCGCGCAGCACCTGCACAGCGCCGTTCTTGACCTCCACGATGCTGGGCATCGACATCTCGTTGGAGGCCAGCATGACGACGCGACCCGCGTTGGAGGCGACGTTGCCGATCGGCTGCCACCCCACGTTCCACTCCTCGAGCTCCCCGTTGGCGAGCTTGATGGTCCCCAGGTGTGAGACCGCGTCACGGGCCCAGGAGGTGATGATGTGCTCGGAGTCGAGCACGTCGAAGGAGTGCGGCCCCAGCTGCCAGGCCGGGTTGGTGAAGGTGGCCTCGGCCGGGTGCAGCGGTCGGGTGCGCAGCTTCTCGGACCAGCCGGTGCGGTTGGTACCGCGCACCGGGAAGCCCTCGGTGCGGTAGAGGTTCCAGAAGCCCGAGGCGTTGGAGCCGTGCACCAGCTCGCACTCCTCGGTCCATCGGGGCTCGGAGACCGAGTGCCCGTTGCCGCCGTCCACCAGCGTCTGCTCGCCGATCGTTCCGTCCGGGCCGAGGTCCCCCACGTGCAGGCTGGCGTTGTCCCACGGCATCCCCGGGTGGTCCCAGGTGATCCAGGCCAGGTGCTCGCCGTCGGGGGACAGTGTCGGGGCGACCACGAAGTCGGTGCCCGACACCAGCGTGCGCACGCGGGAGTCATCGCGGGCGGCCGAGCCGTCCAGGGGAATCGCGACCAGGGTGTTCACGGCCTCGCCGCCGCCTCGGTGGTCCTCACGGACGGCGTAGACCAGCCCCCGGCCCGTGTCGATCTCCAGGTCGCCGTGACGCACGTCCCCGTAGATCGTGAGCGGGACCAGGCCGCGCATGCGGTGCGCCACGTCGTACCGGTAGAGGCGCCCGTCCCCGGCGTGCGAGACCACGATGATCCCGCTGTCGACGGCGTAGGCCCGCCCCCCGTACTCGTGCACCCGGGTGCGCACATCGACCAGCTCGTCGGCGGGTGTCAGCGGAAGCACCTCACCGATCTGGCCGTCGCCGTCGCGGCGAAGCAGCACGTTGCGGCCCGCCTGTGAGGCGCGCTGCTCCACCCAGTAGGTGTCTGCGCCATCCACACGGACCTGGGAGAGCAGGACCGTCCGGGTCGTGATGGTGCCTGGGGTGATGGGCGAGGGCCAGGTACCGAAAGGGGCTGTGGTGCTCATGGTTCCTCCTGGGGGCAGTCCTGAGGGGCGGTCGGGCGATCAGGAACGACGCCGTGGACCGGTGGGCGCGGACGGTTCGACGCCCAAGGCATACAGTACGTGCTCAGCCGTGACCCGTGTGACACGCGGCCGCACAGCGGTCGGGGCGGCTCTATGCTGAGCACCCTTGGACCGCTCAGGAGCGTCGGTCCGGGCAGCCATGCGGTCACCGTGCCCGGAGGCGGGGCATCCTCAGGAGACTCCTCCTCCGTGTCAACGGCTACCCTGTCCCGAGTGCCGCTTCGGCGACCCGCCGGCTCACTCATGAGCGACACGAACGACTCGTCACCACCTTCGACAAGGAGGCGCACCGTGCCAGCAGCTGCTGAGCGCCCTGGAGGGCCCACCGGACGGACCGGCAAGGCGCTTCTGCCCCGTGTGCGCAAGCCCGCCGACCTCGATCGGCTCACCAGCGAGCAGCTGGTGGCGCTCGCCTCCGAGATCCGCCAGCATCTCGTCGCCTCAGTGGCGCGCACCGGTGGACACCTCGGCCCCAACCTCGGTGTCGTCGAGCTGACGATCGCGCTGCACCGGACCTTCCGCTCACCGCGGGACACCATCGTGTTCGACACCGGCCACCAGGCCTACGTCCACAAGCTGCTCACCGGCCGTCAGGACTTCACCCATCTGCGGGAGCGGGGCGGCCTGTCCGGCTACCCCTCGCGGGCCGAGTCCGTCCACGACGTCGTGGAGAATTCCCACGCCTCCACCTCCCTGTCCTGGGCCGACGGCATCGCCCGGGCCAACCACCTGCAGGGCCACGACGAGCGCCATGTCGTCGCCGTCATCGGGGACGGGGCCATGACCGGGGGGATGGCCTGGGAGGCCCTGGACAACATCGCCGACTCCTCGGATCGCCACCTGGTCATCGTCGTCAACGACAACGGCCGCTCCTACGCCCCCACCATCGGGGGGCTGGCCCACCACCTCGACGCACTGCGCACCAATCCCGGCTACGAGCGCGTCCTGTCCGGGGTCAAGCGGACGCTCCTGTCGCAGGGCGCCCCCGGCCGAGCCGCCTTCGACGCCCTCCACGGCCTCAAACGAGGGCTCAAGGACGTCCTCGTCCCCTCGGCCTTCTTCGAGGACCTGGGGATCAAGTACACCGGACCGGTCGATGGCCACGACATCACGGCCGTCGAGTTCGCCCTCACCCGCGCCCGCGAGTACGCCGAACCGGTCATCGTCCACGTCATCACCGAGAAGGGACGGGGCTACACCCCGGCCGAGGAGCACGTCCCCGACCGCTTCCACGCCGTGGGGCGGATTCATCCCGAGACCGGGCTGCCGGTGGTGGCCGAGCGTTTCGGCTGGACCTCCGTCTTCGCCGAGGAGATCGTCTCCCTGGCGAGCGGAGATGACCGGATCGTCGGGGTCACCGCCGCCATGCAGGCCCCGGTGGGTCTCCAGCCCATGGCCGATGCGATGCCTACGCGGGTCATCGACGTCGGGATCGCCGAGCAGCACGCACTGACCTTCTCCGCCGGGCTCGCCTTCGCCGGCATGCACCCGGTGGTGGCCCTCTACGCGACCTTCCTCAACCGCGCCTTCGACCAGGTGCTCATGGACGTCGCCCTGCACCGGGCGGGAGTGACGATCGTCCTGGACCGGGCCGGAATCACGGGAACCGACGGGGCCAGCCACAACGGCATGTGGGACATGGCGCTGCTGGCGCACGTTCCGGGCCTGCGCCTGGCAGCCCCCCGCGATGAGGCGACGCTGCGCGAGAGCCTGCGCAGGGCCGTGAGCACTGACGATGCGCCCACCGTCGTGCGCTACCCCAAGGGCGCGCTGCCTGCGCCGCTCACGGTGGTGCGCCGCCTCGACTCGGAACGGGATGAGCCGGGACGCGGCCAGGAGCCTGCGCAGAAGGACATGTCGCCGTCCGCGAGCGCCTTCGACGTCGTCGATGTTCTTCTCGAGAGTCAGCAACCGGCCGGCGCCGCGCGGATCCTGCTGGTGGGGGTGGGCGCCATGGCCGCCGAGGCCTATGAGGCGGGCCGGATCCTTGAGCAGGAGGGCCGTGCCGTCACTGTGGTGCATCCGCACTGGGTCATCCCGACCCCGGCGCCTCTCGTGGCGGCCGCTGCCAACGCCGAGGTCGTCGTCGTGGTCGAGGACGGGCTGATCGACGGCGGTATCGGTTCCCAGCTGCGTGACGCGCTCGAGGAGCACCAGGCCGCCCACGGCGGTACAGGAGGCTCGCCGGTCTTCCGTCGCATCGGCATTCCCCGCCAGTTCGTCGACACGGCCACCCGTGCTCAGCTGATGGAGGACTTCGGCATGCGCGCGGTCGATATCGTCCAGGCGGCCCGGAGGGCGGCCGACGGCGTCGCAGGCGCCCGCACCGACCAGGACCTTGGGGCCGAGTAGGGCAGCGGAGGCGGCGTCTCGGCCCCGGTTCCCGGTCGGTGGGCCAGGTGCCGCTGGGACACCTGTCCTAATCGTCCCGGTCGGACGACGTGCGCAGAACGTGGCTCCAATCGTCTCCGTTGCCGAAGGCCGGACGGGGTTGTCGGCTGGGGATGCCCTTCCTTCCAGGGGGTCGATATGAGGACTTATGTCCTGGATTGCGATGGTGTTGATCGGCCTGTGAGTCATCTAACCGACTCTTCTTGGGACCAGTGGCCCACAAGGCAACCTATGAGTCCTAGTCTGAGACCGACGGCGCGCCGATGTGCCGCCTCGCCTCACAAGGGCGATCACAACCGGGTGGCTCTCCGGTCACCCACATGAGGAGGGCACGGATGACCACTGAGGTCACAACATCTGCCACCACGGCGAGCGGCAATGACGCCTGGGAGGGCTTCGTCACCGGACCGTGGACCGAGGACATTGACGTCCGCGACTTCATCCAGCGCAACTACACCCCCTACGACGGTGACGCCTCGTTCCTCGCCGGTGCCACCGACAAGACCCTGCGCCTGTGGGACACCCTGGAGAAGAACTACCTCTCCGAGGAGCGCAAGGTCCGCATCCTCGACGTCGATACCCACACCCCCGCCGACATCGACGCGTTCCCTGCTGGTTACATCAGCGAGGACGACGACGTCGTCGTTGGTCTGCAGACGGACTCCCCGCTGCGCCGCGCCATGATGCCCAACGGTGGCTGGCGCATGGTGGAGACCGCCATCAAGGAGGCGGGCAAGGAGGTCGACCCCGAGGTCAAGAAGATCTTCACCCGCTACCGGAAGACCCACAACGACGCGGTCTTCGACATCTACACCCCGCGCATCCGCGCGGCGCGCTCGAGCCACATCATCACCGGCCTGCCCGACGCCTACGGCCGTGGCCGCATCATCGGTGACTACCGCCGTGTGGCGCTCTACGGCGTCGACTTCCTCATCGAGGAGAAGCAGAAGGCCAAGGACGCCGTGGCCGACGAGCCCTTCTCCGAGCACTGGGCCCGCTACCGCGAGGAGCACTCCGAGCAGATCAAGGCGCTCAAGAAGCTCAAGGTCATGGCCGCCTCCTACGGCTACGACATCTCCGGCCCGGCCAAGAACGCCCACGAGGCGGTCCAGTGGACCTACTTCGCCTACCTGGCCTCCGTGAAGTCCCAGGACGGCGCCGCCATGAGCATCGGCCGCCTCTCCGGCTTCCTGGACATCTACTTCGAGCGCGACCTGCGCAACGGGGTCATCGACGAGACCCGCGCCCAGGAGCTCATCGACAACATCGTCATGAAGCTGCGCATCACCCGTTTCCTGCGCACCATCGACTACGACCAGATCTTCTCCGGCGACCCCTACTGGGCCACCTGGTCGGACGCCGGCTTCGGCGAGGACGGTCGTGCCCTGGTCACCAAGACCTCCTTCCGTCTGCTGCAGACCCTGCGCAACCTCGGTCCGGCCCCGGAGCCGAACATCACGATCTTCTGGGACGAGAACCTGCCGCAGGGCTACAAGGACTTCTGCGCCCTCATCTCGATCACGACCTCCTCCATCCAGTACGAGGCCGACGAGCAGATCCGTGAGCACTGGGGCGACGACGCCGCGATCGCCTGCTGCGTGTCCCCGATGCGCGTGGGCAAGCAGATGCAGTTCTTCGGCGCCCGCGTCAACTCCGCCAAGGCCCTGCTCTACGCCATCAACGGCGGCCGCGACGAGATGACCGGTAAGCAGGTCGTCACCGGTCTGCCCGGCATCGAGGGCGACGGCCCCCTCGACTTCGACGAGGTCTGGGACAAGTACGAGAAGATGCTCGACTGGGTGGTGGCCACCTACGTCGAGGCCCTCAACATCATCCACTACTGCCACGACCGCTATGCCTACGAGTCCATCGAGATGGCGCTGCACGACTCCGAGATCGTGCGCACCATGGGCTGCGGCATCGCCGGTCTGTCGATCGTGGCCGACTCCCTGAGCGCCATCAAGTACGCCAAGGTCACCCCGGTTCGCGACGAGACCGGCCTGGTGATCGACTACGTCACCGAGGGCGACTTCCCGATCTACGGCAACGACGACGACCGCGCTGACGACATCGCGGCCACGGTGGTCCACACGATCATGTCGAAGATCAAGGCCCAGCCCTTCTACCGGGACGCCATCCCGACGCAGTCGGTGCTGACGATCACCTCCAACGTGGTCTACGGCAAGGCGACCGGCTCCTTCCCCTCGGGGCACCGGAAGGGCACCCCCTTCTCGCCCGGAGCCAACCCGGAGAACGGGATGGACACCCACGGCATGGTCGCCTCGATGCTCAGCGTCGGCAAGCTCGACTACAACGACGCCCTCGACGGCATCTCGCTGACCAACACGATCACCCCGCAGGGACTGGGCCGCACTCTCGACGAGCGCGTCGCCAACCTCGTGGGCATTCTCGACGCCGGCTTCGTCCCCGACGACTGCGCCGAGATCTGATCGAGTCGCTCACCGGCCGATCGCACCGCAGCAATTTCTCACACATCGGTAACATCACCTCAGAAAGGGGCCACCATGGCCACGTACGAAGAGCGCCTCGCCTCCATGAAGGCGCAGCGTCAGGACAACGGCGGCGTCAAGGGCCTGTACCACGCCAACATCAACGTCCTGGACCGCAACACCCTCGAGGACGCGATGGAGCACCCGGAGAACTACCCGAACCTCACTGTTCGTGTCTCCGGCTACGCCGTCAACTTCGTCAAGCTGACTCGCGAGCAGCAGCTTGACGTTCTCCACCGCACCTTCCACGCCCAGGCCTGAGCCCTGGAGCACGGCGAGCGGTCATGACGCAGACCACGACGACCGTGCGCGACGGCGGTCGGGACCAGGACTTCCTGGCCCCGGCCGCCCGCTTGCGCGGGGCGGGTATCGGCGGGCTCGAGGAGCTGACGGACCTTCAGCGCTCGGAGCGCCTGGCCCGGATGCGCGATGGTGAGCTGGGCTCGATCCACTCCTGGGAGCTCGTGACCGCGGTGGACGGTCCCGGTACCCGGATGACGGTCTTCCTCAACGGATGTCCCCTGCGGTGCCAGTACTGCCACAATCCCGACACCTTCCTCATGAAGGACGGGGAGCCGGTGGAGGCATCGGAGCTTCTCCGCCGCATGCGCCGCTACCGGGGGGTGTTCCGCGCGTCCAAGGGCGGGATCACGCTGTCGGGCGGTGAGGTCCTCATGCAGCCGGCCTTCGCGGGCAAGCTCCTGGCCGGCGCCAAGAAGATGGGTATCCACACCTGCATCGACACCTCAGGGTTCCTGGGGGCCAATGCCAGCGATGAGATGCTCGATGACATCGACCTGGTCCTGCTCGACGTCAAGAGCGGCGACGAGGAGACCTACAAGAAGGTGACGGGGCGGTCCCTGGCCCCGACCATTACCTTCGGTGACCGTCTGGCGGCCAAGGGGATCGAGATCTGGGCCCGGTTCGTGCTGGTTCCAGACCTGACGGACGACCCTGAGAACGTCCACAATGTCGCCCGGATAATCGAGCGCTGGGGCTCGGTCAGCCGTGTCGAGGTGCTGCCCTTCCACCAGATGGGCGCCGACAAGTGGGACGCTCTGGGACTGACGTACCAGCTGCGCGACACCAGGCCTCCTGAGCCGGAGCTGGTGGAGTCCACTCGCGCGATCTTCCGCTCCTACGGCTTCGAGGTTCACTGAGGCCCGCGGAGGCCACTGCTCTGTCGAGCCGAGCTCGTGGCGAGACTCCCGTCGTGCGCCGTCCACCTCACGGTGGGCGGCGCACTGCCGTATGCGCTTCGTGGTCGTTCAGCTCAGGGCTGTGGCAAGGGCGGGGGCGGCCTGCTCGATCTGCCAGGGCCTGGCCCCCATGGCGGCCAGGCGCTCACCGATCTCCTGAGCAGTGATCCTGCTGGTCCGTCCGGCCTCGATCTCCTCGCCGAGGTCCCAGGCCAGATGACGTTGGCACTCGGGGCTCAGAAGGAGCTCCTGGGGCACGCGGATCTCCTCGGCGTGCTGCCTGACGGCCCCGCGTACGTTGGTGAGCATCTCGGCGGCCGCGGCGTGGTGGCGCTGCCACGTGCGCGGGTGGGGGAGCTCGCCGGGCGCCAGTGGCGCCCGGGTGGGGGGAAGCTCGTCGTCGGGCAGCTCCAGGGCGTGTTCGATGGCTCTCCACCAGCGTTCCTGGTTCTGGCGGGCCTGGCGGGAGGAGAACTCCTTGAGGGCGCTCATCTTGCGTCGTGAGCGGGGCCGGGCGACGGCGGCGGCGACGAGTGCCTGGTGGGACAGGACCTTGGAGGGGGTACGGTCGAGCTCCGCGGCCAGCTGCTCGCGCGAGTTCCACAGCTCGCGCAGGATGGCCAGTGAGCGGGGGGAGCGCACGGCGCTTCCTGCTCGTGGGGTCTTGCGCCACGGGTCGACCTTGGCCGGTCTGGCCGGTTTGGTGCGCACGTGCTCGAACTCCTGGGCGGCCCACTGGTCCTTGCCGGCTGCCTCGAGCTCGGTGGCCAGGGCGCCGCGCAGGTCGATGAGCAGCTCGACGTCGAGGGCGGCGTATATGAGCCAGGAGGTGGGCAGGGGCCTGGTGGACCAGTCCGCTGCCGCGTGGTCCTTGGCCAGGCGCAGTCCCAGGGTCTCCGCGATGACGGCGCCCAGCCCGACGTGCTGGCGGCCCAGGAGGCGGGCTGCCAGCACGGTGTCGAACAGGGAGGCGGCTCTCAGGCCGAGCTCGGTCAGGCAGGGGATGTCCTGGTCGGCGGCGTGGAGGATCCACTCGGGTCCGTCGAGGGCTGTGGCCAGCTCGGTCAGGGGGCCGGTGGTGACCGGGTCGATGAGCAGGGTGCCGGCGCCGTCTCGGCGCAGCTGGATGAGGTAGGCGTCCTGCCCGTAGCGGAAGCCGGAGGCTCGTTCGGCGTCAACGGCGACGGGGCCCTGGCCGCCCGCGAGGAGCTGAGCGGCTCGGCTCAGCTGGGTGGGGGTCGCGGTGATCTCGGGGAGACCGTCCTTTGGGTGGGGGTAGTCGACGATGTCGTGCGGGTTGATGGGATGGTCCGTCGTCCCGGGGAGGGCGGCTGGGCGGGGCACGGCTGAGGAAGCGGTTGGGCGGGGCACGCCGGTGCGACGGGGCGTCACCTTCCGGCTCCGGCGAGGGTGAGGGGGTGGACTGCGGCTGGTTCATGGCCGGAGGCGACCAGCAGCAGCTCGTGCCAGGCGGTGAGGTGGGGGCCGAGCTGAGGGGTCGTGGGGGACCAGGACGCCCGGATTTCGGCGTGTGCGCAGGAGTCGGTGAGGGTGAGTCCGCCGAAGGTCTCGGACAGGACCCTGGTGACGGTTCCGACCAGCGCGTGGTACCCGGCGCGGGAGTCCTCCAGGCCGTCGGTGAGCCAGCTCCAGGCCGCGGACTCGAAGACGGGGTCCATGCCGATCTCGTCGTCGATGCGGGCGCGCACCTGGACCACGATGCGGAAGTCTCCGTTCCAGGCCTCCTGGCCGTCGGGGGCGTGGAGGACGACGAAGCGTCCGGTGGCCACGGGGGTGGTGCCGACTGTCTCAATGGTCTCGGCGCTCAGGGCGGCGGAGTAGGGGGCCAGCTTCTTGGGGGCGGGCACCTCCTCCATGAGGAGCCCTCGGGGGCGGGGCGCGTCACGAAGGGACAGGAGCGCTTCCTCGAATCGTTCGGGGATGCCACCTGCCTCGTTCTGACGCGGCCTACCGTTGACAGTCACGGATGCCACGCTAGTGCGCCACCGCAGCGGGCCCATGAAGCCACGCCGCACAGAGGGGTGCATTGTGTCAACAAGGTGCCTGCCTTTCTGAGCGGATGTGCAATGGTCGCCTCCGGTGCGGTGACATCCGGTCGGCCGGGATACCACCTGGTGGGGCCCGTCAGCGTCGGGCGACGAGCGTCTGCCCAGCAGACAGACAGGACGGGTCGGAGCCGACCGGGTCCCAGGACAGGATCACCTCGCTCAGTTCGGGAGTGGGCCTTTGCCGGCCCGAGACGTTGGTGACGACGACGATGTCCTCGTAGGTCACGGTGACGACGTCGTCGATCTCATCGACCTGCGGCCACGCGGTGCGCTGGGACCATCCCAGCTCGCGACGCAGGGCGGTCAGTGACCGGTACCAGGACAGCATGCGGGCGTGCTCGGTCTCCTCCAGCTCCGACCAGTCCAGGCGCGAGGCCTCGATAGTTCCGGAGTCCTGGGGGTCGGGGATCTCGTCGGCGTCCCAGCCGAAGCCGGCGAACTCCCGTATGCGCCCCTCGCTGACGCTGCGGGCCAGGTCCTCTTCCTCGTGGTCGGTGAAGAACTGGAAGGGAGTGCGGGTTCCCCACTCCTCGCCCATGAAGAGCATGGGCGTGTAGGGGGACAGGAGCACCAGGGCTGCAGTGGCGGCCAGGGCGGCATCATCGAGGCCGGCCGAGGGCCGGTCCCCGACGGCCCGGTTGCCGACCTGGTCGTGGTCGGAGCCGAAGACGACGAAGCGTCTGGGGTCGGTGTCCTCGGGCACGGGGGCGCCCCAGACCCGGTCCCGGAAGGTGGACCAGGTGCCGTTGTGAAGGAAGGCGCCGCCGTAGGCCTTGGTCCACGCACCGGGCTCGGCGAAGTCTCCGTAGTAGCCCTGATCCTCCCCGGTGAGCCGTGCGTGCAGGGCGTGGTGGACGTCGTCGGCCCATTGGGCGGTCATACCCAGGCTGGGTGCCGTGGCGGGGGGCTCCTGGTCGGTGGGGGTGATGACCCCGACGTCGTTGAGGTCGGCCTCGGCCACGAGGCTCAGGGGGCGGTCCAGCTCGGCGGACAGGGAGGCCACGGCGTCGGAGAGCTCGGCCAGGACGTGCGCCTGCGGCGGGTCGGCGGCCTCGGCGTCGTCCTTGATCTCGTGGATGGCGTCCAGGCGCAGGGCATCGATGTGGAAGTCGCGCAGCCAGCGCAGGGCCGAGTCGATGACGAAGGCGCGTACCTGATGGCTGCCGTCGTGGTCGTAGTTGACTGCCTCGCCCCAGGGCGTGTGATGGGCGGGGGTGAAGTAGGGCCCGAAGACGCTGAGGTAGTTGCCCGATGGGCCCAGGTGGTTGTAGACGACGTCGAGGCACACGCCGATGCCTGCGCGGTGGGCGGCGTCGACGAAGCGCATGAGGGCCTCGGGGCCCCCGTAGGCCTCGTGGACGGCCCACAGGCCCACTCCGTCGTAGCCCCAGCCGGCTCTGCCGGGGAAGGCGGCCAGCGGCATGAGCTCAACGATGTCGACGCCCAGCTCAGCGAGGTGGCTCAGCCGGGAGATGGCGCCGTCCAGGGTGCCCTCGGGGGTGAAGGTGCCCACGTGAAGCTCGTAGATGACCGAGCCGAGCAGGTCCTTACCCGTCCAGTCCTGGTCGGTCCAGCGCCAGGCGGTCGGGTCCACGGTTCGTGAGGGGCCGTGGACGCCGTGGGGCTGGAGGGCGCTGCGGGGGTCTGGGCGGTCGGGGGAGCCGTCGACGCGGAAGGCGTAGTCGGTGCCCGGCTCCAGGTCGAAGGGAGCGGTCCACCAGCCGTCCGGGGCCGGGACCATGTCGACCAGCCGGTCATCCAGCCTCTCATCGCCGGGCAGGTGCAGCTCGACCCTTTTCGCCGCGGGGGCCCACACGGGCACGCGGGGGCCCACGGGCAGGGCCGGGGAGCTCCAGGTCCGGGGGGCCGCCGGGCTCATCGGGCGGTCCCCTCGGTGCTGTGGGCGGAGTCGGTCTCGGAGTCGGGGGAGACGACCCTGGCCAGGACGACGACGGGATCGTCCCCGACCACCTCGGCCAGAGGCCGGCTGCCTCCCTCCACGCTGCCGCTGCGCAGGACGTGCTCCCAGGTCCCCTCCGGCAGCACGATGCTCTCCTCGCGCCATCCGCCCAGCTGCTCGAGCCGCCGGGACAGGCGCCTGGCGATGACGACGACGTCGGGGACCTCGTCGAGCAGACGGGTGTAGGCGAAGGCGAAGGAGGTGGTCACCGGTATCGTGCGGTAGCCCGAGCGGGGACCGACGAAGGTGTGGGGGCGGCAGGCGCGCAGGCGCGCCAGGCGCGAGGTGAGGAAGAGCTTGTCCTCATCGAGGCTGCGCGGTGCGGCTCCGGAGTCGAGGCGCTCCAGAGCGCTGATGAGGCCCGAGGGCCCGGTGTAGTCGACCGTGCGGCGGTTGTCGGGGTCCACCAGTGAGGTGCGGGTGGTCTCGCTGCCCTGATAGATGTCGCTCACGCCCATCCAGGTCAGGGCCAGAGCCTTGCCGGCGAGGATCGCGGTGCGCACGGACCTGGCCGTCAGGGTCGCGAAGGCCTCGAGCTCGTCGCAGACCTCCTCGCTGGTGAGCAGATGGGTGGCGTAGTCGGTCAGGGCCTGCTCCCGAGCCAGGTCCGGGGCGGTCCAGGTGGTCCAGATCTTCTGCTCCCGGGAGGCCTTGATGAGGTAGGCGCTCAGCCGCTCGGGGGTCATGGGGTCGTCGCTGTCGGGCGCCCAGGTTCCCCACAGGGTCTGCCACAGCAGGTTCTCGCTGCGTCCGTCGAGGTCCAGGGGGCGGGCCTGCGCGGTCATGGCGCGCAGCCGGTGGATGAGGTCGCTCCACTCCTCGGCGTAGGAGGCCAGCACGTCCAGGCGGGCGCGCACGTCCTCACCGCGCTTGGTGTCGTGGGTGGTGGAGGTGACCATCGTGTCGGGCCAGGTGTTCTGGACCCGGTCGGCCCAGGCGTGGGCCTCGTCGGCACTCAGCGCGAAGCCGGCCGGGTTGCCGCCGACCTCGGTGAGACTGGTCAGGTGGGTCCAACGGTAGAAGGCCGTGTCCTCCACGCCCTTGGCGGTGACGGCCCCGCACACCTGCTGGAAGCGGATGACGGCCTCGGCACGCTCGGGGGACTCCGACAGGCCCTCGGAGCCGACGGGCTCACCCAGGAGGATGGCGACCACGAGGTCGAGGGTCTCTCCCTGGTCCGGTTCGAGGCGCTGGCGGGCCCGTTCGGCGTCGGCCTGGAGGACGGCGGCCGTCTCCGGGCCGGGGGGCGTGCCGGGAACGACATAGACCCGGTACTGGTCAGCGGCCACGAGCAGCTCGACGACGCAGGCCCGCAGGTCACGCAGGGTGTGGTCGCGCAGTCGCACGTCCTGTGAGGTCAGGGAGTCCAGGATACGGGCCAGACGGTCGACCTCCGAGGCCAGTGAGCCGGCGATGACCTCGCGCTTGGCCTCCTCGACGATGCGGTGGTAGTCCACCGGCGCGTCCCCGGTGAGCTCCTGCATGAGGGCGCCCA
Source organism: Actinomyces oris (assembly GCF_001929375.1). Lineage (GTDB taxonomy): Bacteria > Actinomycetota > Actinomycetes > Actinomycetales > Actinomycetaceae > Actinomyces > Actinomyces oris_B. Next base: position 122,481 of record NZ_MSGO01000005.1, on the reverse strand, counting down.
GGCGGGCCGCGCCGGCAGGGTCCACCTGGAGCTGGTCGATCCGCCAGGCGGCGTCGTAGCCGGTAGTCCCGGCCACCGGCCAGGAGGTGGGCAGGGACTCGCCGGGCGCCAGGATCTTCTCCGCGGCGATCCACGCCCCGCCAGTGGCCTCGGCCAGCTGGGTGAGGTAGCCACCGGGGTTGGCCAGGCCGTCGGGATGGTCGACTCGTAGGGCGCTGATGACCCCGTCTCTCATGAGCTTGAGGATGAGGCCGTGGCTTCCGGCGAAGACGTCGGGCTCCTCGACCCGGATCGCGGCCAGGGTGCCGACGTCGAAGAATCGCCGATAGTTGATCTCCTCGTCGCCGACCTTCCAGTAGGCCAGGCGGTAGTGCTGGCGCTCGACGAGGACGTGCATCGGCAGCGACTCGGTGCCCTGGGCGACGGGGAAGGCGTGGTCGTAGTAGCGCAGGACCCACTGCTCGCCCAGGTCCTCCTGACCCGGAACCACCATCTGCTCCAGGGTGAGCTCATCGTCGGCCAGGACGGCGCCGATGCGCTTGCCCAGGACCGGCATGAGGATGGGCTCGTCCAGGGAGAGGTCGAACCAGTCGGCGTAGGGGGAGTCCGGCCCCTCGCGCAGCACCGACCACAGGGGCAGGTTGTGCCAGCCGGGGGTGGGCACGGCCATGTGGTTGGGAACGATGTCCACCACGACGCCCATCCCGTGGGCGTCGGCCTCGGCGGCCAGGGCCTCGAGCTGCTCCCTTCCGCCCATGACGGCCGAGACCCTGCGGTGATCGACGACGTCATAGCCGTGGGTGGAGCCCGGCGCGGCGGTGAGGATCGGGGAGAGGTAGAGGTCGGTGACTCCCAGGTCGGCCAGGTAGGGGACCAGGGCCTTGGCGTCGGCGAAGGTGAGGTCCTCACCGAGCTGGAGGCGGTAGGTGGTCACCGGCGTGCGGTGCTCCGGAGCCGGCACGTGCCCCGACCAGGGCGCGTAGGCGGGTGTCTCCGCAGAATCCGCTGAACCGGCCCTCTCCACTGCTGCGTCCACTGCGTCGGTCATGTCACTTCCTGAAGCTCGTCTGGTCTGCGTCGGGTGGTGCTGCTGATGGATGATGTGTCCGCTTGCGCGCCGCAGGGCCGCGGAGAGCCCCTACCTCGGGTGCCGCTCCGTGGTGGCGTCGGAGTCGGGGGCGTCGATGAGGAAGAGCATGGAGCGGGCCTCGACCACGACGGTGTCGTCAGCGGCGAGAACCGGGTCGGAGTCCCCGTCCACCGCGGGAGCCGTGTCCAGCGCGACCTTCCAGGTGGGGGCGTAGCCCTCGCCGGGGAGGGTGAAGGTGATGTCCTCGTTGGAGGCGTTGATGAGCACGAGGAAGGAGTCGTCCACGATCCTCTGACCCCGCTCATCGGGCTCGGCGATCGCCTCCCCGTTGAGGAAGACCATCATGGCCCGGGCGTACCAGGTGGTCCAGTCCTGTTCGGTCATGGACTCACCGGCCGGAGTGAGCCACTCGATCTCGCCGAGCTCGCTCTCCCCGCCGTGGCCGGCGTCCCCGGTGAAGAAGCGCCGACGCCGCAGCACCGGGTGGTCGCGACGCAGCCACATCATGGTGCGGGTGAACTCCAGCAGGTCTTTGTCCTGCTCACTGAGGTCCCAGTTGACCCAGCAGATCTCGTTGTCCTGGCAGTAGGCGTTGTTGTTGCCCCCCTGGGTGCGCCCCAGCTCATCGCCGTGGCAGATCATGGGCACGCCCTGACTGAACAGGACAGTGGCCAGGAAGTTGCGGATCTGGCGCTGACGCAGCTCGATGATCGTCGGATCGTCGGTGGGCCCCTCGGCGCCGCAGTTCCAGGACCGGTTGTTGTTGCTACCGTCGGCGTTGCCCTCGAGGTTGGCCTCATTGTGCTTCTCGTTGTAGGAGACCAGGTCACGCATCGTGAAGCCGTCATGGGCGGTGACGAAGTTGATGCTGGCCACAGGGGTGCGTCCGGCGTGCTGGTAGAGGTCGGAGGAGCCGGTGATGCGGGAGGCGAACTCACCCAGGGTGGAGGGCTCCCCACGCCAGAAGTCGCGCACGGTGTCGCGGTACTGCCCGTTCCACTCGCTCCACAGGGCCGGGAAGCCGCCCACGTTGTAGCCGCCGTCGCCCACGTCCCACGGCTCGGCGATGAGCTTGACCTGGGAGAGCACCGGATCCTGGTGGATGATGTCGAAGAAGGCGCTGAGCTTGTCCACCTCATGGAACTGGCGGGCCAGGGTGGAGGCCAGGTCGAAGCGGAACCCGTCGACGTGCATCTCGGTGACCCAGTAGCGCAGCGAGTCCATGATGAGCTGGAGGACCGCCGGCGAGCGCATGAGCAGCGAGTTGCCGGTGCCGGTGGTGTCGAAGTAGTGGCTGGCCGAGCCGTCGACGAGCCGGTAGTAGGAGCTGTTGTCGATGCCGCGGAAGGACAGGGTGGGGCCCAGGTGGTTGCCCTCGGCCGTGTGGTTGTAGACCACGTCCAGGATGACCTCGATGCCGGCCTCGTGGAAGGCCTTGACCATGGACTTGAACTCCTGGACCTGCTCGCCCTCGGTGCCGTAGGCGGCGTAGGTGTTGTGCGGGGCGAAGAACCCGATCGTGTTGTAGCCCCAGTAGTTCGACAGACCCTTCTCCTGCAGATGGGTGTCGTTGACGAACTGGTGGACCGGCATGAGCTCGATGGCCGTGACACCCAGGTTCTTGAGGTGGTCGATAACGGCGGGCTGGGCCAGACCGGCGTAGGTGCCCCGCAGGCTCTCGGGAACCAGCGGGTGCAGCTGGGTCATGCCCTTGACGTGGGCCTCGTAGATGATCGTCTCGTGGTACTCGTGGCCCGGGGGGCGGTCGTGGCCCCAGTCGAAGTAGGGGTTGATGACCACCGAGCGCATCGTGTGGCCCGCCGAGTCCTCCTCGTTGCGCACCTCCGGGTTGTCGAAGGAGTAGGAGTACAGCGTCTGGGACGGGGTCACCTCGCCGGAGATCGCCTTGGCGTAGGGGTCCAGCAGCAGCTTGGAGGGGTCGCAGCGGTGACCGGAGGCCGGGTCGTAAGGGCCCGCCACCCGGTAGCCGTACTTCTGGCCCGGCGAGATCCCGGGCAGGTAGGCGTGCCAGACGTCGCCGTCGACCTCCTTGAGCGCCACCCGCTCCTCACGGCCCTCGCCGTCGAACAGGCACAGGTCGACACCGCTGGCGGCCGAGGAGTAGAGGGCGAAGTTCGTTCCCGAGCCGTCGTAGGTCGCCCCGAGTGGGTAGGGGTAGCCCGGCCAGATCTGGCGCTGGGGGACTTCCTGAGGTTCCTGTGCGGCCTGAGGCGTTGGTGTCGTCGGCGTGGTCATGGGGACTACCCTGCCACGACTGAGGTGCGAAGGCAGGAGAGTAGGAGAAAGACATGTCACGTCGGAGCGTCTCCTGAGAAGTCCCCGGGCGCTGCCCGGTGATCGAGGCGGGTCGGCGGGACGTGAGACACCTCATGAGGACACGGGCTCGGGTACGTTTTGCCTCCGAGGGACACCTCTGCTAACTTTCTTCCCGCACCCCACAAGGGTGTCACGCGGATGTGGCTCAGTTGGTAGAGCATCACCTTGCCAAGGTGAGGGTCGCGGGTTCGAGTCCCGTCATCCGCTCGGGCGATTGGCGCAGCGGGAGCGCGCTTCCCTGACACGGAAGAGGTCACTGGTTCGATCCCAGTATCGCCCACCAGAGTCCGACGATTGAATCGAGCCCGGAGCCCAGTGCTCCGGGCTCCCGTCGTTCCGCGGGGCGGTGGTTGCCGGCCGGGTGGCATGTGTCACCGACAGACCGCGACACCGTCGTCGAGTTGCGGACAATCGCCTGGAATCCTGCTGGATTACGGGTGTGGGGCGGTGGGGTTCGGGGGAGGTCCCGTGTCCGGATCGTGACGTTCCTGGAGCGGCCGGGAACGGGGCGTCCCGGCGTGCTCTACCATCTGGGGAGGAGTTGGTCCCTGCGGCAAGAAACGGATGGTTATGACGCAACGCTTCAGGCACCTGCTGCCCGTGGTCCTCGGCGGCGATATCGGCGCCTACGCCCTGGCACGGCAGCTTCACGAGGTCACCGGCACTTCGGTGACGGTCGTGGCCTCGGATCCGATCGTCGCGATCTCCGAGTCGGTCTACATCACCGTGGTCCACCAGGAGGCCGGGGCCCCGCCGGAGCGGACCATCGCGCTGCTGCGGAGGCTGACCCGGGGCAGAGGGCCCCGCAGCGCCGTGCTCATGGCCAACACCGACGCCGCGGCCGCCATGATCTCCGCCCACCGCAGCGAGCTCGAACCCACCTACGTCCTGCCCTTCCCGGACATCGACGTGCTCGACGCCGTCAGCGACAAGGCCTCCTTCTCCCGTCTGTGCGCCGAGGTGGGGGTACTCACGCCCCGGGAGGTCGTCGTCGACCTGGCCGACCCCGACTGCGAGCCGCCGACCAGCGCCAGCGAGCTCGGCATGGAGTTCCCGCTCGTGGCCAAGGCGGCCATCGGCGCCGACTACGACCGCATCTCCTTCCCCGGCAAGCGCAAGATCTGGTTCATCGACGACGCCGCCGAGCTGGCCGGCATGTGGAGGAGCCTGAAGGAGGCAGGCTACCGCTCCACCTTCCTGGTTCAGGAGTGCATCCCCGGTGACGACACCGCCATGCGCTCGGTGACCGCCTACATGGACTCCACCGGCCAGCTGCGCCTCATCGGCTCGGCGCGCGTCCTGCTGCAGGACCACGCGCCCACCATGATCGGCAACCCGGTGGCCATGATCACCGAGGCCTTCCCCGACCTGTGGGAGGCCACCGGCCGCCTGCTGCGTCACGCCGGCTACCGGGGCTTCGCCAACCTCGACATCAAGGTCGACCCCCGCGACGGGCGAGAGTTCTTCTTCGAGGTCAACCCCCGCATCGGCCGCAACTCCTTCTACCTGACCGCCGCCGGCGCCAACCCCATGGCCGTCATGCTCAAGGACCTGGTCCTGGACCAGCGCGACGAGCCCATCGAGGTCACCCGGCAGGTCCTCTACTCCCTGGTCCCCGACGGCGTCATCGCACGCTACGTGTCCGATGAGGCGCTGCGCCGCAAGGCCAAGGGCCTGGGACGGGGCGTCGACCCGCTGCGCGACCCGGCCGAGCGCTCGCTTCGCCGTCGCGTGACGATCGAGCTCCAGCGCCTCAACCACTACCGCAAGTTCGCCCGCAACTATCCGCAACGAGTCGACAGGTCCCGCTGAATGCCCGAGAACGAGAACATGCCCGACAGCACCACTCCCGACACCACGACTGATTCCGCGACTGACTCGGCGACTGACGCCAAGGTCGAGGTCGGCGCACCGACCCCCGAGAAGGCTCAGACGACTCAACCCAAGGAGAAGGGGCACCAGGCCGGAGAGCCCGAGCAGCCCGAGCAGAAGGTCGACACGGCCGACAAGCCTGCCAAGGCCACCAAGGCCTCCAAGGCTGACAAGCCCAAGGCGCCTCGGCCCACGCACCCCGAGCCGGTGCACTCCACTCCGGACCGCTCCGAGACCCTGCGGCGGGTCGACGGGCGCGAGATGCGCCTGGCCGTGGGCAACAGCCCCTTCCCGGTTGAGCAGACCGAGGCCTGGGAGCGCTTCGAGGAGGCCATGGGCCGCCCCCTGTGGGGCCGCTACCTCTATGAGGACGAGGGCAAGCCCGTGGCCGCCATCGCCCTGTACCGCTACGAGATGGGCGGTCAGACCTTCCTGTGGGCCAAGCACGGCCCGGTCTGGCTCAAGGAGCAGTCGCCCGAGCGCGAGGCCCACCTGCGCCGCCTGCTGCGTTCCGTGGTCAAGGAGCGCAGCCGCTCGGTGCGCTTCATCCGCATGCACGCCCGCTACCGCGACACCGACCTGCGCGAGCTGCTGTCCACCATCACCTACGACCGCACCTACGTCATCGACCTGGTGCCCAAGACACCGGAGAAGATGGCCGCGGTCATGCCCAAGGACGGGCGCCGCGCGGTCAAGCGCGCCGAGCGCGTGGCCCGGGAGGCCGGCTGCACCATCAGCGACGAGACCGGCCTGAGCCGCGAGGAGTTCGACCGGGTCTACGAGGTCCTGCGCGAGACCGCCGAGCGCGACGGCTTCAAGCCCCACGACGCCGAGGTCTACTGGACCATGCTGACGTCCCTGGGGGAGGGCAACGCCCGCCTGTTCGTCCTGCGCAAGGACGGCGTGCCCCACGCCTGGGACCTCATCCTCACCTCAGGCAAGGACGCCGTGGCCTACTACGGCGCCTCCTCCAACGAGTCGCGCACCTTCCGTGGGGCCGAGGCCCTGGACTGGTGGGCCGCCTGCACCCTGGCCCAGGAGGGCTACCGAGGCCTCGATCTCATGGGCGCCGGCTCCACCCGCGTCCCCTCGCTCTACACGGTGGGCCAGTACAAGAAGCGCTACGCCCAGCACGTCACCGAGGTGGACGGGGCCTGGGACGTCCCGGTCTCCCGCGTCATCTACTCCGGGATGTCCACCGCCAAGCGTCTGCGTGACGCACTGCGCGCGCGGCGTGGCTCACGGGAGGACTGAGCCCGCCCGACCACGACGTAGACTCGCGGCCGAGCCGGGGTGCACCAGTACAGCGCCCCGCACCGATTCAGTGGAGGAGACGAGCCCGTGTCAGACCAGCCCATGATTGAGATCACCCTCGACGGTGCGCCCTGCACCATTGAGGCGGGCAGCACGGGGGCGCTCCTCCTGCAGGACGCCGTCAAGAAGGACGGCGTCGTCGCCATGCGCGTCAACGGCGAGCCCTGGGACCTGGAGCGCCAGGTCCCGGCCGGTGCCGTCGTCGAGCCGATCGCCCTGTCCAGTGAGGACGGACTCAACATCCTGCGCCACAGCGCCACCCACGTCATGGCCCAGGCCGTCCAGGAGATGTTCCCGGACGTCAACCTCGGTATCGGCCCCTTCATCACGGACGGCTTCTACTACGACTTCGGAGCCATCGACGCCGTCACCCCCGAGATGCTGCGCGAGATCGAGAAGCGCATGAAGCGGATCGTCAAGGAGGGGCAGCGCTTCGTGCGCCGCGACATCACCGAGGCCGAGGGCCGTGAGGAGCTGGCCGACCAGCCCTACAAGCTCGAGCTCATCACCACTAAGGGCGCGGGCGCCGAGGGCGCCTCGGTCGAGGTCGGCGCCGGGGGGCTGACCATGTACGACAACGTCCGACGCGACGGCAGCGTCGCCTGGACCGACCTGTGCCGCGGCCCGCACCTGCCCTCGACCCGCCTCATCGGGCAGGGCTTCGCGCTGACCAAGTCCTCCTCCGCCTACTGGAAAGGCGACCAGTCCGGCGACTCCCTCCAGCGCATCTACGGCACCGCCTGGGCCACCAAGGACGAGCTCAAGGTCTACCAGACCCGTCTGGCCGAGGCCGCCAAGCGCGACCACCGCAGGCTCGGCGCCGAGCTCGACCTCTACTCCTTCCCCGAGGAGATCGGCCCCGGCCTGGTGGTCTTCCACCCCAAGGGCGCCATGCTGCGCCACCAGATCGAGCAGTACGTCGTCGACCGTCACCTGGACTACGGCTTCGACTTCGTCCACACCCCCGAGATCTCCAAGGGCGGGCTCTTCCACACCTCGGGCCACCTGCCCTACTACGCCGACACCATGTTCCCGCCCATGCTCGCCGACGAGGAGCGCGACGCCGAGGGCAACATCACCAAGGCAGGCCAGGAGTACTACCTCAAGGCCATGAACTGCCCGATGCACAATCTCATCTTCCGCTCCCGCGGGCGCTCCTACCGCGAGCTGCCGCTGCGCTTCTTCGAGATGGGCCACGACTACCGCTACGAGAAGTCCGGCGTCGTCCACGGGCTCACCCGCATGCGCGGCTTCACCCAGGACGACTCCCACACCTACTGCACCCCGGAGCAGGCCGGTGAGGAGATCCGCGCCCAGATCGACTTCTTCCTGTCCATCCTCAAGGCCTTCGGGCTGACCGACTTCTACCTCGAGCTGTCCACCCGAGACGAGGACGGCGCCAAGAAGGACAAGTTCATCGGTTCCGACTCCGACTGGGCCGCCGCCACGCAGGCACTCCAGGACGCCTGTGACGCCTCCGGGCTGGAGGTCGTTCCCGACCCGGGCGGCGCCGCCTTCTACGGCCCCAAGGTCTCAGTGCAGGTCAAGGACGCCATCGGCCGGACCTGGCAGATGTCCACCATCCAGTACGACTTCAACCAGCCCGAGCGCTTCGACCTGGAGTACACGGCCGCCGACGGCACCCACCAGCGCCCCATCATGATCCACTCGGCCAAGCTGGGCAGCGTGGAGCGCTTCATCGGGGTGCTCACCGAGCACTACGCGGGGGCCTTCCCCGCCTGGCTCTCCCCGGTGCAGGTCCGCCTCATCCCCGTGGCCGAGGCCTTCGACGCCTACGTCGACGACGTCGCCGCCCAGCTGCGCGCCCAGGGGGTGCGCGTCGAGGTGGACCACTCCGACGACCGCTTCGGCAAGAAGATCCGCAACGCCTCCAAGGACAAGATCCCCTTCACCCTCATCGCCGGGGGAGAGGACGCCGAGGCCGGTGCCGTCTCCTTCCGGTTCCGCGACGGCCAGCAGACCAACGGCGTGCCCGTCAAGGAGGCCGTGAGCCACATCGTCAGTGTCATCGACGCCCGTATCAACGACCCTGCGGGGGAGAAGCTGCACAGTGACTGAGGAAGCGACTGGAGAGACGATCAGCGCCCCCGGAGTCGGTGACGACGTCGAGGTGGAGGCGCCCTTCTACCACGAGGGCGCTCCGCAGGCCTTCCAGCGTCTGTGGACCCCGCACCGCATGGTCTACATCGGGGGGCAGAACAAGCCCTCGGACGACACCCCCGCACAGTGCCCGTTCTGCACCGGGCCGGAACGCGGTGACGAGGAGGCCCTCATCGTCCACCGGGGTCGGACCAGCTACGTCATCATGAACCTGTACCCGTACAACACCGGTCACCTGCTGGTGTGCCCCTATCGGCACATCTCCGACTGGACCGAGGCCACCGCGGCCGAGCGGCAGGAGATCGGTGAGCTGACCGCCACGGCCATGAGTGTGGTGCGCTCGGTGAGCCGCCCCCACGGATTCAACCTGGGGATGAACCAGGGCGAGGTCGCCGGTGCGGGGATCGCCGCTCACCTCCACCAGCACGTCGTGCCGCGCTGGAAGGGGGACGCGAACTTCATGCCCATCATCGGTCGCACCAAGCCCGTGCCCCAGCTGCTCGGTGAGCAGCGGGACATGCTGGCCGCCGCCTGGGCCGCCCGGACCGGGCAGAGCGGGGATTGATCCCCCTGGCCCTCCTCGATGCGTTCCGTCAGGCTGAGGGCGTCCCCGCCCGTCCCAGTCCATCCCATGCCATCACTGCCCGTCTCTCCGACTGCCCCATCCCAGACCTAAGGACCTCATGCTCGGCAACCACGGCCGCGGCCTGACCAAGGCCCTGTTCACCCGTCCCGCCCTCGTGCTCGGGCGGCTCGGGGTGACCCCCAACATGCTCACTGTCACCGGAACGGCCCTGTCCGTGACAGCAGCGGTCACTCTGCTGCCGCAGGGTCACTTCGTGGCCGGGCCCCTCGTCCTGCTCGTGGTGCTGGTGGCCGACTCCTTCGACGGCATACTGGCCCGAGCCACCGGGAAGAGCTCGGTCTTCGGAGCCTTCCTGGACTCCACCATGGACCGCCTCGCCGACGGCGCCGTCCTGGGCTCCTTGGCGGCCTGGGCGGCCCTGTCCATGCCCACCGGCGTGCTGCGCACCGTGACTGTCGCAGCGGCCCTGGTCGCCATCGTCATGGCGGCCACGGTTCCTTACGCCCGGGCACGGGCCGAGTCCATCGGCGCCACCGCCTCCGTGGGGATCGCCGAGCGCACCGACCGGCTCCTGGTCGCGCTCGGCGCCACCTTCATCGTGGGGCTCGGGGCGCCCCAGTGGGTGCTCACCATCGGTCTGCTCTACGTGGCGATCGCCTCCTTCATCACCGTGATCCAGCGTGTGCGCACCGTCTCCCAGCAGGTCCACCAGGCGGGTGATCCGGCATGAGGATGCGCCTGCCCGCCGTCTCCGACGCCTACCGCCTGGCCTGGCGCGGTACCCGCCACCTGCCCGCACCGGTGGGCTACGGCCTGGCGCACACCGTCGCCGACGCGCTGTGGGCCTGGCACCGCCTCCGACGCTCCGCCACCGGGGTGGGACAGCTCGAGCGCAACCTGTCGCGTGTCCTCCCCTCGGGGACGCCGCCACGTGCTCTGCGCCGGGCCACACGAGCAGGAATGCGCTCCTACATGCGCTACTTCTACGAGGCCTTCGCCCTGCCCGGAATCACGCCGGAGCAGGTCCTCGCGCGTGTGCGCACCGACGTCGATCCCCAGCTCCATGAGGACGTGCGCGCCGGCAGCGTCGTCATGGCTCTGCCGCACATGGGCAACTGGGACCTCATCGGAGCCTGGGCCTGCCGTGAGCTCGCCACCGTCCTGACCGTCGCCGAGCGCCTGGAGCCTAAGGACCTCTTCGAGCAGTTCGTCTCCTTCCGCCAGTCACTGGGCATGCGCATCATCGGCCAGGCCCACGGGGAGAAGGTCTTCGACCGTCTCCTGCAAGCGGCGAGCCAGGGGCACTACGTCGTCGCGCTCCTGGCCGATCGGGACCTGTCCTCGGCCGGTATCACGGCGCCGCTGGGCGCTGCTACGGCACGGGTGGCGGCCGGTCCCGCGGCGATCGCCCAGCGCCTTGGACGCCCTCTGTACGCCGCCTCGATCCACTACGAGCCGCTGAGCGGTCAGCGACGCCGTCAAGCCGGATCGCCCTGGGGGCTCGTGCTGACCGCCCGCAGGGTTCCGGTGCCCCAGCATCTGGAGGGACGCGAGCAGGTGGTGGCGCACACTCGCGCCTGGGTCGCCGAGCTGGAGCCCCTGATCGCCGAGCACGCCGAGGACTGGCACATGCTCCAGCCCGTCTTCGACGCCGACCTGGATCAGGAGCGCCTGGCTCGCAGTCACGCCCGCGACCGGCAGGTCGCCCACGAGGAGGACGCATGAGGATCGGTATCGTCTGCCCCTACTCCTTCGACGCCCACGGAGGGGTCCAGGTTCACGTCATGGACCTGGCCGGTGAGCTCTTCCACCGCGGCCACGAGGTCCAGGTCCTCGCGCCGGCCTCCCAGGACACCGACCTGCCGGACTGGGTCACCAGCGCCGGTGACTCCATCGCCATTCCCTACAACGGCTCGGTGGCGAGGCTGAACTTCGGCGCCCTCGTGGCCAGGCGCGCCAGACGCTGGTTGGAGGCCGGGGACTTCGACATCCTTCACATCCACGAGCCCATCACCCCCAGTGTCGGGATGCTGGCCCTCCAGGCCGCCACCGGGCCGGTTGTGGGCACCTTCCACGCCGCCATGGACCGCTCGCTGGCCCGCGAGCTGCTGAGCCCGGCGACGGTGCCGCTCATGGAGAAGCTCTCGGCCCGCATCGCCGTCTCCGAGGAGGCCCGCCGCACCCTCATCCAGTACCACGGCGGCGACGCCGTCGTCATTCCCAACGGCGTCAACGTGAAGCCCTTCGCCGACGCGCCCAAGGACGACCCCCGGTTCCGGGGCACGGATGAGGCCCCCACCATCTCCTTCCTGGGGCGCCTGGACGAGCCCCGCAAGGGACTGCGAGTCCTGGCTGACGCCATTCCGGCGGTGCTGGCGTCGGTGCCGGGGGCGCGCTTCCTCATCGCAGGGCGAGGGCAGGCCCAGGAGATCCGTGAGGAGCTGGCCCGCTTCGGTGACTCCGTGGTCTTCCTGGGGGGCGTCAGTGACGAGGACAAGGCCGCCATGCTGGCGTCGGCCAGCTGCTACGTGGCCCCGCAGACCGGAGGGGAGTCCTTCGGCATCGTCCTGGTGGAGGCCATGGCTGCCGGTACCCGGGTCATCGCCTCCGACCTCAAAGCCTTCTCCGACGTGCTCGGCGAGGGCCGCTACGGGGCGCTGTTCCACAACGAGGACGGCGGCGACCTGGCCCGAGTCATCATCGACACCCTGCAGGACGCCACGGCCGCCCAGGCCCGCGTCCAGGCGGCCTGTCAGGTGGTCGGCCGCTACGACTGGTCCGCGGTCACCGACGAGGTCCTCGACGTCTACGACATGGCTCTGTCCACCGCCCACACCCGGGTGGAGCCCGCCCCCGGTTCCCGCACCATGCTGGGCCGGCTGCGCGATGCCCTGGACGACTAGCAGCTGATCTCAGGAGTGATGAGGAACCGACCATGGCAGCAACCATGACGACGGCCATGACGCAGGTCGTTGATATCCCCGCCGGTGCGACCACGGCTCTACCAGTGCTTTCCTCCTCGGCCCCCGGTGCGATGACGGCGCCGATATGGAGCGTCGTCGTGCTGCTGGTCGGGCTGGCCGTGGCCACCGGGTGGGCCCTCTACGCCAGGGCGGTGCGGGTGGACCGGCTGCACCGGCAGGTGCTGGGAGCCCGGGCCACGCTCGAGGCCCAGCTCGTGCACCGGGCTGAGGCCGCAGCGGAGCTGGCCACCGTCCCCGCCCTGGATCCGGCCTCCGGACTGCTGCTCAGCCGGGCCGCGCGCGAGGCACTGGATGCCGAGGGACCTCTTGTCGACGACGGTCTGGACACCTCCACGCCTCTCGAGAGCACCCCCGCCCCTCATGCTGCTTCCTCCGGCGCAGCGCTCCCGGCGTCGACCACCCGCAGCCGGGCCCTCATCGAGTCCGACCTCAGCCGGGTCCTGCGGACGGTGGTGTCCGAGCCCGCGCGCCACGAGCTGTCCGCAGACCCGTTGAGCGTGCCCGCGCTCAACCGCCTGGACCGGGCATGCTCCCGCCTGGTCCTGGCCCGCAGGTTCCACAACACCCATGTCAGTGAGGCCCAGGCGCTCAGGGCGCGGCTACTCGTCCGGATGTTCCACCTGGCCGGGCACGCGCCCATGCCCCAGACCTTCGATGCCGACGACGACACCACCCCCGAGGCGCAGCCGGAGCGCGACGCCGAGGTGCAACCGAGGTGAATCAATGAGCATGCCCCCCAGTCCCTGGGCCCCCCGCCCCGGATACCGGCGCTCCAGCGCCCTACCGCAGCCCTCAGCCGACCCCGGTCCCCTTGCCGGAGCAGGGCAGCGTTATCAGGTTCATCGTGACAGTCAGGGAGCGGTTCCTTCGCGGAGCTCGGGTCCTGAGGGCGGCCGGCAGCAGTCGAGGCAGGTGGCCGCCCTCGTCCCGCCTGGCATTCCGGCGAGGGTCGGGGCGATTGTCATGCTGATCGCGATCGTTCTCTTTTCCCTGTACACCCTGCACTTCTTCTCAGGGCTTCGTGACGATTTCGGGCCGGTCGTGCTCCCGTCATCTCTGCTGGCTCTCATCCCGTTGAGCGGGGTGCTTGTGGCCACGATGCTGCTAGCGGGAGTGTTCTGGTACCTTCGCTGGGAACCCAAGCCACCCGGTCTGTTCACGACCGTCACTCTCGCGGTGGCGTTCCTGTGGGGGACGAGCGTGTCCACCCTGTGCTCCTTGGTGGTCAACGTCTGGGTGGCGCAGGTCATCACGGATGCCATGGGGGATCCAAGTACGGCCGCAGTGATCTCAGCGCCTCTGGTTGAGGAGCTGACCAAGGGGCTGGGCGTCCTGTTCGTCTTCCTCATCTGGCGTCGGACGATCAATGGGACGATTGACGGGGTCGTGTATGCGGCATTCACTGCCGCAGGCTTCGCCTTCGTTGAGAACATTCTCTACTTCGTTCAGGGGTGGGAGCATGTGGGGGCCATTTTCGTCATGCGAGGGGTCCTGTCCCCGTTCGCTCACCTGACGTTCACCGCCTGCACAGGGGTCGCCATCGGCGTCTCCTCCCGCCGGCGGTCTCAGTACGCATGGGCCTGGATGGCTCTGGTGGGCCTGGTCGGAGCGATTCTTCTTCACGCGACCTGGAACGGGTTCGTTGCTGCGAACTTCGGGGTGTATCTGCTGCTTCAGTTCCCCTTCTACGCTCTGTGCATCGGATTGGTCTCGTGGCTGCGTTGGAGCGAGCGTCGCTCGATGCGCCGCGGGATAGAGGATTACGCCCACGCCGGCTGGTTCTCCCCGGCCGAGGTCCAGATGCTCACCACCGGTGCAGGGCGCCGGGCGGCAAGGCGGTGGGCCGTCATCAGGGGGCCACAGGCCATAGCGGCCATGAACACGTTCCAGAAAGGTGCTGCGGAGCTCGCCCAGCTGCGCCAGCAGGCGGTGGACAGCCTTGATCAGGGTGAGCTGTCCGTCAAGGAGACCGAGCTGCTCAGTCGGATCAGCTCGGCGCGCCGAACCTTCCTGGGAGCCGGGTAGACGACGGCAGGAGCCGGATGTCTTTCCCCGGCTGGGGTCTCGCAGCGTGCGCACCGGGCACTGTTCTGGAGGCACGGGGTAGCATGCGGGGCATCAGCATTTTCATAGAGACGTTGCTGCCGCCCCTGTGCGGAGGCCACGGCTCACGGCAGAGGACCACGATTGAGCACAGAGCAGACCACCCCCAGCACCGGCACCCTCACCGTTAAGCGCGGCATGGCCGACATGCTCAAGGGCGGTGTCATCATGGACGTCGTCACGCCCGAGCAGGCCCGTATCGCCCAGGACGCGGGAGCCGTCGCCGTCATGGCGCTCGAGCGCGTCCCCGCCGACATTCGAGCCCAGGGCGGCGTCGCCCGCATGAGCGACCCCGACCTCATCACCGGCATCATCGAGGCGGTCTCCATCCCGGTCATGGCCAAGGCCCGTATCGGACACTTCGTGGAGGCCCAGGTCCTCCAGAGCCTCGGCGTGGACTACATCGATGAGTCCGAGGTCCTCACCCCGGCCGACTACGCCCACCACATCGACAAGCAGTCCTTCACCGTTCCCTTCGTGTGCGGAGCCACCAACCTGGGTGAGGCGCTGCGCCGTATCACCGAGGGTGCGGCCATGATCCGCTCCAAGGGTGAGGCCGGAACCGGGGACGTCTCCAACGCAGTGACCCACATGCGCACGATCCGCGATGAGATTCGTCGCCTGACCTCGCTGCCCGAGGACGAGCTCTACGTGGCCGCCAAGGAGCTCGCCGCCCCCTACGAGCTCGTCGCCGAGGTCGCCCGCACCGGTCACCTGCCGGTCGTGCTGTTCACCGCCGGCGGCATCGCCACTCCGGCCGACGCCGCCATGATGATGCAGATGGGAGCCGAGGGCGTGTTCGTGGGCTCGGGCATCTTCAAGTCCGGTGACCCCGCCAAACGGGCCGCCGCCATCGTGCGCGCCACTGCGCAGTTCGACGACCCCGACGTCATCGCCGAGGTCTCGCGCGGACTGGGTGAGGCGATGGTGGGGATCAATGTCGACGAGATCCCCGAGCCCCACCGCCTGGCGGAACGCGGCTGGTGACCGGCCCCCTGGCCGACGGGCGCCACCCGGTGCTGGTCCCCGAGGACTGGGACCAGCACCTCGACGCCACCGAGTGGAGCCTGGGGGAGGACGGTCTGCCCTTCAGGACGGCCGCCCGGGTTCTGGCCGTGACCCGGGACGGCGAGGTGCTGCTGCTGGTGGGGCACGACGCCGCGGACCCGGCTCACAGCTGGGTCTTCACCCCGGGAGGAGGGCTGCGCAGCGGCGAGGACCCCCGTGCCGGGGCCGTGCGTGAGCTGGTTGAGGAGTCCGGGATCGAGGTCGCCCCCGCGGACCTGGAGGGGCCCATTGCCCACCGGGAGGCGATCTTCCGCTTCGCCTCCGTCACGTGCCGCCAGGACGAGATCTTCTTCCTCCTGCACCTGCCGACCCGGCGCCCGATCAGGAAGGACGGCTGGACCTGCCTGGAGCGTGACGTCGTCGACTCCATCTCGTGGTGGAACGTCGAGCAGCTGCAGTCCGCCCAGCAGCGGGGCCAGGAGATCTACCCGGTGCGCCTGCCCGAGATCGTGGAGGAGCTCGCCTCCGGCTGGAACGGCCGGCGCCTCGACCTGACCGATCCGGTGGACCACGAGGTCCTGGCCGAGCTCGCGAACAACCCGGCCCGTCACTGAGACCCCAGCACCTGAAGGAGCCCGATGACTGACCCGAGTCACTCCCGCCACCCGGCCCACACGATGGATGCCCGCCACCCCCGGGCGCTCTTCCCCGCGCTCGTGGCACCCGACTCCCGTCCCACGATCGGGGTTCTGGCCCTCCAGGGCGACGTGCGTGAGCACTCCTTGGCCCTCGAGGCGGCCGGAGCGCGTCCCGTCGTCGTGCGCCGCGCCGCCGATCTGGGTGACGCTCCCGGCGACCGGCTCGACGGCCTGGTGATCCCTGGCGGGGAGTCGACCACCATGAGCACGCTGCTGGTCGCCTTCGACATGCTCGAGCCCCTGCGTGAGCTCATCGGCGCGGGCCTGCCCGCCTACGGCTCGTGCGCCGGGATGATCATGCTGGCAGACCGCGTCGAGGGAGCGCAGGAGGGTCAGGTCTTCCTGGGCGGCATCAACATGACTGCGCGCCGCAACGCCTTCGGCCGTCAGGTGGACTCCTACGAGGAGGACCTCATCGCCCCGGCGCTGGGCGCGGGGCGGGACCGACCGCTGCGCGCCGTCTTCATCCGTGCCCCCTGGGTGGAGGAGGTGGGCTCGGGCGTCGAGATCCTCGCCACGACCCGCGCAGGACGAGCGGCTGGGGTCGGTGGGGCCGACGGCGGTAGGATCGTCGCGGTTCGTCAAGGGGCCCTGCTCGCCACGTCCTTCCACCCGGAGGTCGGAGGCGACCACCGGGTCCACGACGTCTTCGTCTCCATGGTGACGCGCCGGGCCTGAGTACGTTCGGCCGCGCCCTCATCATCGACTCCCAAGGAGCACTTATGTCGGGTCACTCCAAGTGGGCCACCACCAAGCACAAGAAGGCCGCCATCGACGCCAAGCGCGGCAAGCTCTTCGCACGTCTCATCAAGAACATCGAGGTCGCCGCCCGCACCGGCGGCGGTGACCCCACCGGTAACCCCACCCTGTTCGACGCCATCCAGAAGGCCAAGAAGAACTCCGTGCCGGCGGACAACATCACCCGCGCCGTCAAGCGCGGCAGCGGCGAGGAGGCCGGTGGCGCCGACTGGCAGACCATCATGTACGAGGGCTACGGCCCCGGCGGGGTCGCCTTCCTCGTCGAGTGCCTCACCGACAACCGCAACCGGGCCGCCTCCGACGTGCGCGTGGCCTTCTCCCGCAACGGCGGGAACCTGGCCGACCCGGGCTCGGTGGCCTACAACTTCACCCGCAAGGGCGTCGTCGAGGTCGCCAAGGCCGACGGCGTGGACGAGGACTCCATCCTCATGGCCGTCCTGGAGGCCGGCGCCGAGGAGGTCGAGGACATGGGCGAGTCCTTCGAGATCTACTCCGAGCCCGGTGACATCGTCGCCGTGCGTACCGCTCTGACGGCGGCGGGGATGGACTACGACTCCGCCGAGGTCCAGTTCGTCGCCGGCACCAAGGTGGAGGTCGACGTCGAAGGAGCCCGGAAGGTCTTCCGCCTCATCGACGCCCTGGAGGACTCCGACGATGTCCAGAACGTCTACACCTCGGTGGACCTCAGCCCGGAGGTGGCCGCCGAGTTCGCAGGCGACGAGGACTGAGCCCTCTGGACGTCGCCGGTTCCCGGCCGCGTTCGGCCCGCGCCGTCGTCACCCAGCAGCGGGTCCTGGGAATCGATCCCGGGCTGACCCGCTGCGGTCTGGGATGCGTGGACGTCGACCCTCGCCGTCAGGTCCGTCTGGTGGAGGTCGGCGTGGTTCGCACGCCGTCGTCTCAGAGCCCCGAGCTGAGGCTGCTGACCATCACCGAGGCCATCGAGGACTGGATCGCCCGCCTGGGCCCATCGGTGGTCTCCATCGAGCGGGTCTTCGCGCAGGACAACCTGCGCTCCGTCATCGGGGTCGCGCAGGTCATGGGCACCGCGATGGCCACGGCGGCGCGCGCGGGCCTGGAGGTCGCCCAGCACACCCCTAGTGAGGCCAAAGCCGCCGTCACCGGGTCGGGAACAGCGGACAAGTCCCAGGTCCAGGCCATGGTCACCCGCATTCTCGGTCTGAGCTCCCCGCCCCGGCCGGCCGACGCCGCCGACGCCCTGGCCCAGGCGATCTGCCACGGCTGGCGCGGGGGCGGAACGGGAACGGACGATGCCACCGAGATGGTCTCCGCCGGGGGAGCGGTGCGTGTCTCGGCCCGCACGCCGGCACAGCGCCAGTGGGCCGCCGCCCAGGCCGCGGCCCGGCGCACCGGCGCCGTCGACCCGCGCCGGGTGCGGCGCTGAGGACCCTGCAGACCCCGGGCTGCTAGGATCCGAACGTCTGTTCGAGCCCTGTCGGCGTCCGTCGAGTCGGCCTGAAACCACTCGACCCGCTGAGAACACCCAGGAGAAGTCGCCCATGATCGCCTCCCTGCGCGGCACTGTCCTCAGTGTCGGCCTCACCGGCGCCGTCATCGAGACCGGTGGCGTCGGCATGAGCATCCAGGCCACGCCCACCACCCTGTCCGGCCTCAGGGTCGGTGAGGAGACCCTCGTCCACACCGAGATGGTTGTCCGTGAGGACTCGCTGACGCTGTTCGGCTTCGCCGACACCGATGAGAGGGACAGCTTCCGCACCCTGATGAGTGCCAAGGGGGTTGGAGCCAAGCTGGCGCTGGCGATGCTGGCCGTCCACACGCCCAACGCGCTCAGGCGGGCCATCGCCTCCCAGGACGTCGCCGCCCTCACACGGGTACCCGGCCTCGGCCCCAAGGGGGCTCAGCGCGTCATCCTGGACGTGGCCGATAAGCTGGGCCCTGTGACCGAGGACGATCTCGGGGTCGCGCAAACGGCTGCGCAGACCGCCGGAGGGGCGGAGACGTTGACCAGCGACGGTCCCGAGCCCCACGCCGACGTCGTCGCCGCCCTGGTGCAGCTCGGCTGGAACGAGGCCAGCGCGCGCCAGGCCGTCACCGCCGTGACGGCTGATGCCGCTGAGGCCGACCGGGAACCGGACATGGCGGCACTGCTGCGGGCCTCCCTGAGATGGCTGGGGGGCGGGCACCGTGGCTGAGCCCGATGAGCTCGACGGGCAGCGCCTGGTCGGCGGCGGCGCCGATGCCACCGAGCGTGCCGCAGAGGCGGCCCTGCGACCCAAGCGCCTGGAGGACTTCACCGGGCAGGAGGTGGTGCGAGGCCAGCTCTCGGTGGTGCTGCGTTCGGCCCTGGCCCGCGGGGTGACGGCTGACCACGTCTTGTTGTCGGGGCCGCCCGGACTGGGCAAGACCACCCTGGCCATGATCATCGCAGCCGAGGTGGACGGCTCTCTGCGCCTGACCTCGGGGCCGGCCATCCAGCACGCCGGAGACCTCGCGGCCATCCTGTCCTCCCTGGAGGAGGGCGACGTGCTGTTCATCGACGAGATCCACCGCCTGGCACGGACCGCCGAGGAGATGCTCTACCTGGCGATGGAGGACTTCCGCGTTGACATCGTCGTGGGAAAGGGGCCCGGCGCCACCTCCATCCCCCTGTCCCTGCCCCCCTTCACCGTCGTCGGAGCCACCACGAGGGCGGGTCTTTTGCCCGCGCCGCTGCGTGACCGCTTCGGCTTCACTGGGCACCTCGACTACTACGGGCCGGGCGAGCTCACCCGGATCCTCACGCGCAGTGCAGGCCTGCTGGGCGTGAGCCTGGAGGCGGACGCCGCCGAGGAGCTGGCCTCACGCTCCCGCGGCACACCTCGTATCGCAAACCGGCTGCTGCGCCGTGTCCAGGACTGGGCGGAAGTGCACGGGCGGCCCGGCCGGCTGGACCTCACGGCGGCCCGTGGTGCCCTGGATGTCTTCGAGGTCGACGCGCTGGGGCTGGATCGTCTGGACCGCCAGGTGCTCGAGGCTCTGTGCACCCGGTTCGGCGGTGGCCCGGTGGGGCTGACGACGCTGGCGGTCAGTGTGGGGGAG
The DNA here is from genome assembly GCF_001929375.1 of Actinomyces oris. Taxonomy (GTDB): domain Bacteria; phylum Actinomycetota; class Actinomycetes; order Actinomycetales; family Actinomycetaceae; genus Actinomyces; species Actinomyces oris_B. Next base: position 102,549 of record NZ_MSGO01000005.1, on the reverse strand, counting down.
GAGCCCGAGACGGTGGAGACCGTGGCCGAGCCCTACCTGGTGCGCGAGGGGCTGGTAGTGCGCACCCCACGGGGGCGGGCGGCCACGCCGGCGGCCTACAGCCATCTGGGACTTGAGCCCCCGGCCGACGGATCATTGTTCTCCTGAGCGACAACCGGGTAATGTGACCATTTTGTAATCGGTTGGTACCCAGTTGTGCCCGACCACTCGCCAACGGTGGGTAAGGCTCTGGCCCACGTGCCATAGACTCGCCACCGCCGGCCTGTGACAGTCGTAGGTCTGCATCAGCCGAGACTGCCTAGTCGAAACGGAGAGGCCTCCATGTCGTCGTATTTCATCTGGATCATGCTCATCGGGATGCTCCTGATGATGTGGTTCGTCAGCCGCAGGCAGCGCGCGATGCAGGAGGAGCAGAAGCGCCGTACTGAGAAGGGCCTGGTCCCCGGCAACTGGGTCCGCACCATCGGCGGCTTCTACGGGACGGTCGTCGAGGTCGACGGTGACGTGGTCACCCTGGCCACGCCGCTGGGCGACGAGACCCTGTGGAGCAAGCGGGCGATCGCCGCCATCGAGGAGCCGCCCTTCGGCTCCGCCTCCGCCCACGAGGAGTCCGGCGCCGACGTCGAGCAGACCGACGACGACATCCGTGAATCCGCGCAGGACGCGGCCGAGCCGCAGTCCTGATAGCGCGCTGACGTACTCCCATGACGCCGGTGTGAATGCGCCCAGTGGCGCCCTGCAGGCCTCGCCTGCGCTTGGCCGCCCGCCTGGCCGAGTCCACTGGATTCGGTGCGTCTCATGGTCGTGCCCGCCAAGCATCCCAACCCACACTCACCTCAGCCTTCGGGCCATGCGCTCGAGCACACTCCACCCCAGGAAGGGACCACGTGTCCAGTAAGCAGCGAAAGCGCCCAGGGCGCCGCCTCCTGATGTTCATCCTCGTCCTCGTCATCGGTTTCGGCGCTCTCGTGGCGGGAAGCATGAGGCACAAGGCCTCGCTCACTCCCGGGCTCGCCCTCGACCTCGAGGGCGGTACCCAGCTCATTCTGACGCCCACCACTTCCGACGGCTCGGCGATCAGTGACAGTGATGTCGAGCAGGCCATCGAGGTGATCCGCCAGCGCGTGGACGCCTCCGGTGTCTCCGAGGCGCAGATCTCCCGCCAGGGTGGTCAGAACATCGTGGTCTCGCTGCCCGGAAAGCCCAGCCAGGCCACTCTGGAGCTGGTGCGCACCTCGGCCGTCATGTACTTCCGCCCGGTCCTGCGTGTCCTGCCGGGCAGCGCCCAGCAGGCCGCTAAGAACATCGCCAGCCAGAACCCCTCCGGTGCGGCGACCCCGACGCCGACGGCTCAGCCCAGCCCGAGCGCCAGCAGCGAGGCGACTCAGCCGGCAGCGGACTCGGAGGGCACTGAGGAGGGCTCAGGCGAGGACGAGCAGCCGACCGCGACCCCGTCGCCCACCGCGCAGCCCACGGCCCAGTCCACGGCACAGCCCAGGACTCCCGAGGCGATCGCCAAGCAGCTGGCGGATGTCAACCAGGACGGCGTCATCTCCTCCGACCCGCTCCCCGCTCAGGACAAGACGAACTCATCGGACTCCTGGATCACCGAGAAGCTCCTCTACGACGGCTACATGACCGACTGCTCCGACCCGAAGAATCTCACGGGGCAGACGCAGGACCCCAAGGTCGCCGTCATCTCCTGCTCCAAGGAGGCCGGCTCCCAGCACCACGGCGCCTACATCCTCGGCCCGGCCGAGATCACCGGGACCGAGCTCAAGAGCGCCAACTCGGGGCTGGAGACCGACTCCCGAGGTCAGGCCACCAACCAGTGGGTCGTCTCGCTGGCCTTCAACGCTGAGGGCACCAAGAAGTTCTCCGAGCTGTCCAAGCGGCTGCTGGCCTACCGCGACCAGGCGCGCGCCGCCGGCGCGCAGGGCGCTCAGAAGAACTCCCAGGCTCAGAACAGCGGGGACAAGGCCCAGTTCGCCATCGTCCTGGACGGCCTGACCATCATGGCCTCCGGCTTCAACGAGACCGTTCACTCGCCCATCACCGACGGTCGGGTCCAGATCACTGGTGGCTTCACCCAGAACCAGGCCAACACGCTGGCCAACCAGCTCTCCTTCGGCTCACTGCCGCTGAGCTTCACGGTCCAGTCCGAGCAGCAGATCTCCGCCACGTTGGGGACCGAGCAGCTGCGCAATGGCCTGATCGCCGGGCTCATCGGCTTCGCCCTCATCATCCTCTACCTGGCCTGGCAGTACCGTGGCCTGGCGGTGGTGGCCGTGGCCTCCCTGGTGGTGGCAGCGGCCGGCACCTACCTGGTCATCGCGGCACTGAGCGCGACCATGGGCTACCGCCTGTCCCTGGCGGGGGTGGCCGGACTCATCATCTCCATCGGTATCACGGTTGACTCCTTCATCATCTACTTCGAGCGCATCCGTGACGAGGTGCGTCAGGGACGGACCCTGAGGACCGCGATCGATGAGGGATGGAAGCACGCCCGACGCACGATCCTCATCTCCGACGCCGTCAACCTCGTGGCCGCGATCGTCCTGTACTTCCTGGCCGTCGGCGGGGTTCAGGGGTTCGCCTTCACCTTGGGGGTGACCACGTGCGTGGACCTGGCCATCATCATCTTCTTCACCCACCCGTTGATGGAGTGGATCATCCGTTTCCGCTTCTTCGGTGAGGGGCACCGGCTCTCCGGCCTCGACCCCGAGCACCTCGGGGCGACCTCCTCGACCTACGGCAAGGGGCGCGAGGTCGTCGCCGACCGTGTGGCCGGGTCACTGGCGCGCCGCAAGGCCGAGGCCCGCAGGAACGCCGAGAGCCCGGAGCGTGCAGCCGACGACTCCGACGGCGAGGCCGCCGACGATGAGGCTGAGCAGCAGGAGGGTGACGCGGTCGATGTCGCGGCCGACAAGGGAAAGGACGGTGAGACGAAGTGAAGTCTCTCGCCACGCTCGGTAACGAGCTCTACTCGGCCAAGACGTCCATCGCCTTCGTCGGCAAACGGAGGATCTGGTACCTCATCGCCGTCGTCATCATCCTCGGCTCGGCCACGCTCCTGGGCACCGTGGGACTCACCCCGGGCATCGACTTCAAGGGCGGTTCGGAGATCACGGTCACGGGACTGTCCTCTCCCTCAGAGCGTCCCGCCAACGAGGTCCTCTCCAAGAGCGATCTGGCGGCCAGCTCCTCGGTGACGACCATGGGGTCGTCGTCGGTACGGGTGCAGACCAACCAGCTGAGCAAGCAGCGCCTCGACTCGCTGGCCGGTCAGCTCGCCACCGCCTACAAGACCGACGCCTCCAACGTCTCAGCGACGACTGTGGGACCGACCTGGTCCTCCGACGTCACGAAGAAGGCGATTCGAGGACTGGTGCTGTTCTTCATTTTCGTCGGACTGCTCATCTGGGCGTACTTCCGCACCTGGAAGATGGCGGCTGCGGCCCTGCTCGCCCTGTGCCACGACATTATCGTCACCGTGGGCATCTACGCCCTGTCCGGATTCGAGGTCACCCCGGCCACGATCATCGGTGTGCTGACGATTCTGGGTTACTCCCTCTACGACACGGTGGTGGTCTTCGACAAGATCCGGGAGAACACTGAGGGTTTCGAGTCCCAGAGCCGATCCACCTACGCCGAGCTCGCGAACCTGGCGGTCAACCAGACCTTCATCCGATCGATCAACACCTCCGTGGTCGGTGTGCTTCCGGTGGCCTCGCTTCTGTTCGTCGGCGCCTTCATCCTGGGCGCGGGAACGCTGCGTGACATCGCTCTGACGCTGTTCATCGGCATGATCGCCGGGACCCTGTCCTCGATCTTCCTGGCCACCCCCCTCCTGGTGGACCTGCGCTCACGCGAGAAGCGCATCAAGGAACATGCCGCCAAGGTCGCCGCGGCGCGCCAGCACCGTCGGGAGGAGGCCGGTGACGACGCCGAGGAACTGGCTAAGATTGATGCGGCTCCGGCCGCCTCACCAGTCACTCCCGGCCACCACCTCGGCGTGGCGGCTCAGCCAAAAAGGAAGAAGAAGCGCAGATGACCGCTCCCGTGGCCTATTCCGAGTCGGTGCCCGAGTCTCTGACCAGGCTGGTCATGAGCCACCTGCGCGAGATTCCCGACTTCCCCGAGCCGGGGGTCCTCTTCCGGGACATCACTCCGCTCCTGACCGATGGACGGGCCTTCGCCGAGCTCGTCGAGGGGCTGGCCGATCACTACCAGGGTCGGATCGATGCGATCGCGGGGCTTGAGTCGCGCGGTTTCATCCTGGCGGCGCCCTTGGCGGTGAGGCTCGGGGTCGGAATGATCACGGTGCGCAAGGGCGGCAAGCTGCCCGGCCCGGTCATCGGCGTGGACTACGCACTCGAGTACGGCACGGCCCGGATGGAGCTGAGGCCCGAGACCGTCACCAAGGGCGCGCGCGTCCTGGTCATCGACGATGTTCTGGCCACCGGTGGGACGGCCGCCGCGTCCATCTCCCTCATTGAGCAGGCCGGCGCCTCGGTGGAGGCCATCTGCATGCTTCTGGAGCTGTCCGATCTCGGCGGTCGCCGCCAGCTCCAGGGGCGTGAGGTCGACTCGATCGTCATCTTCTAGCACGACGAGAATCGAGTGGCGCCTCCGCCTCGCCCCGTCCACAGCCACGGCTGATTCGGGCGTGGTGTCGCGCCGGCACGCCTCCGTGAGCTGACCGCTATATGATGCGTCAATGACGGAGACGAAGAACACCCCGGACACGTCAGGTGACAGTGTTGTCCCCGGCTCGCGTGTGCGCAGCCGTCTGGCGTGGTTCGGCTCCCGGGGACACTCCACACCAGCGGCCATCGAGCCGCTGCTGCGCGCGGTGCGCGCCAACCACCCCAAGGCCGACACGAGCCTCATCGTGCGCGCCTACGAGGTGGCGGAGAAGGCTCACGCCGGCCAGCGACGCAAGTCCGGGGAGCCCTACATCACCCACCCGGTGGCAGTGGCGACCATCCTGGCCGAGCTGGGGATGACGGCCCAGACCCTGGCGGCAGCCGTCCTGCACGACACCGTGGAGGACACCGACTACACCCTCGAGCGCCTACGTGCCGACTTCGGCGACGAGATCAGCCTGCTCGTCGACGGCGTCACCAAGCTCGACAAGCTCCAGTACGGGGAGGCCGCCCAGGCCGAGACGGTGCGCAAGATGATCATCGCGATGTCCAAGGACATCAGGGTTCTGGTCATCAAGCTCGGCGACCGGCTTCACAACGCCCGCACCTGGAAGTACGTCTCCGCGGAGAACGCCGCCCGCAAGGCCAAGGAGACCCTGGAGATCTATGCGCCCCTGGCCCACCGTCTGGGGATGAACACGATCAAGTGGGAGCTGGAGGACCGGTCCTTCAAGGCCCTCTACCCGGGCGTGTACGAGGAGATCGAGCACATGGTGGCTGAGCGGGCCCCGGCTCGTGAGGAGTACCTGCGCCAGGTCCGCCTCCAGATCGAGGAGGACCTGAGGGTCAACAAGATCAAGGGCGCCGTGACCGGGCGACCCAAGCACTACTACTCGATCTACCAGAAGATGATCGTGCGGGGCAAGGACTTCGACGACATCTACGACCTGGTGGCGGTGCGGGTCATCGTCGACACCGTCCAGGACTGCTACGCGGTGCTCGGCTCCCTGCACTCGCGCTGGACCCCCATGAGCGGGCGCTTCAAGGACTACATCGCCGTCCCCAAGTTCAACCTCTACCAGTCCCTGCACACGACTGTCGTGGGACCGGGGGGCAAACCGGTGGAGATCCAGATCCGCACCCACGAGATGCACCGCATGGCCGAGTACGGCGTGGCCGCGCACTGGCGTTACAAGGAGGACCCCAACGCCTCGGGCCCCAGCGCCCTGGGAGGCAGGCCCGGAGACTCCGACCAGGGCGACATGGGCTGGCTGCGCCAGCTCGTCGACTGGCAGAAGGAGACCCAGGACCCCACCGAGTTCCTCGACGCCCTGCGCTACGAGATGGCCGGGGACCAGGTCTACGTCTTCACTCCCAGGGGCGACGTCCTGGCCCTGCCCGCGGGAGCCACCCCGGTGGACTTCGCCTACGCCGTCCACACCGAGGTCGGCCACCGCACCGTGGGCGCGCGCGTCAACAGCCGACTGGTGCCCCTGGACACGCGACTGGAGAACGGTGACACGGTGGAGGTCTTCACCTCCAAGGCCATTAACGCCGGTCCCTCGCGTGACTGGCTCTCCTTCGTGGCCTCCACCCGGGCCCGCAACAAGATACGTTCGTGGTTCTCCAAGGAGCGCCGCGAGGAAGCCATTGAGGAGGGCAAGGGCGCCATCGCCCGCACCCTGCGCAAGCAGAACCTTCCCCTTCAGCGTCTCATGAGTCACGAGACTCTCATGAACGTGGCCAAGACCCTCGACAAGGTCGACATCGACGGCCTGTACGCCGCGGTGGGTGAGGGGCACGTGTCCGCCCAGCACGTCGTCGACACCCTGGTGGCCACCATGGGTGGGGAGGACGGCGCCGAGGAGACCCTCGCGGAGGGGATCCTGCCCACTCGGGCCACGACGCACCGGCGCCCACGAACGGCCGATGCCGGAGTCGTCGTCGCCGGCATGGATGAGGGCGACGTCTACGTCAAGCTGGCGCGCTGCTGCACCCCCATGCCGGGTGATCCCATCGTCGGCTTCATCACCAGGGGCTCGGGTGTCTCGGTGCACCGGGCCGACTGCCAGAACGTCGATCAGCTCCAGCGCGAGCCCGAGCGCCTCATCACCGTCTCCTGGGCGGATCACGCCCAGTCCGCCTACCTGGTCCAGGTGGAGGTCGAGGCCCTGGACCGCGGGGGCCTGCTCGCCGACATCACCAGGGCGCTGGCAGACAGCCACGTCAACCTCGTCAGCGCCAGCATCGGCACGAGCCGGGACCGGGTCGTCACCGGGCGGTTCGTCGTCGAGCTGGCCGAGGCCGGGCACCTGGACCACACGCTGGCGGCCCTGCGGCGCATCGACGGTGTCTTCGAGGCGCGCAGAAGCCTGTCCGCCGCGCGTCGCTCCAGCTGAGCAGATCCTGGGAGCCGGCTACGACGCGCCGGCCATGACCTCCTCGATGATGTGCTGCGCCCGCGGGCAGCCTCTGCTGGCAGCCCCGCGGCAGTGGTTGAGCGTGAGCAGGAGACGGACTCGGCTCACTCCGTGATCGCGGGCCGCCATGATGGCCTGCACTGCCTGCACCGGTGGCCCCAGACGGGCGATGTCGACGGCGGCCCGGGCGATCGTGGCGCAGGTGATACCACCGATCACGGTCGTGTCGCAGTGGGGCAGCCTGCCTCGTCTGGTCACCAGGTAGGGCAGTCGACTTCGACGGCCTCCGGGCAGGCTCACCTCCAGGGAATCGGGCGGGGGCCCGCCGACGTGCACCCACAGGGCGGTGCTCGCCAGAAGCACACCCCGGCAGGGCAGCGCAGCGGCAATGGCCCGCATACGTCCCTCGGTCGAGCGCAGAGTGTCGGCCGGTTGCAGGTTGCCCAGGATGTTGACCAGCAACCGGGTGTCGAGCCCGGCGCACCTGAGTACCTCCATGTCCTGGGGCGGAAGCGTGCCCAGGACGGGGGAGAGTGGGCGGGCGGACAGGTGGGCCACGGCGGCGTGGCCGGGTACTGGGACGAAATGAGTCATATGCCATCGTGGACGTCAACCGGCCGCCGGCGCCATAGTGAACCGGCCGCCTGTGGATAACCTCGTGGTGACCGCGAGGAGTTGACCCTCACGTGGCGGGAGGCTCCACGGTGGACGGCACGCGCGAGGGCACCTGCCTGCCGGAGCGAGTACTGAGGAAGGAGACAGGGTGAAGGATTCTCAGCAGCGTCATGCGGGAGTCGGGAGGCGTGGCACGGCAGCCGGGACCGCGGTTGACGCCGTGTCCAAAGATGCGGACATCGCCATGACGGTCGGTGAGGTCTCAACGCTTCTGGGCGTCAGTGTCCGGGCGCTGCACCACTGGGACGAGACCGGTCTGGTGCATCCATCCCGACGCAGTGCCGCCGGCTACCGGCTCTACGGCGAGGCGGACATCATGCGCCTCCAGCAGGTCCTCGTCTACCGGCAGACCGGCATGAACCTGACCGATATCAAGACGGTCCTTGATGAGCCGGGTGCTGACGCGATCACGCACCTGCGCCGTCAGCGCGAGCTGCTGCAAGGACAGGTCTCCCGCCTGCAGCAGATGCTCACCGCCATCGACACGATCCTGGAGATGCAGCAGCTGGGGGGCAGGCTCTCCCTGGCTGAGACGGCGGAGATCTGGGGGACCGACTGGGACCCTGTTTATCTCGAGGAGGCCCGTGCCCGGTGGGGTGACACGGAGGAGTGGGCCGAGTCGGCCCGGCGCAAGGCCCGGATGTCGCGCGCCGACTGGGAGCAGGCGCACGAGGAGACTGTCACTCTGGAGACCGCGCTTGCCGAGGCGATGCGCAGCGGCGTCGAACCGGGCAGCCCCGAGGCCAATGCCCTGGCGCGGTGGCACCGCAAGGATCTCAACCGGTGGTTCGAGGTCTCCCCCTCCAAGCAGGTCATCATCGCCCGCAGCTATGTGGCGGACGAACGTTATGCCCGCTACTACGACAAGCGTGCACCGGGCCTGGCGGCCTGGCTCAAGGACGTCATCGACGTCTGCGCCAGGTCCGAGGGAGTGGATCCCGCGACCGCCACCTGGGAGTAGCGGAGCTCCGGACCCGGGACGCCAGGACGAGACGTGAGGCGGGAATCGACACCGGTGGGTGGTGTCGACCCCGCCTCAGGTGCTCCTTCAGTCTCAGAGCTGAGCGGAATGTGCTCGGCTCAGGCCTTGGCCGAGCGCAGCACCTGCTCGAGCCAGGCCCGGCGAGCCGTCAGTGCGGCCTCGGCCTCGGCGATCTTCTTGGCGTCACCGGCGGCCTGGGCGGCAGCCAGGTCCTTCTCCAGCCCGGCGATCGCGTCCTGGAGCTGACCGGCCAGGCCCTCGGCGCGGGCCTTGGTCTCCGGGTCGGTGCGGCGCCACTCGGCGTTCTCGGCCTCACGGATCGCGTCCTCGACGGCGCGCATGCGGCCCTCAATGCGACGCACGGCGCCGCGCGGGACCCGCCCGGCCTCCTCCCAGGCGTCCTGAATGGGGCGCAGGGCCTTCTTGGCGGCCTTGATGTCCTTGATGGGCAGAAGCGCCTCGGCCTTGGCCACCAGCGCCTCCTTGACCTTGAGGTTCTCGGCGAACTCGGCGTCGACGGCCTCGTCCTTGGCACGGCGGGCGTCGTAGAAGACCTGCTGGGCGGCCCGGAAACGGGCCCACAGGGCGTCGTCCTCCTTGCGGGAGGCGCGTCCGGCCTTCTTCCACTCGGCCAGCAGGTCACGGTACTTCGCGGAGGTTCCGGCCCAGTCGGTGGAGGTCTGCATCTCCTCGGCGCGCTTGATGAGCGCCTCCTTGGCGGCCCGCACCTGCGCCTGCTTGGCGTCCAGCTCGCTGAAGAACTGGCGGCGGTGACGGTCGAAGGTGGTGCGCGCGTGGGAGAAGCGCTTCCACAACCCGTCCTCGGTGGGACGGTCCAGGCGCGGCCCACGCCGCTGCGCAGCCTTCCAGGACTCGAGCAGCTCACGCAGCTCGGCACCGGAGTTCTTCCACTGCGTGCGAGCCGGGTCCTGCTCGGCAATGGCCTCAGCGCGCTCGACGATCGCCGTGCGCTCCTTGAGGGCCTGCTCCTTGGCGGCCGCGCGCTCGGCGGAGACGGCCTCGCGCCGCTCGGCGGCCACGGTCTTGAGCGCGGCGAAACGGGCCCTCAGCCCCTCCAGATCGCCGACGGCGGCCGGCTCGGTCAGGGACTCGGTGATCGACGACAGGGTCGAGTCGATCTCACGGACGCTGAGCTGAGGCAGACGGGTTGCGAACAGGTCGATGGTCGCCTTGAGGTCCAGGTAGCGGCGCACGTAGAAGGCCATGGCCTCGGCGATCGGAGCATCGGGGAACTGGCCGACCTCGCGCTCGGCGCCGTCGTCCTGGACGTAGACCCGGCCCTCACCGTCCACGCGCCCCCACTTGGCGGCGTCCATGGCCTCCTGCGGGTCGACAGCCGGCTCGGCGGGCGCCGTGGAAGCCGCCGCGGGGGCGGGAACCTCGGTCGGGGTCGGCGTGGCGTCCTCCGGGGTGGCCTCGGCGGCCTGAACCTTCTCTGTCGGCTGCTCGGTCTGGGCGGGCTCCTTGGAGGCGGGGGATGCTGGCTCGTCAGAGGACGTCGCTGTGGGCTGCTCGACGCGCTGGTCCGCGGGCTCGCCGGGCGCGGGCTCCTTGGAGGACTCGATGTCGGCCTGTGTCTGTGGGGTGCTGGTCTCCGCTGACGCAACGGCCTCAACCGCGGGATCGGCGGGGGATGCGTCGGCCGTTGGTACCTGCTCCGTCGGGCTGGGCGCTGCCGACTCGTTCAGGTCGGTCGGCTGGATGGTCTGCTCAGCCTCGGGCTGGTTGTCAGACCGGTTGTCGGGCTGGTTCCGCTCAGTCACGGGATGCTCCTTCATGGGTTGACGGGGAGGGAGCGGCGTGACCGCTCCGTTCCGTTCGCGCCCGGCTGTCAAGCCGGGTGGTGGTGAGGTGCTGTCGGAGGACGGCAGTGCCGAAAGTCTACGTTCCCGCCGGCAGCATTCACCATCCTTCGCCCCACTGATTTCAGTTGATTCGTTGAGCGCCGATGCCCCTCACGAGCGGGCCGGTGTCGGTTCCCCAGGCCTCGTCGACGGCTGGCGCTGTTAGCATGTGACCATGCTCGCGTGACTCGCCCCTGTGCCCCCACCGCCTCATGCCAAGGACGAGTCATGCCTGCGATCAGTTTCTCCCATGTCAGCTTCTCCTACACCTCCGCCCCCTTGCTGGAGAGCATCAACCTTACGGTCTCCGATGACGAACGCGTCTGCGTCGTCGGCCCCAACGGATCGGGGAAGTCCACGCTCCTGCGCCTGGCCACCGGCGAGCTGTCGCCTGACCACGGGACTGTCAGCATTCCCGAGCAGCATGGCCCGCCGGCGGCCGACTCGGAGGAGTCGACTGCCACGTCGATCGAGGGCTACCTCGACGCCGTCTGCGCTGAGACCCTGGAAGCGCTTGATCGTTTCGAGCGCATGAGCGAGGCCATTGCCCAGGCCGGAGCTGAAACCGGCTCCCTCGCCGAGGAGTACGACTCGTTGCTGACCCGGCTTGAGTCGCTCGACGCCTGGAACCTGCCGGCTCGACGGGCTGAGGCGCTCGCCGGGCTGGGACTGGGGCGCGTGGATACAGGCCGCCTCGTCTCCTCCCTGTCGCCGGGCCAACGGGGGAGGCTGGAGATCGCCGCTCTGCTTCTTTCAGCCGGTCAGGCGCTGGTGCTCGACGAGCCCACCAACCACCTGGATGCCGGTGGCAGTAGCTACCTGAGCGAGATGATGGCGTCATGGCCCGGACCGGTCCTGTTCTCCTCTCACGATCGTGCCTTCATTGACGAGGTGGCCACCGCCGTCGTCGACCTCGACACAGCGCCGTGGCAGGCGCTCGCCACCGCCTCCGGGGACAGCGGCCCCATGGGTGCCTACCGGTGCGCGGGGCGATACAGCGACTACCTCGTGGAGAAGGCGCACGCCAGGTCGTCCCACCACAGTCTTCACCAGCGGCAGCAGGAGCAGCGGCGCAAGCTCGCGCGTCACCGTCGCGACTCCGAGATCGTTGGGCACAGCGGGGCAGCGCCCCGGACCGAGGCCCGCATAGCCCGGAAGTTCTACGCCGACCGCGCCCAGCGCGTCTCCACCCGGCGCCAGACGCAGGACGACCGTCGGCTGGAGGCGCTCGCCAGTACCGAGGTGCGCAGGCCCCGCTCCTACGACCTGCAGCTGGGCCTGACTGAACCGGCGCCGCGAACAGGGATGGCGGTATCGGCCCGGTCGGCTGCCGTACCCGGGCGCCTTGCACCGGTCACGGTCGACGTCATGACGGGCGAGCACCTGCTGGTCACCGGCGCCAATGGGAGCGGGAAGTCCACGCTTCTGACCTGGATGGGTAGGCGGTCAGCACCCACGGAGGACTCCGTCGGCAGCCTCACGGTATCCGGCTCGGTGTTCTGGATACCCCAGCACCTGCCGCGTCTCGGCGACCCTGGGGTGGATGAGGACGTGTGGACCGAGGGGATCGGGGACCGTGGCCGGGGGGCTCTGCACCCGCGCCTGTGGAACCGTCCCATCAGCGAGCTCTCCGACGGCAACCAGCGCCGCGTCCAGCTGGCCCTGGCCGCTGCTGCTGGGCCCGAGGTGCTCGTCGTCGACGAGCCCACGAACTACCTGGACCTGGACGCCCTCGAGATGCTCGAAGCCGCCCTGAGGACATGGACGGGCACGCTCATCGTGGCCAGCCACGACCGCTGGCTCATTGGGCACTGGTGGGGGAGGAGGCTTCACCTTCGGTGAGTCAGTCGGGTCCTGTGGACCTGGGCAGCGCTTTTACCGAATTGACACTGCTCCCAGGTGACCCAAGTAGGGTGGGAGGCATGATCTTGGAGCGCACCATCGCACCCGTGTTCGCAGCCAACTGCTACGTCCTGGCCGCAGGCCCGGGCGAGCCCGCCCTCGTCGTCGACCCCGGAGCCGGCTCCGTGCGGGGCGCCATGGCCCTGCTTCGCTCCCATCGGCTCACCCTGAGCGCCATCCTGCTCACCCACGGTCACGCCGACCACGTGTGGGACAGCCAGGCGCTCATTGAGGCCGCCCACGCCGAGGGCCTGCTCACCAGTGACGACGCCGTCGACGTGCCGGTCTACATCCCCGAGCGCGACCGCTACCGGCTCGAGGAGCCCGACATCACCACCGGTATCAGCGCCAACGGCATGAGCTTCACCGACATGGCAGGCAGCGAGTGGAAGCAGCCCGCCGACATCCGTCTCTTCCCGGCAGACGGCTTCTCCCAGGCCATTGAGCTGGTCCCCGGCATCGCGCTGCGCGCGGTCCCCGCTCCGGGGCACTCGGAGGGCTCCGCGCTGTTCTTCTTCGAGGCCCGCCTGGCCGACAACGCCCTGCTCTACGAGGCCGAGGTCATCGAGGACGATCCCTCCGCCGTTGACGAGGAGCACACCTACCTCATGGCACTCGACGGGGACGTCATCTTCAAGGGATCCGTGGGACGCACCGATCTGCCCGGCGGGGACCAGGTGCAGATGCTCGCCACCCTGCGCTTCCTGGCCAACGCCGTCGACCCGGCCACCATCCTGCTGCCCGGGCACGGTGCAGTGACCACCATGGAGCACGAGCACCACGGCAACCCCTACCTCGCCGAGGCCAAGATCCGTGGGGGAGACCTCAAGGCCTGATGGCGGCAGGGCCCGACGGCGACGCGCAGGCTCACTGCCCGTCATGACACAATGCGGACCATGGCACAGGTACGACAAGCTCTCTCCTCACTGTCCGGCTTCCCCGAGTGGCTCCCCGCGGGCCACATCGTCGAGCAGTACTTCGTCGACATCCTGCGCCGCACCTTCGAGCTCCACGGCTTCAGCGGCATCCAGACCCGCGCCGTCGAGCCGCTGAGCGAGCTGACGAGGAAGGGTGAGACCTCCAAGGAGGTCTACCTGCTCAGCCGCCTTCAGGCCGATCCCGCCGACGCCGAGTCCGAGACGGATCCGCGCAAGCAGCTGGGGCTCCACTTCGACCTGACCGTCCCCTTCGCCCGCTACGTCGTGGACAATGCCGGGCTGCTGACCTTCCCGTTCAAGCGCTACCAGATTCAGAAGGTCTGGCGCGGGGAGCGGCCCCAGGAAGGGCGTTTCCGCGAGTTCATCCAGGCCGATATCGACATCGTCGGTGACGGTGCTCTGCCGCTCCACCACGACGTCGAGGTCCCCCTCATCATGCATGAGGCGCTCAGCTCCCTGCCGGTTCCCGCGGTCACCATCCACGTCTCCAACCGCAAGGTCGCTCAGGGCTTCTACCAGTCGATCGGTATCGACCCGGACCGGCTCATCGAGGTCCTGCGCGTGGTCGACAAGCTCGACAAGATCGGCCCCGAGAAGGTGGCCGCCGAGCTCACCCAGAGCGTCGGCGTCAGCGCGCAGCAGGCGGCGCAGGCCCTCAGGCTCGCCACCATCACCGGCACCGATGGCAAGGACGTCTCCGATCAGGTCCTGCGGGCGCTGGCCGGCGCCGAGCCCACCGAGCTCCTCAACAAGGGCCTGGCCGAGCTGACCGTCCTGCTTGAGGCCACCGGACGCCGCCGCCCCGGCGCCGTCATCGCCGACCTCAAGATCGCTCGCGGGCTGGACTACTACACCGGCACGGTCTACGAGTCCTTCATGGCCGGTCACGAGGACCTCGGTTCAGTGTGCTCCGGGGGCCGCTACGACTCCCTGGCCACCAACGGCAAGCGCACCTTCCCCGGTGTGGGCATCTCCATCGGCCTGTCCCGGCTCCTGGCCCGCGTCATCGGTGAGGGGCTCGTGGAGGTCAGCCGCTCCGTGCCCACGGCGGTGCTCGTGGCCGTCACCGACGAGGCCCACCGCTGCGCCTCCGACGCCATCGCCGACACGCTGCGCGCCCGCGGCATCAGCGCCGACGTGGCCCCCAGCGCCGCCAAGTTCGGCAAGCAGATCAAGGCCGCGGACAAACGATCCATCCCCTTCGTGTGGTTCCCCGGCGCCGACGGAGCCCCCGACTCGGTCAAGGACATCCGCTCCGGCGAGCAGGTCGAGGCCGACGCCGCCACCTGGCAGCCGCCCACCGCCGACGCCGCCCCACGGATCACCGTCAGCCCGGCTGCGGCCTGCTCGCAGGCCGGTGGCCAGGACGGCAGTGAGGTCGACCCAGCCTCATGACCCACAGCCGGAGCGAGTCCAGCAGCACGCACCACGTCCAGCAGGCGACCAGGGCACTGTCCGCCCTCCGGGACAGCCTGACGGCCCTGTCCATGCCCTACGTCCTTCAAGGAACCGCTGCCGCCTCGGACAAGGCCACGCTCATCCGCGACCAGCTCGGCGACTACATCCTTCCCCGCCTGGCCAGCCTGGACGCCCCGCTGCTGGCCGTGGTCGGCGGCTCGACCGGGGCCGGCAAGTCGACCCTCGTGTCCTCACTGGTTCGCCGGCACGTGGCCAGGGCCTCCGCGATCCGCCCCACCACGCGACGCCCCCTGCTGCTGCACGCACCGACCGACGCCGCCTGGTTCGACACCGACCGGGTCCTGGGCTCCCTGTCGCGCATGCGCGTGGACGCCGACGCTCCGGCGAGCCCGGCCACCGACCACACGCCCAGAGAGCTCGAGCTGCGGGCCTGCGACGGTCTCCCCGAGGGACTGGCGATCGTGGACGCGCCCGATGTCGACTCCGTGGTCGAGGACAACCGGGACCTGGCCGCCACGCTCCTGGCCGGGGCGGATCTGTGGATCTTCGTCACCACGGCGGCGCGCTACGCCGACGCCGTCCCCTGGGAGCACCTGCGGGCCGCGGCAGAGCGGCACATCACGGCCGCCATCGTCCTGGACCGCGTACCGCAGGGCGCGCAGATCGAGGTGGAGGCTGACCTGCGGCGCCGGCTCGTGGAGGCGAACCTGGCTGAGGCGCCCGTTTTCACGATTCCCGAGACCGCTCTGGACGACGACGGATTCCTGCCCGAGTCCTGCGTGTCGCCGCTGCGTCAGTGGCTGGGGGCGCTGGCCTCCGACGCGGCCGCTCGCCAGGACGTGGCGCACCGCAGCCTGACCGGTGCCATTGGCTCCCTCCTGGCGCAGAGCGAGCTGCTCGCCGTCGAGCTGGGCTCCCAGGAGGCCGAGTACGCCGAGCTGCGTCGAGCAGCCACCTCCGAGCACGATGACGCTCTGGAACGCGTCATCGAGGCCACCGAGGACGGTTCCATGCTGCACGGTGAGGTGCTGGCCCGCTGGCAGGAGTTCGTGGGCACCGGGGACCTGTTCCGGTCCTTGGAGGTGCAGGTGGGGCGGGTCCGTGACCGCGTCACGTCGCTTCTGCGGGGACGTCCGGCCCCGGCCAAGCGCGTTGAGCAGGCGATCGGCTCCTCCCTGGTCGAGCTCCTGGTCGCCGAGTCCCAACGGGCCTGTCTGGCCACGGAACGCTCCTGGAGGCGGGCCGGCACCTCCCAGCAGGCGCTGAACCGGGCCCTGGCGGAGGTCCCCAGCCAGACCGGCCTGGAGGTCGTCGCCGCGGCCCTCGTCCACGACTGGCAGCGTCAGGTGCTCACACTCGTTCGAGCCGAGGGCTCCGACAAGCGCCTCACTGCCCGCCTGCTGTCCCTGGGCGTCAACGGCGCCGGAGTCGTCCTCATGATCCTCGTCTTCGCTCACACCGGCGGACTGACCGGGGGAGAGGTGGGTATCGCGGGCGGCACCGCCATCCTGGCCCAGCGCGTTCTGGAGGCCGTCTTCGGAGACCAGGCGATGCGCGGCATGACCAAGCGGGCCCGGGAGGACCTCAGTGAGCGTGCCACGGCTCTGTTCGCCAACCAGGCGAAGTGCTTCACCGACGCTCTTCCGCTGCCCACCCCCAGCGCGGACACGCTGCGAGAACAGCTCCAGGCCTGCCAGGAGGCGGCCACGTCGTTGCGCGCTCTGCCGGCTGCCCGCGGCCGCCGGACGGCCGGGAGGAGGGTCAGGTGACGACCGACCGCCCCGGCACGTCAGACCTTCCGCTGGTTCTTGAGGACCTGGCCAGGGCCGTCGACCTGGGCGAGCAGCTCGGTCTGGGCGAAGAGCTCACCCGGGCCCGGGACGTCCTCACCCAGGCCTCCCACCGTCGGCGTCTGGCGCCGCAGACCACGGTGGCGGCCCTTCTCGGAGCAACCGGGTCGGGCAAGTCCAGCCTCGCCAACGCCCTGACCGGCTCCGAGGTGTCCCGCACCGCCCGCACCCGTCCGACAACCACCCAGCCCCTCGCCATCGTCCCGGACACGGCTGCTGAGGCCACTGAGCTGCTGGACTGGCTCGCCATCAGCCACCGGGTGCGCGTCGACGGCGGCTGGGCCTTGGGCGAGACCACGGTGCTGGTCGATCTGCCCGACATCGACTCCGACGAGCCCGCGCACCGGGCCATCGCCCAGCGCATGGCGGGCAAGGTCGACGTCCTGGTATGGGTCCTCGATCCTGAGAAGTACGCCGACGGCGTCGTTCATCGAGATTTCCTCATTCCTATGGCGGCGCACGCCGAGGTCATGGTCGTCGCCCTCAACCAGGTGGATCGGCTCGACCCTGAGGGCCGGGACGCAGTGCTCACCGACCTCAGAAGGATTCTGGAGAGGGAGGGGCTTGGCGCCGTTTCGGTGATTCCCGTCAGTGCCCGCACCGGACAGGGCATTGAGACCCTGGCGCACGCCGTGGCCTCGGTCGCCTCGAACCGGCTGGCCGGTGCTCGAAGCCTCGTCGCCCACGCCCGGCGCGCAGCCAGTGACATGGGGCAGCGGATGGGGATCATCGCTCCATCTGCTTCACTCGCCGGTGCGCCGGACCCGGCCGCTCAACAGGCACCGCAGGTGCGTCACTGCCTCCATGCGCTCCGGCAGGCGGCTGCGAGCCTCGCCGGAGTCGACATCGTCTCACAGGCGCTCGAAGCATCGGACCGTCACCGGGCCCATGCCCGAGTCGGTTGGTTCTGGCTGCGATGGATCGCGCACCTGCGACGCGACCCGCTCCGAGCCCTTCACCTGGGAACCGGGCGCCCACCGACCCCCAAGGCCGCGAAGGCCGAACAATCCGACGGCGCCACGGGCCCCGGCGTCATCGACCTGAGCTCCCTGCCCCCCGCTGGGCCTGCGGCAACGGGCAGGCTGCGCAGCAGTGCTCACGTCTACGCCGTGGCGGCCTGCTCCGCTCTGCCCGGTGACCTGGCCGCCCAGGCTGTTCTGCGCAGTGACGAGCGCGCCGAGAGGCTTGCCGAGCCTCTGGAACTGGCTGTGGCCCAGGTGGACTACGGGGCGTGGAAGCGCCCGGCCTGGTGGGGGCTCGCCAACGTACTGCAGTGGGTGACCGCACTGACGGCACTCATCGGTGGGCTGTGGCTCGTGGCGATTCACGTCCTGGAGGACTATCTCCTGCTCATCAGCATCGACGTCCCTCGCTGGGGGACAGTCCCCTGGCCCACCATCCTCCTGCTCGGAGGTCTGCTGATCGGGCTGGTCCTGGCGGGGCTGGGAACGTTCCTGGCCCGCCTTCAGGCCAGGCGTCACAGCAGGCGGATCATTGAGAGCTTGCGCCGGGCCACCGACGAGGTCATCGACGTCGAGCTCGTTGAGCCGCTCAGGACCGAGACACAGGGATGGGCCGAGCTCACGCGGATTCTGGAGCGAATCACCTCTGGGTGACACCATTGACTCGCGCTGAATGATGTCATGATGGCATTACGGTCTCTGGACAGGCGTGGTTAATGGTGTCAGCATGGTGTCATGCGTTTGGATGCCTACACCGAGACCTTGCGCCGGACCCTCGTGGAGATCTCGTCCCTGGGCGACGAGCGGACTCAGGAGGTAGCCCACTCTCTGACGGCTGCGCTCGATCCGGCTCTACGACTCGTCACTCTGCAGATGCTCGCGGATACCGTCGATGAGCTCAACGGTGAGCTCGACGGCGTACACGTCGCCGTTGTGATGGACGGCTCGACCCCTCATCTCCTGGTCAATCAGGCAACGCCGTTGAACCAGGACGCAGAAGCCGTCGGTGTGCCGGTGCAGAACACTTCTCAAGTGTCTCAGGAACCCATGGCCCAGGAAGGTAACGAGGTTCGCACCACACTGCGCCTGCCCGAGTCCCTCAAGCAGCAGATCGACGTCGCAGCCCGCGCCCAGGGGCGCTCGGTCAACGCCTGGCTCGTCGAGGCGGCTCGCAGCGCGCTGGCCGGACAGGAGTCGCCGTCAGGCTCATGGAGCTCAGCGGGTACCTGGACCGCTGGCACCGGGACCGCTCATGGCGCCAGTGAGCTCGACGGCGCCGGAAATCGCTCCGGCCGGCCCACTGGCCCGACAGGGCGGCAGACCTCGGGGGTGACGCTCACTGGGTGGTTCGGCTGACCCGTACCGCCGCATCGTCTGCCACTGACCTACGCATCCCCGTTGTCCCACTCGTCCGCCGCCCGATCCTGTCGTGGCGGAGCGCGCAGATACCCGGAACCCGAGGAGAACTCCAATGCCGATCTGGACCTTCGACCTTCCCGATGACGCCCAGCCGAACCTCATCCTGGACCTGTCCTCCCTGAGCGTGGTGACTGCGCCGGGGGCTGGGCGCTCGATCACTGTCGAGGCTGATGAGCCTCTGGAACCGCTTCTGGATGTCACTGCTGACGGCGCCATGGTGACCATCCGTCAGATCGCGCTCGTGGGGCGTGAGCGTTTCGCTGGTATCTGGCCGTGGGGTCCGGAGACATCTCGTGTGCGTGTGACGGTGCCCGACCGCACCCGCCTTGATGCCAGTATTGATGCCGGATCGATCAGTGCGGAGCACCGGTGGGAGCAGGTGCGGGTGCGTACCTCGGCAGGGTCCATCCGACTGGGTGACTGCGTGAGTGCCCAGGTGCACGCCGACGCCGGTTCCATCGTCATCGGCACGCTCCATGATGGAAGTGTGAGGGCCCAGGCCGGCTCGGTGCGCATCCGCTCCACGACCGGCACGGTGTCGGCTCACACGGAGGCCGGCTCCGTCAAGGTCCTTGAGGCGTATGAAGGATTCCTGGACCTGTCCAGTCAGCTGGGCACTGTGTCGGTGGGAGTACCCGAGGGGACTGCGGTTCTGGCCGACTGCCATTCCGAGTTCGGCCGGGTGTCCACTGACCTGCCTCGTCAGCGCAACCCTGAGTCGCTTGAACGACGTCTCGAGCTACGGGCTCGCGCCCAGATGGGGACCATCCGGATCCGTCGAGCCTGATCGGCCACCAGCGCGACGATCACCGTCGGCAGCACGGGCTGGGGCGACAACTCATGTTGTCGCCCCAGCCCGTCGTGTCAGCGAGTAGCAGGGTACTCAGCGGTCGCCGCGCCCTCCGCGGAAGCCACCCCGGTGGCCGCCGAAGCGGTTCTGGTTGCGCTCGCCGTAGCCACGGCGGTCATCCTGGTAACCGTCACGGTCGTAACCGCGACCGCCCCGGTCCTCTCGCCGACCGCGGAAGCCGTCCCGGTCGCCACGGCGCTCCTCCCAACGACGGGTGTCACGGCGCTCCGAGCGGTCGTAGCCGCCCCTGCCGCGCCCGTCCCGGTCCTTCCAACCGCGCTCGCCGTCATCACGGCGGGGACGGAAGCCACGGTCCGACCGCTCGCCGCGCTCACCGCGGTCCTTGTTGTCTCTGCGGTCCTCCCAGTCGCGCCGCTTGGGACGACGCTCTGCTCCGTTGGGGCCGGACCAGCCGTGCCCCGGCCCCTCGTCGGGACGGATCCGCAGCTCACGGCCGGCAAAGGTCGCCCGCCCCATGACGCTCAGCTGCTCGGGGCTGAGGTCGGCGTAGATCGTGACCAGGGAGAAGGACTGAAGGATGTCGATCTTGCCGATGTCAGAGCCCTCGATCCCGCCTTCGTTGGCCAGGGCCCCCACGATCGCTCCGGGAAGGACCCGGTCCCGGTGGCCCACCTCCACGCGGTAGACGGTCCCGGGGCCCTCGTGCTCTCGGCGCCCTGAACGGTTGACTGAACGGCGTCCCTCGCCGCGGTCTGCCCGCTCGCCACGACGGTTCTTCTCGCGCCCGCCCTCGAAGGAGGCCGACAGGAAGGTTCCCTCGGAGTCGAGGTTCTCCTCCCTGCGGGCGCGCTGGGGGCGCTCACCGCCACGCTCCTCACGCCTGCGCGGTCCCTCGTCACCCACGGCCAGGGCCAGCAGCGTGGCCGCCAGCTCCTCGACGTCGATGTCCAGCTCCTGGGCGGCTCCGGCGACCAGCGGCAGGTACATGTCCAGACGGCCGCGCTGGTGGCGGGCCGCCGCCTTGGACAGGAGCTTGCGGGCGCGGTGCTCGGAGACGTCCGCGGGGGAGGGCAGGGTGATCTCCTCCAGACGGCTTCCGGTGAGGCGCTCGATCTGGCGGAGCTTGCCCTTCTCCTTGGGGGTCAGGAAGGTGACGGCCTCGCCGTGGCGGCCGGCGCGGCCCGTACGGCCGATGCGGTGCACGTAGGCCTCGGCCTCGCGGGGCACGTCGAAGTTGACGACCAGGCCGATGCGGTCCACGTCCAGCCCGCGGGCTGCCACGTCGGTGGCCACCAGCACGTCGAGGGTGCCGGCGCGCAGCCTCTCCACCAGGCGCTCGCGCTCGCGCTGGGGCACGTCACCGGAGATGGCGGCGGCCTGGATGCCCCGGCCCGCCAGCTCGATGGCGACGTCCTCGGCTGTGGACTTGGTACGCACGAAGACGATGGCCGCCTCGGCGTCGGTGACGGCCAGGACCCGGGAGACGGCGCCGATCTTGTGACGGAAGGGGACCACCGCGTAGGTCTGGTGGACGGTGGCGACGGTGGAGGCCGGCCTGGAGACCTCGATCTGAACAGGCTCGTGAAGGTGCTGACGCGCCACGGCCTGGATGGCCGGAGGCATCGTCGCTGAGAACAGGGCGGTGCGCCGATCGGCGGGAAGGGACTGAGCAATCGTCTCCACGTCCTCGGCGAAGCCCATGCGCAGCATCTCGTCGGCCTCGTCCAGGACGAAGTAGCGCACGTCGTCGAGCTGGAGCGCGCCCTTGTCAATGAGGTCGATGACGCGGCCGGGAGTGCCGACGACGACCTGGGCGCCGCCCTTGAGCGCACCGATCTGGGGGCCGTATGGGGCACCGCCGTAGACGGCCACCACCTCCAGGCCACGGGAGCGGGCGGCCATATCGGTGATGGCCTCGGCGCTCTGGAGCGCGAGCTCGCGGGTGGGGGCCAGGACGAGCGCCTGAACCACGTTGTCTCGGGAGTCGACGGCGTCGAGCAGCGGCAGCCCGAAGGCCGCCGTCTTGCCGGTTCCGGTCTGGGCCACGCCGACGACGTCACGGCCGGCCAGCAGAACCGGGATCGCCTCCTTCTGGATGGCGGTGGGGGTCACAAAACCCATGTCGGTGACGGCCTTGAGCAGGTCCCCGGGAAGCCCCAGGTCGGCGAAGGTGATCTCCTCATCCTCCTGGGCGGTCTTCATCTCGTTCTTGTCCCGGTTGCGCGGGGAGGCGGTGTGCTCGGCGTCGCGCTGGTGGCCGTCAGAAGCAGTGTCGGAATCAGCATCGGTGTCGATGAAGGGGGTGTGACCGTCGACCTCGTCCTCATCGATGTCGACGCCGTCGTCCTCATCGGAGTCGTCGATCCCGTCCTCCGGGTCGGCCTCGGGAAGGTCTCGGTCGACGTCGTCCGCCTCGTCGTCGTGGTCGACGTCCTCAGGGTCCTCGGGGGAGTCGGAGGAGGCGGGAGTGGCGAAGTCCTCGGGGGAGGAGGTGGTGTCGTCGCCGTGGTGCGGCGCGGCGACGACACCGTCCTCGTCGTTCCTGGCCGGGCCGGCCTGCTCGCCGCCGGAGAGCTCGGCGGAGAAGAGCGCATCGAGGCTGAGGGGGCCGTTGCTGTCGGCGCCCTGAGCGTCGGAGGCGCCGGGCGCGGTGCTGCTGGAGGAGGTAGTCATGAAGTTTTCCCATATCTGTCCCCATGAAGATGGAGGGGACCGCGGCGGAGTGTGGGGGAGGACCTTTTGTCCTCCACTCTTTGCCGTACCTGGCCCACCACACTCGCCCCGCACCCGGACTGGCCGGGTGACTCATGGGCTAACACGCACAGACTCACGGGATGCTCGTGCCGCACACCGGGTGCGGCAGGACCCGAACGGGGTCAACAGGGCACGGATCGCTCCTGTGCTCAGGCTACGGGAGAATCGGCGGCGCCCCGCACTCCACGGGCCGGATCACAGGTGAGGTCGGTCTCGCGGCATGCTTCGAGGGCTCCGCGGATCACGCCTTGCAACGGACACCATGTCCTGCCGCAGGGACTCGATGCTCACGAGTGGGGCCGGGGCTGTCAGCGACGGGGGCGCCTGAGCGCGCTCCCGCGTGTGGCCGTCGCGTCGGTACGAGGCGCGCTGCAGGGGCCGGATCTGCTGCGCAAATAAAACCGTGACACAAAAGAAATCTTGGCTACAAAGCGATCACGTACCCCAATTTATCGTTACCAATGCTCGAGTTTCCTCAAGGCTCCCGGTTCTGAATGGTCTCAACCCGACCGGTTGACGGGTTACCGCTGTGTATACTTAAACCGGAATCGACAACGCGGACGATGTTTTCGGGTGATAGCGGATTCTTAGAAGGGAGGCGTCCGTCTATCATCGTTCGCGAAAGGCAGTCGCGCCTGCTTCATGGTGCGTCCTTTCCTCGTGCATCTCGGTTGTCAGCCATTTGCTGTACGAGTAAGTCCATCTGCCCCCCGCCCATGAACGAGACCACGTCATGCAATACGCTCAGCGGCTGCTTGCCGCCCTCCCTTCCACCAGGGCTGGCCTGCGCACGATTCTTGCTGTTCTGACAGCCTTCGGCATTGTTCTGGCCACCGCCGGTGTGGCCGCCATGCCCCTCCTGAACGGAGGCAGAGCCGTTGAGGACTCCGAGAACGGCTCGGCCTGCCACCCGGCAGCCAGAATGGTCTACCCCGAGGGACAGTCGGCGCCCGAGTACGTGGTGCCGGTCTATGAGGCCGAGTACGGCGTCGATTCGATCCTGTCGGACTGGTGCGGTACCGCAGGGGAGGTCCTGGAGAACCCCACCATCACGCTCAACGTCGTCGAGGGCAAGACCATCACCCCCTACCTGCTCCCCGGCATCAAGGCCGAGCTCGAGCGCCCGGCTCCCACCAACGGCGAGCAGAAGGTGTTCATCCCGACTAACTATCTCGTCAAGGGCGTGCGTCAGGTCACCGGGGACAGTGGCTGGGAGGTCGGCACGAAGATCTTCAGCCTCACCTACACCAGCGGAACGGTGAGCGCGACCACGGGCCTGTTCTCCTTCGTCAAGCAGGACCCTGGCGCCATCGACCCTCCTTCTCCGAAGCCCACGCCGGAGCCCACGACCGGGCCCAGTGCTGAGCCATCGGAGAAACCGGGCTCCGAGCTGCCCACGGAACCACTCCCGCAGCCGACGGCCGAGCTGACCACGGAACCAATCCCGCAGCCGACGGCCGAGCCCAAGCCGGAACCGACTCCCGAGCCGTCAGCCGCGCCCACCGCAGAGCCGACCCCTGAGGCCACGACTGAACCGTCGCCGGCACCCTCGGTGTCTCCCACACCCACACCGTCACCGACTCCCTCTGCGGCGCCCAGCCCGTCGGCCAGTCCTTCCACGACTGCCTCGCCCAGCTCATCGCCCTCGCCTTCCCAGTCTCCCAAGCCCGAGCCGACTGCCTCCGCTCAGCCGAGCGCCTCCCCGAGCGCCACCGTCAAGACGTGCCAGGTCAAGCCCACCGTCCAGGTGCTCAGCTCCGATGGCTCCGACCCCCAGGGGAGCGAACCCGCCTACGACCCGGAGACCGCAGTCAGGGTCCGGGGTACGGGCTGGTGCTCGCAGGGGACGATGCTCGACGGCGAGAAGCCGGTCGAGATCAAGGTCGCGGCCTACGGTGGGTACGTGGTTCCGGGAACGCTCTCGGTTCCCGTCACCTTCCATCACGGGTCCTTCGACGCCCAGCTCAACCTGTCAGCCCTCTACTCCGGGGGGAAAGTCGACAAGGGGCGCTACTACCTTCAGCTCTCGCCCATCGATTCCGGGTTGACGGCCGCTACCAACGTCTTCGCCCTCAACAAGGCCGTCGCTCCGCAACCCAAGCCGGAGCCGTCCCCCGCGCCGAGCCCCGCTCCTACTGCGACCGCGGAGCCCTCGGCCACTGCGCAGCCCACCAGCGAACCCGCACCGGAGCCGACTGGTTCACCCACCAGCCCTGCTCCCACGCCCTCCGCTGCACCGTCGTCGGAGCCCTCCGCCTCGGCCGCCCCCTCGGCCCGTCCCTCCGAGACGGCGTCTCCGGCTCCCGCGCCGCACACCACCGGCCCCGATCAGAACACTCAGAGGCCGAACCCGGATGGCGGCGGACGCCCTGGAACGGGCAACGCCCCGGGCAACAACCCAGATGGCAGCCCGGGCTCCGGTGCAGGTTCAGGTACAGACACGGGCGCAGGCGGCCAGGGCGACTCCTCCGCGCCACAGGCACCCGATGCCGGATCAGACTCCCGCTCCTCGACCTCGCAGGACGGCTCCGACCCTGATCAGGCCAACGCTGGGGCGGTGCCCGCCCCGAATGCCGGAGGCTCAGGAGCTGAACGCCCCCATGCCTCGGAAGACTCCGCGGCCTCGGCGAAGAACTCACCTGAGGCTGACGCGTCCTCTCAGCGCACCGTCCGTCCCGACCGTAGCCCGGTGGCCCCAGTGAGCAGCGCTGCGCACCTGAACGCGGACAACGCCGGCTCGCTGTCCGGCTCCCGCCAGGGCAACATCGTCAACCTCGTCCTGCCCAAGTCCAAGGTGCAGTCGGGCGAGTGGGTCTCGGTGTTCGTCTTCCCCGGAGCCACCACCAAGGGCTGGGTGCAGGTTGACGATGCCAACAGCGTCTCCATCGATATCTCAACATTCGACTCCGGCTCCTACGAGCTGGCAGTGGCCGATCGTGACAACGGCCTCCTGGGGTGGGCGAAGCTGGAGATCTCCTCCGCCTCCTTCGATCCTCGCAATCCGGCACAGGCTCAGCTGCTGACCTTCCCGGACAAGGCGGCCGCGCACACCAAGGGGCTCAGTGCCAACGACGTGCTTCTGGGGAGCGCTGGGGGACTGCTGGTCGTCGGCGCCGTGAGCCTGCTGGTCGCCGCGTTCTCAGGGATGCCGCTGCGCGTACCACGGACCTCCCCGCAGCTGCGGCTGCCGCGCAGGCACTGAGACGGTGCAGTAGGAGAGCGTCAATGACATCGTCAAGGGGCCAGAGCACGCGGCCGTGGAAAGGAGGTGGGAGCAGATGATCCGGACATCCCGGACGACCGAGCGCATACGGCTCGATCGGCTTCCTGCGCCGGCTCGGCATTGGACCGGTTTCCAGTGTCTCCGGAGATCACCGCGGATGCTCGTCATCGTCTGCTCCGTCCTCCTCGCCTCCCTGGCGGCGCTGGTCTCCACCAGTCCCGTCGCCAGGGCGGACACCAAGACCGGTCCCTCCACCACAGGAACCGCCTCAACGGTCAGTCCCTCGACAGTCGCCGTCGGAGGAACGATCATGTACACGCTCTCGGGATTTCCCAGTGGCGTGACGGTCCAGGTCCTCGTCGACGACGGCGCGCTGGTCGCCTCGCGCCCCTCAGAGTCTGAGGTGGTCACCACGATCACCGTCAAGAAGGACGGCACCGCCGCAGGCTCCTTCGAGCTTCCCGAGTACGTCGAGCAGGGAAACCACTGGCTGCGATTCCGGGTCTTCGGGGCGCAGGGGGAGAGCGGCCAGGAGGGCAACGCGGCGGACTACACCAACAAGAGCCCCTACTTCACAGTATCGGGTGTCACGGTCATTGGCGGGTCCGCCCCTCCCACCGTTCCGCCGGCTCCGACGCCGCCACCCCGTCAGGTCGCGGCCATGGGACGGTCCAACGGAACCGCGGCCTCCGGCATCCAAGCCGTCGGGCCAGGTGGTGAGTCGACCGGTTTTCCGATCATCGGTGCCTCCATCCTCGCGCTCAGCGTGATCCTGGTGGTCCTGTCGGTACTCGTGGCGATCAACCGTCGCAGGATGGCGGCCTACCAACGTCGTCGGGCCATGGCCTGAGGACTGAGAGCCGAGCTCCTTGTAAACTGCCGCCGGCGCCCACCCGTCTCGTGGTGCGCCCCGACGGGCACCGGTTCAGTGCCCCACACGGAAGGAACTCAGCACCGTGCTGCGAACCCGTACCGCAGGCTCCCTGCGCGCCTCAGACGTCGGCCAGGTCGTGACCCTCACCGGATGGGTGGATCGGCGCCGTGACCACGGAGGCGTGGCCTTCATCGACTTGCGGGACGCCTCGGGGATCGCCCAGGTCGTCATCCGCGAGGAGATCGCCCACGACCTGCGCGCCGAGTACGTCCTGGCCGTCACCGGGGAGGTGAGTGCCAGGCCCGAGGGCAACGCCAACCCGAACCTTCCCACCGGCGAGATCGAGGTCGTCGTCTCCGACGTCGAGATCCTCAACACCTCCGCGCCTCTGCCCTTCCAGGTCTCCGACCACGCCGAGGACGCCGGACAGGTCGGTGAGGAGGCGCGCCTGCGCTACCGCTACCTCGACCTGCGGCGCAGCGCCATGCAGCACGCCATCCGCCTGCGCGCCAAGGTCAGTCAGGCCGCCCGCAGGGTCCTGGACTCCCACGACTTCGTGGAGATCGAGACCCCCACCCTGACCCGCTCCACCCCGGAGGGAGCCCGCGACTTCCTGGTGCCCGCCCGGCTGGCACCGGGTTCCTGGTACGCCCTGCCCCAGAGCCCGCAGCTGTTCAAGCAGCTCCTCATGGTCGCAGGCATGGAGCGCTACTACCAGATCGCCCGCTGCTACCGGGATGAGGACTTCCGCGCCGACCGCCAGCCCGAGTTCACCCAGCTCGACGTGGAGATGAGCTTCGTCGAGCAGGACGACGTCATCGCCGTCGCCGAGGACGTGCTGCGCGAGGTGTGGGCGCTTATCGACTACGAGCTGCCCACGCCCATCGCCCGCATGACCTACCGCGACGCCATGGAGAGGTACGGCTCGGACAAGCCCGACCTGCGCTTCGGCTGTGAGCTGGTGGACCTGACCGACTACTTCAAGGACACCACCTTCCGGGTCTTCCAGAACCCCTACGTGGGTGCCGTCGTCATGCCCGGCGGGGCCTCCCAGTCCCGACGCACCTTCGACGCCTGGCAGGAGTGGGCCAAGCAGCGCGGCGCCAAGGGCCTGGCCTATGTCACCGTCGCCGAGGACGGGACCCTCGGCGGGCCCGTCGCCAAGAACATCACCGACGCCGAGCGGGCGGGCCTGGCCCAGGCCGCCGGGGCCGAGCCCGGCGACTGCATCTTCTTCGCAGCCGGGCCCGTGGACTCCTCGCGCGCCCTGCTGGGCGCCGCCCGCCTGGAGATCGGCAAGCGCTGCGGCCTCATCAATGACGACGAGTGGTCCTTCGTCTGGGTCGTGGACGCACCCCTGTTCAAACCCTCCGCCGAGGCCAGGGCCGACGGCGACGTGGCCCTGGGCAAGTCCGCCTGGACCGCGGTCCACCACGCCTTCACCTCGCCCAAGCCCGAGTGCCTGGAGACCTTCGACACCGACCCGGGAGGCGCCCTGGCCTACGCCTACGACATCGTGTGCAACGGCAACGAGATCGGTGGCGGCTCCATCCGTATCCATCGCAGCGACGTCCAGGAGCGCGTCTTCAACGTCATGGGGATCGGCGAGCAGGAGGCCCAGGAGAAGTTCGGCTTCCTGCTGGACGCCTTCAAGTTCGGAGCCCCGCCGCACGGCGGCATCGCCTTCGGCTGGGACCGCATCGTCTCCCTGCTGACCCGGGCCGACTCCATCCGCGACGTCATCGCCTTCCCCAAGTCCGGTGGCGGCTTCGACCCGCTGACCGAGGCGCCCGCCCCGATCACGCCCGAGCAGCGCAAGGAGGCCGGGGTCGACGCCGTCCCGGACAACGAGTCCGGCTCTGCGGCGCAGGGCAAAGCGGACGGGATGAAGCAGAGCTGAGTTCGCCGGTCGCGTCCGCTCATCGCCTACACTCGATGATGTGACGATGCTTGCGCTGCACGAGTGGGGCGATCCGGCGGATCCGCCGCTGCTCTTAGTCCACGGCCTGACCGAATCGGCTACCGCCTGGCCCGACGCCGTAGCCCGCTGGTCCTCCCGGTATCACGTCCTGGCGATCGATCAGCGGGGGCACGGGGCTTCCCCGCGGTGGGACGACGAGACCCTGGCCCGGGCGCCGCAGACCATGCAAGAGGACCTTGAGAAGACACTGGTCCTGTTCTCGGAGCCGCCGGTCGTCGTGGCGCACAGTCTGGGAGGGCTCATGTCGCTGCGGGTGAGCGTCGCCCGGCCCGAGCTCGTTCGGGCACTGGTCCTGGAGGACGCCGCGCGTCCCACCGGGCACTGGGCCCCGGCCCCCTGGTTCGTGGAGCACCAGGAGCGCTTCCTGGACGCCTTCGCCGACGGCGGCGCGGCCGAGCGGGAACGCATGAGGCTCGAGACCTCATGGAGCGAATCCGAGATCGAGGGCTGGGCAGCGTGCAAGAGGCAGGTCGACCGCCGTTACATCCGCGAGGGCACCTATCTCGGCGAGGCCGA
The DNA here is from genome assembly GCF_001929375.1 of Actinomyces oris. GTDB lineage: Bacteria > Actinomycetota > Actinomycetes > Actinomycetales > Actinomycetaceae > Actinomyces > Actinomyces oris_B. Next base: position 73,309 of record NZ_MSGO01000005.1, on the reverse strand, counting down.
CCTCATCAGCGCGATCAACCGGCTGAGGACGCCGACGCTCTACCTAGCACCCCGCCGCGGCAACATGGCTCCTGACCCCTCTGAGGTGACCAATCCGCTTGTGCGCCTGGTGCTGCTCGACGGCGTCGGCCACTGCGTGCGGCGGGACGCCCCGGAGGCCTACCACGGGCTGGTCGATCCCTTCATCGAGGAAGTCTTCGCCGGTACCGGCCGGTGACCCGCCCCTGTCTTGCTCCGTCCCCGCGCACGGCGGGGCACGTGAGACCATTGCAGACTTATAACCGGCCCAGGACGCAGGCGAAACCGCGACTGCCCGCGGCCCACTCCTCATCATTGGGACCGAGCGTGTTGATCGTGTAGCTGGTGGACAGGTCGAGTCCATAGCGCTCCGCGTAGACGCTGGTGCATGCGGCCTTGACCCGAGGGTCGTTCGTCATGGCCTCGGTGGCACTGGAAGCGGTCGTGGCCGGATCGAAGGTTCCGCCGGCGAAGACGATCCAGTCGGCCTGGGAGCAGTCGACCTGGCTGACGCTCGTGCCTCCCACGACCGAGGTCGTCCGGCTCAGGCAGGTTCCCAGAGGCCACGGCATGTCGTCGGAGTAGGGGATTCCCTGGGCGTTGACCTGCGCGGGAGTCGGGGCGGTTGTCGGAGACGGCGAGGTCTTCTGGGAGCCGGGGACGGTCGCCCGTACCGTGGCCGTGGGGCGGCTGCCGGCGCCCTGGTCCGCCTGGGCGCCGGCGTGCGAGACGGGAGAGGCTGAGGCCCGCTGGGCCGTCCGGTTCGCCGAGGACACCGAGTCGATGAGCCTCACGGCTCCCAGCGCGCCGGCGGAGATGGCAACGCCCGCTGTCACACCGAGTACCAGGAGCGTCAACGCCCTGCCCGAGCGCCGTGAGCCGGCCCCGGGCGCGGGGACCGGCGCAGGGAGGGGATGGGGAGTCCGCAGTGCCAAGTGAGGGGTGTTGAACGCACCGTTCGAGAGCTCTCCGACCCGAGCCAGAGCCCGGGCGAGCGCGTTGCCGTCGCGGTATCGCTGAGCGGGGTCAGGGTGCAGCGCCCGGTCGAGCAGCGGGCGTAACGCCTCGGGGATGCGCGTGTCGGAGGTGTCGATGGGCACCGACAGCCGGTTGATGATCTCCGGCAGGCTCTGGACCGCGCCGTCGGCGGTGCGCCGAGGCCCCCGACCGGTCAGGAGCGCGAAGAGAACGGCCCCCATCGACCACACGTCTCCACTGGGCGAGGGCTCGGCCAGGGTGAAGGCCTCCGGTGGAGCGAAGTCCGGCGTCATCGTCTCCAAGGTGACGGAGGACTCGATGCCCTCGCGCTGGATGGCGGCCAGGCCGAAGTCACTCAGCCGGGGGCTTCCGTAAGCGTCGATGAGGATGTTCCCGGGCTTGATATCGCGGTGGAGGACCCCGGCCTCGTGAGCAGCCCCCAACGCGGAGCACACGGCCGTGACGATGCTGACGGCCTGGGCGGCGCTGAGCTCGCCGCGCTCCAGGACCTGGGCCAAGGAGCCTCCGTCACAGCGTTCCATGACCAGGTAGGGGCGCCCGTCGGGAAGCACTCCGGAGTCGATCAGCGACACCGCGTTCGGGTGCCCGCTGATCCGGCTGGCGGCCGCCATCTCCCGCATGAAACGTCGGCGGTTGCGCTCGTCGTGCAACGGCCTGGAGTCGATCTTGACGGCCACCGGGCGCCCCAACGAGACCTGCTCCCCGGCGTAGACGGTGGCGAATCCTCCCTGACCCAGCGGCTGCCCCAGACGTACACCGGGCACAGGCGGTGCGACGTGCGCAAAAGCACCGGGAACAGGGAAGGGACTGCTCATGGGCACATGATCGTTGCGAGCGCGCATCGGCGCAAACCCGCCAAGCCCCGAACCTCATCCTCCAGAGGCCCGTCGCCGACTGACTGTGCCGGGTGCTGTCGGCTACAGCGACGCCAGAACCCGTGAGGGCCTCCTGCTGACGTACGTCATTCGGCAGGAGGCCCTCACGACGGCGCACCCCTGAACGCGGCGGGCGTCCAGGGGTGACTGACCCGGTCTGTCAGGCGGCGTGCGTGCAGGTCGGGCAGGAGCAGTCCTCGCAGGTGCACGAGGAGCAGGAGTCCGAGCAGTGCTCGCACGAGCAGGTGTTGTGGTTGCAGGTGGGGCAGGAGCAGTCCTCGCACTCGCACACGGCGCAGGGGTCCGAGCAGTGCTCGCACGAGCAGGTGTCGCACTCGTCGTAGTGACCGTTGTCCTCGTGGTGGGCGTGACCGTTGTGAATGTAGTCCACGTGGTCTCCGTGGATGACGGCGAGGTGCCCGCAGTCCGGGCCGTGGGTGTGGTGGTGGGCCTCAGCGGGGCGGTGCTCAGTGGTGGCAGTCATGATCGTGCTCCTTCGTGTGCTCGAGGGTGTCGATGAAGATGGATGCGACATGGTCGTCGATGAGGGAGTAGCTCTGGCGCTTTCCTTCGCGGACCGACTCGACCAGGTGGGCGTTGCGCAGGACCCGCAGGTGGTGGGAGACCAGAGGCTGGGACACTCCGAGGAACGTCACCAGCTCGGTGACGTCAGCCGGTGAGCTGATGAGGCGGTAGACGATGCTCGCCCTCATGGGGTGAGCCAGCGCCTTGAACAGCTGCACCACGGCCGAGTCCTCCCCGAGGGGGGACTCCGGTGGTGTGGCGACCTTTCGCATGCAAGGGATTTTATATCAAGTTGGATTGATGTCAAGGCGGCCTTCCGCGGAGCGTGATCGTGCGGCTCAGGTAGCATTCCGGCCATGTCATCGGCGATCTCAAGCAGTGGTGGGCGCGTGCGCGGCGACGAACGCATGATCTTCGGGCACCGAGGCCTGAGCTCACTGGCCCCGGAGAACACCATGGCCGCATTTCGCTGCGCGGTGGATCACCAGGTGGCGTGGGTGGAGGCCGACGTCGACGTCATCGGCGACGGAACGGTCATCATCTGCCACGACTCCACCCTCGACCGGACCACGAATCGCGCCGGTCGGTACGACGACCTGACGTTGGCCGACCTGGGCGGAATCGATGCCGGAGGCTGGTTCTCCCCTCGGTTCGAGGACGAGCCGCTGCCCACCCTGAGGGATCTCATCGACCTCATGAACGACACCGGCCTCAACGCCAACATCGAGATCAAGCCCAACGAGACCGGCAAGGAGGCGAGCCTGCGCCTCGTCGACGGCGTCATCGCACAGCTTGAGCGCCTGCGCCCGGACGTTGAGGTCATCGTCTCCTCCTTCAGCCACCTGCTGCTCCACCTGTTCAAGCAGCGTGCCCCGGAGGTTCCCGTGGGGTGCCTCTACGAGAGCCGGTCGCTGTCGGACGACTGGAGGAGCACCCTTGAGATCGTGGGCGCCGACTTCATCCATCCCGAGGACTCCGGCCTGACCCGGCAGCAGGTTCAGGCATTTCGAGCCGAGGGCTACGGCGTCAACGTCTGGACCGTCAACTCGCCGAGCCGGGCCAACGAGCTCTTCAACTGGGGGGTCACCGGCGTGTTCTCCGACGTCGCCCACCAGATCCCTCGCCGCTGACGTCTCCCTCCCCTCGGAACGCTATGTGAGAACCGTCACCCGAGGTAAGGTTGGGGCATGGCACGTTACATCGAGCTCCACCCCGTCAACCCGCAGGCGCGTCTGGTTGAGAAGGTCGTCGACACGCTGCGCGACGGCGGCCTGGTCGCCTACCCGACCGACTCCGGATACGCCCTGGCCTGCGCACCGGGCAACAAGGAGGGGCTGGACCGGATCCGCACCATCCGCCAGCTCGACGGCAAGCACAACTTCACCTTCGTGTGCGCCGACTTCGCTCAGGTCGGGCCGCTGGCCATCGTGGGCAACAACGCCTTCCGGCTCATCAAGCGACTCACCCCGGGACCGTGGACCTTCATCCTCAAGGGCACCAAGGACGTGCCCCGGATGACGCTCAACCCCAAGAAGCACACGCTGGGCGTACGCATCCCCGACCACACCATCACCCAGTCCCTCGTCGCCGAGTTCGGCGCCCCCATCCTGTCCTCCACCTTCATCCGCCCCGGCCAGGAGGAGCCCGAGACCAACGGCTGGGAGATCCAGGAGTCCTTGGGGCACCTCATCGACGTCGTGATCGAGGGTCCGGTCGGGCAGGGGGAGCCCACCAGCGTCATCGACCTGACCGACGACGTCCCCGAGGTGGTGCGTCAGGGCGCAGGAGACATCAGTCTGCTGTAACCGATCCGGGTACCGTCGTTCTCGCAGTACTTGCCGGGTCCGCATCGGCGTCGGACCCGGCAAGCAGTCGTTGCAGCCAACAGGGCGACCACCAGTTCCACTCGCCCAGAAGTGTCATCGTGGCCGGGACCAGCAACATGCGTACGATCGAGGCGTCCAGCGCCACGATCACCGCAAGGGCAAGGCCGATCTCCTTGACGGCGATGAGCTTGCCGGACACGAATCCCAGGAAGACCGCGACCATGATGAGGGCCGCGAAGGTCACCACGCGTCCCGAGCGCTGCAGCCCCAGCTCCACCGAGGTGTCATTGTCGCGCCCCGTCCGCCGGTACTCGGTGATGCGCGCCAGGAGGAAGACCTCGTAGTCCATGGCCAGGCCAAAACCGACCGTTGCTGCGGTCACCACCACTGCGGTCTCCAGTCCTCCGAGGGGAGTGAACCCCAGCAGACCGGAGCCGTGCCCGTTCTGGAAGACCCATACGAGGACTCCCATCGAGGCCGCCAGGGACAGGGCGTTGACGATCAGGGCCTTGACCGGGATGAGCAGCGAGCCGGTCATGAGGAACAGGAGGACGAAGGTGGCCACGAGTATGGCTCCCAGTGTCAGCGGCAGGCCATGGTCGACTGTCTCCCGGAAGTCAATCTGGTCGGCGGCCTGACCGGTCACCCACATGTCCGCCGGTGCCTTCAGGGCTCGGATCGCGCTCACAGCACGTTCTGCGGCAGTGGATGCCTCGTCGCCTGTGAGATCGAGGTGGACGACCGTGAAGCCCTCGGCCGAGGACTGGCCGAGCACCGCCTCGACCCCGGGCAGAGACGCCACCTCATCATTGATGAACGCCGAGATCCTCTCCCCGGTTCCCCGGATGATGACGGTTGCGTCCTGGCCGGCCACGGCGGGGTAGTCCTCACTCAGGGTCTGGGCGTACACGCGTTGTGAGGAGTCTGCCGGTAGCTGCTCAACCGTTGAGCTGATCGTGTGCAGGCGGAGAACCGGAAGCGCCAGCACCGTCAGGACAGCCAGACAGGCTGTCAGAATGGTCCAGGGGCGGGCGTGCACCCAGCGGGCCAGGGCGGCGAAGACGCCGCGCTCGCGGCTGACGTCCCCGATCCGGTGCAGGAGACCACCAAGGAGGGGAACGCGTTCCAGCACAGACGGCCGGGCCACGCGCTGCCCCAGCAGGACCAGGACGGCGGGTATCAGGGTGACAGCCGCCGCAACCGCGATGAGCACGACGACAGCACCGGCCAGGCCGATCGATCTCAGGATCCCACCGCCCATGAGCGAGAGCCCGAACAGGCTGATCGCAATGGTCACGGCCGAGAAGACGACCGTGCGTCCGGCGGTGAGGATTGTTGTGGTCATGCAGGAGACGACAAGAGGGTCGCGCCGACGTGCCGGAGGTCGGCCGTCAGCGGCGTCCGGCAGGTTCCCGGCGTCGTAGGCCCGGGCCAGCTCCTCGCGATAACGCGACGTCATCAGCAGGGCGTAGTCGATCGATAGTCCCAGTCCCAGAACGCTGGCGATATTGACGACGAAGGACTGCAGGGGTGTGCCCAGACTCAGGAGATAGAGGGCGCCCAGGGTGCAGGCAACTGACGCCAGGGCGCCGACGAGGGGCATGCTGGCAGCCAGAAGGCCACCGAAGACGAGGACCATGATCATCAGGGCCACCGGCATGGCGATCATCTCGCCGGTCACCAGATCCTTGCGGGTCTGGTTGGTGATGGAGTCGGTGACCAGCTGCTTGTGAGAGACGATCCCGGTGGCCGAGGGCTCGACGTCGTGCAGCTCGCCGGGAACCCGCATCAGACGAGTCTCGACGGCGTCAACGGCGTCGTCGAGTCGGCGGCTGTGCTCCGTGTCCGTGGCAGGAACGACAGCGGCAGCCTTGGGGTTGACGGTCACCACGATGAGAAAGCTGTCGAGGTTCTTCGAGACCAGCGCCTGCGCAGCGGGGGTGGCGAGCGCTCCCGGGCTCAGGAAGGGGTCCACCACCTTCTCGACACCACTCATGGCGGCCAGCTCCTCGTGGACCTTCGCCAGCGCCGGGACGATCCGCTCCCGGTGCTCCGTCCCTTTGAGATCAACCCCGCGAACCAGCAGGGTTACCGGCACGCTGTCGCCGGCCAGAGAGTCGAGAACCTGTTGCCCGGTGGCGCTCTCTGTCCCCGGGATCGAGGCCGAGCCGGCCTCCAGCCGTGAGAACAGTCCTCCGCCTCCCCAACCGGTCAGGGCGGTGATCGCCAGGGCGGTGGACAGGACCACCCAGGTGATGACGACGAACCAGGCGTCCTTGACAACGCGACGCGCAAGCCAGGCGAGCATAGACGATTGTATGCACTTCCCAGCCGGTTCTCCGGTGTCACCAAGGGCTGTGCCCCGTATCCTTCGAGCAACGGTGCAGGACTGCTCAAAGGCTGGACGGAGACCTGTCGGAGGCCGGCTCTGCCGCCGAGGCGCGGGTGAAGGCGGAATCGTGCGCAGGGGAGGATAGGGTCGCCCCATGGACCTGTTCGAGTCGGCCGGTACGGATGACGCCGGGATCCCTGTGGACTCCCACGCACCGCTGGCCGTGCGGATGCGTCCGCGCACGCTTGACGAGCTTCAGGGGCAGGCGCACCTGCTCGCCCCCGGATCGCCCTTACGACGACTCGTCGAGCCGGCCGAGGCGGACAGGCGCTCCCCTGCGGGCGAGCAGGACGGCGCCGCGCGGCCCTCCGGATCCTCCCTGTCCTCGGTCATCCTGTGGGGACCGCCCGGAACCGGCAAGACGACGCTGGCCTACCTGGTGGCACGGGGCAGCGGGCGCAGATTCGTGGAGCTGTCGGCGGTCACGGCCGGCGTCAAGGACGTGCGCGCCGTCGTTACCGATGCCAGGCGCCGTCTGGCGGCGGGGGAGGAGACGGTACTGTTCATCGACGAGGTGCACCGCTTCTCCCGCTCACAGCAGGACGCCCTGCTGCCCAGCGTGGAGAACCGGTGGGTGACACTCATCGCGGCCACCACGGAGAACCCGTCCTTCAGCGTCGTCTCACCGCTGCTGTCCCGCTCCCTGCTCCTGACGCTCCAGCCTCTGGGGGCCGACGACATCGGGCGCCTGGTCGATCGCGCCGTGAGCGATGAGCGGGGCCTGGCCGGCACCGTGGACATCAGCGAGGAGGCGCGCGGTCAGATCGTGCGCATGGCCGGTTCCGACGCCCGCAAGGCGCTCACGGTGCTGGAGGCCGCCGCCGGCACGGTCCTGGCGCAGACGCCTGCTTCCGGCACGTCGCCCCTCATCGAGGTCGCCGACGTCGAGCGGGCAGCTGACGTGGCGGCAGTGCGTTACGACCGCGCCGGAGACCAGCACTACGACGTCATCAGCGCCTTCATCAAGTCGATGCGCGGCTCGGACCCCGACGCCACGATGCACTATCTGGCGCGCATGATCGCAGCCGGGGAGGACCCCCGTTACATCGCCCGCCGCATCGTCATCCACGCCGCCGAGGACGTCGGGCTCGCCGACCCCACGGTGCTGTCCACTGCCGTGGCCGCCCAGCAGGCGGTCGCCATGATCGGGATGCCGGAGTCCGGCCTCATCCTGGCCGAGGCCGCGCTCGCCGTGGCCACCGCCCCCAAGTCCAACGCGGTCACCGTGGCGCTCAACGAGTCACTGGCCGATGTGAGAGCCGGCAAGGCCGCGGCCGTGCCCGCTCACCTGCGCGACGCCCACTACGCCGGGGCCGAGGGACTCGGGCACGGCAAGGGCTACCGCTACCCCCATGACTTCCCCCACGCCGTCGTCGGCCAGCAGTACCTGCCCGACGGGCTCGAGGGTGCTCGGTACTACCGGCCCACCGGCAACGGCTTCGAGAAGCAGCTGGCCTCCCGCCTCGAGGCGGTCCGGCGCATCCTCGACGAGCGGTGGTGCACACCGCGAACGCCTGACTCGAGCAGCGGTTGAGGACCGTCTCACACCGAGCGGTTCCGACGTAGGTTTTCGCCGGTGAGCACGCTAGAGTTCTCGAGTTGTCCACGTCGTGGACGGCTGGAGGCTCCTGCAGGTGTCACCGGCCGACGTCGATGCGGACCTCCTGGGGTCCCGGCCCGAACCGAGGCTTGACCCCGCGCCGTCGGCACCAGCCACGGCGTGCGACCACCGATCCGACAGGAATGACACATATGAGCTCTTCACGCTCCCGCCGTCAGGTGCGCCTCTCCCGCGCCCTGGGCATCCCGCTGACCCCCAAGGCCGTGCGCTACTTCGAGCGCCGCCCCTACGGCCCCGGTGAGCACGGCCGCGCCCGCCGCCGCACTGAGTCCGACTACGCCGTCCGTCTCAAGGAGAAGCAGCGTCTGCGCGCCCAGTACGGCATCCGCGAGGCCCAGCTCCAGCGTGTCTTCGAGGAGGCCCGTCGCGGTCAGGGCCTGACTGGTGAGTCCCTCGTCGAGCTGCTCGAGATGCGCCTGGACGCTCTCGTTCTGCGCTCCGGGATCGCCCGCACCATCGCCCAGGCCCGCCAGGACGTGGTCCACCGCCACATCCTCGTCGACGGCAAGGTCGTGGACCGCCCCTCCTACCGAGTCAAGCCCGGCCAGACCATCCAGGTCCGTCCCCGCTCCCAGGTGATGGTGCCCTTCCAGGTCGCCGCCGCCGGCGCGCACCGCGACGTGCTGCCCCCCGTCCCGGAGTACCTCAACGTGGACCTCGAGAAGCTCTCGGCCACGCTGGTGCGCCGCCCCAAGCGCGACGAGGTCCCCGTGACCTGTGACGTCCAGATGGTCGTCGAGTACTACTCGCGCTGACCCTCACGCTCACCTGACGCCGGGGCGCCCCGGACCCTTGAGAGGTTCGGGGCGCCCCGGCGTGGGAGTACGCTCACCATGGAGCAACCCGATCGGCTCCGAGTCCACAGGCGACTGGTTCGACCGTCTCCGCCGTGCACCGGTCCGGCCGGTCGGCCACACCACACCATCCACCCGCCCAGCACCAGGCCCGAGAGCCGCAGTGCCCGGCCACACCTCGAACAGGATGAGGACCCCATGCGCACATCCGAGATCCGCAGCCGCTGGCTGGACTACTTCGCCGCGAACGAGCACGAGATCCGGCCCTCGGTCTCCCTGGTGTCTCCCGAGCCCTCCATCCTGTTCACCGTGGCGGGCATGGTTCCCTTCATCCCCTACATCCTGGGTACCGAGGAGGCCCCCTGGCCCCGGGCCGCCTCGGTGCAGAAGTGCATCCGCACCAATGACATCGACAATGTCGGTATCACGACGCGCCACGGCACCTTCTTCCAGATGAACGGCAACTTCTCCTTCGGCGACTACTTCAAGGAGGGGGCCATCTCCTACGCCTGGGGCCTGCTGACAGGCAGCCGTGAGGAGGGCGGCTACGGTCTGGACGGGGACCGGCTGTGGATGACGATCTGGGAGGAGGACCAGGTCTCCCTCGACTACTGGACCCGGGAGATCGGGGTTCCCGCCGAGCGGATCCAGCTGCTTCCCTTCAAGGACATCTCCTGGTCCACGGGCCAGCCCGGCCCGGCCGGCTCCTGCTGCGAGATCCACTACGACCGCGGCCCCGCCTACGGGCCCGACGGCGGTCCCGCCGTCGACACCCAGGGCGACCGCTTCCTGGAGATCTGGAACCTCGTCTTCGACGAGTTCCTGCGCGGAGAGGGCAAGGGGCACGACTTCGAGCTCCTGGGCAAGCTCGATCAGACGGCCATCGATACCGGTGCCGGTCTGGAGCGCCTGGCCTTCATCATGCAGGACAAGCCCAACATGTATGAGATCGACGAGGTCTTCCCCGTCATCAAGGCCGCCGAGGAGCTCTCCGGCAAGGTCTACGGCCGCGGCTCGGCCGGCCCCGAGGCGGGCGAGGCCTACCACGACGACGTGCGCATGCGGGTCGTGGCCGACCACGTGCGCTCGGCCCTCATGCTCATCTGCGACGGCGTGCGCCCCGGCAACGACGGGCGCGGCTACGTCCTGCGTCGACTCATCCGCCGGGCCGTGCGCTCCATGCGCCTGCTCGGCGTCGACGAGGCCGCCATGCCCACCCTGCTGACCGTCTCGAAGGACGCCATGAAGGCCTCCTACCCCGAGCTGGAGACCGGCTGGAGCACCATCTCCGAGGTGGCCTACGGCGAGGAGGACGCCTTCCGCCGCACCCTGGCCGCCGGCACCACGATCCTGGACACCGCGGTGGCCTCGGCCAAGAAGGAGGCGGGCCGCTCCGGGCGCCCGCTGGTGTCGGGCAAGAGCGCCTTCGAGCTGCACGACACCTACGGCTTCCCCATCGACCTCACCCTGGAGATGGCGGCCGAGCAGGGGGTCGACGTCGATGAGAGCGCGTTCCGCAGCCTCATGAATGAGCAGAAGGAGCGCGCTCGGGCCGACGCTCGCGCCAAGAAGACCGGCCACGCCGACATCCGCGTCTTCCGTGAGCTGGAGAAGGAGATGGGTGGCGGCTCGGCCTTCCTGGGCTACACCGAGTCCTCCGCCGAGGCCACCGTCGCCGGGATCCTCGTCGACGGCGTCCCGCAGAGCGTCGTCACCGCCCCGGCCGAGGTCGAGGTCGTCCTGGACCGCACCCCCTTCTACGCCGAGATGGGTGGCCAGCTCGCCGACCGGGGCACGATCCGGCTGGCCGACGGCGGCACCGTCGAGGTCGATGACGTCCAGGCCCCCGTCAAGGGGCTGCACGTCCACCGCGGCACCCTGACCGAGGGCACGATCGCGGTGGGGGAGAAGGCCTTCGCCCAGATCGACTCGGCGCGCCGCCTGGCGATCGCACGTGCCCACACCTCCACCCACATGGTGCACAAGGCGCTCCACGAGATCGTCTCCGACAACGCCACCCAGGCCGGCAGCGAGAACTCCCCCTCCCGCATGCGTTTCGACTTCCGCCACGGCTCCGCTCTGGCCTCGGACCAGATCTCCGGCATTGAGGAGCGGGTCAACGCCAGGTTGTCGGAGGACCTGGTCGTCACCGATGAGGTCATGGACATCGACGCCGCCCGCGCTGCCGGCGCCATGGCCCTGTTCGGGGAGAAGTACGGCAAGGAGGTGCGCGTCGTCTCCATCGGGGGTGACTGGTCCAAGGAGCTGTGCGCCGGCACCCACGTCCCCAGCACCGGGCACATCGGCCGCATCGCGGTGCTGGGCGAGTCCTCGATCGGTTCGGGGGTGCGCCGCATCGACGCCCTCGTCGGTGAGGGCGCCTACGGCTACCAGGCCAAGGAGCACGCGCTGGTCTCCCAGCTCTCCACCATGGTCGGGGGCCGTCCCGAGGATCTGCCCGAGCGGGTCGAGAGCCTCATGACGCGCCTGAAGGACGCCGAGAAGCGCCTTGCCGCGGCCGAGCAGGCGGCGCTGTCCGCACGCACCGCAGGCATCGTCTCCGACGCCGTCCGGCTGGGCGGGATCCGTCTCGCCTCAGCCGATCTGGGGACCGTCGGCTCCGCCGACGCCGTACGCTCGCTGGCCCTCGACGCCCGCAGCCGGCTCGGTGAGGCAGAGCCCGCCGTCGTCGCCGTCGGCGCGGTGCTGGGCTCGCGTCCGGTGGTGGTGGTGGCCACCAATGCCGGTGCCCGTGACAAGGGCATCCGGGCAGGTGTCCTGGTTCGCACCGCCGCTCAGGTGCTGGGCGGCGGCGGCGGTGGCAAGGACGACCTGGCCCAGGGCGGTGGTCAGAACCCTCAGGCTCTGGATGAGGCGCTGCGCGCCGTCGCCGAGCAGATCCAGGCCTGATCCGGTAAGCCGGCTCGCCCGCACTGCATAGCAGATCACGTGACAGACTCATCGGCTCGACCCGCCTCGACGGAATTCCGTCCCGGCGTACGCATCGCCTTCGACGTCGGTAAGGCACGTATCGGTGTCGCTCGTTGCGATCAGGACGCGATCCTGTCGTTCCCTGTGGCAACTCTCAGGCGGGACCGCTATGGTGCAGACCTCGACGAGGCCGTTGACCTCGTCGAGGAGTACGGTGCCTTCGAGGTGATCGTCGGTCTGCCCAGGCACATGGGCGGCGGCAGCTCGAGCTCGACCAGGGACGCTCGTGCGTGGGCGCGAGACCTGGCGAGCCGTCTGCCGCAGCAGGTGCGCGTCCGGCTGGTCGACGAGCGACTCACCACCGTCACTGCTCACCGGGATCTGCACGCGGCCGGCCTGAAGGAGAGGAGCTTTCGCGGTATCGTCGACCAAGCGGCAGCGGTCGTCATCCTTGAACAGGCCATCACAACTGAGCGGATGTCCGGGGTCCCGGCCGGTGAGCGAGTCCACCCGATCAAGAGAGGCAGAGCGTGAGCCACGACGATTTCTTCGCCGAGCTCGGCATTCAGCGCGATGAGGACGCTGGCGACGCCAAGGACAAGCCCAAGAGCCGCAGGCAGCGGCGCATGGAGAAGGTCCAGCGCCGGCAGCGCAAGCGGCGCCGGCACTGGCTGACAAGCCTTGTCATCGTCATCACTCTCGCGGCTGTCGGCGTCCTGGGCTACAAGGCCATCGGGATCATGCGTGACGCCTCCGCCCAGGCGACTCACGCCGAGGACTACAGGGGCGAGGGCGAGGGCGAGGTCACCGTGACAATCCCGGAGGGGGCCTCCGGAGCGGATATCGGTGACATCCTCCACAACAAAGGCGTCGTCGCCTCCGGCAAGGCCTTCACCAATGCGGCGAAGAACAACCCGAAGGGCAACACGATCCAGCCGGGCACCTACAAGCTCAAGAAGAAGATGTCAGCCAGCTCCGCGCTCCAGGCGCTGCTCGACCCTGAGAGCAAGGGAGATCACACGCTGACCATCCCCGCCGGCGTCTCCAAGCAGATCGTCAAGGACCGCCTCAAGAAGGTCGGCAACTTCACCGATGAGCAGATCGAGGCGGCCTACGCCGACTCCGCTGCTATCGGTCTGCCCGCCGAGGCCGGCGGCAACGTCGAGGGCTGGCTCGCCCCGGGCACCTACGACGTCACCGAGAACGCCACGCCGAAGGACCTGATCAAGAAGATGGTCTCCCAGACCGTCACCCAGCTCAAAGAGCTCAAGGTGCCCAAGGAGGACTACCAGAAGGTCCTGACCAAGGCCTCCATCGTTGAGCGAGAGGTCAACAGCGAGCGGTACTACGGGCAGGCGGCGCGGGTTATCGAGAACCGCCTGGCACAGACCGACGGGGAGACCCATGGGCTGCTCCAGATGGACTCGACAGTGCAGTACGGCCTGGGGCGTTACGGCGGCATCCCCTCCGAGGCGGAGACTCAGGACGCCAACAACCCGTACAACACCTACGTTCACAAAGGCCTCCCGCCAGGGCCGATCGGCAGTCCCGGTGAGGAAGCCATCAAGGCGGTGCTCAACCCGCCGGCCGGAAGCTGGCTCTACTTCGTCACGGTCAACCTCGAGACCGGTGAGACCCTGTTCGCCTCCACCAACGAGGAGCAGAAGGCCAACACCAAGAAGCTCAACGACTACTGCAAGAAGAACCAGGAGATCTGCAACGGCGAGAAGAAGAGTGGCTGAGTCGCCGGCGGCAGTGATCCGCCACCGCGCCGCCGTCATCGGCAGTCCGGTGAGCCACTCGCTGTCACCCGTGCTGCACCGGGCCGCCTACGCCGGGCTCGGACTGGACGACTGGTCCTACGAGCGGCTCGAGACTGCGCCTCCGCAGCTGCTCGGGCTGCTCGCCGATCTGGCCGCTCCGGCTCAGGGCGGGCCCGCCTGGGCCGGGCTGAGCGTCACCATGCCCCACAAGCAGACGCTCCTGGCGCACCTGGACGTCATCGACCCCCTCGCCGAGGCCGTCGGTGCCGTCAACACCGTGGTGGCACAGCGCAGTGGTGCGGGGGCCGCGCTCCTGGCCGGCTTCAACACCGATGTCGCAGGCATCGTCGGCGCACTGCGGGAGGCCTCCCGCAGACCGGTGCCAGGCTCCCAGGGTGACCATCTCCGGGTCGAGCAGGCGGTTGTGCTCGGCTCGGGCGCCACCGCCTGCTCCGCCCTCGCGGCGCTCGGAGAGCTCAAGGCCGGTCGGATCACTGTCGTGGCACGCCGGCACGCCGGCCCCGGTCGTGCACTCAGCGCCGCCCACCGCATGGGGCTGGATGTCGAGACCCTCACCTGGAAGCCGACCGACCCTGCGTCCAACATTGAGGCGGCCCAGCTCCTGGCGACAGCGGACGTCGTCATCTCCACCCTGCCCGCACATGCGGCCGACCCGCTGGTGGATCCGCTGAGGAGTGCCCTGGAGCAGGCCGGCGGCACTCGACCAGGAGCCGTCATGCTCGACGTCGTCTACGCCCCCTGGCCCACCGCCGTCGCCGGTGCTTGGGCGCACGCCGGAGGAGCCCTCGCCCCGGGCTGGCTCATGCTCCTGCACCAGGCGGTGCCCCAAGTTCAGCTCATGACCGGGCATCAGCCGGACATCGAGTGCATGCGTGCGGCACTGCGCTCGGCGCTGGCCCCGGCCTCGACGACCCCGCTCAGCACCGACGACTGATCCGCGCCGGCAACCCCGACGCGGGAGACCGAAGTCGGCATCGGCGTGTGAGAGTATCTGCCTCATGCTTCAATGGATGACGGCCGGGGAGTCCCACGGCGAGGCTCTGACCGCGGTGCTGGAGGGCATGCCCGCGGGCGTGCGGATCACCAGTGAGGACATCCGGGCCGCACTGGCCCGGCGTCGCCTGGGGCACGGGCGCGGTGCCCGCCAGGCCTTCGAGCGCGACGAGCTGCGGGTGCTGGGAGGCATCCGCCACGGGAGCACCATCGGCAGCCCCGTCGCCCTGCAGATCGGCAACTCCGAGTGGCCCAAGTGGTCCACGGTCATGAGCGCCGACCCCGTGGCCCCCGATGAGCTGCTCATCGACGCCGGGACCGGTGACGAGCGCGAGATCGCCCGCAACCGCCCGCTGACCCGCCCCAGGCCCGGGCACGCGGACCTGCCAGGGATGCTCAAGTACGACCTGCCCGAGGCCCGCCCGGTCCTGGAACGGGCCTCAGCCCGAGAGACCGCCGCCCGGGTGGCGCTGGGGGCCCTGGCCGAGGCCCTTCTGGCGCAGGTCGCCGGTATCAGGCTGGTCAGCCACGTCGTGAGGATCGGTTCAGTCGCCCTGCCCGACGACGTGCCCCCGCCGAGCGCTGAGGACACCGCGCGCCTGGACGCCGACCCCGTGCGCTGCACGGATCCCGCCACCAGTGCCGCCATGGTCGCCGAGATCGACGCCGCCAGGAAGGACGGCGACACGCTCGGGGGCGTCGTCGAGGTCATCGCCACTGGTGTCCCGGTGGGACTGGGCACCCATGTCAGCGCCGACCGCCGCCTCGACACGCGCCTGGCATCCGCACTCATGGGGATCCAGGCCGTCAAGGGCGTGGAGATCGGCGACGGCTTCGCCGAGGCGGCCCGGCGGGGCTCAGCGGCCCACGACGAGATCATCTCAGTGGTCTCCGGGACGCTCACCCGGGCCACCAACCGTGCCGGCGGCATCGAGGGCGGCATCTCCAACGGCTCCGATGTGCGGGTACGGGCCGCGTTCAAGCCGATCTCCACGGTACCCAGGGCCCTGCGCACCGTCGACCTGGTCACGGGCGAGGCCGCCACCGGGCTGCACCAGCGCTCCGACGTGTGCGCCGTCGTCCCCGGATCGGTGATCGCTCAGGCCATGACCGCCCTGGTCCTGGCCGATCTTCTACTGGACAAGACCGGAGGGGACTCGGCCGATGAGGCCCGACGAAACCTCCGTTCCTACCTGGCCCGCATCACCGAACGGACGCAGTGGCGAACCGAGCAGTGAATCTCGTGGCAAGTCGCTCTGCGCGGGCGATACTGGTACCACCCACAGCGATCTCAACGGAGAGGGAGTCACGATCATGACCTGGAAGCGTGTTCCGACCATCGCTCTGCGCGACGACCAGCTGCCTCTGGTACTGGTGGGGCTGCCCGGCGCGGGCAAGACCACTCAGGCCAGGCTCCTGGCTCAGGCCCTGGGAGTCCAGGTCACCGACACCGACGCCGAGATCCGCCGGCGTGCCCGCATGACGATTCCCGAGATCTTCGCCTCCGAGGGGGAGGAGTGCTTCCGCGACCGCGAGCACCGGGCCATGCGGGCAGTCCTGGACTCCCCGGCGGCCGCTCAGGGCGTCATCGCCCTGGGTGGGGGAGCGGTTCTGCGCCCCGAGAACCGAGACCTGCTGCGCGGTCACACCGTCATCTACCTGTCCGCCTCCCCGAGCACCGCCGCCAAGCACGTGGGTGACGGGACCGGGCGCCCTGTCATGGCCCCGGACGCGGACTCCGACCAGGCCCGTGCCGCTCAGCAGCGCTGCGAGGAGCAGGGCGAGCACGCGGGCGTCCTGGCGCGCATGGAGGCCCTCCACGCTCAGCGCTCACCGCTGTACTCCGAGGTCGCCACGCTCACCGTGCCCACCGATGGGCTCAGCCCCCAGCAGATTGCTGCGCTCATCCTGGTGGCCCTGGGCGTCCAGACGGCTCAGGCGGTCAGTGTCCTGGCGCCCATGGCCGAGGGGCAGGCGGACTCCGCCACCGCCTCGGACGGGGCCGGTGGCTCGCCCCGGCGCGTCCGTGTCCGCCTCACGGCAACCACGGAGGTTGGCAGCGGTGCACGACGGGTCAGCGTCGCCGGCGAGAGACCCTACGACGTGCTCATCGGTCACGGGATCCTGGCCGAGCTGCCCCGCATCGTGCAGGGCGCTCCAGGGGCGGGTGCGGGAGGCGTCGCCGTCATCCACGCCAAGGCACTGGCCGACCGCGCCGCCGCGGCCGAGGCGGCGCTGACCGCTGAGGGCCTGCGCGTCCTGCGCCTCGAGGTTCCCGACGGTGAGGCGGCCAAGAAGGCGCGCGTCCTGGAGTACCTGTGGGAGCGGCTCGGCTCCTTCCGTCTGGGCCGTGACGGGCTCGTCATCGGTCTCGGCGGTGGGGCGACGACGGACCTGGCCGGCTTCGCAGCCGCGACCTGGCTGCGCGGCGTTCCCGTGGTGCAGGTGCCCACCACGCTGCTGGCCATGGTGGATGCCGCCGTCGGCGGCAAGACGGGTATCGACACGCCCGCCGGCAAGAACCTGGTGGGTGCCTTCCACCCGCCGGCCGCTGTCATCGCCGACCTGGAGACGCTCTCCACGCTGCCGGCCGCCGAGCTGCGGGCCGGACTCGGCGAGGTCGTCAAGTGCGGTCTCATCGCCGATTCGGTCATCCTCGACCGGGTCCTGGCCGATCCCGCCGACTGCCTGACCTGGGACTCTCCAGTACTGGCCGACCTGGTTACCCGATCCGTCGCGGTCAAGGCCGCCGTCGTGGGGGAGGATCTCACTGAGGCCGGCCTGCGGGAGGTTCTTAACTACGGGCACACCTATGCCCACGCGATCGAGAAGGTCACCGGTTACTCCTGGCGTCACGGAGAGGCGGTGGCCGTCGGCTGCGTCTTCGCCGCCGAGATCGCCCACCGCAACGGCAATCTGAGCAGTGACGCACTCGCCCTGCACCGGCAGAGCCTCGAGGCGGTCGGCCTGCCGACCCGCTTCCCCGAGGGAGAGGGGCACTGGGAGGAGCTCAAGGAGGCCATGATGAACGACAAGAAGGTGCGCGGCGGCCGACTGCGACTCGTCCTGCTCGACGACATCGCCAGGCCCGTGCGGGGGCAGACGCCGGAGGAGAGTGTTCTCCGGTCGGCTCATGAGGCTGTCACCGATGGGCCCCGTCAGGCAGAAGGACACCGGGATTGAGCGGCGAGGCGCCGGGTGCCCTCATCCTCATCGGCCCGCCGGGTGCCGGCTGCTCCAGCGTGGCCCGTGCCATCGGGGATGCTCAGGGCCTGCCCGTGCTCGATCTGGGCCGGCTCGTTGCCGACGAGCTGGGCACCCGCCCCGACCTGGCGCTCGTCGCGGTGCCGGAGACCGAGTACCGCCGCGTCGAGGCCGACACCGCTGCCAGGCTCCTGGAGCGCACCGAGACCGGGAGCGCCGTCATCGCCCTGGGATCGGGCTGTCTGAGCGCCACAGGAGTACGCCAGGGCCTGGAGCGTCTCAGGGTCGCCAACCGCCAGACTCACCACGTCGTGGCCCTGACCTGCGCCACCCGGGCCCTGGCCACCCGTAACGGTCTTGACGCGCCCCGATCCGTTGCCCTGGGAACCATCCACCACCAGTTCGTCCAGATGCTGCACGAGCGTCAGGCCCAGTGCCGGGACCTGGCCGACGTCGTCATCGACACCACCTCAACGACCCCCGACGAGGCCGGCCAGAAGGTCATGAGCGCCGTCGCAGCCGAATTGTCCCGTCACTCGTGATCGGTGCGACACGCCCGTCACGGGGTGAGCGCGGTGCCTCGCGGTAGGATCAGCGCGTCCCAGATGCAATGCAACAGTGAGGAAACCCTCGTGGCCACGACGAACGACCTGAAGAACGGCATGGTGCTCAACCTCGAGGGCCAGCTGTGGCAGGTAGTGGAGTTCCAGCACGTCAAGCCCGGCAAGGGCCCCGCCTTCGTGCGTACCAAGATCAAGAACGTCCTGTCCGGCAAGACCGTCGACAAGACCTTCAACGCCGGCCTCAAGGTCGAGACCGCCACCGTTGACCGGCGTGACATGCAGTACCTCTACAAGGACGGCGACGACTACGTCTTCATGGACGTCAAGTCCTACGAGCAGACCTACGTCCCCTCGGCCACCGTCGGCGACGCCGCCACCTTCATGCTGGAGAACCAGGAGGTCATCGTGGCCTTCCACGAGGACGCGGTCCTGTTCGTCGAGCTGCCGGCCTCCGTGGTCCTGACCATCTCCCACACCGAGCCGGGACTCCAGGGCGACCGCTCCAGCGCCGGCACCAAGCCCGCCACCGTCGAGACCGGTGCTGAGATCCAGGTCCCCCTGTTCCTCAACACCGGGGACAAGGTCAAGGTGGACACCCGCTCCGGCTCCTACATCTCCCGTGTCAACGACTGATGACCGAGCATCCCGAGGAGGACTCGAGCCACTCGAGCCCCGCGTCGCGCCACCCGGTCACCGCCCGCACCAAGGCACGCAGGCGTGCCATCGAGATCCTCTTCGAGGCCGATCAGCGCGGGATGCTGGGCGCTGAGGGCGCTGAGGAGCTGCGCTCCTTCGCACAGCTGCGCGCCGTCAGCTCGGCCAACCACACTGAGGCCCCTGCCTACACCCGGGAGATCCTCAACGGTGTGTGCGACCACCTGGGCGACGTCGACGAGACGATTCAGACCTACGCCCAGGGGTGGACCCTGGGGCGCATGCCGGCCGTCGACCGCGCCATTGCGCGAGTCGCTACCTGGGAGATCGTCTACAACGACGACGTCGACGCTCCTGTTGCCGTGGATGAGGCCATGACGCTGAGCCGGATGCTCTCCACCGACGAGTCTCCCAGGTATCTGGGAGGGCTTCTGGGGCGTATCGGCGACCTCGCGGACACGTTGCGCTGAGTCATGGGGTAAGGGACTCACGGCATGGGGCGGACTCCCTATGCCGTGAGCTGCGCCCATCCGGCACCGTTGGCCTAGGCTGAGGCCATCCCCTCTGCCGATGCTGGAGCACCCCGTGAGTCACCTACCTCCCCAGGAGCCCAACGACTACCCCTACATCAAGGGCACCGGCGCACAGACGGGCGGGGCGAGCAGCACCGAGAACCCCGCAGCGGTGCCGCCTGCTCCCGATGACGCCGGCTACCCCTGGGCGGGACCGGCACCGGTCTACCCCGCAGGGCCTTATCCCTTCGGAGGCTTCCAGCTGCCTTCAGGAGCTCCCGGTGGGTATCCGTGGAACGGACCCATGCCTGTTCCCTCCGGTCCCTACCCCCCGATGGGACTGACCCCGGTTCTTGGATTCGCCTGGAACGACCCGGTGCGCACATGCGAGCTCAAACGCGCCGCGAATCGTAGGGTCTCGCTCTCCAGCGGCATCATCGGCGTCGTCACCATGATCATCCAGATGATCATCATCGTCACCATGTTCCTCGCCACCGAGTACATGGGCCAGCAGGACTCGTTCTTGCTGTTCGTCTCCCTGCTCATCGTGATCTTCGCTCCGATATTCGTTGGCATCGGATGGATCACCACCTTCATCCTCGCTCTCATCGCCTGTATTCAGGCCCGTTCCCGCATGCCCCAGGTCCAGCCCGATGGATGGGTCGAGGCCAAGACACCAACGATGGCGCTGTTGGTCACGAGCATCGTGGCGGGACTGCCCACCGTCATCATGTACGTGATCCTGTACGAGAGACTCTCGCGCTACCATCTCGCTGATTTCATCGATGGATTCCTGGAGCCATTGCTCATCTTCTGCGGCCTGCCGCAGGTCCTGATCGCGGTGGGGTTCGCCTTTCTTCTCGGCATGAGTAAGGCGCTGGACCCAGCGGTCAGAGAGTCTCAGGCCCCGGGAACGCAGCCGGCATGATCTCCCGGTGCCGATAGAACTCGGACGCCGGCGTACCATCGAGATCCTCTTCGAGGCCAATCAGCGAGGGATTACCGAGCGCTGAGCCATGGAACAAGGGGGGCTCACGGCAAGGGGTGGACTCCCTATGCCGTGAGCTGCGCCCATCCAGCACCGGTGGCCTAGGCTGAGGCCATCCCCTCTGCCGACGCTGGAGCACCCCGTGAGCCACCTACCTCCCCAGGATCCCAACAACGACCCCCATATCCAGGGCGCCGGTCACCCACGGAACACCCCCATACCTGTTCCTTACGGCCGCTACAAACCCACGGTGGGGCAGACACCTGCTCCTGGCTTCGGCTGGAATGACCCGGTCCTGACGACGGTTCAGCGCAAGCGCTCCGCGACCCGCACGGTTTCACTCTTGAGCGGCATCGTTGGGATGATCACCATGATCATCCAGATGATCTTTACCACTACCTTTCTCGCCTTGCTCATCACCCACGGGGAGTACGACCTGCCGTATGGATTCTTTGCCCTTTTCGTTGTGCTCGTCACCCCGTATATCGTTGGTGTTGCTTGGGTCGCTACTTTCATCCTTGCTCTCATCGCTTGTATTCGGGCGCATTCTCGGACGCCTCAGGTTCAGCCTGATGGATGGGTCGAGGCCAAGATGCCAACGTCGGCTCTGCTGGCCGCGAGTGTCGTGGCGGGACTTCCCACCTTTATCGTTTGTGTCGTTTGGCCTTTGATGGCCTTGTCCGGCTCCGCTCTCGAACCACTGCTTGTCGTGTGCGCCCTGGTGGAGGTTCTGATTGCAGTGGGGTTCATCGTTCTGCTCCGCATGAGTAGGGCTTTGGACCCGGCGGTGAGAGTGCCTTAGGAGCCGGGAGCCCGGGATACTGAGTACTGAGTCCTGGCGCGAGAGGGCGCGCGGCATGGGGTGGGCTCCCGCGCCCATCCGACTCCGGTGGCCTAGATGATTGATTCCAAGGGGGTGTGGGTGGTTAGTGGTCGTAGGGGGTCAGGGAGCATAGGTGGGGGTTGCCGGTTTTGTCGTTGTGCCAGATGGTGGCCGTCAGGGCCAGGATGCGTTGAGCGACGCGTGCGGTGACTGCGGTGGGGGTGCGCCCGTTGTGCCGCTCGAGCTGGTCGGTGAGGGTGTCGAAGACGGACTCGATCCTCTGGCGTAACGGGCGCAGGAGACCGGCGCCGGGCCGTGGGGTCTGGTTGCGTGCGGCTGGGTGCAGCAGGGTCAGCCCTGCCTGGTTCGGGTCGTCCTCCAGGTCCTTGGAGCGGTAGCCCTTGTCGGCGATGATCGTGTGGGCGCTGGTGGGCGCCAGGTGCTCGAGCATGCTGCGCAGGACCTCGCGCTCGTCCTGGCTGGGACTGGTGACTGCCCAGGCCACCGCAAGACCGTGAACGGTGCACACCAGGTGCAGGCGCAGGCCCCAGAAGAAGCGTGAGTGCGAGGCGCTGGTCACCCGTAGCCGGCCCATCCCGCCAGGGCTGAGCGCATCACGGTGGGCCCAGAGCGGGCGCACTCAATGGGGGTGGAGTCGACCAGGTGCACGTCGTCGGTGTAGACGCTGGTGGTGGTGGCCAGTGCGGCCGCCAACCACCCGATAGTGCCGGCCAGGGCGCGCAGGCGCTTGTTGTAGCCGGACTGGCCCGGGATGTAGGGGAACATGCCTGTCAGGTGCTTGCGGGCGTAGCGCAGGAAGCGTCTTTCGGTGTTGATGCCCACCAACGGTGCGATGGCGGCCAGGGTGAGGACCTCGGCGTTGGTGATCGCCGGGGTGATCCTCACCCGCGGGCGGCGCGGGAGGATCTCAGGGTGGGTCTTCAGCAGGTCATCAGCAGTGACGTACAGTGCGGTGGCGAGGGTCTCCAGGTCGGTGTCCACTTTCTCAAGCTCCCAGCGTGAGGAAACGGTTCTAGCAGCACCGATCCTGCGAGATCCTCGCCCCTACCCCAAGCCCCCACACCAACCCACACCCCCTTGGAACCAATCATCTAGGCTGAGGCCATCCCCTCTGCCGATGCTGGAGAGTACCCTATGCCTGTTCCTTACGGCCGCTACAACCCTTCGATGGGGCCGGCTCCTGTTTCTGGCTCCGGCTGGAATGACCCGGTCTTGAGGGAGGTACAGCGCAAGCGCTCCGCGACCCGCAAGATCTCGCTCTCCAGCGGCATCATCGGGATCATCACCATGATCATCCAGATGATCGTCACGACCACCTTTTCCGCCGCCATCACCTTCCCAGGGGCGCAGCACCAGGACCTGGAGTTCACACTCCTTGATTCCCTTGCCCTTCTCATGCTGATCTTCGCCCCGTTCATCGTTGGTCTCGGATGGATCGCTACTTTCATCCTTGCTCTCATCGCTTGTATTCGGGCGCATTCCCGGACGCCTCGGGTCCAGCCTGATGGATGGGTCGAGGCCAAGATGCCAACGTCGGCTCTGCTGGCCGCGAGCATCGTGGCGGGACTTCCCACCCTCATCATGTATGTCACTTGGCCCTCGGACGCCTCCGAATCACTGCTTGTCGCCTGCGGCCTGAGCCAGCTCCTGATCGCGGTGGGGTTCGCCTTTCTTCTCCTTACGAGCAAGGCGCTGGACCCAGCGGTCAGAGAGTCTCAGGCCCCGGGAACGCAGCCGGCATGATCTCCCGGTGCCGATAGAACTCGGACGCCGGCGCATCCCCTCAGCCTGCGCCACCGCGTCCTGGTGAACCAGGCCGGAGCGCAGGCTGAGGGGCGCCGCATCAGCTACTCATCCATGGCCCGTACGACGATGTAGTCAATATCCACCTGGGCATGAGTGAAGCCCTCGTGCTTGAGCCGCCCCCGGTGGATGCTTCCGCTGTGCGTGGTCAGGCAGATGTGGTACGCGGCGTCGTCACCGAAGCACTCATCGAACTCCTTCTCCGATGCCGAACGCGATACCTCGTGGTAGGGATGCCCGTCGAAGAGGAAGAGAATGCTCTCGGGGGTCTTCTCCATCCCGTAGGTGTGCCACTGGGCGAGGTCGGGCCGCGGTGAGACCCCCAGGTTGCTTCCTTTGCCCCCCGCCTGGCCGTAGTGCACAGTCGACTCGGCGATGCCGGTGGCGCTGCCGCCACCATAGGTCTCCACGACATCGATCTCGCCCCCGTTGTCATCGTCGTCCGCCCGCAACCAGATGCCGGCGAAGAGGCCCTCAGTCGACTGGGGGAAACGCGCCCTGGTCTCCAAGGAGCCGTAGACGAAGGAGAACAGCCCCTGCGTGGTGACAAAGGCCTGGTTCACGTAGCGGAGGGTCGCCTCCTTGTCGAAGCGGTTCTGGAATCCCTTGAGGGCAGTGGCGCGCTTGCGCCACAGGAGGTGCCCGACACCGTTGCTGACGCTGTGGGTGTCATGGGTGAACACCCCCCAGTCATAGCTGGCGCAGGACTCGGGCTCCGAGCGGTTGTTACGCCAACGTGACGGGGAGAAGTCCGTCCCGCTGGAGAACTGCTCATTGAAGATGATGCTGCTGAAATCGTAGGACGATTCGGCCGCCGCTGCAGGCGAGGGGGAGGCGAGGCCTGTGGCGGCCAGTCCTGCCCCGGCGCTGAGGCCGGTGATGATCGAACGTCGGGTAGGGAGTGTCATGAGGGCGTTCCTTGCTTGAGAAGAAGTCGCTGACGCAGCAGCAACACCGGACTTTTCCTGCCCCGCGACATCGTTCAGCTCTCAATCGGGCTCAGATGGATCCGGC
This sequence comes from Actinomyces oris, assembly GCF_001929375.1. Taxonomy (GTDB): domain Bacteria; phylum Actinomycetota; class Actinomycetes; order Actinomycetales; family Actinomycetaceae; genus Actinomyces; species Actinomyces oris_B. The sequence continues at coordinate 48,969 of NZ_MSGO01000005.1, read as the reverse complement.
ACTCACTTCTCAAGCTCTCGACATGTTGTGACGATCTCGCAGTCAGCGTCTGACGACGCCTGAGCATTGGGCTAAGAGTAAACATTGTCACGGATGATGTGTAGACGCGAGACACGTCCTGCTGCAGCTGCCATCGGGTGCCGAGCCGTTTCGCAGCCGTTGACGTGACCTTCGTCTCGGAGGTCCGTTCTGCGTGGGTGAGCACAACCCGACGGAGGTGACGTACACTCGCTGGCGACCGACATCCTTTAAGTCCGTCCAGAGAGGCGGGGAAGGAGGCCTGAAATGGCCGAACGTTTGTCAGGCGCCTTGAGCGCACCATCTCAGGGCAAGGAGATCCTCGGACCTCCCGATATAGCCCGCTCCCTGTTCCGTATCGCGCACGAGATCCTGGAGCGCAACCACGGGACTCAGGACATCGTCGTTCTAGGGATCCCCAGCGGGGGAGCGCCACTTGCGCACAGACTCGTCGAGGCGCTCGCCGTCGCCTCGGGTGAAGGCACGCAGTGGTCCAAGCAGACGGGGCAGGCGCAGACCGCCGACGCCAAGGTTCCGGTCGGCACCCTGGACATCACCATGTACCGCGATGACCTGGGACGTCACCCCATCCGAGTTCCCCGCCCCACGGAGATCCCCCAGGGAGGCATTGACGGCAAGGTCGTCATCCTCGTCGACGACGTCCTCTACTCCGGGCGCACCATCCGAGCCGCCCTCGACGCCCTGGGCGCCGTGGGCCGTCCTCGGGCCGTGCAGCTGGCCACACTCGTGGACCGCGGACACCGGGAGCTGCCCATTCGTGCTGACTACGTGGGCAAGAATCTGCCGACCTCCCGTACCGAGAAGGTCGTGGTCTCCCTGACCGAGCTCGGCGCCTCCACCGACGCCGTCACCATCGTCCCCGCAGACGTCCCCACTGAGCGTTCGAGTGAGCGCAGCAACCAGGAGGCCACCCGATGAAGCACCTGCTCTCCGCCAAGGACCTCACCCATGACGAGGCGGTCATGGTCCTGGACACCGCCGAGGCGATGGCCGCCACCCAGCGCCATGCGGTCAAGAAGCTCCCGACACTGCGCGGCAAGACCGTGGTGAACCTCTTCTTCGAGGACTCCACCCGCACCAGGCTCTCCTTCGAGGCCGCCGCCAAGCGCCTGAGCGCCGACGTCATCAACTTCTCGGCCAAGGGCTCCTCACTGTCCAAGGGCGAGTCCCTCAAGGACACCGCCCAGACGATCATGGCCATGGGGGCGGACGCCGTCGTCGTGCGCCACTCCGCCTGTGGCGCCGCGCACCTGCTGGCTCACGCCGGCTGGATCAACGTGCCGGTTCTCAACGCGGGGGACGGCACCCACCAGCACCCCACCCAGGCCCTCCTGGACGCCATGACGCTGCGGCGCTGGTACGTCCCCGGAGCGCCTGCCACAGCGGACGGCAGCCCCTGCCCGCAGGGGCGCGACCTGGAAGGCGCCCGCCTCATCATTGTCGGCGACGTCCTGCACTCCCGGGTGGCCCGATCCAACGTGGACCTCATGACGGCGCTCGGCGCCAAGGTCACCCTCGTGGCGCCTCCCACACTGCTGCCCGTCGGCATGGACGACTGGCCCTGCGAGGTCTCCTACAACCTCGATGAGGCGATCGAGGAGATTCAGCCCGACGCAGTCATGATGCTGCGCATCCAGCGTGAGCGCATGAGTGCCGCCGGCGGGGGCTTCTTCCCGAGCCCTGCCGAGTACTCCAGCGTCTACGGTCTCACCTCCGCCCGTCGCCGGGCCATGCCGGAGCACGCGATCGTCATGCACCCCGGCCCCATGAACCGCGGCCTCGAGATCACCGCCGAGGCCGCCGACGACCCCCGCTCGCGCATCATCGAGCAGGTCGGCAACGGAGTCTCCGTTCGCATGGCCGCCCTCTACCTCCTCCTCGCTGACGAAGGGAACCAGCTGTGACCTCCCACCTCCTGACCGGTGTCCGCCCCTACGGCGAGGACCCCACTGACATTCTCATCACCGACGGCACCATCACCGCCATCGGTCCTGACGCAGCGGCGAAGGCCCCGGCCGACGTCCAGCGCCATGACCTGGACGGGCTCGTCGCCCTGCCCGGGCTCGTCGACATCCACACTCACCTGCGCGAGCCCGGAGGGGAGTCCGCTGAGACCATCTACTCCGGTACCCGCGCCGCAGCCGTCGGCGGCTACACCGCCGTCTTCGCGATGGCCAACACCACGCCCGTCCAGGACAGCGCCGGTGTCGTTGAGCAGGTGCTGCGGCTGGGCCGTGAGGCCGGCTGGGTGGACGTCCATCCGGTGGGCGCCGTCTCAGCGGGACTGGCCGGTGAGCACCTGTCCGACATGGGTGCCATGGCGACCTCCGCCGCCCGAGTGCGCGTCTTCTCCGACGACGGCAAGTGCGTCTCCGACCCCGTCCTCATGCGTCGAGCCCTGGAGTACGTCAAGTCCTTCGACGGCGTCATCGCCCAGCACGCTCAGGACCCCCGCCTCACCGAGGGATCCCAGATGCATGAGGGTGTCGTCTCCGCCGAGCTGGGCCTGCGCGGCTGGCCTGCAGTGGCCGAGGAGTCGATCATCGCCCGCGACGTCCTGCTGGCCGAGCATGTGGGCTCGCGTCTGCACGTGTGCCACCTGTCCACCGCGGGCAGCGTCGGCATCATCCGCTGGGCCAAGTCCCGCGGCATCAATGTCACCGCCGAGGTCACGCCGCACCACCTCCTGCTGACCGACGAGATGGCCCGCACATACTCCCCGCTGTACAAGGTCAACCCCCCGCTGCGCACTACCGAGGACGTCGAGGCGGTTCGCGAGGCCCTGGCCGATGGCACCATCGACGTCGTCGGCACCGACCACGCCCCGCACCCGGTGGAGGACAAGGACTGCGAGTGGCAGGCCGGAGCCTTCGGCATGACGGGCCTGGAGACTGCCCTGAGCGTCCTGATCGAGACGATGGTCAGCACCGGCCGCATGACCTGGCGCGACATCGCCCGGGTCATGTCCTCGGCCCCGGCCAGCATCGGGCGCCTGAGCGACCAGGGGTGCGAGCTCGAGGTCGGGGCCCCGGCCAACATCACGGTGGTCGATCCCGAGGTGCGCCGCACCGTCGACGGCTCCGCCCAGTGGACCGGCTCCACCAACACCCCCTACGCGGGCATGGAGCTCCCGGGGCAGGTCATGGCCACCTTCCTCCACGGTCGTCCCACCGTCCTGGACGGGGCTCCCGTTGAGGCCCCGGCCGGCTTAGCTCATGCCTGAGTCGAGTCACCGCCCAGCCGCCCTCCTCGTCCTGGAGGACGGCTGGGCCCTGCGGGGCCGCAGCTACGGGGCTCAAGGGCGCACCATTGGAGAGATCGTCTTCTCCACCGGGATGACGGGGTACCAGGAAACACTCACCGACCCCTCCTACCACCGCCAGATCGTGGTGCAGACCGCGCCGCACATCGGTAACACCGGGGTCAACGACGAGGACGCCGAGTCGGACCGTATCTGGGTTGCCGGCTACGTCGTACGCGAGCCCGCTCGACGAGCTTCCAGCTGGCGCTCCCGCCGCGAGCTGGAGGACGATCTGCGTGACGCCGGCATTGTCGGCCTCTGCGAGGTCGACACCCGGGCCCTGACCCGGCATCTGCGTGAGGCCGGCGCCATGCGCGGCGGCATCTTCTCCGGTCAGGCCCTGCCGTCCGGTGCTACCGACCCCGGTGGTCCCAGTCAGGCCTGCATCGACATCTGCCTGGAGGCCGTGCGCAGTGAGCCTCCCATGAGCGGCCGTGCCCTGGCCGCCGAGGTGACCACTCCCTCCGGCTACGTCGTCGAGCCCACCGGGCCGGCCGAGGGGCAGGAACCGGTCGCGGTGCTGGCCGCCATCGACCTGGGCATCAAGTCCCGCACCCCGTGGCAGTTCGCTGAGCGCGGCGTACGTGTCCATGTCCTGCCCCAGTCCACGACTCTCTCCGAGCTCCTTGCCCTCAGGCCTGATGGCGTCCTGTTCTCCAACGGCCCCGGTGACCCGGGAAGTGCCGACGCCGAGATCAGTCTCCTGCGCGGCGTGCTCGACGCGCGCATCCCCTTCTTCGGCATCTGCCTGGGCAACCAGCTCCTGGGACGGGCCCTGGGCTACGGCACCTACAAGCTCGCCTACGGGCACCGCGGTGTCAACCAGCCCGTTGTGGACCGCGCCACCGGCAAGGTGGAGATCACGGCCCACAACCACGGCTTCGCCGTCGACGCGCCCGTTGACGAGCCCTCCATAGCCCCCTTCGACAACGGCCGTTACGGTCGGGTGGAGGTCTCCCACCTGGGACTCAACGACGGCGTCGTCGAAGGGCTACGGGCACTGGACCTGCCGGCCTTCTCCGTCCAGTACCACCCCGAGGCCGCTGCCGGTCCCCATGACGCCGAGCACCTCTTCGACCGATTCATCCGTCTCATGCGGGAGCACCGCCGGGGCCAGGACCGCGAGGACACGAACTGACATGCCTGCTCGCTCTGATATCACCTCCGTCCTCGTCATCGGATCGGGCCCCATCGTCATCGGGCAGGCCTGCGAGTTCGACTACTCCGGCACCCAGGCCTGCCGCGTCCTGCGCGTTGAGGGAATCCGCGTCATCCTGGTCAACTCCAACCCGGCCACGATCATGACCGACCCCGACGTCGCCGACGCCACCTACATCGAGCCAATCACCCCCGAGGTGCTGACCACCATCATCGCCAAGGAACGGCCCGACGCCCTCCTGCCCACCCTGGGCGGGCAGACCGCCCTCAACGCCGCCATGAGCCTGGTCGAGCGCGGTGTGCTCGATGAGTACGACGTCGAGCTCATCGGCGCCTCCGCCGCGGCCATCAACGCCGGGGAGGACCGTGACGAGTTCAAGGACGTCGTCGAGCGCTGCGGCGCCGAGGTCGCCCGCAGCGTCATCGCCCACACCATGGATGAGTGCCGCGCGGGAGTCGATGCCCTGGGCGGCTACCCGGTCGTCGTGCGCCCCTCCTTCACGATGGGTGGCCTGGGCAGCGGCGTCGCCTTCAATGACGCGGACCTGCATCGCATCGCCGGGGCGGGTCTGGCGGCCTCCCGCACCACCGAGGTCCTCCTGGAGGAGTCGATCCTCGGCTGGAAGGAGTACGAGCTCGAGCTCATGCGCGACACCGCCGACAACGTGGTGGTCGTGTGCTCCATCGAGAACGTCGACCCCGTGGGAGTGCATACCGGTGACTCCATCACCGTGGCCCCCGCCCTGACCCTCACCGACCGCGAGCTCCAGCGGCTGCGGGACATCGGCATCGCCGTCATCCGGGAGGTCGGGGTCGATACCGGGGGCTGCAACATCCAGTTCGCCGTCGACCCTGCCACCGGCAGGATCATCGTCATCGAGATGAACCCGCGCGTCTCGAGGTCCTCGGCCCTGGCCTCCAAGGCCACCGGCTTCCCGATCGCCAAGATCGCCGCACGCCTGGCCGTGGGTTACACGCTCGACGAGATCCCCAACGACATCACCGGCTCCACTCCGGCATCCTTCGAGCCGACCCTGGACTACGTGGTCGTCAAGGTCCCGCGCTTCGCCTTCGAGAAGTTCCGGGGCGCCGACCCCAGGCTCACCACCACCATGAAGTCGGTGGGAGAGGCCATGGCGATCGGCCGCTCCTACACCGAGGCCCTCCAGAAGGCCTTGCGCTCCCTGGACAAGAAGGGATCCGTCTTCCACTGGGACGGACCGGACCCCAGTCAGCAGCAGACCGCTGAGCTGCTGGAGTCCATCGCCGTCCCCAGCGAGCACCGGCTGGTCGACCTCCAGCAGGCCGTACGCGGCGGAGCCACGATTGCTCAGCTCCACGCGGCCACCCGCATCGACCCCTGGTTCCTGGACCAGATGCTGCTTCTTGAGGAGGTGGCCCAGGAGGTCAAGGGCGCATCCGCGCTCACTCCGGAGGTCCTGGCCCTGGCCAAGCGCCACGGCTTCTCCGACGTCCAGGTCGCCACCCTGCGTGGCATCAGCGAGGACACGGTGCGAGAGATCCGCCACGCCTTCGGCCTGCGGCCCGTCTACAAGACCGTGGACACCTGCGCCGCCGAGTTCGCCTCGCGCACCCCCTACCTCTACTCCAGCTACGACCTGGAGACCGAGGTGGCATCCCGTGAGCGTGAGGCCGTCATCATCCTGGGCTCGGGCCCTAACCGAATCGGCCAGGGCATCGAGTTCGACTACTCCTGTGTTCACGCCGCTATGGCGCTGTCCGATCGTTACGAGACCGTCATGGTCAACTGCAACCCCGAGACCGTCTCCACCGACTATGACATCTCCGACCGGCTCTACTTCGAGCCCCTGACCTTCGAGGACGTCATCGAGATCTACGAGGCGGAGCTGGCGGCCGGCCCCGTGACCGGTGTCATCGTCCAGCTCGGTGGCCAGACGCCGCTGTCTCTGGCCGCCAGGCTGGCCGAGGCCGGGGTGCCGATCCTGGGGACAAGCCCCGAGGCCATCGACGCCGCTGAGGACCGCGAGGCCTTCGGCGTCGTTCTTCAGCGAGCCGACCTGCCCGCACCGGCGCACGGAACCGCTCTGAGTGATGAGCAGGCGCGCTCAGTGGCCCAGAACATTGGCTATCCGGTCCTGGTGCGCCCCAGCTATGTGCTCGGTGGTCGCGGCATGGAGATCGTCTACGACGCCCAGGGACTCGACGACTATCTCCAGCGCGCCAGTCTTGAGCCCGGAGGCGTCTACGGGACCGGGCCACTACTCATCGACCGTTTTCTCGACGACGCCATCGAGATCGATGTCGACGCCCTGTACGACGGCAGCGAGCTGTTCCTCGGCGGGGTCATGGAGCACATCGAGGAGGCCGGTATCCACTCAGGTGACTCCGCCTGCGTCATGCCGCCCATGACCCTGTCCGACACGGAGATCGCCCGTATCCGGCGCTCCACTGAGGCGATCGCCAAAGGGGTGGGTGTGCGAGGGCTGCTCAACATCCAGTTCGCCCTGGTCTCCGATGCTCTCTACGTCATCGAGGCCAACCCTAGGGCCTCGCGCACAGTCCCCTTCGTCTCGAAGGCATCCGGAGTGCAGCTCGCCAAAGCGGCGGCCCTCATCATGACGGGGGAGACGATCGCCTCGCTCAGGTCCTCCGGCCACCTGCCCAGGGCCGACGCCGCCGTTACCGATCCCGATGACCCGATCGCCGTCAAGGAGGCGGTCCTACCCTTCAAACGGTTCCGTACCACCGAGGGCCGCGTGGTCGACACGATCCTGGGTCCGGAGATGCGTTCCACCGGAGAGGTCATGGGTTACGACGTCGACTTCCCCCGGGCCTTCGCCAAGTCCCAGGCCGGTGCCTACGGTGGCCTACCAGGAGAGGGCACGCTGTTCGTGTCGGTGGCCGACAGGGACAAGCGAGCCATCATCCTGCCGGTGGCCCGGCTCGCAGAGCTCGGCTTCACGGTCCTGGCCACCACCGGGACCGCACAGGTGCTGCGCCGCAACGGGATCGAGGCCATGGCTGTGCGCAAGATCAGTCAGGGCGTCGGCGCCCACGGCGAGCAGACGATCGCCGGACTCATCGAGTCCGGAGCCATCGACATGGTGGTCAACACCCCCAAGGGCCAGGGTGCCCGCGCCGACGGGTACTCCATCCGCGCGGCCACCACCGGCGCCGACCGTCCCATCATCACCACCGTCCAACAGCTCCAGGCAGCGGTCCAGGCCCTCGAGGCCCAGCTGCGCGGTCCCTTCCAGGTTCGCAGCATCCAGGAGCACATCGCCGCCCGCCGATCCCGACGAGGCTCGGTTCCCGAGCCCCACCCCGTGGCCCCCGTTGACGACAAGGAGACCAGATGAGTCCCGCAGCCTCTCACCAGCCCAGTCGTACCAGACGCCCCTTCGGCTCCCGTCTGGCTGACGCCATGGATGACCACGGCCCCCTGTGCGTCGGCATCGACCCCCACCCGAACCTGCTCGAGGCCTGGGGGCTGGCCGACTCGGCGGCGGGGCTGCGGGACTTCGCCCTGCGGACCGTCGACGCAGTCGAAGGACACGTGGCCGCCGTCAAGCCGCAGTCCGCCTTCTTCGAGCGTCACGGCAGCGCCGGCATCGCGGTCCTCGAGGAGACCCTGGCGGCCCTGCGCGACGTCGGCACCCTGTCCGTTCTCGACGTCAAGCGCGGTGACATCGGTTCCACCATGGCCGGCTACGCCCAGGCCTACCTGTCCGACGACGCTCCTCTGGCCGCCGACTCCATCACCGTCTCGCCCTACCTGGGCTACGGGTCCCTCGCCCCTGCGTTCAACCTCGCCGAGGCCAGCGGTCGGGGCGTCTTCGTCCTGGCCCTGACCTCCAATCCGGAAGGAGCCGGGGTCCAGCACGCCGTCAACGGGGACCAGGCCGTGGCCGCCGGCATCGTGGAGGGCGTGGCCGCGTCCAACGCCCAGGCCAGTGGCGAGGGCCGGCTCGGCTGCGTCGGGCTGGTCATCGGAGCCACCGTCGGCGGGGCCGTCTCTGACCTGGGAATCGACCTGCAACGCGCCAACGGCCCGTTGCTGGCGCCCGGGGTCGGTGCCCAGGGAGCAGGGCCGGCCGAGCTGGAGGCCGTTTTCGGGGCGGCGCGCCGTCAGGTCCTGGCCTCCACCTCACGCGGGGTTCTCAAGGCCGGCCCCTCCATCGAAGCACTGCGAAAAGCCGCGTCGGCGTCTTCCTACGAGGCTGCGACGGCCCTCCGCTGAGTCTTCAGACGCTGTAGCCCGCCTCGGGTTCGGGGTGTGTGCGGAAACACGAAGTCGGTTGTGGAATACGGGCCCCTGCGAATGCGAGTGCACGTGACCCGACTTATGCTCGTGGTGCGGGTCACTGGTATTCGACCGGGAGGAGACACACCATGACGCTTCCAACGCTGACACCCGAGCAACGGGCTCAGGCACTGGAGAAGGCGGCTGCTGCGCGATCGCAGCGCGCCCGTATCAAGTCCGAGCTCAAGAGTGGGGAGCTCAAGCTCTCCGAGTTCTTCACCGCCTCAGAGACAGATGATGTCCTGGGCAAGATGAAGGTCAGGGCACTGCTCGTCTCACTGCCACGCGTGGGGACCACAACAGCTGACGCCATCCTTGCCGATGTGCATATCGCCGAGTCCCGGCGGGTGCGTGGACTGGGAGCGAATCAGAGGGCGGCGCTGGTGGAGCGCTTCGGCTAGGAAGACCGCTCAGACGCAGGGTCGTGCCAGCAGCTCCCGATAGGCCATGATGTGGCCATGACCGACGTTGCTGCCACAGACCCGTCCGTTCCTGCTCTCGCCCGCCTCACCGTTCTGGCCGGCCCCACGGCGGTGGGCAAGGGCACTGTCGTCGCGGAGCTGCGCAGACGCCATCCCGACCTGTTCGTCTCGGTCTCGGCCACCACCCGTCAGCCTCGTCCCGGTGAGGCCGATGGTGTGCACTACCACTTCGTCAGCGACGAGGACTTCGACTCGCTCGTCGCCAGCGGCCAGATGCTGGAGTGGGCCCTGGTCCACGGCGCGTATCGCTACGGAACTCCCCGCGGCCCGGTTCAGGACCGCCTCGATGCCGGATGTCCTGCACTGTTGGAGATCGACCTGGCCGGCGCCCGGCAGGTGCGTCGGGCGATGCCTGAGGCCCGCCTCGTCTTCCTCGCGCCACCGAGCTGGGACGAGCTCGTCCGCAGGCTCATCGGACGCGGTACCGAAGACGCCCAGGAGCAGGAACGGCGCCTGACCACGGCACGCACCGAGATGGAAGCGGCCGGCGAGTTCGACCACGTCGTCATCAATGACACCGTGGCGAGCGCCACCGCGGAGCTGGAGAGACTCATGGGGTTGGGCAGTTAGAATAACGTGGCTCTGAACTATCGAGACTGAACCGGAGGCATGCACATGCTCGGAACCTCTCCCCAGCCCGAGGGCATCACCAACCCGCCGATCGACGACCTTCTGGAGAAGGTCGACTCCAAGTACGGGCTCGTGGTGGAGGCCGCCAAGCGCGCCCGCCAGATCAACACCTACACCCAGCAGCTCGAGGACAACCAGTTCGAGTTCTTCGGGCCGCTGGTCGACTCCGAGGTCGGCGAGAAGTCGTTGGGCATCGCTCTGCGTGAGATCGCCGAGGACAAGCTCGAGGTCATTCCCGGGGACGTGGCCCGCGCCCGCCGCGCCGAGGCCGAGGAGGCCCGTCGGGCCGCCGAGGCCGACATGTTCAGCGACATCTCGCTGGATTCTCCGCTCTCCCTCGAGGGGGGCGAGACTCCCACCAGCCTCGACGACATCCAGTTCTGAGCCGGGCTCGCCATGGACGAGCCGTACACTGCTGTGAGTCAACGCGCCGTGACCGCCTTCGAGCGGCCACGGCGCGTCGTCGTCGGCGTGGCCGGGTCGATCGCCGCCTACAAGGCCCCCTTCGTTATTCGACTGCTGCGTCAAGCCGGACACGAGGTCAAGGTGGTGGCCACCGAGTCGGCACTGAGGTTCATTGGTGCTCCGGCGCTGGCGGCGGTCAGCGGCCGGACCGTATCCACCGGGATCTTCGACGACCCCGCTGCAGTCGAGCACGTGGCCGTGGCCGAGTGGGCCGAGCTCGTCGTGGTTGCTCCGACCTCGGCGGACCTGCTGGCGCGGGTGCGGGCAGGGCGGGCCGACGACATGCTCACCGCGACGATACTGACCTGCCAGGCCCCCGTCGTCCTGGCGCCGGCCATGCACACCCAGATGTGGGTCAACCCCGCCACCCGGGAGAACGTGGCGGTGCTGCGTGAGCGCGGTCTGACGGTCATCGAACCGGACTGCGGGCGCCTGACCGGCAAGGACTCCGGTGTGGGACGGATGCCCGAACCCGAGCGGATCGTGTCGCAGGCCCTGGCCGCCCTGATACGGCCCGCCGCCGGGGGGGCAGCAGCGCAGGACGCCCCGGGGGAGGGTGACAAGCGGCTGGAAGGGCGGCACCTCGTCATCTCCACCGGCGGTACACGCGAGCCCATCGATCCGGTGAGGTACCTCGGAAATCGCTCCTCAGGGCGTCAGGGCTGCGCGCTGGCGGCGGCGGCCGCCGAGCAGGGAGCCCGCGTCACCCTGGTGCAGGCGCACGTGGCCTCCGACCTGCTCAACGCCCTGCCTGCGGAGGTGACCGTCGTTGCCGCAGGTACCGCCTCAGACATGCTCCGAGCCGTGCGCGACAGCGCCCGAGACGCCGATGCCGTCATCATGGCGGCAGCTGTCGCCGACTACCAGCCCGTCACCGTGGCCGCCAGCAAGCTCAAGAAGCAGGTGCCCGCCGGATCGGATCACCTCAGCGAACCCCTCATGTCCATTGAGCTCACCACCAACCCGGACATCCTGGCCGGGCTGGTGAGCGACCCGCCCCGGCCCGGCCAGATCGTCGTCGGATTCGCCGCCGAGACCGGGGACGAGAACGGTGACGTGCTCTTCCACGGCCGGGCCAAGGCCCGCCGCAAAGGGGCCCACCTTCTGGCGGTCAACGCGGTGGGGGAGGAGCTCGGCTTCGGCGACGTCCCCAATGCCGTTGTCGTCCTGGACGCCCACGGCACGGAAGTGGCGCGGGGACAGGGCAGCAAGATGGAGGTCGCCCGTCTTCTCATCTCCCTGACCGCTGACCTGATGGACGCGACCTGACGCCCGACTTGCGCATTTTCGTGGGTAACGCCACGACGGATCAGTTCTCGCGGTGACTACGATGGGCAGGTGAGTTCCTCCTTGCGTCTGTTCACGTCCGAGTCGGTCACCGAAGGACACCCGGACAAGATCTGCGACCGTGTCTCTGACGCGATCCTCGACGCCATCCTCGAGCAGGACCCCACCGCACGCGTCGCGGTTGAGACGATGGTGACGACCGGCCTGGTGCACGTCGCCGGAGAAGTCACCACGGAGAGGGCCTACGTCGAGATCCCCGAGATTGTTCGCCAGGAGATCTCCACCATCGGCTACACCTCCTCAGACGTCTGCTTCGACGCCCGCTCCTGCGGTGTCTCGGTTTCGATCGGGCAGCAGTCCGCGGATATCGCGGCCGGAGTGGACAAGTCCCTTGAAGCCCGCCGGGATGACACGGACATCGATCCTCTCGACATGCAGGGCGCCGGCGACCAGGGGCTCATGTTCGGCTACGCCTGTGACGACACTGCGGCCCTCATGCCGCTGCCCATCCATCTGGCGCATCGTCTGGCCGAGCGACTGGCCGCTGTGCGCAAGCAGGGAATCCTCCCGGGACTGCGCCCCGACGGCAAGACCCAGGTGACGATCGGCTACGACGGTCAGCGCCCGGTGAGCCTGCACAACCTGGTCATCTCCACCCAGCACGACGCGGACCGCACGCGTGCCTGGCTCACCGACGCTCTGCGCACGGAGGTCATCGAGCCGGTGCTGGCCGCCGAGGCCGAGGCCGGCACCGATCTCGACACCGCCGACACCGAGGTCCTCATCAATCCTTCGGGACAGTTCGTCATCGGCGGTCCGGCAGGTGACGCGGGGCTGACGGGACGCAAGATCATCGTGGACACCTACGGTGGAATGGCCCGCCACGGCGGGGGCGCCTTCTCCGGCAAGGATCCCTCGAAGGTGGACCGCTCCGCCAGCTACGCCATGCGCTGGGTCGCCAAGAACGTCGTCGCAGCGGGACTGGCCAGAAGGTGCGAGCTCCAGGTGGCCTACGCCATCGGCTCCGCTCACCCGGTGGGTGTCTACGTGGAGACATTCGGGACGGCGACGGTTCCTGAGGAGCGCATCATGGAGGCCGTCAACGAGGTCTTCGACCTCCGTCCGGCCGCGATCGTGCGCGACCTCGACCTGCTGCGTCCCATCTACCGCGCCACCAGCTCCTACGGCCACTTCGGGCGTCCCGGCTTCAGCTGGGAGGCCACCGACCGCGCCGAGGCGCTGCGCCAGGCCGTCTGAGTCCCGTGTACTCAGGTCGGGAGACTTCCGAGGGCTTGTATGGCAACCGGCTACGACGACGCTGCTTCTGCCTGCGGTGAGTCGGATCGGTCCGCACGTGGTCATGGGGTGAGCAGGCAGGGCGAGTTGCTGGAGCTGCCGGAGCCCGGTCTGCGCACGGTGACGGTGGCCGGAGTCCACGACCCGGTGGCCAGGGTTCTCCTGGACTCTCCGGTGCCGCACCTCGACCGCACCTTCGACTACCTGGTGCCCGCGGCGATGGCGCAGCAGGCCCTGCCCGGCACCCGGGTGATGGTTCGATTCGGCGAGCAGGAGATGCGCGGATGGATCTGGGGGCGGGGGGCCACGACAACCCATATCGGTCGGCTGACTGCGCTGCGCCGAGTGGTCTCCGACCTCCCGGTCCTGCCGGAGGGCTCACGCCGCCTCATCGAGGCCGTCGCCTCCCGCAGCTGCGGGACACGCTCCGACGTCGTCCGTCTTGCGGTTCCGGCCAGGCACGCCACGACTGAGAAGGCCGAGAGGGACAAGGCTCCCCTCGACCTTCCCGCTTGGGAGCCGCCGTCCTCGAGCGAGCACAGCTGGCGGCCTTACGACGGTGGTGAGGAGTACCTGAGCCGGTTGGCCCACGGTGGGGCTCCACGCGCGGTCTGGTCCGCCCTGCCGGTACAGCCGCGGCCGCATGAGGCACGTTCGTCGGGCGACAATGGTCGGCCTGTCCCGGTGGTTGATCCGTGGCAGGTCTGTTTGGCCCGGGCCGTCCAGGCCACCTTGGCGAGCTCTCGCAGCGCCGTCATCGTTGTGGCGACGACTCATCAGGCTGAGACCCTCGCTGCCCGGCTCAGGCGCGACCTGGAAGGCGAACCGGTGGTGGTGCTTTCGGCCGAGCATGGGCCCTCACGCCGTTATCGGGCATTCCTGGCTCTGCTGCTGGGGCGCGCCCGGGTGGTCGTCGGCACCAGGTCGGCGGCTTTCGCTCCGGTGCACCGGCTCGGGCTGGCGGCCGTCTGGGACGACGGTGACAACCGGTTGGAGGAGCCTCACGCTCCCTACAGTCATACGCGCACGGTCCTCGCCCTGCGCTCGACGTTGGAGGGAGCCGGCCTGCTCATCGGAGGATTCAGCCGCTCCGTGGAGGCACAATCACTCGTCGAGCAGGGATGGTGTCAGAGCCTGGCGGCTTCCCGACACGTTGTGCGCGCTGTCGTGCCTCGCGTGGAGGCTCCTGGCCCGGCTGAGCTGGACCGGGAGGGCGCTTCCGGAGCGGCCCGCATCCCATCGCTCGCTCATCGAGCACTGCGGCGCGCCCTGCAGGACGGACCAGTGCTTGTTCAGGTGCCGCGCGCCGGGTACGCGCCGTTGGTGGCCTGTACCCGGTGCCGCTCGGCGGCTCACTGCTCTGTCTGCGGCGGTCCGTTGGCGATGGAACATCGGGGTCGTACCTCCTGTCGTTGGTGTGCTCGTACGGTGGGGCAGTGGGACTGCCCCGAGTGCGGCGGCCATGGACTGAGGATGGTGACGGTCGGTTCCACGCGCACGGGGGAGGAGCTGGGGCGGGCCTTTCCCGGTGTCCCCGTGGTGGTCTCAGGAGCGAGGGAGGCCCACGGCGTCGTCGATGAGGTTGACAACACGCCACGCCTCGTTGTGGCGACACCCGGGGCAGAGCCGGTGGCCGAGGGCGGATACCGGGCCGTCCTGCTGCTCGACGGCGGTGCACTGTCCTCCCGCCCCGATCTTGGTGCAGGCGGTGAAGCACTGCGCCAGTGGTCCAATGCTGTGGCACTGGCGGCGCCGTCGGCCCGCGTCGTCCTTCTGGGGGGCCCGGATCCGGTCGCCGCACAGGCTCTCGTGCGATGGGACCAGGTGGGTTTCGCCCGAAGGGATCTCATGGAGCGAGCCGAGCTGCACCTTCCGCCCGCATGGCGAGTGGCACGCTTGGACGGCCCGGTAGGCGGCGTGGAGACTCTCCTGGCTCAGGCCGAAGCCGATGGTTTTGAGGTGCTGGGCCCGGTGGCCCCACCACCCGTTCGCGGCCAGGTGCCCCCCGGTGCTGCCAGGGCTCTGGTGCGCGCTCCGCTGTCACGCGGCAAGGCGCTTGCCACTATGCTCGGGGTAAGACTGCGTGACCGCTCTACCCGGCGCGAGGAGCCGGTGCGTGTCGAGCTCGACCCCACCCGTTTGTGGTGAGGATGCCTCGAAGAGGCGAGGGGGAGACAGCCCGGCGGGGACGGGCCCTATCCGGCGGCGCTACTCGTCGCCGCTGCGATAGGCGGCGTGGCATGGGTGCTATGAGGCGACGCAGTGCTCACTGTGTCACCAGGCGCCTGGAAGGGAGGCATGCCGTGGGCCAGGGAGATGAGATCCGTCAGTAGTCCCCCGGCTGTGGCCTTGACGTTCCACCCCTCACTGAGAGCGGTCACGGCAGCACCATCGACGATGGCGATGACCATTTCCGGCTCGAGCGGGCTGTCGAGCCGGCGCAGCACACGGCGCAGGGCGGCATTGAGACGTTGCCGTCCTTGGCGGTAGGCGTGTTTGACCGGTGATGCCTGGCTGGCTGAGATGAGCTGAAGATAGTGCCCGAAGTAGGCGCCATGGGCGGGAAGGGTAGCCTGGAGGATGAACCGCACCCGCTGGGGGACGTCCGGAACGCCCTTGAAGGCCTCCACTCGGTCGGCGACTTCCTCCGCGCGGGAGGCCCACAGTCCGATGTTGACCAGCCCCGCCTGATGGAGGAGATCCTCCAAGCCGTCGAAGTAGTAGGTTGTCGCCGACAAGGAGCACCCGGCTCGCTTGGCGACACTGCGATGGCTGATTGCGGAAGGGCCTGACTCACGGATGATGGCGGCCGCGGCTTCGATGATGGCTTGACGCCGGTCCTCGCCTCGCGGTGTCACTCGCGGTTCTGCTCGAGATCCTGCGGGTACGGAGGCGTCGCTACTCGCTGCCTCTCCAGCGGCATCTGCACCAGTACTAGCCATGCCTTCATCTTACGACGATGAGACGTTCATGTCCGTAACAAGACGGTGATAATGGCCTCGTAAAGAAGCGATCTATACCCGGCCTGTCACAAAGTGCTCTGAATGAGTCACTCGAGTTCAGGGCTGAGTCTGCTCCTCAGTCAGCTCCGACCCATGAATCGTACGAGAGCGGAGGATTGCCACCATGGCGATCAGCGCGATCACCGTGAGATAGACCGCCGGTGCCAGAGGGGAACCAGTCACCTTGATGAGCCATGTGACAATGAACGGCGTTGTTCCACCAAGAAGTGCGTTGGCCCCGTTGAAGGACAGAGCGAAGCCCGAGTAGCGCACATTGGTCGGGAAGGACTCCGCCAGGAAGGTGGCCAGTGTTCCATCATTAGCCGTCAGCGTTATAGCGAAGACGATCTCACACAGGATGACCACTGCAAGCATGCCCGCGGCCTTCGTCATCACAACGAACAACGGAATGGTGAGAACGATGAATGCGATGCAAGCGGCGATGAGCATCCGACGGCGCCCGAAGGAGTCCGACAGATGCCCCATGAGAAAGATCGCACCAATGTACACCACCAGCATCACGGAGGTCGCCAGAGTGGAGATGTCCTGGGAGAACCCGAGCTCCTCGTGAACATACGTCGGCATGTACGTGAGGAGCATGTAGAAGGCAACCGCGTTGAGGCAGGACACGCCGAAGGTGATCAGCGTCTCGTGCAGGTGGTCTCGCAGCAGCAGACGCAGCGGCTCGGACCAGCTGGCGGTCTTCTGCTCCTGCGGCATCTCCGCACGCATCTCCTGGTATGCGGGGGAGTCCTCCAGGTGTACCCGGATGTAGCGGCCGATGAGTCCCAACGGCCCCGCCAGGAGGAAGGGGACTCGCCACCCCCAGGTGTTGATTGCGTTGTCACTCAGGACTGTGAACATCCCCGTGACCATGAGAGAACCGGCGAGCAGGCCACAAGCAGTGGAGGCGGGAACCAATGACGTGTATATGCCGCGTCGGGACGGAGGCGCGTACTCAGCGAGGAAGGTTCCGGCACCCGCATACTCGCCTGATGCGGAGAACCCCTGAATCATTCGCAGGACAAGCAGGCCAATGGCACTTGCCATTCCGATAACCGAGTATGTAGGCAGAAGTCCGATGAAGAAGGTCGACCCGGACATGATGAGAATCGACCAGGACAGTGCCCAGCGGCGTCCCCAGCGGTCTCCCCAGGCCCCCCATACAACAGCTCCGATTGGGCGTAGAATGAAGGACATCGCGAATACGGCGTACGTTGAGAGCAACTGGACCGATTTATCCGCCTCTGGGAAGAAGGCGTGACCGATAACGGCGACCAGGTATCCGTACGAAGCGTAGTCGAACCACTCAATGAAGTTTCCGATGAAGCTCGCTTTCGCTGCGCGCCTCAGTGCGAGACTCCGTTCTGAGTCCAGGTGATGGTCTTTCGTACTTCCTGAGTGGGAGGTGTTCATAGCCTATGGCTCCGGCTCGGTGGATGTCAACGATGACGTAATAGCGTCTCACGGAGAGACGTTGATGATTATACATGTGATCCTGTCAGCCCGCTGTAAGTTAACGCAGGCAGACAGGATCACATGATGATCAGGCCTTGGAGGCGCGTGACTTCCGGGAGGCGGCATCCACGATGATCGGGGCCAAGCCCCCTCCGACAATGAGCAGTCCTCCGATCGCTCCCATAGGCGTGAGCTTCTCTCCCCAGACGAGGAGGCCGCACACGATGGCGACCGGGCACTCCCAGTACGAGATCGTCGAGTACTCGACAGCGGGCAGGTTGCGCCCTGCAACAACCAGGAACCCCAGTGCGAAGAGTCCGCAGACGACGAAGAGGGCCACTGCCCACATCCAGTTGGTGGCGGTGAAGGAGGCCACCCCGTGCCATGGACGCAGGACAATGGACATGACCAGCGTCGCGCAGGCGGCCCAGAAGAAGTTCCAGACACCGCGGACGACTGAGTCAACATCCTTGCGGTACCCGTAGAAGAACAGGGCCAGGCCATAGAAGACACCGGACAACAGGCCTAAAAGGTCTCCCAGGCTCTTCTGAGGGAACTCGTCAGTCTTGCCCGCCAGATCCAGTCCGAAAGTCAGGCTTCCGTTCTTGAAGTCGATGATGCCGATGGTCAGCAGCATGCCTAGGAACACAAGAGACAGGAAAACTCCGGAGAGCACACTGATCTTCTCTTTTCGGAAGATACGTGCGAGCACTGCACAGAACAGGGGTCCTGTATAGATGAGGAAGACGGCATTGGAAATGGTCGTCATCAGCGTTGAGGAGATGTAGCAGCCCAGGGACAGGCCGATGCTCACTCCTCCCAGGATCACGGTCGTGCTCAGACGGGTGCGCTGGAACAATCCCGCTTTCCCGGTGAAGATGAGGATGAGGATGAATCCGAGCAGTCCGACGCTCATGCGCCCAAAGGCCAGGAACGATCCGATGACGGACTTGTCGGCGTGTTCGAGGCCGGCGGTCGTGCCACGACTGATGGTGCCGACAAGCCCCATCCCGGTAGCGGAGAGAAGCATGGCGATGGCGCCCAGCTTCTTGTTCATCACGTACTCTGTGACAGAGGATTCAGCGGACGAAGTCTGTGACATGGCAGTTGTGTCTCCTGAGTTCTCCCCCGGCGTGCGCGACGGATCGGCGTCCTTGCCGAGCCTCACGCGGTCAGTTCGGCCTTCCCAGTCCTATGGAGCGTCCGCTGACCGCGTTACGAAGAGCAGAGCCGGGAAAGGTGCGGGGCGGCGGTCCGATCCATGAGCCACCGCCCCGCACCCTTGAGATCAGACCAGAGTCGGGTCAGCGACCTGGTTGGGGAAGTAGTCCTCGCAGCCGCCCTCGCGGTAGACGTCCGCCGTCGCGCAGTGGAGACCACCGCCGAAGGCGTAGGCGTCACGGAAGGGAACCGGGATGACGTTCATGCCGAGCTTGTCCATCTGCTCCATCTGGTGGACCTCGCTGGCCTCGACACACACGGTCTTGTGGTCGATGACGAGGCAGTTCATGGACAGCCAGACGGAGGAGTAGCACAGCGGCGGCGGCACCTCGTGGGCCGGGGGAGCCGCGTCGACGATCTGCCAGTCGTTGGCCTCGAAGATCTTGCGCTGCTCCTCGGGCAGACGGCGGTGCGGGTTGTTGATGATGAGCCCGGGCCGCAGCGGCACGAAGGTGGCGTCAATGTGGATCGGGTAGGGGTCGCCGGGGAAGTTCACCGCGTGCACCCGCAGGTCCGGGTAGTAGCGCTTGAACCACTCCATCGCCTTGCGGTTGGTGGTCAGACCGTGCTGGATGAACAGGTCCTTACCCACACGCATGACGTCGGCGGCGTCCCACATCGGCTCGAACTCGGTGGTCACGAAGTCCTTGGCGGCGGTGCGCTCAAGGCGCTCCTCCAGGGAGATCCGCTCGTCGTAGTAGTTGTGCTTGTAGGACTTGTCCGTCAGCCGAGGACGAGGGGCCTGGGTCCACTTGAACTCCGGGTCCTCCTCGAAGTACTGGTTCATGAGGGGCCAGTAGGCGAGGTACTCGAAGTACCGGCAGCGGAACGAGTTGGCCGATGCCATGATCTCGTCACCAATGGTGAGCAGGATGTCGCGCGGGGGCATCTGGGTGAAGCCCGACTCCGTGCGGAAGTCAGGCGTCTGAATGGCCTGGTTCCACTGCAGCGGCGTGGGGCGGTCCACCTGGACGCCCAGACCCTCGAGGATCTTGACGTAGTTGTCGAGCTGCTCGTTGGCGGCCTCAACGGTGGCGGTGGGGCGGGGGCCCCACATGCCGCGCATCTCGGAGTCGATCGGCACCTTCTCAGAGGTGGCGGGCTCCTCGGGAGGGATGACCGAGAAGTCGGCACGTCCGACGATGACGCGCTTGAGAGGATCGAAATCGTTCCAAGAGTTGACGATCTTCGTCATGAGTAAGTCACTCCTTTGTGCTCGATGTGTGGTGCGTGAATGTAAGACAGGTGATGTGTCTGTGGTTCAACACTGTCATTCTATTCTGAAGGAACCGCAAAAGTGGCCGTAGGAGCGTCTGAATAAAAGAATGATTGCTGAACCGTGGCACGGTCATTGTGGGTTGAGGGTGCTCACCACCTCCTTGAAAGACCGATGCCGTTGCGCCGGTCAGGCCCTGCGAATGCGAGTGTCGAGTTGCTCGGGAATTGGGGGATGGATATCGTCGGGGCCTCCGTAGTTGCCTCCAGGGGTCACGATAGTCCCTGCCTTGCCCTCAATGATGGAAACGGCGTCCTCAAGACGTCCGATTGCCGCCATATCACCAGTCAGCTCAACAAATCGGCATACCGCCTCAACCTTTGGTCCCATGGAGCCACTGGGAAGTCCCATGGAGCGCAGCTCTGCCGGCGTCGCCCTCGGAACCTGTTTCTGATTCTCGGTTCCGAAGTCCTTAAACACGCCATCAACGTCTGTGAGGATGAGAAGCGCGTCGGCTTCCAGGGCCTCAGCCATGACGGAGGCAGTCAGGTCCTTGTCGATAACGGCCTCAATGCCCCTGAGCTTGCCCTCCTCGCTGCGGATGACGGGAACACCGCCGCCGCCGGAGCAGACGACGATCGCGCCGGCGTCCAGCAGCGAACGCACCAGGCGGGTCTCGATGACGCGCTGCGGCATGGGGGAGCCGACGACGCGGCGGTAGTGCTCGCCGTCGGGCTTGACCACCCAGCCCCGCTCCTCGGCCAGCTTCTCGGCCTCCTCCTTGGTGTACACCTCACCGACGAACTTGGTGGGGTTGGAGAAGGCGGGGTCGCCGGCCATCACCAGGGTCTGGTTGACCATGGCGGCCACGTGGCGTCCCGGCAGGGCGTTCTGCATGGCTTGCAGCAGCCAGTAGCCGATCATGCCCTGGGTTTGGGCGCCGAGGGTGTCGAAGGGGTAGGGCTCGGAGAGGCGCTCGTCATTGGCCGACTGCAGGGCCAGGACACCCACCTGGGGGCCGTTTCCGTGAGTCAGGACCAGCTCGTGCTTCTCCGCCAGCTTGGCCAGCTCGCGGGCCGCGATCTCGACATTGCGGATCTGGGTGCTGGCGTCGGGCTTCTCCCCCCGACGCAGCAGGGCATTTCCTCCGAGGGCAACAACGATTCTCACGATTCAGTCCCACTCTCCGAGGGTCGCGACCATGACGGCCTTGATGGTGTGCATGCGGTTCTCGGCCTGGTCGAAGGCGACGTTGCGCTCGGTCTCGAAGACGTCGTCGGTCACCTCCAGTCCGTCCATGCCGGTCTTGGCGAAGATGTCCTCACCCACCGTGGTGTTGCGGTCGTGGAAGGCCGGCAGGCAGTGGAGGAACTTCACGTCCGGGTTGCCGGTGGCCTCCACCAGCTTGGCGTTGACCTGGTAGGGCTTGAGCAGGGCGATGCGCTGGTCCCAGACCTCCTTGGGCTCACCCATGGAGACCCACACGTCGGTGTAGAGGAAGTCGACACCCTTGACGCCCTGGGCGGCGTCGTCGGTGATGAGGATGCGGGCGCCGCTGTCCTTGGCCAGCTTCTCGGCCTGAGCCACCACCTCGGGAGGGGTCTGCAGCTCCTTGGGAGCCACCATCCGCACATCCATCCCCATGAGGGCCGCCGAGATGAGCAGCGAGTTGGCGACGTTGTTGCGGGCGTCCCCGAGGTAGGCGAAGGAGATCTTCTCGATCGGCTTGTCGGCGTGCTCCAGCATGGTCAGCTGGTCGGCGAGCATCTGAGTGGGGTGCCACTCGTCAGTCAGCCCGTTCCACACCGGCACGCCGGAGAGCTCGGCCAGGGCCTCGACGTGCTCCTGCTTCTTGCCGCGGAACTCGATGCCGTCATAGAAGCGGCCCAGGACCCGGGCGGTGTCCGCCACGGACTCCTTGTGCCCCATCTGGGAGCCGGAGGGGTCGAGATAGGTGACCTGGGCGCCCTGGTCGTAGGCAGCCACCTCGAAGGAACAGCGGGTGCGCGTCGAGGTCTTCTCGAAGATGAGGGCGATGTTCTTGCCGGTCAGTCGCTTCACCTCGCGGCCGGCCTTCTTGTCCTTCTTGAGCTGGGCGGCCAGCTCAAGAAGGATGTTCCACTCCTCGGCCGTGAAGTCGAGCTCTTTGAGGAAGTGGCGGTTGTGCAGGGGGTGGGTCATGAGGATTCCTTTGTCCTGTGTGTGTTGTGCTGACAGTTCTTCATGGGTGCCGGCCAGGGCCGGCTCAGGCAAGCGGGTCCCGCAGGGTCGGGCAGCTCATGCAGTGCGGGCCGCCGCGACCGCGGCCGACCTCCGAGCCGGGAATGGTCAGGACCTCGATGCCCTGAGAAGTAAGATAGTCGTTGGTGTTGACGTTGCGTTCGTAGGTGACGATGACGCCGGGGGCGATGGCCAGGGAGTTGGAGCCGTCGTCCCACTGCTCGCGGGCGGCGGCCATTGAGTCCTGGGGCGTGATGAGGACGTTGAGCTCGTCAACACCCAGGGCCTGGGCGATGACGCGGTACATGTCCTCGGGGGCGTTGCGCGTGACGCTGATCTGCTTGTCGCCGTCCGCGTGCAGCGTGAGCGTCGGCAGCATCCCCAGACCTCCGTAGACGGTGAACGTGCCGACGTCGACCATGGTCATCACCGTGTCCAGGTGCATCTGCGCGCGCGTCCGGTTCATCTCGACGGCGACGATCTGGTTCACCTTGCCTCCGGCGAAGAGCCGGCTGGCGAGTCTCTCGATGCCCTGCGCGGTGGTGCGCTCGGAGACTCCGACCAGAACGGCGCCGTTGCCGATGATCTGGACGTCGCCGCCCTCGACGGTGGCGGGGCCGGCCTGCGTGCCCTCGGACCATACGGGGAACTCGGAGCCCGCGAATCGGGGGTGCCAGCGGTAGATCGCCTCGTAGTTGATGGTCTCGCGCTGCCGGGCCGGCATCATCATCGAGTTGATGGACACCCCGTTGTAGATCCAGCAGGACGTGTCGCGAGTGAAGAGGTGGTTGGGCAAGGGAGGCAGAAGCAGGTCGTCGTCGCCCATGGAGGCCAGCACGAGCGAGTCCGGGCAGGAGGTGCGCTCGAGCAGCTCGGCCTTGGTGATCCCGGCGATGAGCACCTCGGCCAGCTCGGCCCCGGACATCCCGTCGGCCAGGGCGCGCAGCGGCTCTGTGGCGCAGGGGCCGTTGGTGTTCTCGTTGACGACTCGGTCCAGGACGTATTCCCTGGCCTCGGGAACCTCCAGGGTCTGGGCCAGCAGGTCGCTGAGGTAGAGCACCTCGATATCGCGGTCGGTCAGAACTCGTGCGAACTGGTCGTGCTCCTCCTGGGCCCGTTCAAGCCACAGGACGTCGTCGAACAGGAGGTGGTCCTTGTTCTGTGGAGTGAGTCGGAGCATCTCGTTGCCGGGCCTGTGCAGGATGACCTGGCGAAGCTCCCCGATTTCGGAATCTACGGAGAATTCCATGACTCCCTCTCTGACACAGCAGTGTGTCGCCGACGTAGATCATGATGCGCATCACGCGCTCTGACTATCGAAGTGGTACGCCTGTACCGGATTGGTACGAGCGTACCAGGGTCCTTGGTGATTGAAAACCCCTGGTAGGAAGAAGTTCAGAGCAAGTTGATCGAGCGTTCGTCGTCGAGGCGTGATGTGGCTCCCACCAGGCACTTCGCCACTTCTGGAGCTGCTCTTGAACGCCCCTGGCCTTCGGCTGAGGCGGCTCGGCGTCGGTAGATGACTGACAAGCCTCAGGGGAGTTCCGGCCCGGTCGGAGCCACCTGAGCCCCCGACAGCGCAGGCATGGGACGATGCCGGACGTGAATGCACTGATCCCGAGCCTCGAGACCGTCACACCCTTAGCCCCTGTGAGCGCCGTCGTCCTCGACTACGGCAACGTCCTGTACACCTGGGAGCCCATCGCGGCCGTCGCCGGATACGTCTCGGCCGACGCCTGGGAGGAATTCGTGGTCGACGGCGGGTTCCTGTCCTGGAACGAGCGGCTGGACCGGGGGGAGCCCTTCGAGCAGGTGCTCGCCGACTGCATCCGGGCCCACCCCGATCGCCCTGACTGGGCGGAGATCCTCTCCTTGTACCGCGAGCGCTTCGCCGCCTCACTGACCGGTCCCGTTCCCGGGATGGCGGCCCTGCTCGACGAGCTCCTGGAGGAAGGCGTGGCGCTGTACGGGCTGACCAACTTCGACGCCGAGCCCTTCGATGCGGCCAGGCTCCTGGTTCCCCAGCTCGAGCGCTTCGTCGGAACCGTGGTCTCCGGGCGCGAGCACCTGGCCAAGCCCGATCCAGCCGTCTTCAACCTTCTGCTGAGTCGCTACCGCCTCCAGGCCTCCAGCACCCTGTTCATCGACGACTCGCCGGTCAACATCGAGGCGGCCGGTCGGCTGGGGCTTCGCACCCATCGCTTCACCGGCTCAGGGCGGCTGCGGGCCGAGCTCATCGCCTTGGGCCTGCTCCCCACGCCGGGCCGGCACTGAACCCCGCACCGGGCGACCTGGAGCCTTAGACTCGGGCGCATGCGTGTGCTTTTCGCCGGAACCCCCGAGGTCGCCCTGCCCACCCTGGAGGCCCTCATCGCCAGCGAGCACGACGTCGTCGGGGTCCTGACCCGTGCGGACGCTCGCAAAGGACGCGGCCGGATGCTGCATCCCTCGCCGGTGGCGGCCATGGCTCGCGACGCGGGGCTCGACGTGCGCACCCCGGCCACCCTCAAGGGCGAGCAGGCCGACGACGTGCGCGACTGGGTGCATGCCCTGAGGGCCGATGTCGCCGTCGTGGTCGCCTACGGACGCCTGGTGCCGGCCGACCTGCTGGACGTGCCTGAGCACGGCTGGTTGAACCTGCACTTCTCGCTGCTCCCCGCGTGGCGCGGAGCCGCGCCGGTCCAGCGGGCGGTCATCGCCGGTGAGGAGGTCACCGGGGCCTGCGTGTTCCGGCTCGAGGAGGGGCTCGACACCGGCCCCGTCTATGGCCGAATCACCGAGGCCATCAGGGGCCGGGATACCAGCGGGGACCTGCTCGAGCGGCTGGCGCGTGCCGGGGCGCCCCTGGTCCTCGACGTGCTGCGCTCCGTTGAGGACGGCAGCGTGCGCCCCGAGCCGCAGGACGACGCGCTGGCCACCCTGGCACCCATGCTCTCCTCCGCCGACGGCCAGATTCGCTGGGAGGAGCCGGCACTGAGCATCGACCGCCGGATCCGGGGCGTCAGCCCGGCGCCGGGCGCCCACACCAGCTACCAGGGGGCCAGGTTCCGTCTGGGGCCGGTGACCCCGGTCCCGGAGGTCACCGATCTCCTGCCCGGTCAGCTGCGCGCCACCAAGCACGAGGTTCTCGTGGGAGCCGGTGGCTGCGCCGTCCGTCTGGGGCAGGTCGCGCCCGCCGGGCGCAGCTGGATGCCCGCCGACGCCTGGGCCCGGGGAGCGCGCCCGGAGGTGGGCGTCATCCTGGGGACCTCGTCCGCCACGAACGATGACGCTGAGGGGATGGGCTGATGGGAGAGCGATCGGCACGCCGGAGCACGTCGGGCGGCCACGGCGAGAGCCGACGAGGCGGAGGCGGCGTGCCCGGGAGACGCCGGGAGCAGCGTGGTGGTCGTCATGAGGGCGGACGAGGCCGGGGCCGGCGCTCCTCCGGGCGGGACGGCCGGCCGACAGGAGCGCCACAGCGCTCGGCGCAACGCCGAACAGACCCGGCGCGCCAGGTGGCTCTGGAGGTACTCACCCGTGTTCGTCGCGACGACGCCTTCGCCAACCTCCTCCTGCCCGAGCTGCTGGAGACCGCCGACCTGGATCGGCGTGACGCAGGCTTCGCCACCGCTCTGACCTACGGGACCCTGCGGCTTCGGGGGCGCTACGACGCCATGATCGCCACCTGCACGGACCGTCCCCTGGAGCGCATCGACCCTGCCGTGCTCGACGTCCTGCGCCTGGGATCCCACCAGCTCATGGGCATGAGGGTGGCCCAGCACGCCGCCGTGAGCACCACCGTGGATTTGGCCACCACCTCCTGCGGGCGCGGCGCCGCCACCTTCGTCAACGCGGTCATGCGTCGGCTCAGCGGGCGGGACCTGGACTCCTGGATGGCTGAGCTGCGCCAGAACGCACCCGATGAGACGACCGCCCTGGCCCGCACCCAGTCGCACCCGGAGTGGATCGTCAAGGCGCTGCACCAGGCCCTGGTCACCCACGGCCGCAGCGGCGAGGAGCTCGAGGCGCTCCTGGCCGCGGACAACGCCGACCCCGAGGTGGCCCTGTGCGCCAGGCCCGGCCTCATCGCCCCGGAAGCGCTGGCCAAGGCCGCCCGCAAGGCCGACCGGGCCCACGATGTCGAGCCGCGTCCCGGCAGGATCAGTCCCCTCGCCGTCGTCATGGTCGGGGGAGACCCGGGCCGGATCGAGGCGATCCGCGACGCGAGGGCCGGGGTGGAGGACGAGGGCAGCCAGCTGGTCGCGCTCATGGCGGCACATGCCCCTGTCGAGGGCCGCGACGAGCACTGGCTCGACCTGTGCGCCGGCCCCGGAGGCAAGGCTGCCCTGCTCGCCGCGAGGGCCGCGCAGACGGGTGCTCAGCTGCTGGCCAATGAGGTCAGCCCCCATCGGGCCGACCTGGTGCGCTCCGCCCTGCGCGCCATCGCGCCGGACGTGGCCAGGGTGCGATGCGGCGACGGACGCGACCTGGGCCGCGATGAGCCCGGCGCCTACGACCGGGTCCTGGTCGACGCCCCCTGCACGGGGCTCGGTTCGCTGCGCCGTCGCCCCGAGGCCCGCTGGCGCCGAGAGCCGGGGGACGTCACCGTCCTGGCCGAGCTTCAGCGCGAGCTGCTGGCCAGCGCCCTGCACGCCGTGCGGCGCGGGGGAGTGGTCACCTACGTGACCTGCTCCCCGCACGCCCTGGAGACGAGCCTCGTGGTGCGGGACGTGACGCGACGTCTGGAGCGTGAGGGCCTGCGCACCGAGCCCCTGCACGCCGGGGACGTCGCCACCCGTCTGGCCCCTCAGCCGCCGGCCGGATCCGACCGGGAGACGCTTCAGCTCTGGCCCCATCTCGACGGTACCGACGCCATGTTCTGCGCCTTGCTGCGCCGCACCAGCTGACTGACCAACCACACCAGCGCATCATGAGGAGCATCCCGATGACGGCCATCCATCCCTCGATCCTCAACTGCGACATCGCCCACCTGGCCGACGAGCTCGACCGGGTCACGGGAGACGATGACGCCCCGGGCGCCGACGGGCTCCATGTCGATGTCATGGACAACCACTTCGTGCCCAACCTGTCCTGGGGACTGCCGGTGGTCGAGACGGTGCTCGCCCACTCCTCGCTGCCCGTGGACGCCCACCTCATGATCCACGACGCCGACCGCTGGGCGCCGGCCTATGCCGAGGCCGGCTGCCAGATCGTCACCCCCCACGCCGAGGCCACGACGGCACCGGTGCGCCTGGCGCGCGAGCTCCACCGACTCGGCGCCGGCGCAGGCATCGCCCTGAGACCCGCCACCCCCCTGGAGGCCGTCGCCGATGTGCTGGGGGAGTTCGACCTCCTCCTGCTCATGACCGTGGAGCCGGGCTTCGGGGGCCAGTCCTTCATCGAGTCGATGCTGCCCAAGATCCGCCGGGCTCGCGAGCTGGTCGGTGCCAGAGGGCTCGACCTGCGCGTGCAGGTCGATGGCGGCATCACCACCCAGACCATTGAGCGCGCGGCCGAGGCCGGGGCGGATGTCTTCGTGGCCGGCTCAGCGGTCTACCGGGCCGACGACGCCCTGGCTGCCATCTGCGAGCTGCGTGAGGCGGCCTCCTCGCACCGCCATGACACGTGCAGAGGCCGCTGACGACGCCGAGGGGTGCTGACCGTGGCTGGAATCGACGCCCCGCTAGAGGAGAGGCGCATGATGCAGATGTGACGGCCGGTACGCAGGGCCGCTTCACCCCATGAGACTTGTGGGAAACCTCAAAGGTATTCGAGGGGCAGGGAGCACCTTTGTGAGGCCCCCGTTATGCCGCCCCATTACTGGGGTCTCGATTGTTACACCAACGCAACTCTTGGTCTTTGTGAGGTTTCCACAAATGGAATGTGGTGCCCTGACCACGTAACGTCGGTGTCCGGTGGAGCTGCCCCTCGACGATTGTAGGGAAGGCACGGATCCACCCCGCGGGCCCGAGGAGGGCCCGCCGCCAGCCCGGCACCGTCCAGGTAAGGAGACTCTTGGTGACCCTCTCCCGTATCCTCATCGCCAACCGTGGCGAGATCGCACTGCGTATCGTGCGAACCGCCCGCGATCTGGGGGCGACGTCGATCCTTCCGTACACGCCCGAGGACCTCATGAGCCCCGCGGCAGAGCTCGCCGACGAGGCCTACGCGCTGCCCGAGGGAGCGTCCTACACCGACGCGGCAGCGCTCCTCGAGATGGCCCGCGCCACCGGTGCCGACGCCATCCACCCCGGTTACGGATTCCTGTCCGAGGACGCCGACTTCGCCCGCTCCATCATCGAGGCCGGTATCACCTGGGTCGGGCCCTCGCCTGAGGCCATGGACGCCCTCGGGGACAAGATGAGCGCCCGGGCCACCGCCGAGCGGGCCCAGGTCGCCCCGGTGCCGGGCATCACCGACTCGGTCACCGACGCCGAGACCGTCATCGCCTTCGCCGCCGCCCACGGCTACCCGGTCGCCCTGAAGCGCACTGACGGTGGTGGCGGCCGCGGCATCACCGTCCTGCACAACGACGACGAGGTCAGGACCACCCCGGCCTTCGAGTCCGCGGCGCAGGGCGGCGGCACCCTCATCCTGGAGCGGTTCGTCACGGCCGCGCGCCATGTCGAGACCCAGTGCGCCCGCGACTGCCACGGCGGCTTCGCCGTCGTCTCCACCCGCGACTGCTCCCTGCAGCGACGCAACCAGAAGCTCCTCGAGGAGGCTCCTGCCCCCTTCCTGCCCGAGGGTGTTCACGACCGTCTCGTCGAGGCCTCCCATCGCCTCCTGGAGACGGTCGATTACGTCGGGGTGGCCACCTGCGAGTTCCTCCTGACCCCCGAGGGCGATGTCTGGTTCCTGGAGGTCAACCCCCGTCTTCAGGTGGAGCACTGCGTCACCGAAGAGGTCACCGGCACCGACCTGGTCGAGGTCCAGCTGCGCATCGCCGAGGGCGGTCACCTCGGGGAGCTCAATGAGCCCCGCGGTCACAGCCTCGAGCTGCGCATCACCTGTGAGGACCCCGCCTGCGGTCTGGCCCCCTCCACCGGCGCTATCACCCGCCTGCGCTGGCCGGCCGGCCCTGGTATCCGTATCGAGTCCGGAGTCACTGAGGGCGATGTCGTCACCCCCTTGTTCGACCCGATGCTCGCCAAGATCATCGTCACCGGCGCCAGCCGGGAGCAGGCCATCGCCCGAGCCCGGCGCGCCCTGCGGGAGACGGTGGTCGAGGGCGTCACCGTCTGTACCGCCCTGCACACCGAGGTCCTCACGCGCCCTGACTTCACCGCACCCGACAGCGCCGGGCGACTGGCCGTGACCACGCGGTGGATCGAGAACGAGGTGCTGCCCGATCTCGGCGACGCCGCGGCGACGTCGGAGGCCGACGGCTCAGCGGAGACGGTCGCCAACCCGCGTACCCGCTCCAGCTACGTCATCGAGCTCAACGGCCGCCGCATGCAGCTGACCCTGCCTGACGGGATCCTCACCCCCTCCAACCCGGCGCGAGGCTTCAGTCCCCGCAGCAACCGGGCCCAGCCGCTGCGCGGCCGTTCGGGCGCGACCCGCTCATCTCGAGGCGCTGCCCCTGGCGACACCGGGACCGCCGGCGGTGAGCCCGGCGTCATCTCCGCCCCCATGCAGGCCATCGTCACCCGTATCTGCGTGGAGCCGGGCCAGCGGGTCTGCCAGGGCGACCTGCTCGTGGTCCTGGAGTCCATGAAGATGGAGAACTACGTCCACGCACCGAGTGACGGCACCATCTCGGAGATCCCCGTCAGCGCCGGACGCACCGTCTCTGCCGGCGATGTCCTGGTGCGCATGCACACCCCCGAGAACGACTCCGAGGAGGCCTGAACCGTGACCACCGATCCTCTCTCCGGCCCCGGAGCACCTGCTGAGGCACCGGCCCAGGGAACCACCATGGCCGACTCGGCCGCCACCACCGCCTTCCGTCAGCGCATCGCCCGTGTCGACCGGGAGGCCGAGGAGCGCGCCGCCGCCCGTCAGCACGCCAAGGGCAAGCGCACCGCCCGCGAGCGCATCAACGACCTGCTTGACGACTCCACCTTCCTGGAGATCGGCCGCTACACCGGTTCGGGCGCCGGTGACAAGGCCCGTCCCTCGGGCGTCGTCACCGGCTTCGGCCAGATCGACGGGCGCCAGGTGGCCGTCTACTCCCAGGACTTCTCCGTCTCCGGCGGCGCCCTGGGCACCATCGAGGGGGACAAGATCGTCCGCCTCCTGGACGACGCCCTGCGCCTGCGAATCCCCGTCATCGGGCTCATCGACTCCGGCGGTGCCAAGATCCAGGAGGGCGTGGGCGCCCTGCGCCAGTACGGACGCATCTTCAACCGCACCTGCGCCGCCTCCGGACTGGTCCCGCAGATCAGCGTCATCCTGGGGCCCTGCGCCGGTGGCGCCGTCTACAGCCCGGCCCTGACAGACTTCGTCATCGCCACCCGCCAGGCCTCCCACATGTTCGTTACCGGCCCCGACGTCGTACGCGCCACAACCGGTGAGCAGATCAGCGCCGAGGACCTCGGTGGTGCGAAGATCCACGGCTCGGTCTCCGGGGTCGTCCACTACGTGGCCGACGACGAGGAGGACGCGCTGGGCCAGGTCCGCACCTTCCTGGCCTACCTGCCCTCCTCATCCGGGGTCAGCGCCCCCCTGTACGCCTACGACGACGCCGACGCCCAGGCCGACGCCGAGGCCGCCCGCAGCGTCGGCGAGATCGTCCCGGCCTCCACCCGGCAGGCCTACGACGTCGTCGAGGTGGTCTCAGCCGTCGTCGACCACGGCGAGCTCGTCCAGGTCCAGGAGGAGTTCGCCCCCAA
The DNA here is from genome assembly GCF_001929375.1 of Actinomyces oris. Taxonomy (GTDB): domain Bacteria; phylum Actinomycetota; class Actinomycetes; order Actinomycetales; family Actinomycetaceae; genus Actinomyces; species Actinomyces oris_B. The sequence goes on along the minus strand of NZ_MSGO01000005.1, from coordinate 18,090 downwards.
TGTCGTGGTCGGCTTCGCCTGCTTCGAGGGCCACCCGGTGGGGATCGTCGCCAACCAGCCGCTGGTGGACGCCGGCACCCTGGACGTCGACGCCTCCGAGAAGCTCGCCCGCTTCGTGCGCTTCTGCGACGCCTTCGGGCTGCCGGTGGTCACCTTCGTCGACGTCCCCGGCTACCGTCCCGGAGCCGAGCAGGAGCACGCCGGCATCATCCGCCGTGGCGCCAAGGTCATCAACGCCTACGCCACCGCCACCGTGCCCCTGGTGACGATCGTCCTGCGCAAGGCCTACGGCGGCGCCTACATCGTCATGGGCTCCAAGGCCATCGGCGCCGACCTCAACTTCTGCTGGCCGGGAGCGGAGATCGCCGTCCTGGGCGCCGTCGGCGCCGTCAGCATCATCCACCGCCGCGACCTGGCCAAGGTCCGTGACGAGCAGGGGGAGGAGGCCGCCGCCGCCGAGCACGAGCGGCTCGTGGCCGAGTACACCGACGCCGTCATCAACCCCGACAAGGCCGTGGCCATCGGTGAGATCGACGCCGTCATCGCCCCCGAGGACACCCGCAACGTCATCGTCGACTCACTGGCCGCGCTGCGTGCCAAGAACGACGCCCGCCCCGAGTCACCCAAGAAGCATGACAACATCCCCCTCTGACCCCGGCTCCGAGTCCCACTCGCCGCCACGTCCACCGCGTCCCCCGTCTTCACCTCATCTCAGTTCTGGTAACCGTTCCGAGACCACCGACCACGCCGTCGCAACACCGAAGGACACCACTACCGTGCACACGAACTCGCAAGCCCCCAGCCCCGCGACCACCATCGCTGAGCGCCTGAGCGGAGGCGAGCCCTACATCATCACCTTCGGAGGACAGGCCACCCCCTGGCGCCAGACGCTGGCCGACCTGGTCTCCCTGGACCACGCCCTGGCCGATGACGTCGCGGCGGTCGACCGGGCCGTGGCCGAGCGCCTGGCCCCCGTGTCCACCGACCTGCTCACCGTGACCCCGCGCGGCTCACGGCTCCTGAACGACGAGGCCGCTCCGGTCGCCCCCCAGCACCGCACCACCGCCGACGGCGCAGACGTCTCCGTGCCCGGCATCCTCATGGCCCAGCACGCCGCCCTGGCCTCCCTGCCCGGCGCCGGTATCGACCCGGCCGCCCACGCCCCGGTGGGCGCCATCGGCCACTCCCAGGGCGTCCTGGGAGTCAGCCTCCTTCAAGCCGTGCAGGCCGGTGAGCGCGAGAGAGTCATCGAGGTTCACGCCATCGCCCGCCTCATCGGTGCGGCGGCCACCCGCACCACTCGCCGCCTCGACCTGGGCACGGTGGGGGAGTCCACCCCCATGCTCTCGGTGCGCGGTGTCACCCGCAGCGTGCTCGACGCCGTCCTGGCACGGGTCCCCGGCTCCGAGCGGATCTCCGTGGGCGTGACCAACGGCCGTCAGGCGCACATCCTCTCCGGGCGGCCCGCCGACCTCGAGCGCGTCGTCACCGCCCTGGAGGCCGCCGCCGCCCGCAGCGCCAAGGCCCGCAAGGACCGCCGCCGCGGTGGCGCCGTGCTGGCCCCGGTCACCGAGTTCCTCACCACCTCGGTCCCCTTCCACACCCCCCTGCTCGCCGGTGCCGTCGACGACGTCGCCGCCTGGGCGGCCACCTGCGGCCTGAACGAGAAGCTCGCCCGTGAGCTGGCCACCGCCGTGCTCATCGACCCGGTCGACTGGCCCGGCCTGGTCACCGGGGCCCTAGCAGCCGGATCGGCCGCCCCGGTGCGCACCGTCCTGGACCTGGGACCGGGCAACGTCCTGGTCCGTCTCACCGAGGGCGTCGTGGCCGGTACCGGTACCACCGTCGTGCCCGCGGGGACCGCCAAGGCCATTGACGACCTCGACCGCGCCGGTGCGGCCCCCCGCCCCGGCGTCGACCGCTCCCGCTTCGCTCCGCGCATCACCCGCCTGCCCGACGGCCGCCTCACCCTCGACACCGCCTTCACCCGCCTGACCGGACGCAGCGCGGTACTCCTGGCGGGGATGACCCCCACCACCGTGGATCCGGCCATTGTGGCGGCCGCCGCCAACGCCGGCTACTGGGCCGAGCTCGCCGGCGGGGGCCAGACCACCCCCGCCGTCCTGACCGAGAACCTCGAGGGCCTGGACAAGGCGCTCGAGCCGGGGCGCACCGCGGCCTTCAACGCCATGTTCATGGACCGCTACCTGTGGAACCTGCACCTGGGGACCCAGCGCCTGCTGTCCAAGGCCCGCGCCGGGGGCGCCCCCATCGACGGCATCACCATCTCCGCCGGTATCCCCGAGCTCGAGGAGGCCACCGCGCTGCTCGAGCGCCTCCACGCCGAGGGCTTCCCCTACATCGCCTTCAAGCCCGGCACCGTGGACCAGATCCGTCAGGTCCTGGCCATCGCCCGTGCCGTGCCCGACAGCCCCGTCATCATCCAGATCGAGGACGGGCACGCCGGTGGCCACCACTCGTGGGAGGACCTGGACACCATGCTCCTGGCCACCTACGACGCCATCCGCGCCGTGACCAACGTGGTGCTCGTCGTCGGCGGCGGCATCGGCACGCCCACCCGCGCCGCCGACTACCTCACCGGCCGCTGGGCCGAGGCCTACGGCACGGCCGCCGCCCCCGTCGACGGCGTCATGATCGGCACCGCCGCCATGACCTGCCTGGAGGCCAAGACCAACGACGACGTCAAGCAGCTCCTCGTCGACACCCCCGGAATCCCCGAGGACTCCGGGGTCGAGGGCGGCTGGGTCGCCTCCGGGGAGTCCATCGGCGGCATGACCTCCGGGCTGTCCCACCTGCGTGCCGACCTCTACGAGATCGACAACTCCTCGGCCCGGGCCTCCCGCCTCATCCAGGAGCTCGCCGGTGACGAGGCCGCCATGGCCGCACGCCGTCAGGAGATGATCGACGCCCTGGCCAAGACCGCCAAGCCCTACTTCGGCGACGTCGAGGAGATGACCTACCTTCAGTGGGCCACCCGCTACGCCGAGCTGTGCGTCGCCCCCCACGAGGGGCGCTGCGCCACCCGCGCCGACTGGGCCGACGAGGGCTGGTACGACCGCTTCATCGACCTGCTGCACCGCATCGAGGCCCGCCTGAGCCGGGCCGACCACGGCGAGATCCCCACGCTCTTCGCCGACTACGACGCGGTCATCGACTCCGACGCCGCCCTGGCCGCCCTGGCCGAGCACTACCCGTCGGCCGCCTCCACCCTCGTGGAGCCCGTCGACGCCGCCTGGTTCGTCGACCTGTGCCGCAAGCACCCCAAGCCCGTGCCCTTCGTGCCCGTGGTCGACGCCGACATCCTGCGCTGGTGGGGCACCGACTCCCTGTGGCAGTCCCAGGACCCGCGCTACACCGCCGACCAGGTGCGCATCATCCCCGGTCCGGTCGCCGTTGCCGGCATCACCACCATTAACGAGCCGGTCGGCGAGCTGCTGGGCCGCTTCGAGACCGCCGCCGTCGAGGCCCTCCAAGAGGCCGGCACGGGTGAGCAGGAGGCCGCCGGCCGTCTGGGTGCCGCCCCCGCCGTGGCCGACGGCGTCCTGGCAGCCCCCGTGGCCGACGCCAAGGAGCTCGTCCAGGTGGCCCCCCACGTCCTGTGGAACGGCCACCTGACGGTCAACCCGGCCACCGTCCTGGACGACGACGCCTACAACGTCGTCGCCCGCCCGGACGTGGCTGAGGACGCCTACGACCTCGACATCCGCCTCGACACCCACTGGGACGGCGCTCCCGGCGGAGACGAGATCCACGCCGTGCGCCGCCTCGTGGTGCCCCTGCGCCTGGCCCGCGCCTGGGACGGCGCGGCCCCGCTGGTCGACCCCGAGCGCATCAGCGAGACGATGAATGACCTGCTGCGGGCCACCGCAGGCGTGGGGGCCGTGTCCATCACGGGCGACGACGTCGACCACCTGCCCGAGGTCCGCGCCGCGCGAGCCGGGGCCACGGACGCCCTGGGGCGTCCCGCCTCCCAGCCCTTCGGCACCATCCACGGCTCCTTCACGCTGGCCAGCACCTTGGGCCACGACCACGCCTCGGTGACCGCCGACGCCCTGCCTGCGGACCTGTCCGCCGCGCCCTTCGTGCCCGACGCCCTGCTCGGCCCCTGCTGGCCGGTGGTCTACGCCGCCCTGGGCAGTGTTGTCGAGGACGGCATGCCGCTCATCGAGGGCCTGCTCGGTGCCGTCCATCTGGACCACACCATCGACCTGCACCTCACCCTCCACCAGCTCCAGCAGGCCGCGGCCACGACCAGCCCCACGATCAACGTCACCGGCTGGGTCGCGGCGCTGGAGGAGTCCAGTGCCGGCCGCGTCGTCGACGTGCGCCTGGAGCTGACCGACGCCGGCGACGGCACCATCGTGGCGCTCATGCGCGAGCGCTTCGCCATCCGCGGCCGCGCCTCCGGCAACGCCGTGCCCAGCGCCCCCGAGCTCGCCGGCGGCACCGGGCGCGAGACGGCCCCGGCCGCACGCCGCATCCTGCGCCGCACCACCGTCACCGCGCCCGCGGACATGACGGCCTTCGCCCGGGTCACCGGTGACTTCAACCCGATCCACACCTCCTACAACGCCGCCCACGTGGCCGGCATGGAGGCCCCGCTCGTCCACGGCATGTGGCTGTCGGCCACCGCCCAGCAGGTGGCGGCCTCCACCGCGGCCGACGGCTCGCGCCACGTCCTGGCCGGCTGGACCTACGTCATGACCGGTCCGGTGGAGCTGAGCGACGACGTCGAGATCACCGTGGAGCGCACCGGCCTGGTGGTCGGCGGTGGCTACGTCCTGGAGGTCGTCTGCCGCATCAACGGCGAGGTCGTCTCCCGCGGCACCGCCGTGACGACGCCCGAGCCCACCGCCTACGTCTACCCCGGTCAGGGCATCCAGGCCCCCGGCATGGGGCTGGACGAGATGAACTCCTCCAAGGCCGCCCGGGAGATCTGGGAACGGGCCGACGCCCACACCCGCGCCGAGCTGGGCTTCTCCGTCATCAACCTGGTGCGCGACAACCCCACCGAGATGACCGCCCGCGGCGTCACCTACCGTCACCCCGAGGGCCTGCTCAACCTCACCCAGTTCACCCAGGTGGCCCTGGCCACCGTCGCGATGGCGACCACTGCGCGCCTGGCCGAGGCCGGCGCCCTCGTGGACAGCGCCGCCTTCGCCGGCCACTCCCTGGGCGAGTACACGGCGCTGAGCGCCTACGGGCGCGTCATGCCCGTGGAGACGACCATCTCGATCGTCTTCCAGCGCGGCTCCACCATGCACTCGCTGGTGCCCCGCGACGCCGACGGCGCCTCGAACTACCGCATGGGGGCCCTGCGCCCCAACCAGGCGGGCATCAAGGCCGACGAGGTCGAGGCCTACGTGCAGTCGATCTCCCAGGCCACCGGAGAGTTCCTCCAGATCGTCAACCACAACCTGGCCGGCGTCCAGTACGCCGTGGCCGGCACGATCAAGGGCCTGGACGCCCTGGCCGCAGACGCCCGTGCCAAGGCCAAGGCCCGCGGGGGCAAGAACCCCTTCATGCTCGTCCCCGGCATCGACGTGCCCTTCCACTCCGAGGTGCTGCGCCCCGGCGTGCCGGAGTTCCGCACTCGCCTGCTCGAGCTCGTCCCCGAGGACCTGGACATCGAGCGCCTGGCGGGCCACTACGTGCCCAACCTCGTGGCCCGCCCCTTCGCCCTGACCCAGGACTTCGCCCGTTCGATCCTTCAGGTCGTGCCCTCCAAGCCCGTCGAGGAGATCCTGGCCGACTGGGACTCCTGGGTGAAGCGCCCCACGGAGCTGGCCCGCGTCCTGCTCGTCGAGCTCCTGGCCTGGCAGTTCGCCTCCCCGGTGCGCTGGATCGAGACCCAGGAGGTCCTGCTGTCCTCCCCGAGCGAGGGCGGCCTGGGGATCGAGCACATCGTCGAGGTGGGGCTGGCGGGTTCCCCCACCCTGGCGAACCTGGCCACCAACACCCTGCGTCTGCCCCAGCACGCCGGGCGTCACGTCACCGTGCACAACGCTCGCCGCGACGAGGCCCGGGTCCTGGCCACCGACACCGACCCGGCCGTCGAGCTCACCGAGCCGGACTTCGACGTTCCGGCCGCCGAGGAGCCGGCTGCGGAGGCCTCGGCTCCCGCGCAGGCCGCTGCGGCCGAGCAGGCCCCGGCTCCCGCAGCCGAGGCCGCACCCGCTGCGGCGGCTCCGGCCGCCGCCGGACCGGTGGACGACCTGCCCTTCGGCGCGACCGACGCCCTGACGGTGCTGCTGGCCCACGCCTCGCGCATCCGTCCCGAGCAGATCGGTGCCACGGACACCACCGAGACACTCACCAACGGAGTCTCCTCGCGTCGTAACCAGCTCCTCATGGACCTGGGAACCGAGCTCGAGCTCGCCTCCATCGACGGCGCCGCCGACGCCGACATGACGGCCCTGGCCGCCACGGTCGCCAAGGGGGCCCCCGGCTACAAGGCCTTCGGTCCGGTCCTCACCGAGGCCATCCGCGTGGGGCTGGGCCGTCTTCTGGGCCCCTCCGGCGTGCGCGCCTCCCGCGTCGCCGACCGCGTCACCGGCACCTGGGGCCTGGGGCAGGGGTGGGTCTCCCACGTGACCGCCGCGCTGTTCCTGGGGACCCGGGAGGGCGCCTCGATGCGCGGCGAGGACCTGGCCTCCCTGGGCTCCTCGGCCCCGCTGACCAGCGTGGGCGCCGTGGACGCCCTCATCGACTCCGCCGTCCAGGCTGTCGCCGCCGATCATGGCGTGAGCGTCGCCAAGCCGAGTGCCGGCGGTGCCGGGGGCGCAGTGGTCGACTCTGCGGCCCTGGACGCCTTCGCCCAGAGCGTCACCGGCTCCGAGGGAGTCCTGGCCACCACCGCCCGCACTCTCCTGGACGCCCTGGGCCTGGCCGAGAAGGCCACTGTCCCGGCTGACGCCGACGACGAGGCCTCCCGTACCCGGGCCGCCATGGCCGCCCTGGACGCCGAGCTGGGCGCCGGATGGGTCAAGTCGGTCACCCCGGCCTTCGCCCCCGAGCGCGCCGTCCTCATCGACGACCGCTGGGCCACGGCCCGTGAGGACGTCGCCCGACTGGGCTCCGGCGAGACCGACCTGGATGCCTCCCGCCGGCTCCTGGCCCCCGAGCGCTTCGTGGGTCTGGGACAGACGGTGGCCGATCACGCCACGTGGTGGGCCAAGCAGGTCAAGGCCTCTGACCTGGCCGACGGCACCGAGCGCGCCGCCGCCCTGACCGCGATCGCCCAGGCCGCGCCGAAGGCCCCGCAGGCCGGTGACGCCACGGTGCGCTGGTCCGAGGACGTCGCCGTCGTCACCGGTGTGGCCCCCGGCTCCATCGCGGCGGCCGTCGTCGGGGAGCTGCTGGCCGGTGGCGCCACCGTGGTGGCCACCAGCTCGCGCCTGACCCACGAGCGCCTCGAGTTCGCCACCACCCTGTACCGCGAGCACGCCGCGGCCGGCGCCAAGCTGTGGATGGTTCCCGCGAACCTGTCCTCCTACCGGGACGTCGACGCCCTGGCCGAGTGGATCGGCAACGACCAGGTGGTCACCACCGGTGGCTCCACCAAGGTCGTCAAGGAGGCCCTGGTTCCCACCCTCCTGTTCCCCTTCGCCGCACCGCGCGTCTCGGGCACGCTGGCCGACGCCGGCCCCGCGGCCGAGTCCCAGACCCGCCTGCTGCTGTGGTCGGTGGAGCGCACCATCGCCGCCCTGAGCGCCATCGGCACCGACACCCACGTCGACCACCGTCTGCACGTGGTCCTGCCCGGCTCCCCGAACCGGGGCACCTTCGGCGGTGACGGCGCTTACGGCGAGGTCAAGTCCGCCCTGGACGCGATCGTCAACCGCTGGTCGTCGGAGCGGGCCTGGGCCCAGCGCGTCACTCTGGCCCACCCCCGTATCGGCTGGGTCAAGGGCACCGGCCTCATGGGCGGTAACGACCCGCTCGTCGCCGCCGTCGAGGCCGTCGGGGTGCGCACCTGGACCACGGAGGAGATCGCCTCCGAGCTCACCGACCTGTGCACCACCGAGGTGCGCACCCGAGCGGCCCAGGCCCCGGTGAACGCCGACCTCACCGGGGGGCTGGGTGACGGCATCGACCTGGTGGCCCTGCGCGAGAACGCCGCTGCTCAGGCCGCCGGGCCCACCGAGGAGACCGAGGCCCCGGCCGTCATCAAGGCCCTGCCCACCCCGGTGGTCCCGACCCAGCCCACCGCCCCCCACTGGGGCGAGGTGAGCGCCGACCTCGACGATCTGGTCGTCATCATCTCCACCGGAGAGGTCTCCACCTGGGGATCGGGCCGTACACGCCGCGAGGCCGAGCTGGGCATGAGCGGCGGGGAGGACGTCGACCTGACCGCCGCCGGCGTCCTCGAGCTCGCCTGGGGCATGGGGCTGCTCACCTGGCAGGACAGCCCCAAGGCCGGCTGGTACGACACCGATGGGGAGATGGTCGAGGAGTCCGACATCCTGGACCGCTACCGCGACGAGGTCGTGGCCCGCTGCGGTATCCGTCAGTTCGTCGACGACGGCGTCATCGCGCCGATCGCCGACGAGGAGGTCACCGTCTATCTCGACCGCGACATCACCCTGTCGGTTCCCGACGAGGCCACGGCCCGCACCATTGAGGCCTCCGACCCCGAGCACACGCTCGTGGTTCCCGACGCCGAGACCGGCGAGTGGACCGTCACCCGCCTGGCCGGCTCACTGGCCCGGGTACCGCGCCGCGCGGCCCTGTCGCGCACGGTCGGCGGCCAGTTCCCACGCGACTTCGACCCGGAGCGCTGGGGCATCCCCGCCTCGATGACCCAGGGCATGGACCCGATCGCCTCCTGGAACCTGGTCACCGCCGTCGACGCCTTCCTGTCGGCCGGTTTCACCCCGGCCGAGCTCCTCAAGGCCGTTCACCCCTCCGACGTGGCCTCCACGCAGGGCACCGGCTTCGGCGGCATGGAGTCGATGCGCAAGATGTTCGTCGGCCGGTTCCTGGGGGAGGAGCGTCCCAGTGACATCCTCCAGGAGGCCCTGCCCAACGTCGTGGCCGCCCACGTCATGCAGTCCTACATCGGCGGTTACGGCGCCATGGTCCAGCCGGTGAGCGCCTGCGCCACCGCGGCCGTCTCCATCGAGGAGGGCTGGGACAAGATCGCCCTGGGCAAGGCCGACGTCGTCGTGGCCGGCGCCATCGACGACATCTCGATCGAGTCGGTCGTCGGCTTCGGCAACATGAACGCCACCGCGGAGGCCGCGGCCATGCGCGCCAAGGGCATCTCCGACCGCCACTTCTCGCGCGCCAACGACCGCCGCCGCGGCGGATTCGTGGAGGCCGAGGGCGGCGGCACGGTGATCCTGGCCCGTGGTTCGGTGGCGGCCCGGATGGGGCTGCCGGTCGCCGGTGTGGTTGGTTTCGTCTCCTCCTACGCCGACGGAGCCCACACCTCGATCCCGGCCCCCGGCCTGGGCGCCCTGGGCGCCGGCCGCGGCGGGCGCAGCTCGCGCCTGGCCAAGGCTCTGGCGGCCCTGGGCGTGGAGGCCGACGACATCGCACTGGTCTCCAAGCACGACACCTCCACCGGTGCCAACGACCCCAACGAGTCCGAGCTGCACACGCGTCTGGCGCGCGCCCTGGGACGCTCCGAGGGCAACTCGCTGGTGGCGGTCTCGCAGAAGACCATCACCGGTCACGCCAAGGGCGGTGCCGCCGTCTTCCAGGTCGCGGGCCTGACCGAGATCCTCGCCTCCGGCGTGGCTCCCGGTAACGCCTCCCTGGATGTCGTCGACGCCCCCCTGGCCAAGGACGTCTTCTGGGTGTGGCCGCGCAGGCCCATCCGCCTGGCCGGCCGTGGCGGCCAGGACGGCCGCGTCCCGGGGGCCGGCCCGGTGCGAGCCGGTCTGCTGACCTCGCTGGGCTTCGGACACGTCTCCGGTCTCATCGCGATCGTCCACCCCGGCGCCTTCGAGGCCGCTCTGCGCCAGGCCGAGGGCCAGGAGGCGGTTGACGCCTGGTTGGCCTCCGCCAACGCCCGCCTGGCCGCCGGTACCAGGCGTCGCCGCGCCGGCATGATCGGCCGGGCCCCGCTGTTCGAGCAGGTCCAGGGCCGGCGCCTGGGGGAGGAGTCCAAGCAGCGCGACCCGCATGAGGTCGAGGCCGCCATGCTGCTCGACCCCGACGCCCGGCTGGGCTCCGATGGCGTCTACCACGCCGGCGAGTGAGCTCATCACGATAGCGGACAGGGCCGGTTCTACTGACGATGGATACCGTCTGTAGAACCGGCCCTGTCCGGCTCACATGGAAATGTCAAAGGAATTGACTCAATGATATGTAAGCCTTTTTTCTTTGGGATTCGGTGATGACACAACCGCGGCTTCCTGACACCCCGCAGACGTCCCCCGGTTCCACTGTTCTGGCGGTGGGCATGGACCTGGTGCACATTCCAGGTTTCTCCGCCCAGCTCGATCAGCCCGGCACCGTCTTCGCACAACGCGCCTTCACTGCGCGCGAGCTCCGAGAGGCCCGGAGCCGCTCACAGGAGAGGGGGACGAGCCCGGCCCAGCACCTGGCGGCGCGGTGGGCGGCCAAGGAGTCCTTCATCAAGGCCTGGAGCCAGGCGCATATCCGCAACGCAACAAGTCGCGGAACGAGCGCTTCCCCGGTTATCCTGCCTCAGGACGTCGACTGGCGTGAGATCGAGGTTGTCACCGACCGGTGGGGCCGCCCTTCTTTACGCCTGAGCGGCACCGTTGCCCATGCTGTTGAGCACAGCCTCGGAGAGGAGGTATCGACCCCAGGGTGTTGGCCGGTTTCCATGAGCCATGACGGTGATTACGCCTCGGCCATCGTTCTTCACGTGCGTTGCGTCGTGCCCGCACAGAAAGCACGATGAAGAAACCTTGACGATGATCAAGTGAGCGGTCACTGCTGTCCGTCATGTCATGTACGGATTTCCACATCATCCGCGGTGCTTGCCTGTCACTCATGGTCGCGCCATCAGGAACATCAACGGCGAGCCGCGACATACTGCGCACGCCGATCCGGATCACTCACGAGACTCCACGAGTCCTTCCTCCAACGGCACTTGCGGTATGTCTCCCCTCTGACTGACGTGAGGACATATAGATGACTGCCACTACCTATCAAGCCATCGCGATGATCGTCTATTTCGTGGTCATGCTTTCCATCGGGGGCTGGGCCTATCTGCGAACGGACAACTTCGACGACTACATGCTCGCCGACCGCGACCTCAATCCGTGGGTGGCAGCACTGTCGGCGGGAGCCTCGGACATGTCGGGGTGGCTGCTGATGGGACTACCGGGAACCCTGTACGTCAGCGGACTGGTCGAGGGGTGGATCGCCGTCGGACTGACGGTCGGTGCCCTGGCGAACTGGCTGTTGGTGGCTCCTCGCCTGCGCGCCTACACCGAGGTCGCCAACAACTCGATCACCGTCCCCAGCTTCCTGGACAACCGACTCCACGACACGCGCCGGTTGCTGCGGTGGTCCAGTGGCCTCATCATTCTGGTCTACTTCACCTTCTACGTCTCCTCCGGCATGGTCGCCGGCGGCCGTTTCTTCGAGTCCTCCTTCGATATGGACTACCACCTCGGCATGGTCATCGTCGCCGCCATCACCGTGGTCTACACGCTGATCGGCGGGTTCCTGGCCGTGTCCTACACCGACTTCGTCCAGGGAGTCATGATGGTGGCCGCCCTGGTCATGGTCCCCGTCGCAGGGATCATTCGACTCGGGGGAGTGTCCAACCTGGCCAAGGCGGTCTCCGAGGTCGACGCCCACTACTGGGCCATCTGGGGGCCGACGACGACGCTGCTCGGCGTCACCTCGGCGCTGGCCTGGGGGCTGGGCTACTTCGGTCAGCCGCACATCATCGTCCGGTTCATGGCTATCCGCAGCCCCAGGGAGGCCGTGGCCGGCGGCACCATCGGAATCGGTTGGATGCTCTTCGCCGTGCTCGGTGCTGCCGGCACCGCCGTCGTCGGCGTGGCCACCTACCACCACGACAAGAAGCAGCTGGCCGACCCGGAGACCGTCTTCATCACGCTGGGCAAGCTGCTCTTCCACCCGTTGGTCGCCGGATTCATGCTGGCAGCCATTCTCGCCGCCATCATGTCGACGATATCCTCCCAGCTGCTGGTCACCTCCTCGGCGCTCATCGAGGACCTGTACGGCTCCTTCGCCCGCACCCGAGAGGAGAAGATCAGCGGCAACCGCATGGTGCTCTACTCGCGCATGGCGGTTTTCGCCATTGCTCTGGTCGCGGCGGTCATGGCCTGGAACCCCAGTAAAACGATCCTCGACCTCGTGGCCTTCGCCTGGGCCGGCTTCGGCGCCTCCTTCGGCCCCACTATTCTGCTGTCGCTGTACTGGAAGCGCTTGAGCGCCGTAGGGGCTTTCGCCGGAATGATCACCGGGGCCGTCGTCGTCATGATCTGGGGCAACATCTCCGGTGGCCCGGGAGGCATCTTCGACCTCTACGAGATCGTGCCGGGATTCCTGGGCAACCTGGCCGTGGCCTGGGGTGTGTCTTGCACGAGTCAGCCCTCCCAGGAGATCTCCGAGGAGTTCGACGCCGCTGTCGCCGCCTCACGCGCGTAGCCGGTCTGGGGAGTCGGACAGTACCGCAATCATGAGGATCGTCATCGCACCCGACTCCTTCAAGGAGTCCATGACCGCCGTGCAGGCCGCTCGGGCCATGGCGGTCGGGGTGCGGGACGCCCTGCCCACCACGTGCCTGGTCGATCAGGTCCCCGTCTCCGACGGCGGAGAGGGTTTCGCCGAGGCCGTCACGGCCGCCTGGGGCGCCTCGTGGCAGGAGGTGACCACGGTTGACGCCCTGGGCAGGCCCCGGATGGCGGGCTTCGGACTCGACGGCGCTCGGGCCGTTGTCGATCTGGCCTCCAGCGTGGGGCTGGAGCACATCGCGCCGGGAGAACGGGACGTCATGCGCTCCTCGACCGCAGGGCTCGGTCATGTCATCACTGCCGCGGTCGACGCCGGTGCCCGCTCACTGCTCATCGGACTGGGTGGGTCGGCCTCCAACGACCTGGGCCTGGGGATGCTCGTGGCCCTGGGCGCCCGCTGCCTGGATGAGCGGGAAGGCGAGGTGGAGCCGGTACCCGCCGAGTTCTCTCGCATCCGGCGGATCGAAGTCGGGCCGGCTCGCCGTCGCCTTGAGGGCGTGAGCCTCACAGTGGCCGGTGACGTGACGAATCCGCTCACGGGTCCCCACGGCGCGGCAGCCGTCTTCGGGCCGCAGAAGGGACTGACCGGGCCTGCGATCACATGGGTCGACGGTGAGGTGACGCGCCTGGCCGGAGTCCTCGGCCTGAGCCACTGGGTCTGCCGCCCGGGCACCGGGGCGGCAGGCGGCACCGCCTTCGCCCTGGCAGCTGTTCTCGGGGCGGAGCTTGCCACCGGCATTGATCACCTGGCTCGCGTCGTCGGGCTGCGTGAGCGGCTCGAGGAGGCCGACCTGCTGCTGACAGGGGAGGGGACCGTCGATGGGCAGTCCCTGGATGGCAAGGCGGTCAGCGGAGTGCTCCGCCTGGCCTGCGAGTACGGGGTGCCCTCCATCGTCTTCGCCGGACGGGTCAGGATCGATGCCGCGGCTCAACAGCGTCTGAGTGATCTGGGAGCCCAGTGCATCATCCAGATCTCCGACCCTTCCGAGACATTGGAGACGTCTCTCAGACGGGGCCCAGAACATCTGCGCCGGGCGGTTGCGGACGCTGTGGGGCACTGTTCTGCTGATGGTGACCAGCTCGAGCCGCGCCCTGAATGACAGCCCACGAGCGCGCTCAGCCATGAAGAGGTCCCGGCTACCGCGTGGGATGGTTGCGTTGTATTCTTGCCGCCAGCAACGTGCTCCGGGGTCGGTGAAAGTCCGAACCGGCGGTCATAGTCCGCGACCCGCTCGCACCACACCCGCCTGAAGCGGCCATGGATGCGGCGGCTGAGCCGGTGGAATCCCGGCACCGACGGTGAAAGTCCGGAGGGGAGGATGCGCGTGGCGCTCGGCGGGGAGGCCCGCAGCTCGAGACGTTGTCTCGAGCTCACGGACAACCGTGAGCTCACAGGATGGGGGATCGAGCGGGCGCCCAGCACGTGTGTGCGCCGACCGACGGCGCACAGGCGGACCCCGGTGCAGCCGGGAGCGCCCGTTCCCGGAACGACCCGGGAGGACACTGCCGTGTACAGCCCCAGCCCCATCGGCAAGGCCGCACGCCCCCATGCTTCCCCCACCGCGGTATCCAGTGACGTCCTGGAGCCGTTGACGTCCTCAGGCTCGCCGGTGCCCTCGCCGTCGGAGTCCGTCTCAGAGTCGCCGCAGACGCCTCCGGCTCACCGTCAGCGTCGTGTCCGTGCTGCAGGACATCGCGGCCCGTGGCCGGCGCTTCTTCTCGGCACTGCTTTGCTCGTCGCCTGGCAGGCCGCCGCTGCCTCGGGCGTCGTTCCGGCCATCTTCCTGCCCAGCCCGCTGGCCGTCATCACACGGATGTGGCTGGGTCTGACCCAGGCGGGGCTGGCCGCCTACGCCGGGGTGACGCTCAAGGAGGCGCTCCTGGGTTGTCTGCTGGCCGCGGCCTTCGCGCTGCCCCTGGCCTGGGTGCTGCACCATTGGCGGTTCTTCTCCCGAGCCGTCCTGCCCTATGTCGCTGCGAGCCAAGCGGTTCCCGGTATCGCCCTGGCTCCGCTCCTCGTCCTGTGGATCGGCTACGGCACCCTGCCGGTGGTGATCCTGTGCGCCTTCATGGTGTTCTTCCCCATCACGATCACCGTGCTGCTGGGCCTGCGCGGCCTGGACACGGACATCATCGACGCGGCCCGGCTCGACGGCGCGCACGGGCTGAGCATGCTCGTGCACATGGAGCTGCCGATGACGCTGCCGGCGATCTACACGGGACTGCGCACAGGGTTCACCCTGTCCATCACAGGCGCAGTCGTCGGAGAGATGATCATGGGCGGCGACGGCCTGGGAATGCTGTTGTCCACCCAGCGCGACAAGGTGGACACCACGGGCATGTTCTCCACCATCACCCTCCTGTGCATCCTGGCCACCACCATCCACTGGGCGCTCCACGAGCTCGAGCAGCGCAGCCGCACCGTGGACGCCCTGCGTGGCCGGCGCGCCGGCTGAGCCACCTCGACCAACACCCCGCACCCCCATCGCCCTGCCCCGATCCACCCGGAAAGGAAACACTCATGCCCCTCTCACGCCGCCACCTGCTGACAGGAGGTCTCGTCCTGACCGGAACCGGCGTGCTCGCCGCCTGCTCGTCAAAGGCAAGCAGCCCACTGACCATCGGTCTGACCTACACGCCCAACATCCAGTTCGCCCCCTTCTACATGGCCAAGAAGGACAGTAAGTACGCCTCCGGGGTGAGCCTGCGCCATCACGGGGCCCAGGAGGGGCTCTTCGACGCCCTGCTCGGCGGGAAGGAGCAGCTCGTCGTGGCGGGAGCCGACGAGGCCGTCGTCGCCGCCTCCAACGGGTCCGACCTCGTCGTCGTCGGCGGCTACTACCAGTCCTACCCGGCCTGCCTCATCGTGCCGGAGAGCTCTGCGATCAAGACTCCGGCGGACCTCAAGGGCAAGACCGTCGGCACGCCGGGACGCAAGGGGGAGACGTGGTACGCCCTCCAGCTGGCCATGGACACCGCCTCGCTGAGTGAGTCCGACCTGACGATCCAGGACATCGGCTACACCCAGCAGGCGGCGCTCGTCGGCGGCAAGGTCGACGCCGTCGTCGGCTTCTCCAACAACGACGCCGTGCAGATCAAGCAGGCCGGTACCGCGGTGCGCACGATCCAGCCGGCCGAGTCGATCCCCCTCATCGGCGCCTCCCTGGTGACGACCCGGGAGCTGTTGGACTCCCGGCGCCAGGACCTCCAGGCGGCGGTCAAGGCCTCAGTGGAGGGCATGACCGCTTTCGTCAAGGATCCCGACGCCGCCGTCGAGGCGACCAAGGAGCACGTGCAGGACCTGGTTGACTCCACTCAGGCCGCCAACGCCCGCGAGGTCGCCGTGGCCACGGGCAAGCTGGTCAGCGGGGAGGGCAAGGCGGCCGTCGGCTCAGTGCGGGTCGACGACTTCACACCGATGATCGAGTTCCTCGCCTCCCACAAGATCCTGGGCGACAAGAAGCCCCCCAAGGCGGCTGAGGTCTGCGTGCCCCTGACTCAGTAGAGAGCAGGAGAGAGCAGGAGACCGGGACAGGGTATCAGGCCCGGGGACGTCCCCCGGGGGAGGCGTCTACAGCCGGCAGGCCAGCAGTGAGGAGACGAGGATGGCGCGCGCCCCGACCTCGTAGAGCTCATCCATGACCCGGTTCATGTCCGCCCGCGGGACCATGGCGCGCACGGCCACCCAGTCGGGGTTCTGCAGCGGGGAGACGGTGGGGGACTCGATGCCCGGGGTGAGGGCCGTCGCCAGGTGCAGCTTGTTCATGGGGATGTCGTAGTCGACGAGCACGTAGGCGCGGGCGCGCAGCACCCCCTCCAGCCGCCGCACGAGCGTGGCCAGCCCGGGCTCTCCACGGAACTGCTCGGTGGTGATGAGCACGGCCTCGCTGACGAGGATCGCATCCCCGAAGGTCTCCAGGCCGGCCGCCCGCAGCGTTGTGCCGGTCTCGACGACGTCAGCGATGAGGTCGGCCACGCCCAGCTGGACGGAGGACTCCACGGCGCCGTCGAGGTGAACGGTCTGGGCCTCCACTCCCCGGGAGGCCAGGTAGTTGCGCACCAGGACGTCGTAGGAGGTAGCCACGCGGCGCCCGGCGACGTTGGCCAGGGAGCTCATCGTGCCCTTGGGGGCGGCGAAGCGGAAGGTGGAGCGGGAGAAGCCCAGGGGCAGGTGCTCGACGGCGTCGACCCCGGAGTCCAGCAGCAGGTCCCGGCCGGTGATGCCGGCGTGCACCGTGCCCTGGCCGACGTAGACGGCGATGTCGCGTGGCCGCAGGAAGAACAGCTCGACGTCGTTGGCCTCGTCGACGAGCACGAGCTCACGGCCCGTACGGCGGGTGCGGTAGCCCGCCTCGGAGAGCATGGTGATGGCGGGATCGGACAGGGAGCCCTTGTTCGGGACGGCGATACGCAGCACGGCGGTTCCTGATCTGTGGTGGGGGAGTCGAGTGAGGAGGCCTGAGAGGCCTGAGGACCTACAGGTAGCGGTAGACGTCCTGGAGGCTGTAGCCCTTGGCGACCATCATGACCTGGGCGTGGTAGAGCAGCTGGCTGATCTCCTCGCAGGCGGCCTCATCGGACTCGTGCTCGCAGGCCATCCAGGCCTCGGCGGCCTCCTCCACGAGCTTCTTGCCGATGAAGTGGACCCCGCGGTCCAGCTCCTCCACCGTCCCGGAGCCCTCAGGGCGGGTGGCCGCCTTGTGCTGCAGCTCGTCGAAAAGGTTCTCAAAGGTCTTCATGGGCCTAGGCTATCGGAAAGCCGGTGGGCCGATGACCGGCTCCGTTCCATCTTGTGACGTTTGAGGCTCCTGCAGGATCGGGTTGCTACCCAGGTACGAGAGCCGTCGCTCATGATGTCGGCGGGGGACCGGTTCAGTGCTCACGCAGTGGGCAAGGGCCGTCCCTTCGTCGACGTCCTCGGAAGAGAGTTCTGAGAGCTCTGCGGTTCTGGCTCGACTCGCTCACGCGCACGGGGAGTGACAACCAGCAGCTGTGCAGAATCTGCCGCCCCTTGTGAGGAGCTCGTGTCGGTCCTGCTCCGAGTTTTCCACAGGGTGGCCTCGGGGTCTGGTGCGGGGGTGTTGGGGCGGGTAGTGTCAATACACCGCTTGGACGGGCAGTGTTGCCTGGCCGGGTGGGGTATGGAGTTGTTGTGGTGGCGAGGAGGCTTTTGTGATGAGTGCGTCCCTACGATCCCCCAAGCCCGTGGGTGCCCGGGAGCCGGTGTCCGGCTCTGGCCAGGTCGCCGTGTCGGAGCGGCGCCCCATCGCGATCAGACGTCGCGGTAGGCGGGAACTCAATGCTCCCAGCGAGCCCGGGGAGCAGGTGGTTGCGAGGGGAGGGTCGGAGCGGCCGAGCGGCCGGTCAGCCACTCCGG
>NZ_MSGO01000004.1:15632-26440 GCF_001929375.1 Actinomyces oris | reverse complement strand
CCAGCACGACGCCGTCGCCCCGTGGCCACAGTGTCATTGCTCCCTGCTGCATCCACAGGGCTCCAGTACTGCGGTGGCCGCCTCATCCGCCCGCGCATCACGCTTGCCGCATGGAGCCCTATCCCGAACCGCCTCAGCTACCACCCGTTGTCGCCTCCGCCGGCCCACCGGCCGCCATGCGCAACCCCGTCAGGCTCCTTCGTGGTGTCTATGGGGATATCGGCGCGCAGGACCTGCCCCGTTGGGAGGCCGGCGCGCGCCTCAGCCTGGCTCGCTGCGCGGCCGCCTGCCTTCAGGTCGAGTCCGCGCGCTGCCTGAGCCACGAGTCCGCCGCCCTCATTCACGGTCTGTGGCTGCGGGAGCGTGAACCGGATGTCAGCGTCGTGGTCCCCTCAAGCCCGCACCATCCCCACCAGGAGCTCCCCCTCCCGCCGGGAGCGCGGCGTCCTGCCTACCTGCGCCGACGACACCTGAGCCTGCCGCAGAAGGACATCACCACCATCTCGGGCCTGCCGGTGAGCACCCTGGGGCGGACCGCGGTGGACTGCGCCTTCGACCTTCCCGCCCACGACTCGGTCTGCGTGGTCGAGTCGGCGCTTCGGGCTATCGCCCGTCCGTCGCGATACCAGTACACGCAGTCGAGCCGCCGAGTCGAGGCCGCCCGCCATCAGCTCCAAGCCGCCATCGCGGCGCAGGGCCCACGTGCCGGGGCACGGCGCGCACGTGCCGTCGTTGCCATGGCCTCGGCCTTCACCGAATCACCGGGCGAGTCGCTGCTGCACTGGTTCGTGCGCGCCCTGGGCCTGCCGGCTCCGCGCATTCAGATGGCGATCAAGGATGCATCCCGCCTCTACTTCCCCGATGAGGCCTGGCCGGAGTACCGGGTGCTGGCGGAGTTCGACGGGCGGATCAAGTACAAGACCCCCGAGAACCTGTGGCAGGAGAAGCAGCGCCAGGACACCCTCACTCGCATGGGCTGGCGCATCGAGCGCTTCATCTGGGCGGACTTCACACACCTCGACGTGCTGCGCGCCCGGCTCCTGGCTCTCTTCCCCGCCACCGTCGCCCGCAGCGCGAGCCCCGTGGCAGACCTGTGGAGATGACCACCGCCCCCTTTCCGGCGCGGTCGTACCTTATGCCTCGAAGTCGTGGGTTAAGGCTACGACCTCGCGACCTACCCTACGATCCGGACAACCAGCACAACCCGGTACGGCCCAGGACGACGCCGTCGGGCCGGATTCCCCACGGGGAGGAACCGGCCCGACGGCGGAAGGATGCCCGGCGCTCAGCGCGCGGGAACGACGTTGACCTCGAGGGGGGCCACGACGTCGGCGTGCAGGCGCACGGAGGCGCTGTGACGGCCGGTCGACTTGATCGGCGGCACGACCTGGATCTTGCGGCGGTCGACGGCGGGGCCGCCGGCGGCCTTGACGGCCTCGGCCAGGGTCGCGGTGGTCACGGCGCCGAAGAGGCGGCCGTTATCACCGGCGGTGGCGGAGACGGTCACGACGTTCTCCTGCAGCCAGGCGCGAGCGGTCTGGGCGTGCTCGAGGGACTCGATGGAGCGCTTGCGGCGCGCCTCGGCCATCTGGTCGATCTGGCGCTGGGCGCCCTTGGTCCACGGGGTGGCCAGCTTGCGGGGCAGGAGGTAGTTACGGGCGTAGCCGTCCTTGACCTCCACGACCTCGCCGGCGGAGCCGAGGTGGGAGACGTCGTGGGTGAGGATGAGCTTGGTGGTCATTGCGCGTGCCTCCGATCAGCGAGCCGAGCTCGAGTAGGGCAGCAGAGCCATCTCGCGGGCGTTCTTCACGGCCTTGGCGATCTTGCGCTGCTCCTGGACGGAGACGCCGGTGACGCGACGGGCGCGGATCTTGCCGCGGTCGGAGATGAACTTCCGCAGCGTGGCGGTGTCCTTGTAGTCGATGGTGCCGACCTTGATGGCCTTGACGGGGCTGACCTTCTTCTTCGGCTTGCGAAGTTGGGGCTTCGCCATGGTGGTACTCCTTGGTCCGAGCGCCTGGGCGCTCTACGAGATGAAAAGTGTTGTGTGTGAGGGAACGGGCCGACGGCGTCGCGGCTCAGAACGGGGGCTCGTCACCGAAGGAGGTGGAGCCGCCCGTGGCCCACGGGTCGTCCGCCGCACCGCCGGCGGGGGCGTTGTACCCGGACTGGCCCTGGCCGCCGAAGCCGCCACCGCCGTTGTAGCCGCCCTGCTGGGGGCCGCCCTGGTTGTATCCGCCCTGACCGCCCTGGTTGCCGCCGAAGCCGCCGCCCTGGGGGCCGCCCTGACCTCCGCCGAAGCCGCCCTGGCCGCCGCCGCGCGGCTGGCGGGTGACCTGGGCCTTGGCGTAGCGCAGTGAGGGGCCGATCTCATCGACCTGCATCTCCACCACCGTGCGGTTCTCACCCTCACGGGTGGTGTAGGAGCGCTGGACCAGGCGGCCCTGGACGATGACGCGCGTGCCCTTGGTCAGCGACTCGGCCACGTTCTCCGCGGCGTCGCGCCAGATCGAGCAGCGCATGAACAGGGTCTCCCCGTCCTTCCACTCGCCGGCCTGGCGGTCGAAGGTGCGCGGCGTGGAGGCGACGGTGAAGGAGGCCACCGCTGCCCCGGAGGGCGTGAAGCGCATCTCGGGGTCCGCGGTGAGGTTCCCGACGATGGTGATGATGGTGTCTCCGGCCATGGCGTTGTCTCCGTTCCCGGTAGAGGCTCAGGCCTCGGGACGCAGCAGCTTGGTGCGCAGGACGGTCTCGTTGAGGCCGAGCTGGCGGTCGAGCTCCTGGGCGATCTCGGGCGTGGTGGTCATGTCCACGACGGCGTAGAAGCCCTCGGACTTCTTCTTGATGTCGTAGGCCAGCCGGCGCTTGCCCCAGATGTCGACCTTGTCCACGGTGCCCCCGTTGTTGGGAACGACCTGCAGCAGCTTCTCGAGCGTCGCGTTGGCGGTGCGCTCGTCCGTCTCGGGGTCGAGGATGATCATGATCTCGTAGTGACGCATGCTTGGTACCCACCTCCTCTGGTCTGTGGCGGTCACGGTCCTTCCGTGACAGGAGGGTGATGCGTGCGGCGCACCATCCGGCGGAAACAGGCTTCATTCCGCCTTCCGCCCGACGGCGCAGCCAGTTCGCCACACTACCGGACAACCGGGTGGCCCTGAAAGCCGAGACGGTGGGCCGACGACGTGCCGTGCAACACGTCGTCGGCCCACCGTCAGGTGCCCGCGGGAGGACGGGGTCAGCTGCCGTGGGGTGGTGGGGCGTTAACCGACACCACCGTGTTGGGCGGCCTGCCTCTCCTGTGGTTTAGGAGGCTGGTTCTGATCAGGGTTCGGAGGCTTCTGATCATCTGGCGGTGCTGTCGGCCCTGGCTGGTTTCCGCTGTCACCCGTCGGATCCTGCGAAGGAACTCCCTCGTTACTGGGCGGCTGCGTACCCTGCTGAGTCGGCTCGCCGGTGGGCTGCTGGGTGGGGGCCGCAGTCGCCTCCGGCTGACCGGTGGGGGCCGCAGTCGCCTCCTCCTCCGGCTGGCCGGTGGGCTTGGCGGTCTGAGGAACCGTCCCGCCACGGGTGGCCAGCAGCTCGGCCGGCGACGGGAACTCCTCGACCTCAAGCCCCTCGTGGGCGACCGTCATGTAGTTGATGAAGATGTCCGCCGGGTAGGTCGAGCCGGTGATCTCGTCGTACTCGCCCCAGGGCTCGATCGACTCCTCCGCGCCGTCCGTTCCCGACTGGTAGAGGGTCACCGCGGTGACCACCTGCGGAGTGAAGCCCACGAACTGGGCGGACTTGTTGTCCGACGACGATCCGGTCTTCGCGGCGACCGGGCGATCCATCTGGGCGGCCACCTTGTCCGCACTACCGTTCGGACCGGAGACGACCTGCTGGAGGGCGTAGGTCGTGTCCGCCATGACGTCCTCATCGAACTCTCGATGCCCCTTGGTGTCCGGCGTGTAGCGGTCCGTTCCGTCGGGGTTCTTGAGGAAGGCCACGATGTGGGTGTCGTGCCGGATGCCCTGCGAGGCGAAGGTGGAGTAGGCCGTCGCGATGTCGATCGTGTGCGGGGAGGCCGACCCGAGCACGTTCTGAATGAGAGTCCGCTGCTCCGGGGTCTTCAAGCCCTCGGTGTTCTCCGGGTAGCCGGCGCGGTTCGCCACCTTGGCCGTGATCCCCTCCTCCAGATCCTCGGCATTCATGAGCTCCTGATTGAGCTGGAGGTAGGGGGTGTTGAGCGACTGCTCCGTGGCCTGGGTGAGGCTGGCCCACTTCAGGGAGACGTTCTTGAAGTTCTGGAACTGATGCCCCCCAATGGTCATCGGCGAGGTGGCCGGATAACCGCTGTTCAAGGACCACCCGTTCTCCAGGGCGGCCACCAGCGCGAAGGGCTTGAAGGTGGAGCCGGCCTGCGCGATGGCATCGGTCGAGGTGTTGACCTGGCTGGTCAGGTAGTCATCACCCCCGTAGAGCGCCAGCAGGCCGCCCGTCTTGGGATCGATGGACACCAGCGCCTTGTGCAGGTTCGGGGAGGCGCCGGGAGGCAGAGAGTGGACCGCGTTGACAGCGGCCTCCTGGTCCTTCTGGTTGATCGTGGTGACGATCTTGAAACCGCCGGTGTCGATCCGCTCCGGCGAGATCTTGGCCTTGTTCTCAAGCTCGGCGCGCACCATCTGGAGCAGGTAGCCGTTGGTGCCGGCGTAGACCTGCTTGGTCTGGGACTCCTCGGTCTTCGGCACCCCCGCCTGCTTGGCCTCGTTGTACTGGGCCTGGGTGATGTAGCCGTCGTCGAGCATGAACTGCAGGACTCGTCCCCACCGCTCCTCGGCCTTCTTCGGGTTCTCGGCCGGGTCCCAGGCACTGGGGGACGGCAGGATCCCCGCCAGGAGCGCGGCCTCTGAGGGGGACATCTCCTTGGCGGGATGGTGGAAGAAGGCTTGAGAGGCGGCCTCGATGCCGTAGGCGCCGCGGCCGTAGTAGACCGTGTTGAGGTAGTCGCCCAGGATCTCCTTCTTGGGCTTCTCCCGGTCGATCTTGATGGCCATGATGGCCTGCTTGAACTTGCCGGAGTAGGAGCTCGTGGTGTCGACGTAGTAGTTCTTCACGTACTGCTGCGTCAGGGTCGAGGCGCCCTGGGTATCGCCTCCGCGCAGGTTGTTGATCAGGGCGCGCGCGATGCCCTTGGGGTCGACGCCCTTGTTGGAGTAGAAGGAGCGGTCCTCGGAGGCCACCACCGCGTTGCCCACATAGTCCGGCAGGGTGGAGGCGTCCACGGACTGCCGGTTGATCTCGGCGAACTTCCCCATCTCCGTGGTTCCGTCGGCGTAGTAGACCGTGCTGCTCTGAGCCAGCGCGAACTCACTGGGCTTGGGCACCTTGATGGTGTTGTAGGCCCACATGAAGGCGCCGACGACGCTGAGTACCCCCAGCAGGAAGACGCCCAGGACGAACCGCCAGCTGGGGATCCAGCGGTGGATCCTCCCCTTGCCAGCGCGGGGGTAGTTGAAGAAACGGCGCTTGCGCCCTGAGGCGGCGTCCTTGGAGCGCTCGACCTTCGACCGCTTGCGCTCCTTTCCGGGCTTCTTGCCAGCCCCCGAGGCCCTGCCCAGGTTCCGCCGACCGGCGCTGGCCACCTGAGTCAGCTTGTTGCCGACGGGGCGGCTGGGTCCGCTCCCACTCGTGCCTTCTGCCACGCGCTCCTCGTTTCGATTGACTGTCATGGAGGTGACTGGGTGCCGCGACGGCGCGGGGGATAACGCTCCGGTTGCGGCATGAGGTCCTCATCATGACCGATGTTGGCTGCTGACGCCGACTCGGACACCGGTCGCCGTCAGCAGGACCGCCGGCGGCGATCAGGAGTGATCGCTGCGGGCAAGCCGCATTGGGCGCCGACATGCGTCCAGTATGAGGGAACACAGGGCCGTGGTGGTAGCGATCCAGACCTGGGAACCAGCCATGACGCCACCGACTCACGTTATTTGGTTGTCACCTAAATCGCTCCGAACAGTGCACTCATGCGCTTTGAGGGCCGGTGACGGCGCTACCGGAGCCAGAATGTGAGTTCGCGCCCAGCCGGCAACGAAGTACTCCGAAAACAGCCGATATCCACCAGGACAATAGTCCTCGACGGCTGATGAGACACTGGACACAGCCCTGACAGGTGGTCAGTTTCACGTATCGGCTCCTCGCCCGCCAGGGGAGCACCGACCCTCGCCCGTCCCGCCCAACCGGGGAGATCCGCCATGGACGCCAGTTCAGCCCTTCAGACTCCTCGGTCGCCGCCCAGATGGGCATCACGGCCTCACCGGTCTCGGTCGCCACGGTCTCCATCGTCGCCATCATCGCCAAGAACACCGACCGGCACTGGTCAGTCCTGCAGATCCTGGCGGTCTCCATCCCGGCGTCGTTGTGCGGGGTGCTCCTGGCCGCCCTGTGGTCGATGCACCGGGGCAAGGACCTGGACCAGGACGAGGAGTACCAGAAGCGCCTGGAGAACCCGGAGTTCCGCGCCACCGTCCACTCCAGCTCCGAGACCCTCGTCGGCAAGGAGTTCCCGCCCGAGGCCTACCGCGCCACCTGGATCTTCCTGGGCGCCATCGCCGCCGTCGTCGTCCTGGGCGCCTTCGAGGTGCTGCGTCCCCAGTTCCCCACGGGCGACGACGGCGCGCTGGAGCGTCTGAGCATGAACCTGGTCATCCAGATGGTCATGCTCGCCGCCGGAGCGCTCATCCTGCTGACCTGCAAGGTACAGGCCGGCAAGATCGCCTCCACCACCATGTTCAAGGCCGGGGCCACCGCCATGTTCTCCATCTTCGGGGTCGCCTGGATGACTGAGACGGTCGTCCACGCCCATCTGGAGAGCCTGGAGCACAGTCTCTCGGGCGTCCTGTCCCACCATGTGTGGATGTACGCCATCGTCCTGTTCATCATCGGCAAGCTGGTGAACTCCCAGGCGGCCGGACTGCTCATCGTCGCCCCCATGGCCCTGTCACTCGGGGTGAGCCCGGTCATCGTCGTCGGATTCATCGGCGCCTCCTACGGGTACTTCATCCTGCCCACCTACCCCTCGGATCTGGCGGCGATCGGCTTCGACCCCACCGGCACCACCCGCATCGGCAAGTACGTCATCAACCACTCCTTCCTGGTGCCCGGGCTCATCGGGGTCCTCACCTCCTGCATCGTGGGCACCGCACTGTCCCAGATGCTCCTGTCCTGAGCGCTCGACGTCGCACCGGCGGTCGGCTCAGGCAGTGAACGACCCGGACGGCGAGTGTGATGTCAGACACGCCACTGAAGTCGGCTTTCTGGGCAGAACGTAACAGGACCGTGTCGTCTGTTCTGTCTAGGCTCGTGCCATGACAACTACAGACGCGGCCACCACTTCCGCCATCGCCCTGCGTTTGGAGCTGCTGGGGATCTCCGCCCCGGCACAGGTCCGGCAGAGTGAGGCGGACCGTCTCATGTCCCCGATCCTGGCACGCCAGCGCGAGCTCTCCCGCCGG
This sequence comes from Actinomyces oris, assembly GCF_001929375.1. Classification (GTDB taxonomy): domain Bacteria; phylum Actinomycetota; class Actinomycetes; order Actinomycetales; family Actinomycetaceae; genus Actinomyces; species Actinomyces oris_B. Next base: position 18,947 of record NZ_MSGO01000004.1, on the reverse strand, counting down.
CTGGCCCACCGCCCCTGTGCGGCTGACCAGCGCATTCAGACCTTCCTCGACTCCTACCTGGAGGGCGCGGCCGTCACCCCGAGGCTGCCCCGCTCCACCTTCGTGCTGGACCAGCCGGGACTGGCGCGGGCCCTGTCCCTGCCGGCGGACTCCACCAGCTTCACCTCCGACTACGTCGAGAGCTATCGGGTGCTCGGCGGCGTCCTGCACAACCCCCGCAACGACCGGCGCACCACCGCCGGCGTCTTCCACGTCGCCGAGGGCGGCCTGCCGATCCCCGATGACAAGATCGCCGTCCCGCGCGACGTCTTCGCCCGCCTGCTGGCCCACGCCGTCGAGCCCCCCGAGGACCTGCTGACCCTGCCGTGGGCCTCCCGACAGGAGGACCCGGCGCGCTGCTTCGTGTCCCTGCTGCTGCGCCCCATCGTCGTGCCCGAGGTCCCCGGCTTCTCCGCCGAGCGCTCGATGGAGATCCGCTTCATCGCCCCCGGCGGCCTGGTCTCCAACCTGGACTTCGTCGAGGGCATCTTCGGCAACGGCGGCGACCCCTACCTGCCGGAGAACGACTCCTCCCTGGCCCCGGAGTCCTGGACCGGCCACACCGGCTGCGTCATCCTCGCCCCGCACCTGACCACCCTGACCAAGAAGGAGCTGGGCCTGCCCTCCTGGGAGGAGGCCACCGAGCGCCAGCGCCGCGACGGCCAGTGCTGGAAGGACGAGGCCGAGCTCTACAACGGCGGCAAGGCCTTCAAGTGCGTGGCCCGCGACGAGCGCGGCGTCATCGTCACCGTCATCGCGGACAACTACTTCGGCTACTGCAAGAAGGAGGTCAAGACCCAGATCGGGTACTCGGCCAACCTCTTCGGCTGCGTGGAGGAGGAGCACGCCGGCGGCGCCGTCGCCTACCCGCGCTACAACCTGAGCCAGGAGTACACCGACGTCCACACCCCCGAGGGCCTGACCCTCGAGCACGTCATGGAGCGCAACCCCGGCCGCTTCGAGGCGCGCCAGGACGGTTCCGCCGTCGCCATCGACGACCCGACCGTGGTGCTGGTGCCCGCCGGCGCCCACTACTCGATGCGCAGCCAGACGATCACCTGGACCCGCCCCGACGGTCAGGAGGCCTCGATCCCCCTGCTGGTGGGCACCACCTACGTGGCCCCAGGCGGCTACCGGGTCCACGCCAAGCACCGCGAGGGCGACGCCACCCAGTGGCACCTGGTGGGCACCGCCCCCTGGTCCACGCAGGCCCACAAGCCGGCCACCGTCTCCGGCGGCGGTAAGTCGGAGATCTCCAAGTCCCTCCTGGACGCCTTCGTCTTCGGCGAGGCCTACGTCGGCGACGTCGACGAGGACTTCGACACCGTCCAGAGGATCCTCGACGGCAACTACGCCGACCGCTTCGTCGACCCGGCCAACAAGAGCGCCAACCACCGCTCGATCCTCTCCGAGCGCCGTTCGCTGGGGAGCGTCATCAAGCTGCTGACGCCGTCGCCCATGTACACCGAGGAGTACAACGTCTTCCTGGAGTCGATCCCGGCCCATATCAAGGAGCTCATCTTCACCGTCAAGCGCTACTACCAGCCCAGCTGGGGCGAGGACTGGCGCAGCCACTTCTCGGTGGGCATCATCAATGGCCGCAAGGGAAACTCCCTGCGTCTGGACGGCGAGGTCATCAAGATCAACATGCTGCGCGTGGGCTTCGAGGACGACGGCGCCTGGCGCCTGCTGTCCCTGCGCCCGGACTTCTCCCCGGCCGCCAAGGTCCAGACCGAGGACGACATCACCGCCTCGATCGTGGCCCCCGGCGGCCTGGTCTCCACCCCGGACTCGCAGCTGTCGCGCAAGTTCGTCACCAACTGCGAGTCCCTGCTCTTCCAGCGGCCCGACGACGCGATCGTGCGCGGCTACGACAAGCAGACCGAGTCGGACATGTCGGCCCCGGACGCGGACCTGTTCATCTCCAACTTCCAGCCGCTCACGCCCGACGACGCCCGGGCGATGGCCGCCGACGCCCCCGGCCTGTCCCGCTTCACCCAGCCCATGCAGGACCTGGTGGCCCGCGCCGCCGCCCTGCCCGAGGCCGAGGACCCCGCCGAGGAGACCTACTGGGTCTCCACGGCCGACCCGCGCCTGGTCAACGGCGCCCCCACCAAGAACCCCCGCTACCTCCAGGTGCGTCCCGACATCGCCAACCCGAAGGATGTGGCGCTGGCAGACCTGACCAACCACCTCTTCCGGGATGTCCCCCTGGACGAGGCGCTGCGTCACAGCGTCGACGTCGTCGCCGCCGGGCGCCGCAACAACCCGCCGGAGGACGGGGTTCCGCCACTGTGCGCCTACAACCCGCTGCACTACATGGAGCTGCCCGAGCTGTTCATGGAGTTCATCTCCTCCATGACCGGCAAGTCCCCCTCGACGACGGGCGCCGGCAGCGAGGGCGCCCTGACGAAGGCCCCGTTCAACGCCCTGCCGGCCATCTACGACCTCAACGCGGCCCTGCTGTCCTACGCCCTCAGCGGCTACGACGGCTGGCTGTCCTCGGCCGGCTACATCGGCCCGAAGGTGCAGGTGGCCCACGACATCTCGCTGCTCATCCCGGAGATCTTCTCGCGCATGAGCGTTGAGGAGCGGGATGCCCACCACCTCATCGAGGGCGGCTACCTCGAGCGCATCGAGGACTTCGAGTACGAGGGCCGCACCGTCCAGGCCTCGCGCCTGGGCTACCGGATGAACCAGTCCTTCGCCTCGACCTTCTTCGGCCGGATCTTCCTGCACCCCGACGTCGTCTTCACCGAGGAGATGCTGCGTCCCGAGCTGCAGGATGAGGCGGTCTTCGCCGACTCGGTGGACATCATCGTCACCACCCACAAGGTGGTGGCCGAGCACTACCGGGCCGACGGCTCCATCGAGTGGGCCGTGCCGCCGCTGCGGGCCCTGCTGGAGATCATGATCGACGGCACCTCTCGCGAGGGCTGGGACCTGACGAGCCCGGAGTTCCGCGCCCTGTTCGAGCGCGAGAACATCCTGAGCTCGTCGTGGTACGCGCAGCGCCTGGACGCCAAGGTCGCCCGCGACACCCGCCAGGCCCACCAGGCCATCAAGGACCTCACCCGCTTCTACACCGCGGAGAACAACGAGGAGGTCGTCGAGCGCCTGGGCATCGAGGGCCACCTGGCCGAGGCCCGGGCCTGGCTGGACAAGGTCAGCTCCCCGGCCTACCGCGAGCACCTCGTGGGCTCGCTCGGCCTCCAGCCCTCGCTGGCCTGAGCCGACGCTCCCCACTGACGGGGACACGGAATCCGTGTGGGGGAA
>NZ_MSGO01000004.1:0-15595 GCF_001929375.1 Actinomyces oris | reverse complement strand
TTCCCCCACACGGATTCCGTCCTTGTGCGCGAGGCCGTTTCAACCTTCACACTCAAAACTCACCAAAGTTCACACTGAAATGGCTTCAACCTTCACACTGGGATAGAGTGAAGACACGCCTCCGTCGGCAAGGACATCCATGAAATCCAGCGACAGCAGCGACTACCTCCCCCGCGTTGCGGACCAGCAGCTGTCTGCGGCGTTGCGCACCTCCGGGGCCGTCCTCATCCAGGGCCCCAAGTGGTGCGGCAAGACCGCGACGGGCTCCCAGGCGGCTGCGAGCATCATCTACCTCCAGGACCCCGACCACAGCGCCGCCTACCTCCAACTGGCGGATCTCAAGCCCTCCGCACTTCTCGAGGGAGAGGTGCCGCGCCTGATCGACGAGTGGCAGATGGCTCCGCAGGTGTGGGACGCCGTGCGCTTCGCCATCGATCGCCGCCAGGCACGCGGCCAGTTCATCCTGACCGGTTCATCGACCCCTTCCGTTGAGCCCGCGCACTCCGGCGTCGGACGCATCAAGCGGCTGGTCATGCGCACCATGTCCTTGACCGAGTCCCTCGAGTCCAACCGAGCAGTCTCACTCACGGCACTCTTCGACGGCGATCATGACGCGGCGTCCCTGTCCGATCTGACGGTGGACGGCATCGCCCAGGCAATATGCCGTGGAGGGTGGCCCGAGGCAGTACGGGACCCGGACGACACCGAGGCCATCCAGTACGCTCGAAACTATGTCGACGCCCTGGTCGACTCGGACCTCTCGCGCGTCGACTCGGTCAACCGGTCGAGTCTGCGTATGCGGGCGCTTCTGCGAGCCTACGCCCGTAACCTCTCAACACAGGCCGCAGGTTCCACCCTGCGGGCCGACATGCAAGAGGATGAGCAGACCCTCTCGGTGAATGCACTGCGCCCCTACCTCGACCTGCTCTCGCGGTCCTTCGTCATTGAGGATCTTCCCGCCTGGAGCCCTTCACTGCGATCGCGCACCGCCATCCGGACCAGTCCGACGCGCCACTTCACTGATCCTTCCATCGCCGCCGCCGTCCTGAGGCTCACCCCGCAACGGTTGCTCCTTGATCCCAAGACCTTTGGACTACTGTTCGAGTCGTTGTGCGTCCGCGACCTGCGAATCTACAGCGGGGCGTTGGGAGGAGGCGTTTTCCACTACCGGGACCAGTCAGGTCTTGAGGCCGACGCCGTCATATCACTTGACGACGGACGATGGGCGCTCGTGGAGGTCAAGCTCGGCAGCGCCCAGATCGACGAGGCCGCCGCGAACCTGCGCAAGCTGGCTGACCGGGTCGACTCCAGGACCTTGGGAGAGCCCTCGTTCCTCATGGTGCTCACTGGTACGGCGACGGCCTATCGGCGCGACGACGGCGTTCTCGTCGTTCCCCTGGGCTGTCTCAGCCCGTAGATCTCTCCCAGGCCCGGCTTGTCAAAGCAATCCGCCGTTGATGGGATAGCGCCCATGCCCGCAGCACCCGCCATGGACACATCGTTCGATCCGGCCGGCACAGAGTCATCGACGCAGCCCCGCCCCTACTCCCGCCCGGCCGACGTCGTCGCCGCCGAGCTCGGCACCGACGCCTCCTGCGGCCTGAGCCGGCAGGTCGCGGCCGACCGTCTGGCCGCCGACGGCCCCAACGAGCTGCCCTCCAAGCCGCCGGCGCCCGCCTGGCTGCGCTTCCTGGGCCAGTTCAACGATCCGCTCGTCTACCTCCTGCTGGCCGCCATCGTCATCTCCACCATCGCCTGGGTCCTGGAGGGCGCCGAGGGCGTGCCGGTGGACTCCATCGTCATCGTCGCCGTCGTCACCCTCAACGCCATCCTCGGATTCGTCCAGGAGAACAAGGCCGCTGACGCCGTCGCCGCCCTGTCCGCCATGACCGAGGCGACCTCCACGGTGCTGCGCGACGGCGCGCGCCTGGTCATCCCCTCCTCCGAGCTCGTGGTCGGCGACGTCCTCGTCCTGGGCGAGGGCGACCAGGTCGGCGCCGATGCCCGCCTGGTCTCGGCCGCCGCCCTGCGCGTGGTGGAGTCCTCCCTCACCGGTGAGGCCGACGCGGTCACCAAGACCCCCGAGGCGGTCGGCGCCGACACCGACCTGGCCGACCGCACCTGCATGGTCTACCGGGGGACCTCCGTGGCCCAGGGGACGGGACGTGCCGTCGTCGTCGCCACCGGAGCCGACACCGAGATGGGCGCGATCGCGCAGATGCTCGACTCCGTCGAGGAGGAGAGCACGCCCCTGCAGAAGGAGATCCACGTGATCTCCACGATGCTGGGGATCGTCGTCGTCATCATCGCCGTCGTGGTTGTGGGAACCCTGCTGCTCCTGGCGCGGGATCGCACACCGGAGACGATCGTCCACGCCCTCCTGCTGGGGGTCTCGCTGGCAGTGGCCGCCGTGCCCGAGGGCCTGCCCGCGATCCTGTCGGTGGTCCTGGCCCTGGGCGTGCAGCGCATGGCCACCCACAAGGCCGTGGTCAAGAGGCTCACCAGCGTGGAGACCCTCGGCTCGGCCTCAGTCATCTGCTCGGACAAGACCGGCACCCTCACCCGCTCGGAGATGACTATCCAGGAGGTCGCCACGGCCTCGGGCACCTGCGTGGTCACCGGCATCGGGTACGTGCCCGACGGCGAGGTCGCCCCCGACGCCGACCACGACGGCCGCCCCGACGCCACCCCCCTCAGCGGGGCCCTGCGCGACGAGGTCACCGTGGTCCTCTCCGGCGGGACGCTGGCCTCCGACGCCGAGCTCAGCGCCGACGAGGACGTGTGGAGCGTCGTCGGCGACCCGACCGAGGGCGCCTTCCTGGTCGCGGAGAGGAAGCTCGGCACCGATGGCCGGCGCGAGGGCCGCTTCGAGCGCGTCGGCGAGATCCCCTTCACCTCCGAGCGCAAGATGATGTCGGTGCTGCTCACCGATACCGAGCACGGCACGATCATCATGTCCAAGGGCGCCCCGGACATCCTCATGGAGCACTGCGCGCAGATGCGCCTGGGCGAGGCCTCCGCCGAGCTGACCGGTCAGGCCCGGGCCCGGTTCGCCGAGCGCATCGCGGACATGTCGGGCCGGGCGCTACGCACCCTGGGGGTCGGCTACCGGCTCCTCACCGATGAGGAGGCCGCCCGCGTGCGCGAGACCGCCGCCGGCGACGGCGAGACGGACCTGTCGGACTTGGAGCGGGATCTGGTACTGGCCGGCGTCGTCGGCATCATCGACCCACCGCGCCCCGAGGCGGCCGTGGCCGTGGCCGAGGCGCACCGGGCGGGCGTGCGCGTCCTCATGATCACCGGCGACCACCCGGCCACCGCCGGACGCATCGCAGCGGACCTGGGCATCGTCGAAAGGGGCGCCCCGGTCCTCACCGGCCGAGAGCTGGAGAGGATGGACGACGACACCCTGTCCCGGGCCGTGGCCACCACCAGCGTGTACGCGCGCGTCGCCCCCGAGCACAAGATGCGGATCGTCCACGCCCTGAAGTCGCAGGGCCACACGGTCTCCATGACCGGCGACGGCGTCAACGACGCCCCGGCCCTGCGCGCTGCGGACATCGGCGTGGCCATGGGCGTCACCGGCACCCAAGTGACCAAGGAGGCCGCCACGATGGTCCTGGCGGACGACAACTTCGCCACCATCGTCGACGCCGTGCGCGAGGGCCGACGCATCTTCGACAACATCAAGAAGTTCCTGCGCTTCCTGCTGTCCTCCAACATGGGTGAGGTCCTCACGGTCTTCGGCGGCGTGGTGCTCTCGGGAGTCATCGGCCTGAGCGGGCACAGCGAGTCCGGCGTGGTCCTGCCGCTGCTGGCCACCCAGATCCTGTGGATCAACCTGGTCACCGACTCCGGACCGGCCCTGGCCATGGGCGTGGACCCCTCCGTGGAGGACGTCATGGCCCGCCCGCCGCGCAAGCCCACGCAACGAGTGGTCGACGGCGCCATGTGGAGCGGCGTGCTGCTGATCGGCATGGTCATGGCCGTCTCGACCCTGGCGACGCTGGACCTCTTCCTGCCCGGCGGCCTCATCGAGACCTCCCTGTCCACCGACGACCTGGACACCGCCCGCACGGCGGTCTTCTCCACGCTGGTCCTGGCCCAGTTGTTCAACACGCTCAACTCGCGCTCGGAGACGGTCAGCGCCTTCAGCCACCTCTTCGTCAACAAGTGGCTCTGGGGCGCGATCGGCCTGACCCTGGTGCTCCAGGTCGCCGTCGTGGAGGTGCCCTTCCTGCAGGCAGCCTTCTCGACGAGGTCGTTGGACCTGACCCACTGGGCGGTGGTCGTCGTCATGGCCTCCCTGGTCCTGTGGGTCGACGAGCTGCGCAAGCTCGTCAGGCGACTCATGAACCGCTGAGCAGTACGACACATGCGCACACGGCCGGGTCCCCAACCGCCTGGTGACGGTCGGGGACCCCTCGTTTTCGTTCCGCGTCGATGGCGGTCGATAGCGGCGAGGACCTGCGGCTTCCCGGTTGTGGTCAGCCGACGTCGGCGTTGCCGGACAGGTGCCAGGTGGCGTTGGCCCAGGGGAAGACGTACTGCATGAGCACGTAGACGACTCCGGCGATGAGGATGAGCGACTCAATGGCCTTGAGCCACGCGGGACCCGGCAGGTGCCGCCAGATGAAGCCGTACATCAGTTGACCCCCGGATCGTTGAGCACGGACTCCGGACGGCCCTCGGAGCGATCCATCCAGTACGCGAACTTCGCATGGACGATCCAGCGCTGGTCATTGCCGAACTCACCGGCGGTCGATCCGTGGCAGGTGGTCAGCGTGATGTACCGGTCGGTGGGCTGGGCGTCCGGCTGGTTGGGGACCGGGGCGATGACCTCGACCTGCTCGGGCTGGACCAGCTCGTGGCCGGTCACCTTGAACACGTACCAGGTCTTGGCGGTGGAGACGATGATCTCGTCGCCCTCCTGGAGCAGGTCGATGCGGCGGAAGGAGTTGCCGTAGGTGCGGCGGTGCCCGGCGATCGCGAAGTTGCCGAGCTCTCCGAGCTGCTGGGTGTTGGTGTAGTGGCCCGCCGCGGCCTGGTCCAGGACGTCGGATCCGGTGCCCTCCATGATGGGCATGTTGTTGTTGGTGACGCCGTACCACTTGGGGACGACGAGCATCCCGATGGTCTCGCCGTAGCCGACCTGCTCCATGACCGGCGGAGCATCGTAGTGCTTCGTGCCGGCCTTCTGAGGTGACTGGACCTGCTTCTGGTGGAACTGGGTGGCCACCGCCTGCGCACTGGCGTTGGCGTCAATGCCGGTCCACCACAGCTGCCAGCACAGGAAGAGGGCGACGACGAGGCCGGCGGTGATGAGCAGCTCACCGATTCCGGTCAAGGTGCCGTTGAAGATTCGGACAGCACGACTCTGGCCGGGTGCTCGGTGTCGCACAAGACCTCCTCCAGTCATCGCCCCTCCTCAGAACGGGACATCATCAGGCTAGCGGCCAGTCTAAGGGGGTACACCCCCCACATGACCAGCCGGAAGTGGTGGACTCATCACAGGGTGCACCGTGAGGAAGCTTCACAGCATGTCCTAGGCTAGGCCCAGATGTATTGCGGTGGTCTCATGCCACCATCCCCGACCAGTGAGGAGACCCAGGGTGGCCTTGGAGAAGAAGTCCACAACGGACGACGCCGACAAGAGCTCGGAGAAGGTCTCGAAGAAGAGCTCCGACAAGAACAGCGCGAAGAGCGCTGAGAAGGACAAGGGCTCGAAGAAGGACTCTGCCGCCTCTGAGAAGACGAAGAAGAAGAGCACGGCGGACAAGGGATCGAAGAAGAGCTCGTCGTCGAAGAAGAAGCACCCCGAGCGCTCCGGCAACCCGGCCAAGGCGGCCAAGGCCCTCGAGGAGGAGTCGCGCGCCGCGGCGAACCGGGTCTCGCGCACGCCCAAGAAGATCAAGGACACCGCCTCACCCCGCTGGTACGCCCCCACCATGGTGACGCTCCTGGTCATCGGGCTGCTGTGGGTTGTCGCCACCTACCTCTTCGGAGGCAGGTACCCGCTGCCCTACTTCGCCGAGCACCACGTCGGCGACTGGCTGTACAACGGCAACCTCTACATCGGCTTCCTCATCATGCTGTCGGGCTTCCTCGGTCTGCTGCGCTGGAAGTGACAGGTTTCAGACACTCACGCGAACAGGCATCCGCGTAGGCCCCCGAGCACCTGCTCGGGGGCCGTGTCGTGCCTGCTCACCCCTGAGGCCTCCGGGCCTCGTGACGTGTGAGGCACCGGCAGGGCGGGTTGAGCGGTCCTACGGGGCTGCCTCATCACACCACTGAGGCAGGCCGCCCCGAGGAGCGGCCCCGGGCTGGCACCGGGCTGACACCGTCGCAGGCTCCCGCAGCATCGCGCGCACGGACTGGGCCCACGACTCCTCCCTCCCCAGGTCGCCTGTGGATCCGTGGACAACCACCTCCCCACAACCCACGTCGACTTTCCCCAAGTGTGGACACGCCTGTGGATAACTACACGCTTGTGTTTCCACACCTGTGTCCACAGATGTGGATGAACCACAGCGGTGTTCTTTCAGACTTGTCATTCAGGCCCGTGCGCGGCGCGCAGAACGTCTCAGACGAGGAATGCCCGAAGCAGATTGAGCCCCACAAGGGCCACCGCCACCGCCGTGGTTCCGGCGATCCCCACGGCCTGCCGCTTGCCCCGAGGGGCCCAGGCGTAGATCGCCGAGACGATCCCTCCGACGAGAAGCCCACCGAGGTGCCCCTGCCAGGAGATGTTGGCACCCAGGAAGGAGATAACAGCATTGACCGCCACCAGCGCCACGATCCCCGAGGTGTCTCGCCCGAAGCGCCGCTGCACGATGAACATGGCGGAGAACAGGCCGAAGACCGCTCCCGAGGCACCCACCGTCAGCGTGAGCCAGGAATCCGAGCCCGGCCAGGAGAGCCAGTAGATCATCGTCGAGCCACCCAGGGCGCTGAGCAGGTACACGCTGGTGAAGCGCCACCGCCCGAGCACCGGCTCAAGAGCGCCGCCCAGCACCCACAGAGCCCACATGTTGAAGCCGAGGTGCATGTAGTTCGCGTGGAGGAAGGCGGTGGTCAGGAACCGCCAGGGCTCGTAGACGGCCAGTGCCGGCACGAATCCCAAGCGGAGCTCCATCGACTGCGCGTTCACCTCGGGGACGAGGACCTGAAGCGCGTAGACGACGACGCACAGACCGACGAGGATCTTGGTGACGAGGGCACCGGAGACCATGGTCCCGCCCAGCAGTGTGCGCGCCTGACGTCGACCGGCCTGAGCCTGACGAGCACAGTCCACACAGTGCACCCCCACGGAGCTGGGCACCTGGCAGGCGGGACAGGTGGGTCGGTCGCAGCGCTGGCAGCGCACGAAAGCCACGGTGTTCGGGTGGCGCGGGCATACCGGCGGCGCCTGCTGCGCGAATGAGTTCATCGAGGTCATCGGATACTCCTGTGCGGATGATCGGGACTGAGCGGGTTGGGCAGGTGGATCGGGTACGACGACGCCGCCGGGACCCGGGTCCCAGCGGCGTCACAGAGGCGAATCACACCCGATTGCGGTGGTTCGGTAGCAGTGCGGTGGCAGGCCCCTCATTGCTGAGCGACCGCCCCGTCCCCCTCCTGGGAACTACTCGGTGATGTCCACCGAGGTGATGATGACGTCCTGCAGCGGACGGTCACGCGGGTCGGTCTCCACACCGGAGATCGCATCGACGACGGCGCGGGAGGCCTCGTCGGTGACGGCGCCGAAGATCGTGTGCTTGCCCTGGAGCCACTCGGTGGGGGCGGTGGTGATGAAGAACTGCGAGCCGTTGGTGCCCTTGCCCAGGCGGCGACCGGCGTTGGCCATGGCCAGGACATAGGGGGCGGCGAAGGTCAGAGAGGCGTCGATCTCGTCGTCGAAGACGTAACCGGGTCCTCCGGTGCCGTCACCGAGCGGGTCGCCGCCCTGGATCATGAAACCGGGGATGACACGGTGGAAGATGACGTTGTCGTACAGCGGGGCGTGGGACTCCGCGCCGGTGCGAGGATCCGTCCACGCCTTCTGGCCGGTGGCCAGCCCCACGAAGTTGGAGACGGTCTCAGGAGCCTGCTCGGGGTAGAGCTCCAGGCGGATATCACCGAGGTTGGTGTGAAGAGTCGCTTCCATGAGTGCCATGGTGGCACGGTCCTGAGCCCATCGGCATGAACCCCCGAGCGGCGTGCGGCGCTGTTCACCCCAGGCAAAACGTCTGGACATCGTGTGGGCCAGGCCGCTCAAGGGTGCGACCATTGGTGCACGTCGCACAGCGACCGTCTGTATCCGTTTCCAACCTGGGAGGCAACCATGTCCTGCCTGATGAAGACATGCTGCGACAAGAAACTCGACACCACTCATCTGCGCAAGGAGGCAGCATCCTTCGCCGGGTCCGTTGTCGATCAGGCTGAGAAGGCAGCCCAGTGGGCGGCTCCGCACGTCAGCAAGGCCGCCGAGGGCGTGGCCCGCGCCGCCAAGGACGCACAGGAGCGTCTGGAGCCGGTGGTCCACGAGGCCCGTCACCGGGTTGTCGAGGACTACATCCCGCGTGCGCAGCGCGCCGCCGTGGCTGCCCAGGCTGCCGCGGGTACTGACGGTACTCTGACAGAGCGCGCCCAGCGCGTGGCTGTTGCCGCAAAGTCCGCCGCATTGGAGGTTCCCGTGAAGAAGCAGAAGAAGCACCGCGTGCTCAAGACCCTGGGTTGGCTCGCCGTCGCCGGCGCGGCCGCTGCCGGCGCCTACGTCGTGTGGCGTCGTAGCCAGCCGGTTGAGGACCCGTGGGCCGAGGAGTACTGGGCCGACTCCACCGAGGATGAGGCCGGCTACGGCATCAGCCCCGAGGAAGCTCAGGCCTGACGGCACCCTCTCCGCTCACGGCGGCGCCGCGCTGGATATGCCCCAGCGCGGCGCCGCCGTCGTTCCAGTCGTCATTCCACGGGCCTGGTGCGCGACCGGCCTGTGCCGGCCGGCCCCGGTGGCGGCGGCAACCGGATCAGGCCCGATGACGGTGAACCCGGAAGCCGGGACCGATATCGCCGGCCGGGACCATCTCAGCCAGGGAGGCGGGGTCGCCGAGCGACCTCGCCGCGACGAAACCGGTGATGGTGTCCACGTCGTAGTCGAGAAGCACCGGGTTGAGGGGTGTCGACGGACCCACCAGGACGGTGTGCGCCCCGCGGGAGAGCTCGATGAGACGCGGTGCGGTCTTGTTGACGAAGCTCGATGACGAGATGAAGACGACGTCGCACTCGGGCAGGACGTACTCGCAGGCGCTGTCCGGCCAGTCGCCGGGCTGAAGGTTGCGCTCGAGGCAGATGTACTCACCGGCACCGGCCAGGGCGGCCTCGGCGAAGGGGAAGTGCCCGACGACCGCGACCCTCTTACCGATGATCATCTCCCGGTAGGGGTCGAAGACCTGGCGCCAGGTCAGCCCCTCCCCGGTGGGCTCGAATCCGTTGGCCGCGGCCGTCTGCTCGCGTGAGTACCAGGAGTTGATGGCGGCCTGGCCGATGCTGGCCTCAGCCAGGTTCCAGGACTTCACCAAAGCGCCGACGTCGCGCAGCGGCCGTCCGTCGAGCGGCCCGTCCCCGCCGAGGGCCGGGCGGCTGCGCACATCCATGGTCCAGGCCGTGCCGACACCGCCGGCGGAGTTGAGGACGCGGCTCCACCGGGGTCCCTGGCCCGCCGTGCGCACGACGACGTCGTCAGGCAGTCCGTCGAGAAGCGCGTCGTAGATCTCCCATGGCTGTGACATGACCTCATCCTTTGCAACCGGGTGGTAACTGAGCCTGGCCTATCCTAAGCAGTCCCGTCCGACGGCGCAGCCCTCGACCCCAGCACCTCAGCGACTCCTCTCGGCATCACGTCAGCGCAGGCAGAACCAAGCACCGCTCTTCACACGACGAACCTGCACTATGACCGACTCGGAAGAATACCGATACGTCACTTTTTAACCGACGACGTCATTCGTCGATGACACTCAACCGTGATATTGCTTGCTGTTGAGTTACAGGAATCTCACTGTGTCGCTCTGCGGAATTCCGAATGCTACCGTAGCAAGGTCCACACCCCTAAAACTGAGGCAGCGCTTCATGCTTCGCTGATTCTTCGTCCGCTCACACCGGCGGGAACTGACGTCACCATGTCAAGCATCACGCCCGTCTCGCCAGAGACTGAGGCTTATTCACAGGGCTAGCCAACGCCGGCATCTGCGCATGTCACAGCACCTTTGAAGGATGCCGTGAATAAGCCTCACTGACCTTCCGGGGGATCAGGAAAATACACTCAGGTGATCGACTGGACCGAGATGACCAATACCTTGTCGGGAAAAGGCACGATGATCCTTCCCGACGGAAGTACCGGCGTGGTCTGGTCGACTCCAACACGGATCTCCGGCGATATGTGGCGCAGCAGTCGTTGCACCATCTCCAATGTGCGCACTACTGCCGTGGGAAAGAAGGACGCGGGCCTGCCCACCGACCGGGGCCTGAGTATCGGATACAAACCGGGTAGCTGGAGGGGAGACGGCCTGTCTCACTTTTACAACGACGGCACTAACTACACCGCCGGGGTTGCCAACAATCCCAGTATGACCTCATCGAACCTGCCTCAGGGCCAGACGGTGCTGTCGGAGTCCTCGTCGTCGCCCAAGTCCGCCGGGTACAAGGCCACCGTCTCCTGCGTCCCGCACCCGAACTCGGATATCAGGACTCCGTCGTCGCCCGTCAACGCCGCCTCCAAGACCCTGAATCTGGCCGCCGGCGAGTGGATGCAGTGCCCGATGGTCACCGGGCAGGTCATCTGGAGCAAGGTCGACGACGCCGGCAACCCCCTGGCGGGGACCGTCTTCACGCTGGCCTCGCCGGCGCTGAACGGCGGCCAGAAGGAGGTGACCGACTGCGCCACTGACAACGCCGGGACCGCCTGTCCCAAGAGCTCCATCGATCAGGATCCTCGGGCCGGGTACTTCAAGGTCGTGGGGCTCACCTGGGGCGAGTACTCCATCACTGAGACCCAGGCGCCGGCCGGCTACCACCTGTCCAGCACCACCCTGACCAAGACCCTGGACGGATCGGCGCCCGCCGCCAGCAGGGACGACAACACCCCCGCCCTCAACCTGGGTCAGGTCACCACCACCCGGGTCAAGGGGTCGGCCACCTGGACCAAGACCGATGAGCGCGGCAACCCCATCAAGGGCGCCCAGTGGTCACTGATCCCCTTGGACTCCAACGGCAGGCCCCACCCGGACCAGGCCCGCACCATCACCGACTGCGTGGGCACCTGCGCCCAGGGCGGCCTGGACACCGATGCGAACCCCGGCGCCTTCAAGCTGGCGGAGCTGGGTTACGGCTCCTACCGGCTCATTGAGACCAAGCCGCCGACCGGCTACATCCTGGACGCCACCCCCGCACCATCACCATCTCCGCACCCACCAATTTTGCTTTCAATATCGATACTGATACTGTTTGGGCATGGCCTCCTCCGCACTGCTGCACCCAGTTCGTCTGCGCATCATCCAGACACTGCTCGCCGACGGCGCCCTCACCCCTCATCAGCTTCATGCACACCTTGTCGACGTCCCCATCGCGACGCTCTACCGGCACATCAACCACCTCGCCTCGCACGGACTGATCGAGGTGGCCCAGGAGCGGCAGGTCCGGGGGACCAGTGAGAAGACCTATCGAGTCACCCCCGGAATGGCCAACCCGACCCCGCAGGACCTCAGCTCCTTGAGCCGCGAGGAGCTCATGACGGTGTTCACGGTCTTCACCACCGGACTCATCGGCGACTTCGCCGCGTACATCCGCGATGGCGATCGTCCTGATCTCACTGAGGACCGGGTGAACTTCACCCAGGCCAGCTTCTGGGCGACCCAGGCCGAGGTCGACACCCTCCTGGACAGTGTTTCTCAGGCCCTGCAGAACCTGCTGGGGAATCAGCCCGGAGGCGAGCGGCGGCGGCGGACGCTGACCACGGTCCTGATCCCACGGCCCGACGGCGAGCAGAGCGCCTGACCGCCACCACCCCCTCCCCACGCACCCCTCACCGAGAAAGCGAGCCGTCACCGTGAACGCTCCTGGTCATTTGGCCATCTGGATCCCCGTCATCGTCCTGGTCACCATCGTGGTTGTGGCATGTCTGATCGATATCATCAGACGCTCCCGCGTCAAGCACCTGCCCAAGGCGGCCTGGGCTCTCATCGTGGTGCTCGTCGTCCCCCTCGGAGCGGTCGCCTACCTGGCCCTGGGGCGGGGCAGGGGAACAACGCCGAGCGACGGGGACCTGTGATGCCTCCCGGCACCGCTCTGCGCGTCAGTCACCTGAGTCGGGTCTTCGCCAATGGAGCCGGGATCCATGACATCTGCTTGGAGGCCCTCGACCAGTCGGTGACGGCGGTCATCGGGCCCAACGGCGCCGGTAAGACGGTTCTGTTCAGTGTGGTCGCCGGACTGTGCCCGGCCGATGAGGGCGACGTCGAGGTCTCCGATGATCGGACGGTGGCCTACTGCCCGGATGTTCCTCAGTTCGAGTCGTGGCTGACGGCCACCGAGATCGTGGAGACCTCCTTGGCTCTCTCAGGCGCCTGCGGCGACATCAGTGTCCCCGAGGCGCTGGACCAGTGCGGGCTGGCCCGGGTGGCCAAGCGGCGGGTCGCCGACTTCTCCCGGGGGATGCTGCAGCGCCTGGGGATCGCGGCGGCACTTGTTCTGGACCCGGGTCTGCTGATCCTGGACGAGCCCAACAGCGCCCTGGATCCCGTCGGCCGCGCCGACGTGCGCCGTCTCATCCAGGAGCAGAAGCAGCATCGGAGCATCCTCCTGTCCAGCCATCTGCTCAGCGAGGTCGAGCAGCTGGCCGACCATGTCATCGTCATCAGTGAGGGGCGCGTCATCTCCCAGGGCACGACGGCGGATCTCCTCACCTCGGGTCGCGAGCCCTCCTGGACCCTCAGGTTCCTTCACCCCTGTGAGCCCGGCGAGCAGGCACGTCTGACCACGAGGCTGAATGAGGCGTTCCCCAGCGGTTCCTTCACCACACCGACCACAACGACGTGCACGGTCCGCTTCCCGAGCCTCAGCATGGGTACGGCCCTGCTTCCCCAGGTCATGGAGCAGGTGGACCTCCTCGTGCTCGAGGTGACGCTGACGGGTCGCGACCTCGACGCCTCCTTCGCCAGCCTCGTCACCGGACGGGAGTCCTGATGCCCGCTTCACCTCGGCTGGCCTCGGCCCACCCCATCCGAGCCTCCATCGCGAGCTCTCTCGTCGTCGAGCTGCGCCGGCTCACACGCTCCGGAATCGGTCTCGGGGTACTCGTGGCCTTCGCCTTCTTCGGCCTGTCCAGTCCGGCACTCGCGATCTACATGCCTGAGATTCTCGGCGCCGCAGCGAGCAGCGACCAGCTCACGATCTCGGCCTCGCAGGCCACACCGGCCGATGCCGTGTCCCTGTTCAACCAGTCCGCCATGCAGCTGGGCCTCATTGTGACGGTCGCGGTGGCGGTCACCTCGATCGGTTGGGACACGCGCCCGGGCTCCTCGATCTTCTACCGGACCCGGGTACGCCGGTTGAGCACCGTGCTGCTCCCGCGTCTTGCCGTCGACTGGCTCGTCGCATGGGCGACGTACTCGGGCGGCCTGTTCCTCACCGTCGTCGTGACTGCCGGTGCGATCGGACGCCCGCCTGCCGGAATGGTGGTCAGGACGTGGGTGGCCAGCGGCCTCTACATCGTCATGGCGATGAGCATCGGCCACCTGCTTGCGGCCGGCCTGCGCCGGACGACGACGGCGATCGCCCTGACCACACTCCTGGTCCTCGTCCTGCCGGTGATGAACCAGGTACCGGGAATGTCCCACTGGCTTCCCACCGCACTGCTCCTGCCGACGGGGCTGCATGCGATGCCGGTGATCGCAGCGCTGGCCGTCATCGCACTGTGCGCCGTCGGAAGCGTCCTCATCGCCAGCCGGCAGACGCTCCGGCGCGATGCCTAGCGGGGCTCGTGGGTCAGGACGTCCTTGATGGGCCGCATCAGACCGGATACCTCACAGGAGCGGCAGGAGGATGTCCGTGACGGCGTCGACAGGTGGAGTGGTCGCCGGATCGGTGAGGTACTCCTCGATGATCGGATGGTCTCGCGGCTCCTCGCCCGAGCTCGGCAGCCACTGACCGTAGAGCCACAGGTAGGCGGCGTGCATCGAGGAGTACGGGCCGATGTAACGCAGGATCGCGTACCGGCCGGCCGGCACCACCCTCTCTGCAAGACCGTGGGGAATCTTCATACCGGGGTCGACGATGGTTCCAGCCGCCGAGCGCAGATCAGCCGGGGGAACGGCGTCGGGATCGTCCTCATAGATGGCAACCATCAGACTCCCGGAACCCACACGGTCTCTGACTCGGCTGAAGGCCCGGCCGATATCCATGTAGGAACCGCGGTGCTCGGATAACGCAAGTCGATAGCCGCGGCGAGTCTCCACCCGTACCACCCACCCCGGGTCCTCTCTCACCGACGACGTCGATCCCGAACCACAACTCGTCACCGGTGAGTCGATCGACGCCGGGCGTCCACCGATGCGGAATCGGCTGGGAGTCGTCCTATAGGAGCGGAGAAAGGCTCGACTGAACACTTCGGTGCCGGTGAACCCGGCTTTCCAGGCGATCCGTTCCACCGGCCACGAGGTCTCTGTGAGCATGGCGGCAGCCCGCTCCAGGCGGAGACGGCGTACGGTCTGAGCGGCCGTCTCCCCGCGCACCGCTCGGTAGATGCGGTGCCAGTGATAGCGGGAGAACCCTGAGACGTGAGCGAGAGTCTCCAGGCTGAGGTCCTCGTCGAGATGCGCGTAGATGTAGTCGGTGACAGCGTCGAGTTGGCGTTGGTACTGCTCAGCCCTCATGTGTCCGAAAGGATCCCGATGGACAGGTGAATCAAGCCGTCCGGAGCGTAGTACTCGTAGTCAGCACGATAGTCACGGGTCAGGTCCTTGCGGGCCCAGACATCCACCCACGCGTCATAGACACTCTCCGGCCGAGCATCAGCCAGCGTGACGATATCGCGAGTGGAGTTCGGGATCGTCACGGTCACCTGGCCAGAGGGAACCG
The DNA here is from genome assembly GCF_001929375.1 of Actinomyces oris. Taxonomy (GTDB): domain Bacteria; phylum Actinomycetota; class Actinomycetes; order Actinomycetales; family Actinomycetaceae; genus Actinomyces; species Actinomyces oris_B. The sequence continues at coordinate 487 of NZ_MSGO01000004.1, read as the reverse complement.
GACCTCCAGCCTCGATGCGCCTGCCGATGACGAGGGTGTAGACGCCCTCGACATCATCGCCGGGAGTCTCGTAGTCGGTGTAGACCGCATAGATGCCGGGGCCGACGCCCGACTTCTCGGGTGCGAGGAGCCCAGCGTCGGCAGCGGCCCGCCAGTGAGGGGGAATGGTACGGGCCGCTTCTCGGTTCGATGTCCGAAGAGGCAGGCCAACGACGTCGAAGGAGCCAATCGTTTCTCTCATGCACACCATGATGCTCATATGGCGCCCCGAGCTCACTGACGATTCTTGCGGACCTGGACGGGTCGTCAGTCCTGTGAGTGGGTCAGAAGTGTCCAAATCGGTGACAAAGGCTTGGATCATCGCCGGCGATAAGGAGTGAAACCGCATGATTCCAAGGTTCTCGTTCACACAGTCTGGTGATCTTCGGTCCTTTGTCACCGATTTGGACACCAACGAGCAGATTCCCCCTAGGGCCTGTTGCGGAAG
>NZ_MSGO01000003.1 GCF_001929375.1 Actinomyces oris | reverse complement strand
ACGATTGGCGACTTTTAGGGGGCTCACCTGGCCGATGACCATCGCGCCCTGGCACGTATACGCAGGTCAGAGACGGCACAGGCTCAGGCACGTCGGCCAATGGACGCCCTAAAAGTCGCCGATCGTGACACCAAGGGCCTCACAGCACACCGCCGAGACCCACCACTGAGCCCGCCCGGCGCACGCATTCGTAGGGGAGATGCCGCAGTCGTACCCTTGAGACTTATTCACAGGACTAGTCGACGCCAGCATCTGCGCAGGCCACAGCACCTTCAACGGATGCTTTGAATAAGCCTCCATCACCGCCATCCTCGGACTCATATTCATATTCACCCCATGAATAAGCCTTCGTGAGACGAGCTTCGCTCGCACTAGCATTTGCTTTAGAGACCGTCTCATCGAAGAGACGCTGTGCAACCACGTTGAGGGCGTCACGAAGTTCGCCCTCCCACTGCTCTTGCTGCTCACCAAGACGGTCAGCCCCCCGCAAGAGCTCTTCTCTTGTCGGCCGCACCCTAAGGGTGTGAATAAGCGATAAAATCACCCCCAGAACACCAAGAATAATGCAAATCCACCACAGTACTTCACTGCCGGGAAAACGACGAGAGCCGGAAAGACTGGAATAGAGGAGGTGATACTGGAGAATGTAGCCGCAACTTCCCCGAAGTGACTTTTCAAGTGACGCCGAAACGTCAATGTCAGTATCTTATCTTCAAGATCTCCCGACAGCTCTTTCGTCACCTTCGACATTCTCCCAGGCGAGCAGAATATCAGGCGTAAGAAAGGGAAGTCTGCCGACGCGATACTTCTTCAGCAGCTTCACCCATCAGGTTAAGCGCGCTTGAATAGACTACCTCCGCAAGCTCGGCAGCCCCCTGAGCACTATCCGCTTGGACAAGTAAGCCCACATAGATTGAGCCTGCAGACGGAAGCAGCCGCACCTCATCATAATCGACATGGTCAACGGTCTCGGCTGCGCTTTTTAGAACACTACTGAGCAACTCGCACAGATAGTTCGCGCGAGTCTTATCATTCACCTTGAGGTAGGTTGCGGTTGAGTACGTCTTCATCGGTACTCCTGGTTGGGGCGCGGTGGATCACCTTGTAGTAGCAGGTCACATGCTCCCAGCGACATCTTGGGGAGGTTCAGCCCACAGCATCGCGGCTGACGCCCGGAGATGAGCGCACTCCGGGCAGATCGACGGATCCCCACAAAGACCCGCCGCATGTGACCTTGGGCGCGCGGCGGCACCTTCCGGAGGGTTGGTCGGGTACGCGCCCCTACGATGGTCATATGCGTCCCTCGACCCCGCAGCAGCCGCGGCGCCCCGCCCGTCCCGGCCGCGGCTCGTCGTCGGCGTCCGGACGCCGTCGACCTTCCGCCGGTCATCGACGCAGCCCCGAGGGCCGGCCCTCCCCGCAGCGTCCCTCGTCGGACGCACCCGATCCCACCAGCCGGCGAGCACTCGCCATCGCCCGCCGAGAGCGGCGTCGGCGTCGCGCCCGTAACCGGCTCCTCTACGGCACGGCCTTCGTCGTGGCGCTGGCCCTGATCGTCGTCGGCCTGCGAGCCTGGGGGCTCCGCCCCGGCTTCGCCCTGCCGCTGGGCTCCTCCCCCAAGCCGTCGACGACGCCGTCGCAGGCCACCGCCGTGCCCTCCGCCCGGGCGTCCGCCAGCCGCGCGGCCTCGCCGTCGGCCTCGGCCGCCCCCTCCGCCTCACCGACGCCGTCCGCCTCGGCGCTCCCGTCCCCGCGGCTGGACTCCGAGGGCTTCGCGCACTCCGGCGCCGTCGGCAACGGCACCTGGACGATCGCGCCGGCCGTGCCCGTCTCCCGGCCCGCGGCCACCACCGTCTACCGCTATGTGCTGCGAGTCGAGGGCGGCACGCATGTCGACGCCGCGACGGCGGCCCCCATCGTGGAGCGCATCCTCAATGACGAGCGCGGCTGGCCCACCGCGCAGAACACGTCCTTCCAGCCGGTGGCCGACCCCGCGAGCGCGGACTTCACCTTCAACATCGCCACGCCGCCCAGCGCCGACGCCCTGTGCTCACCGCTGGACACCGGCGGCATGTGGAGCTGCCGCAACGGGGACAACGTGGTCATCAACTCCGACCGGTGGAACTGGGGCGCCATCACCTACCCCGACGTCGACTCCTACCGCATCTACGTCACCAACCACGAGGTGGGCCACTTCCTCGGCCACGAGCACGAGTTCTGCGCCGGAGCCGGCCTCAAGGCCCCGCTCATGGCCCAGCAGAGCCACGACCTGGCCGGCGGCTGCGTGTACAACGCCTGGCCCACCCAGGACAACCAGCCCGGCTGAGGCCCACGACGACGCCGGCAGCGCGAAGGGGGCGGGCCCACCACTCAGGTGGGCCCGCCCCCCTCATCACTGGCCTGTCACCGGCCCATCACAGCCTCCGCTTCAGGCGGCCGCCTCAGTCGGGTTCCGGGCTCAGGCCGGCGACGCCGCCGAGGAGGCCGACGACAGGTGCGCCTCGCCCTCGGCCCGCAGCGTGAGTCCCTCGGAGCCGTCGGCCTTGTCGACGACGACGCTCTGGCCGTCGAGGACCTCCCCGGCCAGCAGCATGCGGGCCAGGCGGTCGCCGATCTCGCGCTGGACGAGGCGGCGCAGCGGCCGGGCCCCGTAGGCGGGGTCGTAGCCCTCGTCGGCCAGCCAGCTTCGGGCGGCGTCGGTGACCTCCAGGCTCAGGCGCCGGTCCGTCAGGCGCGTGGCGATCCGGGCCAGCTGGATGCCGACGATCTCGCCCAGCTCCTCCTTGGAGAGGGCCTCGAAGACGATGATGTCGTCGAGGCGGTTGAGGAACTCCGGCTTGAAGGAGGCCTGAACCACGCTCATGACCTCATTGCGCTTCTCCTCGGGGCTGGTGAGCGGGTCGGTGAGGAACTGGCTGCCCAGGTTCGAGGTGAGCACGAGGATGACGTTGCGGAAGTCGACCGTGCGCCCCTGGCCGTCGGTGAGGCGGCCGTCGTCGAGCACCTGCAGGAGGATGTCGAAGACCTCGGGGTGGGCCTTCTCGACCTCGTCGAGCAGGACCACGGAGTAGGGCCGACGCCGCACGGCCTCGGTGAGCTGGCCGCCCTCCTCGTAGCCGACGTACCCGGGAGGGGCGCCCACGAGGCGCGCCACGGAGTGCTTCTCGGAGTACTCGGACATGTCGATGCGCACGATGGCGCGCTCATCGTCGAAGAGGAACTCGGCCAGGGCCTTGGCCAGCTCGGTCTTGCCCACACCCGTGGGGCCCAGGAAGAGGAAGGAGCCGGTGGGGCGGTCGGGGTCGGAGATGCCGGCCCGCGAGCGGCGCACCGCGTCGGCCACGACGGCCACGGCGGCCTTCTGCCCGATGAGGCGCTCGCCGATGACCTCCTCCATGGTCAGGAGCTTCTCGGTCTCACCCTGGAGGAGCTTGCCCACGGGGATGCCGGTCCAGGCCCCCACGACCTCGGCGATCTCGGGGGCGCCGACCTTCTCGGCGATCATCGGCTCACCGGCCGCCTGCTCGGCGGCGTCGTCGGCGGCCTCGGCCTCGCGGATCTGGCGCTCCAGGGCGGGCATGTCGCCGTAGCGCAGGCGGCCGGCCTCCTCGAAGTTCCCCTCGCGCTCGGCCAGGTCGGCGCGGGTGCGCATCTCGTCCAGGGCGGCGCGCAGCTCACCGACCTTGTTGTGGCCGGCCTTCTCGGCCTCCCAGCGGGCGTTGAGCGAGGCCAGCTCCTCGGAGGCGTCGGCCAGCTCGGCGCGCAGGCGCTCGAGGCGCTCGACGTCGGCGGGGTCGGCCGTGGAGACGTCCTCGATGGACTCGCCCAGGTAGGCCTCCTCCATGCGCATGCGGTCCACGCGGCGGCGCAGCTCGTCGATCTCGACGGGGCTGGAGTCGAGCTCCATGCGCAGCCGGGAGGCGGCCTCGTCGACCAGGTCGATGGCCTTGTCGGGCAGCTGACGGCCGGTGATGTAGCGGTCGGAGAGGGTCGCGGCCGCCACGAGGGCGCCGTCGGAGATGGTCACCTGGTGGTGGGCCTCGTACTTGGGGGCGATGCCGCGCAGGATGGCGACGGTGTCCTCGACGCTGGGCTCACCGACGAAGACCTGCTGGAAGCGGCGCTCCAGGGCGGGGTCCTTCTCGATGTTCTCGCGGTACTCGTCCAGGGTGGTGGCACCCACCATGCGCAGCTCGCCGCGGGCCAGCATGGGCTTGAGCATGTTGCCGGCGTCCATGGCGCCCTCCGAGCCACCGCCGGCGCCGACGACGGTGTGCAGCTCGTCGATGAAGGTGATGACCTCGCCGTCGGAGTCCTTGATCTCCTTGAGGACGGCCTTGAGCCGCTCCTCGAACTCGCCGCGGTACTTGGCGCCGGCCACCATCCCGGACAGGTCCAGGGCGATGAGGCGCTTGCCGCGCAGGGACTCGGGGACGTCGCCGGCGACGATGCGCTGGGCCAGGCCCTCGACGACGGCGGTCTTGCCGACGCCCGGCTCACCGATGAGAACCGGGTTGTTCTTGGTGCGTCGGGACAGGACCTGTACGACGCGACGGATCTCGGCGTCGCGGCCGATGACCGGGTCGAGGCGGCCCTCCCGGGCGGCCTCGGTGAGGTCGGTGCCGTACTTCTCGAGGGTCTTGTAGGTGCCCTCGGGGTTGGCGGAGGTGACGCGCGAGGAGCCGCGGACCTGGGGCAGGGCCTCGATGAGGGCCTGCGGGGTGGCGCCGGCGTCGGCCAGGATGCGGGCCACGGTGGGGGCCGAGCCGGAGGCGTCGCCCTGGGCCAGGCCGATGAGCAGGTGCTCGGTGGAGATGTACTCGTCGGACAGCTCCTTGGCGACCGTCGAGGCGGCCTCCAGGGCGGCCAGCAGGGAGCGCGAGGGCTGGGGCTGGGTCATGGAGGAGCCCGAGGAGGCGGGCAGCTGGGTGAGGATGCGGCGCGCGGAGGCGCCGACGGCCTGGCGGGTCGCTGTGTCGGGGCAGACGGCGGCCAGGAGTCCGGCGGCGACGCCGTCGGGCTGGGAGAGGAGCTCAACGAGCAGGTGCGCGGGCTCGATCTGGGGGTTGCCGGCCGCGGCGGCGGCCTGCATGGCGCCGGAGATCGCCTCCTGCGACTTGGTGGTGTAGTTGGTGTCCATACGGATCTCCTTCGAGAGGTGGTGACGTGTTGCGTCTTCTGGTCACCAGAACCTTCACAGAGTTGAGTCTATTCCACTCAACTTCCGAGACCGGCAGTGACGTGGGCTACTCCTGAGGCCGTTGTTGCCGGAATCCCGCCGCTCACCGCACCCACCGCGACATGCCAGTCGACCACGTGACACACCACTGTTCGACGCCGCCGCTATGGTCACGTCACAATCCCGCCATGACTCCGGAGACATCATGAGAACCACGCGCGCCACCCTGGCTCTGGCCACCATCCTCATCCTGGCGGGCTGCTCACAGGGCAGCCCCTCGTCGGCGGGCTCGGCCGCAGCGACCGGCTCGGCCCCCGCGGCCGCGGCGACGTCGGCGGGCGGGGGCGGCGCGAGCGCCTCCATCCCGGCGGGCCACCAGGTGATCACCGCACCGACATCCGGCCTCACCTTCGCGATCCCTGAGGACTGGCAGGACCTCAATGCCCTTCCCGAGGCCCAGAAGGCGCTGCTCGCCCGGGCTCAGGGGCAGGATCCCTCCGCCCTCACCCAGCGCCTGAGCAGCACCGACGCCTTCTACGGCCGGTTCTCGCAGAGCGCCGGAATCTCCTTCAACAGCGTCGCAGTCGCCAAGGAGGCCGAAGCCTCCTCGACGCCCCCGTCCCAGGAGAGCCTGGATGAGACCATCACCCGGCAGGGAGGCACGCCGACGGGCTACTCCACCAAGCAGTCCACCCACGGGCAGGCCGCCGTCGACACCTCGACCGCGCAGGTCCAGGGGGTCCAGACGGCCGGCGCGGTCGTCGCCGTTCCGACGTCGTCGGGCACCTACGTGCGCATCGCCGTGACGGCCGGCAGCGCCGAGGAGGTCGACACCATCGTGTCCACCATCCTCACGACGGCCCGCTGAGGGACTCCCCCGGAGGACCGCGATGGCGACGAGATCACCGCTTCGACTCCTCAGCGCCGCCATGGCCGCCCTGGCACTTGTCAGTCCGGCCGCGCTGGGTGGGTGCCGCGCCTCCGGGGGCTCCGCCGCGTCGTCGGCCCCTGAGGCACCGGCAGCCCCTCCGACCGGCCCCACCCCCTCAGCCATCCCCCCGGGCTACGCGGAGGTCACCTCCACCTCGGCCAACATCACCATCGCGCTACCCGCCGACTGGAGGGACATCTCCAGCTACTCCGCCACCGAGCTCATCCCCCTGGCCGAGGACCTGGGCACGGATGACAACAGGGCACTCAAGGCGAACCTCGACTCCTACGAGGTGTTCAAGACCGCCGGCTCCGCCCCGGGGCAGCCGTTCTCACCGCGGGTCTACATCGACAATGAGCGCCAGGAGAACGCGAAGATGAACGTCGGGGACGTCTTCGTCGACGCCGCGAAGCAGGACCAGGTGTCGATCGATGCGGTCGAGGCGATCCAGACCCGCAACGGGCAGGGGATCCGGGGGACCTTCACCCACTCCCCGCGCAGCAAGGCGGATTACGGGTCCGTCCTCTACCTGCCCACCTCATCGGGGGACTACGCCCGCGTGTTCGTCTTCTCCGTTTCCCAGGACGACGCGAAGAGGATCACCGAGGTCATCATCGCGACGGCGCACTGAGGGGCTCCCCTCCAAAGCGACTGCTCGCCGCCGCCAGAGTCCCGGAATGGGCGTTGCCCCAGCCCCGCGCTCGATGAACCGTGAGCGAAACCAACGCATCAAGAAAATTCCCAGAAGATCATGATCTTCTTATGACGTAGGTCATTCGTTCATCTTGGAGCATCATGAGAACCACACGCAACACCGCAGCCCTGTTCGCCGCTCTCGCACTAGCAGCAGCCCCTGTTCTGACCGCCTGCTCTCAGAGCACTGAGGGCTCCGGCTCCTCCAGCTCAGCCGCCTCCGACAGCTCGTCAGCATCGGACGAGGGCGACGACAAGGACAGTGAGACCAAGGACAGTAAGAAGGACGCCGAGGCTGACAAGACCAGCAAGGGCGACGACAAGGCCTCCGCCAGCACCAGCGCCACGAAGAGCGACCTCCCCAAGGCGACGCCCGCGGGCTACCAGGAGATCACCGCCCCCACCGTCGGCATCACCTTCGCGGTGCCCGAGGGCTGGCAGACCACCCCTTTGGACGCCACATCCGACGTCTACTACAAGGCCCCCGACACCGGCACCGATCCGTACCTCGGCAACGCCAACGTCTCCAAGACCACCGTCCCCGCCACCAAGCCCCCGACCGAGGCTGAGCTGAGCCCTGCCCTCTCCTCGATCCCCGGAGGGACCCCGACCGGCTACTCCACCGAGCAGACCGCCAATGGTGAAGCGGCCGTGCTCAACTACACCGCGAACATCGGCGGCCAGACGGTCAACGGCTCCCTGATCGCGGCTCCCACCAAGGAGAAGGGGAAGTACGCCATCATCGCCATCAACGCCGGCTCCAGCGGTCAGACCATCGAGGAGCTGAGGACGACCGTCCTCGAGACGATCCACTGAGCACAGCCGGGGACGTACCACTCCGGGCGGGGACACGTCGCACGGTCGGGGACTTTTCCGTTCAGCCGGGGGCGTTCGACGCCGTCGGGGACCGGAATCCTGTCACCCTCCGCGCAGGACGTCCCCGCCCGGAGTGATCTGCACCCGGCCGCACGCAATGTCCCCCGCCGCGGGGAGACCGTAGGCTCGACGTCGATGACCGCACCATGCCGCCGCAGCCCTCACCCCAACGATCCCTCCGGGTGCGTCAACGTGGCCGCCCGCCGAGACGAGCTCCTGGCCAAGGCGGCCACGCTGCCCGGGGCCTGGGCGGGGCACAAGCCCGAGTGGGACATCCCCGTCGCCTCGGTGGGCCCCCGCCTCTTCCTGCTGCTCATCCCCCACACCGACGGCCGCCTCCTGGCCAATGTCAAGCTCGATCCCGAGGACGTCGTCGCCGTACGGGCCGCCTTCGAGTGGGTGGAACCGGGCTTCCACCAGTCCAAGCGGCACTGGGTGAGCATCGACCTCACCAGCCCCGGCTACCGGGCGGACGAGGCCGCCGCCATGGTGGAGGACTCCTACCGGCTCGTCCTGTCTCTCCTGACCCGCCGTGTGCGTGAGGCCGTCCTCCTGGCCGACGCCGCGGGCTCCCCCGCCCGCCCCACCTGGCAGTGGTGAGGCCCGGCACCGCTGGCGCTCCAGCAGAACGGCCGGGGACGTTCTGCGCGTAGGGGTGCGCAAGCTTCCCTACGGGGCGTCCTGCGCGTTCGGGGACGGAATTCCGGTCCCCGGCGGGGAGAGAAAGTCCCCGGCCGCGTCACTTGTCCCCGAGCGCGTCACTTGTCCCCGGGCGCAGCCCAGGGGCCGAGCCGCCCTCAGATGACGCAGGTGCGCAAACCTGGCACTATTCAGGCGAGGCCGTCGTCATCCGACGTCTGGCCACCCGACGGAAGGAGACACAGATGGGACTTGATGACCTGGCGAAGAAGGCCGGTGATGCTCTCAGCTCCGACAAGGCCGAGGCGATCAGCGACAAGGCGCTGGACGCCGCAGCCGGTGCTGCCAAGAAGGCGACCGGCGGCAAGTTCGACGACAAGATCGACGCCGCCCGCGACGCCGTCGACGGCAAGCTCGGCACGGAGTGATCCGGCTGAGAGCCTGCTTGACCCCAGGCACCGCGGTCTTCTGATCGCAGGAGTGAGGGCCCCGCACATTTCAGTGCGGGGCCCTCACGCGATCCCGGCCAACTGGGCTATCCCCCATTTCTCTCAGGCACCGACCGCCACAGTCCGGTGCCGCCACCGCGGGGCCCAGTTGTCTCCCACCGGGACGTCTCATCGGCCTCCCCTCGGGCTGCCGGCGCTCGCCTACTGAGCGTTGAGCGCGGCGGTCGGAGGAGTGCGGGAGGCCCGAACCGCCGGGTACACGCCGGCCAGGGCGCCGATGGCGATGGTGATGCCCAGCCCACCGGCGACGGCGACCACCGGCAGGGAGAAGGGCCAGCCGTTGGCGGCCGACATTCCGGCAGTCACCCCGATCCCGATGATGCACCCCAGGGCACCTCCCAGGGAGGCCAGCAGCAGCGCCTCAGTCATGAACTGCACGAGGATGTGTCCGCGCATCGCGCCCAGGGACCGCCTCAGCCCGATCTCCCGACGGCGCTCGAGCACCGAGATGATCATCGTGTTGGCCACCCCGATACCACCGACGAGCAGGGCGATCGAGCCCACGCCCAGCAGCAGGCCGGTGAAGGCCTTGTCGGCCGCGTTCTTGGCCTCCAGCGCGTCCGAGGGGCGCGAGACCTTGACCTCGTTGGGGGCCTGCGGCGAGATCGACGGCGCCAGCACCTTGCGCACCGTGGGAACGGCGGCGTCCTGGCTGCGCGTGTAGACCGTCGTCGGCTTGGCGTCGTGCCCCAGCAGGTTACTGGCCACGCCCTGACCGATGAGGGCGGCGTTGTTGAGCTCGGGAGCCAGCACCACCGGCTTGAGGATGCCGACCACGGTGAACCAGTTGCCACCGATCCACACCTTGCTTCCCGGCGAGACGACGCCGAGGCGCTGGGCCGCCGTCTGCCCCAGGACCGTGGCCGGGTACTTGCTGGTGGCCTCGTTGAGCCAGGTGCCCTTGTCCACCTGTCCGGCCACGACGTCGAGCAGCGACTTGTCCGCGGCCAGGGTCGTGATGCCGCCGGAGGCGTTCTTGTCGATGAGCGGGGTGCGGTAGACCAGCGAGTTCTTGACCAGCCCGGTGCTCGAGGCGCTCTGGACGTTGTCGATGAGGCGGACCTTGCCGACACTGTCCTGAGGCAGGGAGGAGGAGTTGCCGAAGAGGTCCTGGCCGGCGGTGGCCGTCAGCAGGTTGGTCCCCAGGGAGTCGAGCTGGGCGGAGAGCTGGGCGCGGCTGGAGGCCGAGATGCCCACCACCGAGATCATGGCGGCGATACCGATGGCGATCCCCAGTGCGGACAGGAAGGCACGGGTGGGGCGGGCCCTGATGCCGGTGCCTCCCAGGCGCAGCACGTCGGCCAGGCGCAGCCGCGAGCGCTGGAGCCGCCGGGCCGGGGCGTTGCCGGCCCGCTCGGCCGTGGACCGGTCACGCCGGAGCGTAGACGTCGTCATGGACGATCTCCTTCAGGCTTGAGTCCCCCACGATACGGCCGTCGCGGATGGCGATCTGCCGGGGGAGCTGGGCGGCCAGCTCGTTGTCGTGGGTGATGACGATGATCGTGGTGCCTTGGGCGTGGAGCTCGTGGAGGAGCTCGACGATCGAGGCCCCGGAGGTGGAGTCGAGGTTCCCGGTGGGTTCGTCGGCCAGCAGCAGTGGGGGCTCGCCGACGACGGCCCGGGCGATGGCCACGCGCTGGCGCTCGCCGCCGCTCATCTGGTGGGGGCGGTGGTCGAGCCGGTGGGCCAGGCCGACGCGCCTGAGGGCGGCTCGGGCGCGTCGGCGCCGCTCGGAGCGGGGGACCCCGCTGTAGAGCAGGCCGTCGGCGACGTTGTCGACCGCGTTGACGCCGTCAGCCAGGTGGAACTGCTGGAAGACGAAGCCGATGCGGCTGGACCGCAGGGCCGAGAGCTTGGCGTCGGACAGGGAGCCGACGTCGACGCCGTCGATCTCGACGGTGCCGGCGCTGGGCCGGTCCAGGGTGCCGATGAGGTTGAGGAGCGTGGACTTGCCCGAGCCCGAGGGGCCGACGATGGCGACGAACTCGCCGTAGTCGATCTCCAGGCTCACGCCCGCGCAGGCGGCCACGGGCGGCTCCCCGTAGGTGCGTTTCACGTCACGCAGGGACAGGATGCGGCTCATGTCTGCGGCACCACCACTCGCTGTCCCTCGGAGATGTCCTTACCGGAGATCTCCACGCGCCCGCCCGCGAACAGCCCGATGGTGACCGGCACCTTGCGGGTGGTGCCATTGGACTCGACGATCTCGACGCCGTACTGGTCGGCGCTCAGGGCCAGCAGGGCGCCGACCGGCACCGACAGGACACCCGTCCGCTTCTCGCTGGGCAGGTCGACGGTGACGGAGACCTCCTGGAAGTTGGTGGTCGCCGAGGCGTCGGTGAGGGTCACGGTGATGGGGATGACTCGTTCCTTGGACTCGCTGGAACCAGACCCAGAACCAGAACCGGAGCCGGAGCCGGAACCCGACTCGGAGCCGGAGGACTTCTCGGTGGGGGTGCCCACGGAGGTGATCTTGCCTTGAGTGGTCTTGGCGTCGGGCAGCTTGATGGTCACGACGGTGCCGGCGACGGCGAGCTTCTGGTCGGAGAGCTTGATGTTGGCGTCGACCACCTGGGTGGTGGAGGTGACGTCGAAGAGTTCGGTGTCGGCGGCGACGCGGTCACCCACCCGGGCAGCGACCTTCCCCACGCGCAGGTCCCCGGGGGCGAAGACCACCCGTCCCAGTGGGATGGTCCCGGTCTGGGGCAGGTCGAGGTCCTTCTGCCACTTCATGATGGCGCTGGTGGTGGCCCAGCTGAAGTGGTCGTCGGGATCGTAGTCGAAGTACCCCAGGTCCCTCAGGGCCGTCTCGAGCTGGCGAATGTCCTCGCCGTCCTCCATGCCGGCCTCGAAGTTGCGCCAGGCGGGCAGGGAGCCACGCATGAGGTAGGCGGTCCCGGAGCCCGTGCGGTAGAGGACGTCCCCCTGGGTCAGGACGGTCCCAGCGGCGGGCACCTGGATGAGAACGCCCTCGAAGCCCGACTTGAACTTGCGCGAGTCTGAGTAGCGCAGGGTGCCGGTCACGGAGGTGTGCCCCTGGAGGTCCCCCTTGGTGATGGTGTCGGTGGCGCCGTTGAAGGTCGACGTCGTCGGCTTGGCCTTGGCCGCGAAGGGGCCCGATCTGGAGGCGAAGGCGCCTGCACCAGCGCCCGCAGCCAGGATCGCGGCGGCCCCCATGGCCAGGAAGGCCCGGCGTCGGGTGCGGTGGGTTGTACCCGGCTTGTCCGCGGTACCGGTCGAGCCGTCGTCGACCTGCGGGGAGGTGGTGATCTGATCCATGTGTCTGCCTGTCTGAGTGTGTGTCTGCGCGGCAGCCGGGCCGCGCGAGCCTGTGGTCTGTTGGCGCCCGGAAGGGCGCGGCGTCACTTGTTCCCGACCTGGGAGAAGCACTTGCTCATGACGTCCTGGGGGATGTCGCCGTTGAGCTGGATGCCCTTGCCGGCCTCGGGGTCGGGCACGTCGTAGCCCTCTTTACGCAGGCACTCAGCGGCCTTGACCAGGTCCTGCTGCGTCTCGGGCTTGGCGAGGTCCTCGGTGCCGGGGGCGGGGCCGACGATCTGCTCGCACTCCTGGGCGGCCTTGTTGGCGGCCTCGTTGTCGGGGAACTGCACGTTGCCGTTGGAGTCGGGGTCGGAGACGTCGATGCCCTTGTCGCGCATGCACTTGGCCATCTTGAGCAGGTAGTCGTCCCCGCTGGTGGCGGAGGCGGAGGCGGCCGAGTCCGCCTTCGAGCCCTGGGAGCATCCGGCCACGAGTCCGACGGCGCACACGGCGCAGGTCAGCACCGTAGCGGCACGGGTGAGGATCCGGGTGTTGAGGGGCTGCTTCATGGGAGAGGGTCCTTTCGGCTCACGTGGGTCGGAACGCGGTGGCGTCCGTTCGTTCGGGGAACAGCCAACCGGGAGCGGTGTTGCCATGGGGTTCACAATTTCGCTTAAGTTGTGGCAACACGGGGGCTGGTTCGCTCAGGGACCGGCCGAAGACACACAGTGAAGGAGATAGGGCAATGCGCGTGCTCGTTGTGGAGGATGAGGAGTACCTGGCTGAGGCCATCGCCACTGGGCTGCGGCGTGAGGCGATGGCCGTTGACGTCGTCGGCGACGGGGCCAGCGCCCTGGAGCAGGTGGAGTTCAACGACTACGACATCATCGTCCTGGACCGGGATCTGCCCGTGATCCACGGCGACGAGGTCTGCCGCCGGGTGGTCAATGACCACCCCAGCACGCGGGTCCTCATGCTCACCGCGTCCCGGACGCTGGACGCGCGCGTGGGCGGCTTCGAGCTGGGGGCGGACGACTACCTCACCAAGCCCTTCGAGTTCCCCGAGCTGGTGGCCCGGCTGCGGGCCCTGGGGCGACGCAGCCAGCCGGCGCGCACCCCGGTCATCGAGGCCCACGGGGTGCGTCTGGACCCCTTCCGCCGGGAGGTCTACCGCGACGGGCGCTTCATTCGCCTCAGCCCCAAGGAGTTCGCGGTCCTCCAGGTCCTCATGGAGGCCGAGGGCGGGGTCCTCAGCGCTGAGACGCTCCTGGAGAAGGCCTGGGACGCCAACGCCGACCCCTTCACCAACTCCACGCGGGTGACGATCTCCCACCTGCGTCGCAAGCTCGGTGAGCCGCGTGTGATCCAGACGGTCCCCGGCGCGGGTTACAGGTTCAGCGCATGAGTGGGCAGGGGGATGCGCAGACCCGGGTCGACGACGCCGCGGCCGCAGGAGCCGACAGCGAGACCCACGGCGCCCGTAAAGCCCGCGACGCCCGGTCGGGTCGCCAGGAGCGCTTGCGTCGCCCCCGGCACCTGAGTATCCGGACCCGCCTGACCCTGACCTACGCCGGGATGGTGACGGCCGCCGGCGTGGTCCTCATCGCCCTGGTCTCCTTCTACACGCGCTACGTCACGCTGAGCATCCAGATCGGTGGTCCGGTCGGGGAGACCGCCGCCGTGCCGGTCTCGCAGGTCGGCGAGGCCGCCAAGGTGGACACGAACCTGTTCGATCTGCTCGGCACCATCATGCGCTCAGCCGTCGGCGTACTGGCGCTGCTCGTGGTGCTCTCCGGGACCGTCGGCTGGATCCTGGCGGGGCGGATGCTGCAGCCGCTGTCCTCGATGAATGCGGCGGCCAAGCTCGCCGCCTCGGGCGACCTCAGTCAGCGGCTGGACCTGTCCGGCCCGCGTGACGAGATCCACGACCTGGCGGACACCTTCGACAACATGCTGGACTCCCTGGAGCGCTCCTTCTCCGTCCACCGCCGGTTCGCGGCCAACGCCTCCCACGAGCTGCGCACTCCCCTGGCCACCACGCAGACGATGATCGACGTCGCCCTGTCCGACCCTCAGGCCTCGGCCGAGGACCTGCGCCGGGTTCTGACCCGGGTCCTGGAGACCAACCGCGCCAACCGGGAGACGATCGACGCCCTGCTGGACCTGGCCGACGCCCAGTCCGGCAAGCTGGCCCACGAGGACGTGGACATGGAGGTCACGGTTCGTGACGCCCTGAGCCTCATCGCGCCGGAGGTCGCCGAGCACAGGCTTCACGTCTCCACCCACCTGCTGCCCGCCCGGGTGCCCGGCGACCCGGTGCTGCTGCGCCAGAGCGTCTCCAACCTGCTGCGCAATGCGGCCCGCTACAACGTCGAGGGCGGCCGCATCACGGTGGGCATGGCGTGTCTGGACGACGGTGTTCGCCTGACGATCCGCAACGAGGGCCCCGTAGTGTCGCCCGAGAGCGTGGAGTCCCTGTGCGAGCCCTTCGTTCGCGGCGAGGGTCGGGGGCGGACCCGGGGATCCGGGCACGGACTGGGCCTGGCCATCGTGACGGCCGTGGCCACCGCGCACAACGGCGAGCTGCGTCTGAGCGCCAACCCCGACGGCGGGCTGACGGCTGTCCTCGAGCTGCCGGTGGGGGAGGCCGAGGACACCTCAAGCGCAACCGGCGCCAACGACTGACGGTCGCCGGCCACGCGGGCCGGCGACCGTCAGGATCGAGCAGCTGGCTGCGGCGGAGACGAGACCCCGCCGGGCAGCGACTAGTTCTTCTTGCCGGAGTTGATGACCAGCTCGACGAAGAGCCGGATGAGGCCGATCTCAGCAACGGTCCAGGGGGCGTTGAAGAACAGGCTCGCGAAGAACCAACCAGCGTTGAAGTTCCGGCTATGCGACTCGACGTCATAGGCAGCGTTGAGGTCACCGGCGTTGTAAGCCGAGTAGGCCCAACTCACGACCAGGGCGATGGCGGCGATGTAGAAGACCACCTTGCCGAACTTCTCGGCGAAGGGCTTGGCGGTATCGAAGAAGTTGCCCATGAAGCTGTCCCCCGCCGGAGCCTGCGCGAAGGGCTGGCCGGGGACGCCGGGAGCGGTAGGGGCGCCGGGAGCGCCCTGGAACTGCTGCTGGGGCGGGTAGGGCTGTCCCGGGACCGGAGCCGAGGGGGCCGAGGGCTGCTGCTGGTAGAAGGGCTGACCGGGGTTGGGGGCTGAGTCATGAGGGCTGTTCGCTTCCTTCAGAGTTGGGGACGCTGGCAGGCTACCGCGTCAACGATGCCCTGTGAAACGATCAGGTCAGCCCTCGCATTCTGCGAGGCGACTCACAGTCCTCAGGACATGGTGCGATGACGCGCCATCGAGGCGGTCGCCGGGCCGCCCCACCATACAAAATCCCTGGAGGACGTGGTGGCACGCACCCGCCGGACCGCGGGGGAAGCCCTCCCCATCGCTTGGGGAACCCACCCGTGCCTCGGTGTCTCAGCGCGCCGGGTCGTAGGTGCTGGAGGTACCCACCGGTGAGGCCGGGGACGGAGGGGCCGGCAGCCGGCGTATGCGCTCGCTGCGGGCCACGGCGGTGCGCAGCAGGGTCTCGAAGGGACCGGCGTGACCGCCGCGCTCCGGGGCGGCGCACAGCCCGACCGTCACCAGCCAGACCGCCAGCGCGATCCCTGCGGCCCGGGCCTCCCCCAGGTGGAGCCCGATACCGGTCAGGGCGGGCAGGGCCATGAAGATGACGGCGAAGAGGAAGGACTGGCTGAGGTAGGCGGTCATGGAGCGGCGCCCCACGTCGGAGGCGAGCCGGCGCAGGCCCGTCAGCCGGCCATCCGGCCGCGGTCCGCCGGCGTAGAGGGCCAGGACGGCGAGACAGCCGCAGCCCCCGGCCAGGCCCAGGACCGCGATCAAGGCGGAGTCGGCCTCCCAGGCCTGAGCACTGGTGAGCGGGACCAGGATCTCGTGAAGCGCGCCGAGCGCCCCCAGGGCCAGACCACCGATCCCGGCAACCGTCAGCAGACCGCGGTGGCGCTCGGGGTGGGCGATGAGGTCGGTGTCGGCCAGGCGGGCACCGAGGAAGGCGGCGGGAAGAACCATCGAGGTGAAGGCAGCGCCCAGGGCGGTGGTGAACCACCCGTTCACGTTGGTCACGAACCAGGGCAGCGTTGACGCCACGGACTGACCTGCTCCGGCGGGTGCCGCAGCCGCCGGGGCGGGGTAGCGCAGGCCGCGGGAACCATTGAATGAGGTCGCGGAGGCAGCGGAGGAAGTCGTGTTCACAACTCGACCGCATGAGAACCAGTGGTTCCGCGGCGTCCGCCTTAAGCGCCGAGATCGTCCCCACCGAAAGGAGGAGCCTGACGCCCGGCCGTTCTTCCGGTGGACGGTTCCGGGGGCTGCGCCGGCTCAGGGAGCCGGCTGCGATCCCGGCTGGGTCGCAGGCGGCATACCCGCCTGAACTCCTGGCTGCCCCATCGGCGGCATACCCGGCTGCATCGGCACCGGCGCCCCCGGGTGTCCCATCGGCGGCACGCCCGGCTGCATCGGCACCGGCGCCCCCGGCTGAACTCCCATCTGCCCCATCGGCCACGGTCCCGGCTGCATCCCGGGCCAGACGGCGGGCGGGGGCGGCGGCGTCGTCCTCCTGCGCTCGCTGCGGGCAACAGCAGTGCGCAGCAGGGTCTCGAAGGGACCGGCATGACCGCCGCGCTCCAGCAGGACGCACAGGACCACGGTTGCCAGCCAGACGCCCAGGGCGATGAGGGCGGCCGCGGCCTGCCCCACCCACAGGCGCCTGCCCGTCACCAGGAGCGGAATGATGCCGAAGATGATGCCGAACAGGATCGTCTGGCTCAGGTAGACGGTCATGGAGCGGCGGCCGACGGCGGAGGCCAGCCGGCGCAGCCCCGTCAGACGGCCGTCCGGCCTGGGCCCCCCGGCATACAGCACCAGCAGTGCCAGCCAGCCGCAGGCGCCGGCCAGGCCGAAGAACTCTTTGGCGGCGAAGTCCGTCGGCCAGAGCTCCATCGACGTCACGAGCGTCAGCGCGCCGTGGAGCGCCGCGAGCGCCCCCAGCGCCAGACCGCCCAGGCCCACGGAGATCAGCAGGCGCCGGTGCTGCTCCGGCTGGGTGAGGAGGTCGGTGTCGGCCAGGCGGGCGCCGATCACCGCGGCGGGGATGATGAGTGCGATGAGGATCTGCACGACCAGCACGACCACCCACTGCGCGATGTTGCCGCCGGCCCAGAGCAGCGCCGCTGTGAGCGAGATCGACTGCTCCCCGGAGGCCGTCGGGATGTCCGCCGACAGGGTCCCGGTGGCCAGGTACGTCCCCAGCGCCACCACGGTGATGATGCCCGCGGTGAGATAGAGCGCCGAGTAGTTCTTGCGGGCCAGCAGGTTGGCCAGGAGGACGGCGACCAGCCCATAGGCTCCGATGATGTCGCCGGGGAAGACGATGCCGTGGACGAATCCGAACAGGATCATCCACCAGCCGCGGCGCCGTACCAGGCGGTAGGCGTCAATGGTGGCCATCTCGCGGGCCCAGGCCGCCTCGTGCGGCATCGGCTCGCGGCCCTCCGGCGCGCCGGGCAGACAGGCGAGGTAGGTCTGGGTCCCGGAGGCGATGCGCCGGTTGACCATGGTCATGAGCCCGAAGCCGAAGAGCATCGCGAACAGCGGGTAGGCCCGGTGGTCCACCACCAGCGTGCGGACGAACATCCACCAGGCGTCGACGGAGGACACCGGCGGCTCGGCCCCGTTCGGCATCTTGTTCCATGACGGAACGTTGGCGACCGCGATGAGCAGGAGCATGAAGCCACGGGCCACGTCAGGGGCGGGGTATCGCACGCCCCGCGAGCCGGTGAAGGAGGTTGTCATCCGCATGGGCAGGACCTTACGGCCGGTCGAGGACCGGCGGTATCCGCCCGGAGAATGATGCACGGGGTGGGCCATCTGTTCTGCCGCAGCGGCCGACGGGCTCAGTGCCGTATCAGTACCCGCGTCCAGGACCCGCCGGCGCTCGTCAGTGCCCGGCCGCGCCCGCCTGCCCCGTCAGTGCCACCGGCGCATGGGCACGAGAGCAGTGCTCACGCCTCCCGCAGTGCCCGTTGCTCCCGCCGCGCCGGCGGCGCGTCCGCGCCCCGCCTCGGGGCGGCGTCCTGCCGGTCCCCGGCCCTGGCGGCCGGGCGCGACGACCTGGACCTCGCCGTCGGCGGCCGCCGCGAAGATCCGCTGGACGACGGCCTCGCGGCTACGCATGCGGGCGTTGTCGGCCTCCAGCTCCTCCACGCGGGCCTCCAGGGCGAGAATGCGGCGGATGCCCTCGAGGTTGATGCCCTCCTGGGACAGGGACTGGATGCGGCGCAGGCGCTCGACGTCGCGGTGGGAGTAGCGCCGGCCCCGCCCGCGGGTCCGGGCGGGGCTGACCAGTCCGAGCCGGTCGTACTGGCGCAGGGTCTGGGGGTGCATCCCGGCGAGCTCGGCCGCCACCGAGACCACGTAGACCGCGCGCTCGGCCGCGTCGTCGGCCAGGTGCCCCAGGCCCTGCCCGGCCCGGCGCCGGCTCATGTCGCCGCCTCCTCCATGAGGGTGGCCCGCGGGTCGGTGTCGCCCATGGCCTCATCGAAGGCCTCGAGGGCCTCCTTGGCGGCCTTGGAGAGCTTCTTGGGGACGGCCACCTCGATGGTCACCAGCAGGTCGCCGGTCTTCTTGCGGGTGGTGGCGCCCTTGCCGCGCAGGCGCATGACGGTGCCCGAGGAGGTGCCGGGCTTGATCTTGATCTTGGAGGTTCCGCCGTCGAGCAGGGGGACCTCGACCGTGGCGCCCAGGGCCGCCTCGCGCAGGGTGACCGGCAGGTCCATGCGCAGGTTGGTGCCGTCGACCGGGTCGACGGAGTACACGGGGTGCTTCTTGATGCTGATGGTCACCACCATGTCGCCGTTCTCGCCGCCGTTCAGGCCGGCTCGGCCCTTGCCGCGCAGGCGGATCCTCTGGCCGTCGCGCACGCCCGCCGGGATGCGGACCTTCATGGTGCGCCCGTCCGCGGTGAGCTCCACGGTGGTGCCGGCGACGGCGTCGCGCAGGTCCAGCGTGGCCGAGGTCAGGACGTCGGAGCCCTTCTGAGGCTGGGGCTGGGAGCCGAAGCCGCCGAAGCCGAAGGGGCCGGGGCGGCCGCCGGAGCGGGTGGGGCTGGGGGTGCCGCCGAACATGCGCAGCAGGTCATCGAGGTCGGGCTGTGCGCCGCCACCGGTCTCGAAGCGGACACCGCCGCCCTGGCCGCCGAACATGGAGGAGAGGATGTCCTCGAAGCCGGCGCCGCCGGACCCTCCCGGGCCGCCGGCCTGGAAGCGGGCACCGCCTCCGGCCATGGAGCGGATCGCGTCGTACTGCTTGCGCTCGGCCTCGTCGGACAGGACGGCGTAGGCCTCGCCGACCTCCTTGAACTTCTCCGCCGCTGCGGCGTCGTCGGGGTTGCGGTCGGGGTGGTACTTCTTGGCGAGCGTTCGGTAGGCCTTCTTGATTGCGGCGGCGTCGGCGTCCTTACTCACGCCGAGGACCGCGTAGAAGTCCTTGGTCATCCAGTCCTGACTGGCCATGGTCGCGTCACCGCCTCCTTATCTGGGTGATCGTGGGGGTTTCCTTGCTGAAGCTGAAGATGGGGGGGCGTCGCCGCGGCCCTGGGGCCTCGGGCGTCCCGGTGCGCCTCCCGGCCGACGGCGGACCCGGACCCGCCAGAGCTGCTGGCTCGGGTCCGCCGTCGGGCCGGGGTGAGTGGTGCGGTGGGTATCAGGCCGGGTTGGCGACCTGGACGCGGGCGGCGCGCACGACGCGCTCACCCAGGCGGTATCCGGGCTGGAGGACCGTGGCGATGGTGGGCTCGGTGACCTCGCTGGACTCGGTGGCCATGAGGGCCTCGTGCAGCGTGGGGTCGAAGACCTCGCCCACGGCGCCGAAGCGCTCCAGGGAGTACTTCTCGGCCAGGATCGTCTCGAGCTTGCCGGCCGTGGTCTCGAAGGTGCCGGTCAGGTCGCCGTGCTGGCGGGCCAGCTCGATCTCGTCGAGGACCGGGATGAGGGCCTCGACGACACCGGCGGCACCGGCCTCCCGGTGGGAGGCCGCGCCCTCGCGGGAGCGGCGCACGAAGCCCTGGTACTCCTGCTGGAGGTTGTAGAGGTCCGCCCGGGCCCGGGCCAGGTCGTCGGCCGCCTGAGCGGCCTGGGCCTGAGCCTGGGCCAAGAGGTCCTCCCCCGCCGCCTCCTCGGAGGCGGCGTCGGCCTGGCCGGCCTCGCCCTCGGACGCGCCCTGGGCGAGCTCCTCGCGGACGTCCTCGGACACCTCCTCGAAGGCCGACTCGACGGCCGCCTGGAGCTCGGGGTCGATGCCCTCGTTCTCAGGGGTGGGGCCGGCCGAGGTCACTTGGAGTCCTCCTCGTCGACGATCTCGGCGTCCACGATGTCCTCGTCGTCGGAAGACGCGGAGCCGCCGGCGGAGGAGGAGCCGGAGGCCTCACCCGCGGCCTGGGCGGCGGCGTCGGCCTGGTAGAGGGCCTCGCCGACCTTCTGGGCCACCGAGCTCAGCTTCTCCTGGGCGGTCTTGACCGGCTCGATGTCGTCACCCTCGAGGGCCTTCTTGAGGTCGGCGACGGCCTCGGAGACCTGGGAGTGGACGTCCTCGGGCAGCTTGTCCTTGTTGTCCTTGAGGAGCTTGTCGATGGAGTAGGCCTGCTGCTCGGCGGAGTTGCGGGTCTCGGCGTCCTCGCGGCGCTTCTTGTCCTCCTCGGCGTGGGCCTCGGCCTCCTTGACCATGCGGTCGATGTCCTCCTTGGGCAGGGCGGAGCCGCCGGAGATGGTCATGGACTGCTCCTTGCCGGTGCCGCGGTCCTTGGCCGAGACGTGGACGATGCCGTTGGCGTCGATGTCGAAGGAGACCTCGATCTGGGGCACGCCGCGGGGGGCCGGGGCGATGCCGGTCAGCTCGAAGGTGCCCAGCGGTTTGTTGTCCCGGGCGAACTCGCGCTCGCCCTGGTAGACCTGGATGAGCACGGAGGGCTGGTTGTCCTCGGCGGTGGAGAAGACCTCGGAGCGCTTGGTCGGGATGGCCGTGTTGCGCTCGATGAGCTTGGTCATGACCCCGCCCTTGGTCTCGATGCCCAGGGACAGCGGTGTGACGTCGATGAGCAGGACGTCACTGCGGTCGCCCTGGATGACACCGGCCTGGAGGGCCGCGCCGACGGCGACGACCTCGTCGGGGTTGACGCCCTTGTTGGGGTCCCGGCCGGTCAGCTCGCGCACCACGTCGGCGACGGCGGGCATACGGGTGGAGCCGCCCACGAGGACCACGTGGTCGATGTCGGAAACCTTGACCCCGGCGTCCTTGATGACGTTGTGGAAGGGGATCTTGGTGCGCTCGAGCAGGTCCGCGGTCATCTCCTGGAAGTTGGAGCGGGTGAGCTTCTCATCGAGGTGGATGGGGCCGGACTCGCTCATGGAGAGGTACTGCAGGTTGATGTTCGTGGAGGTCGCCGAGGACAGCTCCTTCTTGGCCTGCTCGGCGGCGTCCTTGAGGCGCTGCATGGCGATCTTGTCCTTGGACAGGTCCACGCCGTCCTTGCTCTTGACCTGCTTGACCAGCCACTCGACGACGCGGGCGTCCCAGTCGTCACCGCCCAGGCGGTTGTCACCGTTGGTGGCGCGCACCTGAATGGTGGAGAAGTCGTCGTCGTCCTTGCCGACCTCGAGCAGGGAGACGTCGAAGGTACCGCCACCGAGGTCGAAGACGAGGATGAGCTCGTCCTCCTTGCCCTTGTCCAGGCCGTAGGCCAGAGCCGCGGCGGTGGGCTCGTTGACGATGCGGTCCACGGTCAGGCCCGCGATGGTGCCGGCCTCCTTGGTGGCCTGGCGCTCGGCGTCGTTGAAGTAGGCCGGGACGGTGATGACCGCGTTGGTGACGGGCTCACCCAGGTAGGCCTCGGCGTCGGCCTTGAGCTTGGCCAGAATGCGGGCGCTGATCTCCTGGGCGGTGTACTTCTTGTCGTCGATCTCGACGGACCAGTCGGTGCCCATGTGGCGCTTGACCGAGGAGATGGTGCGGTCGACGTTGGTGACCGCCTGGCGCTTGGCGATCTCGCCGACGAGGATCTCGCCGGACTTGGAGAAGGCGACGACGGAGGGGGTGGTGCGGCCGCCCTCGGCGTTCGGGATGATGGTGGGCTCGCCACCCTCGAGGACGGCGATAGCAGAGTTGGTGGTACCCAGGTCGATACCGACAGCGCGTGCCATGTGGTGTGCTCCTTGTGCTTGCTGAGTTGTGGTCAGTCGATGTTCGAGGTGAGGGCCGGAGGTTCCGGCGCCTTCAGGTTGAGTCGTATGCACTCAGGATTGTGATTGAGTCAGGCTCTGTCAACTTGACTGCATACAACCTTGAGTCTGACTGGCTCAACCTCGATGGGCCGCAGTCCATTCCCGGAGCCGATAGTGACCTGCGACACGGACGCGGCGTGAGCCGCCGCCCGCGGACGGTTCCGGCCGCGTCAGAGCGATGCGCCCCAGCCGCACGGACTGCGATACCCGGCGAGGACTGCGCTTTCCTGTAGATGACTGAGGTCCCACCCACGAGTTCTGCGAACGCAGTCCTCGTCAGTACGTTCTCGATCAGCCCCCCCAGCCCCACACACTGCCGAAAGTGTCACGATTGGCGACTTTTCAGAGTCGACCAGCCTTGACCCGCTTCTCCATAACCAGTCCTGACCAGCGCCAACGTCCTCAACCCCCTCAGCAAGAGAGCCGGCCGAGGCCGTACGGCCCCCGAATAGTCGCCAATCGTGACACCAGCCAGCAGAAGCGACAGCCCTGCGCCGACGTGGCGGCATTCACCAGCCCGGCAGCCCAGCACGCATGCGCACCCCGCTCGACGCCGATCTCAGCCAACACATCTGCGGCACCCGCACGCTCACCGGGCACACTCGACTGGAAGAGGACACAACATGGGTAGGGCAGCGGCACCCGCACGCTCACCGGGCGCGCATTCCCGCAACAGCCGCCGGCGCCGCCCCAGGACCACACCCCTCGGCTGAACAGCACATCACAAGTTACCTTGGATCTGTGGACGATCCGATCATTGCCAGATCGGCGCTGAAGCACGGCCTCAGAGAGCCTGACATCCTTCACGCCCATCACCACCCCAACCGAGCCTGAGACACGGGAGATGGTTTCACTATGCTCCTGGGAGCCAACCGGGCTGCCCTTGTTCTCGAGATTGGCTACATTCAAGGCGTAACCACAATCGTCATCGTCCACGCCATGCGTGCCCGAGAGAAGCTTCTGAGGTGATGATGCCCCGTACTGTTGACGAGATTCTGGCGCATGCCGATGAGCTGGCCGCTCGCTTCGAGAGCTACGACCCGGTCGAGGCCGATGAGGTCGACGTGGCCGCATTAGCGGCCTTGCGAGACGCGGTTGTTGAACAGGCCCGGGCCGAACGACATGTCCTTGATGCCATCAGAGGCGCTCGGGATGCTGGGATGTCCTGGGCAGCCATTGGAAATATGGTCGGAACCTCCGGTGAGGCCGCCCGTCAGCGTTATCAGCCACTCGTGGCTCGAGGAAGAGCCGACCACGCCAGTGGCCACAAACCTACCGAGCCGGGGTGAGCTCCCCGGGCCCGGTAGCCTGGCGCGTATGAGTGCCCCGCCCACGCCACCGGGAGGCCCGCCCGATCCCGAGGACGTCTTCGACCACCTGCGTCGCGAGGACGGGGAGCACGTGGGCTATATCGAGATGAGTGCGGACGGCCGGTTCATCCCTTATGACCGGTTGTGGGTCCGGCGGGGCGAGGCCATGGATCTCGATGAGGCCGAGGCGGTCCTGGACGCGATCGGCCTGCGGCTCCTGGCGGAGGACTGGCTCCTTGAGGGGGAGGATCCGCAGACGGGCGAGGAGAGCTGGGCCCGGGTCAGGATCCGCGAGATCCACCGGGACCGCGTCATCGTCGCCAGGGCGGTGGAGGACCTGTCGGCCACCGGCATCGCCAAGTCCGTGGACCTCATCGACGCCATCGAGCTGCCCCTCCCGACGACTCGGCTGCGCTCAGCCTCCTGAGCGCGCGCTGCCGGCTGATGCGCGCAAGCACGGCCGGGGAGATGGGGAGCGTGTAAAGCCCCCTCGCCCCAACCGGTGAAACCATCTCGGCGCCTGAGTGCGGGAGAGCCTCCATCCGAGGCGTAAGTGCGCGAGTGCGCAAGCGCACGGAGCTGACGGGCTGTTCCACGCCTTGGCACCACTACCCGTGTCACTGCCCGCCTCTAGACTGGCCGAGTGACTGACCCACTGATTGTTTCCCTGACACGTGCGGTGGAGGCCGCTCCGGACGATGTCCGGCTGCGCACCCATCTGGCTGAGCTCCTCATCGGGGCCGGTCGAAGCGCTGAGGCGGTGGCTCACTGCGCCATCGCCCTTCAGCACGCCCCCACCGACGAGGCCGCCCGAGCCCTCATGTCCAGGGCGCTCTCGCCGCAGGCCGCTCAGGCTCCCGCCGAACGGACGGCAGGCACGGCGGCAGAGCCGGTAACCGAAGCACCGGAGCCGACGGTCTCCTCACTGAACTCACCACCTCCCGCGGAAGCCTCGACCCCTCCGGCGCCCGTCCCACCGCAGGAGCCGGCGGCCACCGGTTCGACGACGCCGGACGGCGCTGGGACCCCTGGGACCCCCCGGAGCACCGAAGACTTCGACTGGCGGCGGGCCGAGGAGGACCTCGGCGACGGACCGGCCGCACCTTTCGTGTCCTCAGGGTCCTCGCAGTCCCCCGGGGCCCCCGATGCCGACCCGGCTCTCTCCGAGCCCCGTTCGGTCCAGGCCGACGGCCCCGGCGCCCCCACGGACTGGGAGGTGGAGCGGGCTGGCGTCCGTCTGGCCGACGTCGGCGGGATGACCGAGGTCAAGAACCGCCTGGAGGCGTCGTTCCTGGCCCCGATGCGCAATCCTGAGCTGCGCCGGCTCTACGGCAAGAGCCTGCGCGGCGGCCTGCTTCTGTACGGTCCGCCGGGGACGGGCAAGACCTTCATCGCCCGCGCCGTGGCCGGCGAGATGGGAGCCGGGTTCCTGTCGGTGACGATCTCCGACATCCTCGACCCCTATATCGGCAACTCCGAGGCCAATCTCCACAACATCTTCCAGCAGGCACGCGACCACGCCCCCTGCGTCCTCTTCCTCGACGAGCTCGACGCCATCGGCATCAAGCGCTCACTGGCACGCAACTCGAGCATGCGCAGCACCGTCAACCAGCTCCTCGAGGAGCTCGACGGCGTCAGCAGCGACAACGAGGGCGTCTACCTGCTGGCCGCCACCAACGCCCCCTGGGACATCGATCCGGCGCTGCGCCGGCCGGGGCGACTGGACCGGACCCTGCTCGTCCTGCCGCCGGATGAGCCGGCGCGTGCCGCCATCCTGCACACTCACCTGCGCGAGCGCCCCGTGGAGGGCATCGACCTGCAGGCCCTGGCGCGGGCCACCGAGGGGCTGACCGGAGCGGACCTGTCGCACGTGTGCGACTCCGCCGCGGAGAACGCGCTCATGGACTCGGTGCGCACCGGCCGTCCTCGGCTCATGAACATGCAGGACATGTACGCCGCCCTCAAGGAGGTCCGCCCCTCGAGCGGCCCCTGGTTCGAGACCGCACGCGCCGTCGTCGAGTACTCCGACATCTCCGGGGAGTATGCGGAGCTGCGCGAGTGGATGAAACGGCACCGCATGCTATGAGCGACGACCTCTACCGCCAGGAGATGGACCGGGCCGAGTGGCTCGTCGACGCCGGCCAGTACGAGCGGGCCACGCAGATCCTGACCCGCTTGCTTGCCAACTACCCGGACGAGGCCGGCTCCACCTATATCGCCCTGGCGGCCGCTCACAACAGTGTGAATCGACTCGAGGACTCCGAGGCCGCGGCCCGCCGAGCCGTCGCGGCGCTGCCGGACAGCCCCGACGCCCACCGGCTTCTGGCCTGTTCCCTGATCGACCAGGACAGGGAGCCGGAGGCGGAGCGTTCATTGAGGACCGCCCTGGATCTGGACCCGGAGAGCAGCACGCTCTTCCATCTCATGACCATAGCGATGGCCGGGATGGAGCGCGAGGAGGAGGCGCTGTTCTACGCGCGTGAGGCGGTCAGGCTCTCGCCGGTCTCGGCCGATCACCACGCGCTTCTGGCACAGCTGCAGATGGACACCGACGCTCAGGCGGCGGAGGCCTCCTTGCAGGAGGCGCTCGCCCTGGAACCCGCACACGATGGCGCCCTCCTCCAGCTCGCGCAGCTGCACCAGAACCGACGGGACCATGTCGGTGCGGCCAAGGCCGCAGCCGCATACGCGGCTCAAACCTCAGATCCGCTCCAGGCGCGTGCGGCCGTTGACACCATCTTCTTCAGCACCGTGCTCGTCCTTCACCTCGGAGCGCTCGCGTGCTCCCTGCTCATGCTCATGTCGGCCGCTTTCGTGTGGCTGGTGAAGCTACCCACCTGGCTTCTCCTGCTGCCTCTGGCCCTGTGCGCGACACTGACCTTCCGGGCGGTGGGACGGCGGGTGCAGGCACTGCGTATCGCCTTCGCCGGCCGCGGTCGGATCATGATGCGCTCCTTCATCCGACGTCAGCGGCTCACCACCGCCTGGGCGCTGCTGCTCCTGCTCATGTGGACAGCCTTCGGGGTGGGCACCATCCAGCTCCTGATGGGTGGCGTCACCATCCTTGCCGGGGCTCTCGGAGCGGGGCTTCTGCTGCTGATCGGCAGCTGGATCTTCGCCCGTTTGAGGGTCAGCTGACACCGGCCGCGTTCGCGAGGCCTCCGGCAGGATCATTCTGCAGGACGTCACGTGACCCGGCCACGTCGTACGGCGGCTCCTGGCAACCGGCCGGCTCAAGCCCCCTGCTCGGCCTCGGGGGCGACCATGACGTGGTCGCCGTCGGGCACGATCCGCACCCGCAGCCCGTAGACCTCGGCGAGGATGTCGGGCTCAAGCACCTCGACGGGCGGCCCCTCGGCGAGGATCGTCCCGCCGGCGAGGATGGCGAGGCGATCGCAGAAGCGGGCGGCCAGGTTGAGGTCGTGCAGGGCGACGACGGCGAGGCGCCCGGGGTCCCGGTGGCAGATCCGCCGCACGTGGGAGAGCACCGAGACCTGGCGGCGCAGGTCGAGGGCGGAGGTGGGCTCGTCGAGCAGGATGAGTCCGGGCTCGCGCACGAGCGTCTGGGCCAGGGCGATGAGCTGACGCTGACCGCCGGAGAGCTGGCCCAGTGGGCGGTCTGCCAGCTCGGCCACCCCGAGCTCGTCCAGGGCGTTCCAGGCCAGGTCGATGTCGGCCCGGCTCGTGTGCCAGGTCATGCCGCGCCGCGAGGCCGTGAGCACTGACTCCAGGGCAGTCAGGGCGGCGTCGCCGGGAAGGCCCTGCGGCATGTAGCCGATCATGCCGCGCAGGTCGTGGCCCCGGCGCCCGGCGAAGGTCACCTCCCCCAGGTAGCGGCGCAGCTGGGCCACGCAGGTGACCAGGGTGGACTTGCCGGCGCCGTTGGGGCCCAGCAGGCCCACCGTCTGCCCCGTCTCCCAGGTGGCGTCAACGCCCTTCAGGACGGCCCGCCTGCCGTAGGAGAAGGTGAGGTCGTCCAGGATGAGACTCATGAACCGCTCCTGACCGCCGAGCGCTGGCGTCCGAAGATGATAGTGAGGAACACCGGCACGCCCACCAGGGCGGTCAGGATGCCGACCGGCACAGCGACACCCGGCACGATGAGCTGACTGGCGGTGTGGGCCGCAGTCAGCAGGGTGGCGCCGCACAGGATGGAGGCGGGCACGAGGAAGCGCTGGTCCTCCCCCACCAGGCCGCGGGCCATGTGCGGCCCGACGAGTCCCACGAATCCGATGATCCCGACGAAGGCCACGGACAGGGCGGCCAGCAGGGAGACGCCGACCAGGGTCCACGCGCGCAGGCGCGCCACATTGATGCCCATGGCCGCGGCCCGCGCCTCCCCCAGGGTGATGGCGGTCAGCCGCCAGCCGTTGACCCAGAAGACGGGCGTGGCCACGAGCAGGGCCACCGAGACGGTGACCACGGCCGGCCAGGTGGCGCGCATGAGGGAGCCCAGCGACCAGAAGACGATCTGCTGGAGGCTCTCGGTGGAGGCCCGGTACTGCACGAGCGCCAGGAGCGCCTGACAGCTGAAGACCAGGGCGATGCCCAGCAGGATCGTCATCTCCTTGGTCACCGAGGGCAGCCTCGAGACCATCGCGATGGTGAGGGAGGCCGCCAGCCCCGCCGTCATGGCCACGATCGGCAGGGTGGCGCCGGTGGCCACAGGCAGCACGAGGCCCGTGACGATGGCCAGCGCCGCCCCCAGGGCCGAGGCCGCCGAGATCCCCAGGGTGAAGGGCTCGGCCAGCGGGTTGTCGAGGATCGTCTGCATCTGCACACCGGCCAGGGACAGCGCCCCGCCCACCAGGACCGCGAGCAGCGCCGGCGGCAGGCGCAGGTTGATGACGATGTTGGCGACCCACGGGTCGTAGTCGGCGTCAAAGAGGGATCCGAGCACCTGGGCCGGGCTGAATCCCAGGGGCCCCACCATGAGGGCCACGAGGAAGACGGCCAGGAGCAGCGTGGCCAGCCCCATGAGCATCGCGACGCGCCGCGCGGTTCGACGGCGGTAGGAGGTGTAGGCCGACGCCGCCGTGTCCGTGGACGTACCGGCCGGCCCGCCGGCCTTCGTCACCGACGCCGCACCGTCCGGTACCCGGCCGGTATCGGACTGGTGCGCTGCGACGTCGTCGGAAGGAGCCGTGACGTTGGGGGCTGCCATCAGATGGCGGCGAAGAAGGCGCCCTCGGCCTTCCAGGGCATGTACTGCTCGTGGAAGTCCTTCCAGACCTTGGCGGGGTCGACGTCGGAGAAGGCCTCGGGGTTCTGCCACGTGGCGAAGGTGAGGTAGGCGATGAAGTTGTAGGGGGCGTCGTAGAACTGGTGGTAGATGCCGTAGACGTGCCGGTCGGTGAAGGCCTGGATCTGGTCGTATCCGGGCTGGTCCTTCAGCTGCTCGAGGCTGGCCTTGGCGGAGGCCTCGTCGGCCTTGTAGCCGAGGTGGACGTAGCTGGTCTGGGCGGTGTCCTTGATCTTCTGCTGCTGCCACTCGCCGCCGGTGGCGATGATGTTCTTGGGGTTGGAGGCGATGACCTGCTCGGGGGTGAGCACGCCCTCCTCGCCGGACAGGAGGCTGTCGGCGATGTTGGTGCCGCCGGTGGCGGTGACGATCGCGCCGAGGTTGGCGGTGGAGTAGGTGGAGCCGGGGTCGTTGACGCCCGGGCCGCGCCACAGGAAGGTGGTGGGCTTGGAGGTCAGGGACTTCGCCTTGGCCACGATGGGGTCGACCTGCTTCTTGTAGAAGGCGACGAAGGCCTCGGCCTCCTTGCGCTTGTCGAAGACGGCGCCCATGAGGGTGACCGAGGGGACGGTGTTCTTGACCGGGTCGCGGCGGAAGTCGGTGACGACGTAGGTGATCTTCTGACTGTCCAGCTTTTCGAGGTAGCCCTTCTCCTTGGCGGAGTTGTAGGCGTCCAGGGTCATGATGAAGACGTCGGGCTTGTGGCTCACCAGGGTCTCGATGGGCAGGCCGTCCTTGGCGATGTTGCCGATCTTCGGCAGCTCGGCGGCCTTGGGCGCCACGGAGAGGACCTTCTCGTAGAAGTCGGGGGCGGCCTTCTGGAGGTCCTCGCCCCAGGCGACCACCTTGTCGATGGGGTTGGTCTTGTTGAGGAAGGCCAGGGAGTAGACGTGGCGGGACTCGCTCAGGACGATTCTCTGGGGCTGGGCGCTGAAGGTGACCTTGCGGCCGACGATGTCGGTGACCTCGAAGCCGCCGTTGGAGGCGCCCGCGGAGGCGCCGGCGCTGGAGCCCTTGCCGGCGCGGGAGGTGACTCCGCAGCTGGCGAGGACGGCGGTGAGTGGGAGGGCCATGAGCAGGGTACGACGGCGCATAGAAGTCCTTCGGTGACGCGAGGGCGGAACGAATCACCCAGGACCTTAGGTCCACCTCGGTTAATTTGCCAAGGTGATTTATCTAATTTTAGTGAGGTTGGACAAATATCGTGGCGGATGCGTGGAGGTTTGCGCAGCGGCCCGCTCGTGACGCGCCGCCGCAGGCCGAGCGGGCCGACGTCGGCCGCTCACCCGCTACGCCGCGAGCTCGACGGCGCTCATGAGCTCGGGGGCGTGCGGTCGTTTCGGCAACCGGCGCGACGTCGGAGGGACGCGGCATGGCGGCATGGCGGCATGGTGGGAAGGCCTTCAACGGCGGGTCTGCCCTGGCACCTTCCTGCTTGATTCAGCAGGGTGTCGATCCCCGAACCCCGACGTGGTGCGAGATTGTCGGCTCACTCGCAACCGCCGTCGGAGTCCTGATCGGCTTGATTCAGCTCCTGAGGGGCTGAGCCCCTTCGGGAGCCGCCCGGATAGCCGCTGGGCGGCTCCCTCTCATCGTGCCCCGGGACCGGCTCGAGCATCCATCACGACAGCCCTGCGCTCGGGTGGCCCCTCCACCCGCCGCGGCTTCACAGGAGGCCCACAAGGTCAACCTACGCCTGGCACACACGGCGCCGACACGGTTGAGTCATGCACAGCTCCGACGCCCTCAGCCCGCCCGAGTCGCCCCAGTCCGGCCAGGACCACCAGTCCGGCCGTCCCGGCCTCTCCTCGAAGTCCAGCAAGCACCCGCGCCGTCGTTTCCTGCTGGGCGGCGCCGCCGTCCTGGGGCTGGCCGCCACCGGCACCAGCGCCTGGGCGCTCAACCGCTTCGTCATCGAGCACGTGGAGGTCGGCGACGTCACCGCCCTGGAGGCCAAGGCGCAGAACGCGGCCGCCTCGGCGACCCCGGCCACGAACGTGACGGTCGGGGACGACTCCTACTCCTCATCCAACACGAGCATCGGGATCCAGCAGGTCTCCACCGGCTCGGGCAGCGACACCGTCACCTACTACGTGGCCGACGTCAAGCTCACCAACGCCACCGACCTGCGCAGCGCCTTCGCCAACAACTCCTACGGCACCAACATCGTCGCCAAGCCCACCACGATGGCCTCCGAGCACAACGCCGTCCTGGCCATCAACGGCGACTACTACGGCTTCCGCAGCGACGGCATCCTCATCCGCAACGGCGTCATCTACCGCGACAGCGGCACGCGCGACGGAATGGCCTTCTACAGCGACGGGCGCGTGGAGGTCTACGACGAGACCACCACCAAGGCCCAGACGCTTCTGGACGCGGGCGTGTGGAACACGTTGTCCTTCGGGCCGGCGCTGGTCAACAGCTCCAAGGTGCTCTCCGGCATCGACCAGGTCGAGGTGGACACCAACGTCGGCAACCACTCCATCCAGGGCAAGCAGCCGCGCACCGCCGTGGGGTGGGTGGAGACGAACCACCTCAAGCTCGTCGTCGTCGACGGCCGCAGCGAGGGCCACTCGCGCGGCGTGACCATGACCGAGCTCGCCCAGATCATGGCCGACCTGGGGTGCGCCTGCGCCTACAACATCGACGGCGGCGGCTCGTCGGCCATGTACTTCAACGGCTCGATCATCAACCAGCCCTCCAACGGGGGCGAGCGCGACACCTCCGACATCCTCTACATCGCGAACGGAGCCTGAGATGAGCGGCACCGACAACCTCACCGGCACGGCCCAGCCCCCGAGGACCCCGGCGACCGCGCAGGCGGTCACGCGCCGCTCCTCCGACCAGCAGTACCCGCAGTCCTACCCGACGGCGTACCCGACGACGCGACTGAGTCGCTCCGGAGGCGGCAAGCAGGCGACTGCACGGATCATCGTGGGCGAGGCGCCCCGCCGGGCGGGAGAGACACCGGGCCGGGCCGCCGGGAACCGCACGGCCGCGGCGACCTCGCCGCGCATCCTGCCGCGGGTCATCGCCCCCGCGAACCGGACCGCCGCCAATCGGACGGCGGGCAACCGGACGGCGGCGCGGACCGGTAGCGGGCCCCGTCCCCGGACGGCGGTGACGCTCGTGATTCTCATCCCGGCCTACAAGCCCGATGAGCGCCTGGCCGTGCTCGTGGCCCGTCTGCGCGCAGCGCGCCGGGACTGCGCGGTGCTGGTCGTCGACGACGGCTCGGGGCCGCACTACGCGCCCTTCTTCGCCGCCGCCCGCGCCCGGGGCGCCCAGGTGGTCAGCTACCCGGTCAACCAGGGCAAGGGGCAGGCGCTGCGCACGGGCCTGGCTCACGCGGCCGCCACCTGGCCCGACGCGGACGTGGTGTGCGCCGACGCCGACGGGCAGCACACGCCGTCGGACATCGAGGCCGTGGCCGCAAGGGTGCGCGAGACCGGGCACATGACCCTGGGGGTGCGGCGCTTCACCGGGCCAGTACCGCTGCGCAGCCGGATCGGTAACGACGTGACCGCCCTGCTGTTCCGGGGCGCGACCGGCTGGAGGCTGGGCGACACCCAGACGGGTCTGCGCGGCTACCCCGCCGGGCAGCTGGCGTGGTTGCAGGAGGTTTGCGGCGACCGCTACGAGTACGAGCTCTCCGCCCTGCTGCGCGCCCATGAGCTGAGGATGGTGGTGGAGCAGGTCGAGATCGCCACGGTCTACGAGCCGGGCAACACCTCCTCCCACTTCCGGCCGTTGCAGGACTCAGCGCGGATCTATGCTCCGCTGCTGCGGTTCATGGGGGCGTCGCTGGCGAGCTTCGGGATCGACTGGCTGGGTGTCATGGTCATCTTCGCGATGACGGGCAACCTGCTGGCGGCGGTCGTGGGGGCGCGGCTGGTGTCCGGGACGGCGAACTTCTTCATGAATCGCCGCGTCTTCCGGGCGCGGCGCGGCACCGTGGTGCGCACGGCGGTGCGCTACGTGATCCTGGCGGTGAGCCTGCTGGCGGCCAGCTACCTGGTGCTCAAGGCGCTCACCACGGTGGGGATCCCGCTGGGGATCGCCAAGGTTCTCGGCGATGGGGCCATCTACGTGGCCAGCTATGTGGCGCAGCGCCGGCTGGTCTTCTAAGGAGCGGGGGTGAGGCGGGCCCGGGGCGGTTGGGGCGACCAGGGCGGTGCCGGCCTCCGCGAGGTCGTACCGTAAGCCTCGAGGTCGTACCCCTACCCCTCAACTCACGCCCTAACCTCGAGTTTTCATCGTTGAGGTGGTGAAAGTGGGGTGAAGGTGTCGCTTCGCCTGGAATAATGCGGGTTGCTGAGATCCGAGAACTCCAGGGGAAGGACACCTTCGTGGTGAAGAATAGCGGGTTGTACCCGGTTGTGGGTGTGGAGTCCGGTCAGGTGCCGGCGGTGGGTCTGGCCGGGGCGAGGCTGCTGACCGAGACGAGCGGGGTCACGGGCCTGGGCGACGAGCTCTCGTAGGTCCTGTCTGCGTGGCGGCGGCCGGGGTCGGTGCACGACCCGGGCAAGATCATTTTGGATCTGGCGGTGTGCGTGGCCCTGGGAGGTCGGTGCCTGTCTGACCTTTCGCTGCTGCGGCGCGAGAAGGAGGTCTTCGGGCCTGTTGCCTCTGACCCGACGGTCTCGCGACTTGTGGGGGCCCTGGCCGACCACGTCGAGGCTGCCGAGGCCGCCGAGGCCGGGCCCGCAAGACGGTGCGGCAGCGGGTGTGGGACCTGGCCGGCGAGCACTCACCAACGGCTGGAATCAGCGCTGAGCGTCCGTTGGTGATCGACATCGACGCCACCCTGGTGGGCGTCCACTCAGACAAATGAGGGTGCGGCCCCGACCTTCAAGAAGGGGTTCGGCTACCACCCCCTGACCGC
>NZ_MSGO01000002.1 GCF_001929375.1 Actinomyces oris | reverse complement strand
CTTGAGAACCGCCCGTATCATGTCCACCTGTTACTGCTCGAGTCCTTGCGAAGGAGCCCCCGTGGCGCTGTTCCCAGGTCCTGACAGCCCGGCCTACCGGGTCTGGTCCGCAGCGGCGGACGTCGTCATCCTCAATGTCCTCACCCTGGCCGGCTGCCTGCCGGTGGTGACGGCAGGAGCCTCCCTGACGGCCTGCGCCCGCGTGGCCGGTGAGATGGCGGCCGACGACGACCCCGCGGTCGTAAGCACGTGGTGGCGCTCCTTCCGCCTCAACCTGCGCCAGTCCCTGGCCTGGTGGCTACCGGCGCTCGTCCTGGTGGCCCTGAGCGCCTGGGAGTACCTGCTTCTGTCCGGCTCCTCCCTGGGGGAGCAGAACGGCGGCATGAGCGGTGCGCTGTCCGGGCTGGTGCTGGCCGGGGGAGTGCTCCTGGTCGCGATCCTCATCTGGCTGCTGCCACTGGCCGCCTTCTTCGACGCCCCGGTCTGCCGGCACCTGTCCAATGCGCTTCGTCTCGCGGTGGGGCGTCTTGGCGTCACCGTGCTCGCTCTCGTGATCGTGGCGGCGCCGGCGATCGTCTTCTGGGGGCTGCCGGCCTCGCGGGCCGCGGTCGCGTGGTTCATGGTTCTTGTCGGGCCGGCTTTCCAGATTCACCTCATCGCTCTCCTGCAGCGTCCCACCATGGTGGCTCTTCGTGGTGCCTCGACGTCGGAGTCCTGAGTACCGTGAGCGCGCTATCGGTGAGTGCGGAGCCACCACACAGCGTCATGGCCCCGGAATCAGTCGATTCCGGGGCCATGCGTCTCAGGGGAGCGCTTAGAACCCCTGGCTGGGCTGGTTGTTGTAGGGCTGCTGGTAGGGCTGACCTTGCTGGTAGGGCTGGGTGGT
>NZ_MSGO01000001.1:86590-86730 GCF_001929375.1 Actinomyces oris | reverse complement strand
GAAGGTGCATTAAGACTCGAATAAGGTCGCCAATGATGTCGGATGCTGCATAGTCAGAAAGCACCCAGCACCAGAAGGTGCATTAAGACGTCCTTGTCCCGACCGACAAAGATGACATTACCAGTCAGAAAGCACCCAGC
>NZ_MSGO01000001.1:0-86466 GCF_001929375.1 Actinomyces oris | reverse complement strand
AAGGTGCATTAAGACATGCTCCATACCTGTGTGAACGACTGGATGATGCTGTGTCAGAAAGCACCCAGCACCAGAAGGTGCATTAAGACTTCAGTCCTCACTGAGGAAAGCTTCAGCGCACTCCCGTCAGAAAGCACCCAGCACCAGAAGGTGCATTAAGACTGTCGGTGGTCTCAGTCATGAGGGTTCCTTTCAAAGTCAGAAAGCACCCAGCACCAGAAGGTGCATTAAGACGGAGTACAAGGCGACGTTGCCGTCGCGTCGGGGTTCTGTCAGAAAGCCCTCAGCACCAGAAGCGCCTATTCACGGGGCTTGCCGTGCGGCAGCTGCCAACAGCGCCGGAAAACGGTCGTCCGACCGCCAGTCCCTTGAACAGGACCTCCGAGTCGCCCCGAACCACCCCGCCACCACGGGCGCCGTCCTCCTCGACGGCAACCAAGACCTCCACCCCAGGTGGATTCGTGCCAGGTGAGCTCGCAAGATTCCAGGAAACGTCACGCAGCCAAAACGCCTCTACCGCAGGAGCCGGCCAAGCAGACGCAGACAAAAACGGGCGGCCCCGAGAAACTCGACGACCGCCCACTCGCCGCTCATTCCTCGCCCGCCCACGAGCGGGCAGGCAGTCATGCGACCAGGCGGCCGGGCGGCGGCCCAAGCCGCCCCGCGCGCCGCCCCCGCTTCAGACGCGGCGCAGACGCAGGATGACGAGGCCGCCGGACAGCAGGATCGCCGCCACGGACAGCACACCGATCGCCACACCCGTCACCGGCAACCACCGCTCCCGAACACTCTGGGCGGAAGGCCGCTCAGCGGCGCTCGTGCGCCCCTTCGCGTCCTGGCTGCTACCAGCACCCACCACGACCTCGTTGCGGTCGCCGCCCCCGGCCCCACCCGAGGACTGCGAGCCGGCGCTCGCGCCATCCGGCACCGAGCCGCCATTGGAGGACGGGGCCCCCGCAGCCGGGCCCTGCTGAGCCCTCGCCTGGGACGAGGCCGACGCCGAGGCCGCCGGGGCCGGCGTCGCACCGCCACCTGCGCCCGCACCGCCACCGGCGCGCTGCTGATCCGCAGGCGCGGCCGCGCCACCAGCAGGAGCGGACCACTGCGGGCGCGCCACCAAAGCCACCTCAGCCATCATCTGCGCATCCAGGGTCTGCGCCTGGGCGGTGCCGGTCGAGGCCCGCACAACCTGGTTGTTGCCGACATAGATGCCGACGTCGTAGACGTTCCCGAACACCGTGGACTGGGCGGGAGCCGAGCCGGAACCACCCTGCCCCCCGGACAGGGGGTTGGAGAAGAAGACAATGTCCCCGGGGCTGATCGAGCCGTCCGTGTTCAGCCACAGACGCCCCTGGGAGTGGAACCAGCCGGCCAGGTCGTCCGGCTTCCAGCTCCCGGAAAGGTCCTGCCCGACGTCGGCCCGGTAGCCGACCTGGGTGTTCTGGTCCGCCGCATACGTGGTGTGCGAGTAGTCCCAGCCGGAGAGCACCATGCCTACCAGGGCCGAGGACGTGATCGCGTACGGGGCGGGGCCACTGGCACGCGCATTCGCCCCCGACAGCGGCGTAGGACGCGACGCATCCGACACCAAGGACCCTCCGGCGTTGACGAAGGACTGGGTCCGGGCCACCACGTCGTTGGCGGCGGCGCCATCCGGGCCGGCGGCCGGAGAGGCGGGGAGCCCCTGCGGCACGGCCCACTGGCCATCAGCCAGCATGACCGAGACGGCGCCCAACGCGCCCCCGGGACTGACGCCCTCCACGTTGTAGGTCAGGCCGCCACCATCACCGGGCGCCTCGTCACCGAGGGTGGTCAGAGTGCCCGAAGCACCACTGACCTGCGCCATCTCAGCAACCGTATTAAACGTGTTGCCGGAGGTCGGCTCCGCGGACACCGGAGCCATCATGGGGATGCTCAGCGAGGACGACAGCACCACCGCACCGGCGAGACCAACCAGCCTCGGAGCGCGTCGACGCACAGTCTTCTTCACTGTTACCAATAGTCCTTCCACGTCACCCGCCGGGAGGGGCATCCACCGGCGACCTGCACTTGTTATCCTAACGTAACGTACGCGACTCCGCCCACCTTGAAAAGGGGGCACATCGCAGTTCGCGGGCCCCTTGACCGCCGCCCGGCGACGGCACTCAGGCGCCACATCCCGTTATTTTTCCGTCTTTCCCTCAGGTAGCGTCAAGGTTGACCTGGATCAGTCAACCCCCGTAGACCTCAGGGCGCAGCGTACCGATGAACGGCAGGTTGCGGTACCGCTCGGCGTAGTCCAGCCCGTAGCCGACGACGAACTCCGTAGGAATATCGAAGCCGACGTACTTGACATCCACCTCGACCTTGGCGGCGTCGGGCTTGCGCAGCAGCGTGGCGATCTCCACCGAGGCCGCGCCGCGGGAGGACAGGTTGCCCAGCAGCCAGGACAGGGTCAGCCCGGAGTCGATGACGTCCTCAATGATGAGGATGTGGCGGTCGGTGACGTCGGTGTCCAGGTCCTTGAGGATGCGCACCACGCCGGAGGACTTGGTGCCCGAGCCGTAGGAGGACACCGCCATCCAGTCCATCGGGGCGCTCATGTGCAGCCGGCGTGACAAGTCCGCCATGACGTAGACGGCCCCCTTGAGCACGCCCACGAGCAGAGGGTCGCGACCGGCGTAGTCCGCGTCGATCTGCGCGGCCATCTCATCGA
Source organism: Actinomyces oris (assembly GCF_001929375.1). Classification (GTDB taxonomy): domain Bacteria; phylum Actinomycetota; class Actinomycetes; order Actinomycetales; family Actinomycetaceae; genus Actinomyces; species Actinomyces oris_B. The sequence goes on along the minus strand of NZ_MSGO01000001.1, from coordinate 83,771 downwards.
GGCGCTGCCCGATCTGCTCCTCGGTGATGAGAACCTGCTGAAGGTCCGATCCCATGTCCGTGGCGTCCATACGCCCTGCCTTCCTCATGCGTCGTCATGGCTGCGCGGGCTCACCGGGGCCGGGGAGGCCACCGGTCCGCGCCGACGCCATAAGCCTGCCACACCGGGCCGCGGCCTGGCACTTCAGCTGACGCGACGCACCCACACGTCGGGGCGGGCAAGCTCAGCCGGCGTGGGCAGCAGCTCGGGATCAGTCCACACGGCGTTGAGCCCCTCGTGCCCGACACGGGTCACGACGCTGCGCACGAAGGCGGCGCCGTCGGCGTACTGGGCCTCCTTGGCCTCCAGGCCCATGAGCCGGTGCAGCAGGAGCGAGCCCAGGCCGGGGCCGGGGCCGATGCCGCCGTCGGCCGCGCGGCTGCGCGAGAGCACGGCCCGAAGCCGGTGGACCGAGGGCATCCGGTTGGGGTGCACGTCATCGAGGACCACCTCGGCGTGCCCCTCCAGGAAGGTCAGCGCGGCCGCCAGGAAGGCGACCTCGGCGCGATCCGTGACGTTCATCAGACCCTCGAGCACCCGCCCTCGGCCGGCGCGCGCCGCAAGGCGCACCGCCCGGCCTCGCCGCGGCCGACTCCCTCGCCCTCGCGGACTGGCGCCCCCGGCACCGTCGGCGCCCCCGTACACGGCCTCGACGACGGCGCCGATCACCGTGCGCATGGAGTCCGACAGGTAGGGGCCGAGCCAGGGCGCGGCGGCAAGCTGGACGGCGTGGGTCATCTCGTGCAGGCAGACCCAGGCGGGCAGGTCGAGCATGTCCAGGTCCATCTGGCGGCGCACCGCCAGCACGTTGGGGGCCACGAGCAGGAGGTGCGGCGACGCCGCCCCATCCCAGCCTGTGTCTGTCGTCACGTCACGGGCCGGCGCGGTGGCGGGCGCCACGGCGTCGGCCCCCTCGCCTGCGGGGTCAGCGGTACCGGTCCCGTGGCCGTGGGGTCTGCTCGGGGCCGCGGGCACCACCTGCCCCAGGAGCCGGGTGGCGAGCAGACTCATCGCCCCAGCGACCTCGGCGGCCCCGACGAGCTGGATCGTCTCCGAGGCCCGTGGGGCGGGCACCTGCTCCATGAGGCCGCGCAGCGCCCGGGTGGAGGCGCGTACGAGCCCGGCCCGGTCGACGACGCTCACGCGCGTGGACTCGGCGACCTGCTGGGCCGCCCGGTTCAGGCCGGTGATCCTGGCGACCCAGGCCGGCGCCTCCTGGGCGGAGCGGCGCAGGACCGCCACCGAGCTGGCGCGCGCCGAGCGCGAGGCGCTGGGGCCCGCCGGGATGAGCGCGCTCAGGCGCTCCACCGTCCGCCAGTCGACGAGTCCCGCCGCTGTGCCCTGGGTCGTCACCGTGACACCTTTCTCGCCGAGTTCACCGGGCTGCCCGAGCCCCTGCCCTTCGCCGCTGCGCCGCACACGCCGCCGCGCCCCTCACGAGCAGCCGCAGGAGGCCAGGGGCGCCACGAAGTGGTTGTCGATTGCGGCCGCGGCCGCCCCGCCGCCGTTGGCGGGGAAGCCGTTGGTCAGGACCGCGAAGGCCAGCTGGCGCCCGTCGGCGGTGGTGACGACCCCGGCCAGGGCGGAGGTCTGCTCCAGTGAGCCGGTCTTGGCGCGCACCGTCCCGGCGGCGGCGGTGTCGTGCAGGCGGTGGTCCAGGGTCCCGTCCAGGGCGGCGACGGGCAGATCGGCGATGAGGGTGCGTCCGGCCGAGCCGCCCTGGCCTCCGGCGGCCTTGGCGAGGATCTGGGCCAGGAGCCTGGCGGGGACCTTGTTGCCCTTGGCCAGCCCCGAGGAGTCCAGGAGCGTCGCCCCGGAGGTGTCGAAGCCGTCCTTGCCCAGCTGGGCGAGCACGGCCTTGGAGGCCCCGGCGAAGTCGGTGGTCTCCTTGGCGTGCGCGGCCACGAGCCGCCCCTCGACCTCGGTCATCGTGTTGTCGGAGGTCTTCAGCGACAGGGCGAGGATGTCGGACAGTGGGGCGGAGGAGACCGAGGCCACCTCCCGGGCCCCGCCGGAGGCTGCGGCGCGCGTCGGCTCGCCGTCGACCGTGATGCCGGCCTCGCTCAGGTGCTTGGCGAAGGCCTGGGCGGCCCCCATGGCCGGGTCCTCCGGGTAGCCCTGGTTCTGGGTGGCCGAGACATCCACCATGATCGGCTGGATCTTGGCCACGTACTGCTCGTTGCCGGCCTCCCACTTCTCGTTCCACTGGGCGCCGGTGAACAGGGTGTCGTCCAGGTGCAGGGTGACCGACGTCGTCCCCTGGGACTTGAGCTTCTCAGCGGTGGCGCGGGCGAGGTCGCCCAGGCCCGCGTGGCCGGCCGTGGCGCTCGGGTCGCCCTCGTTCTCGGCCAGCAGCACGTCACCGCCGCCCACGAGGGTGAGGGTCTGCCCCTCCAGGACGGCCTTGGTCTGAAGGGTGTGCCCCGGCCCCATGGAGGACAGGGCGGCCCAGGCGGTGAGCACCTTGTTGGTGGAGGCCGGCGTCACCCCGGTGGCGGCCGAGCGGTCCAGCAGCTCCTCGCCGGTGGCGACGTCGATGACGGAGGCCGTCACGTTCCCCCCGGTCAGGGCGGCGTCGGAGGCCACGCCCTGGGCGTAGCCGCTCAGGGCGTTCTTGGAGGGCGCGGGAGCCCCCTGATCCAGGCCGGAGGGGGCGGCGGTCTTGACGCTGGGGCCGACCGGCGTCGGGAAGGGCCGGGGGGCGACGTCGGCGTAGGCTACCGTCACCGGGCCGGGCAGCAGGTCGAGAGCATCGCCCAGGCTGTAGTAGCCGCCGAAAACCAGCAGGCTCGCCGCTGTCAGGGCAGCGGTCTGGACCTTGCGCATACGTCCTCCGGACTGGGTTGTGGACAGGCTGGGATGGCCTGTATATCAGGTGGGTGGGGCGCCCAGGAGGTTACCGCCACCGGTGCACCGACGTGCAGAGTACGCGTTTACCGACCTCAGGCGCTGTCGTGCGCCACACTAGTGCCATCAATACCCGCCCCGCCGGATCGACGCCGACCAGCAGGCACCGTTCCAGCGCCCAACGAGCTGAAGACACGAGCGAAGGAGGCTCCCCGTGGAGTTCGACGTCACGATTGAGATCCCCAAGGGCAACCGCAACAAGTACGAGATCGATCACGAGACCGGCCGGATCCGCCTGGACCGCATGCTCTTCACCTCGACGCGCTACCCCGACGACTACGGCTACATCGACGGAACCCTCGGTGAGGACGGCGACCCCCTCGACGCGCTGGTCCTGCTGGAGGAGCCGACCTTCCCCGGCTGCGTCATCCGCTGCCGCGCGCTGGGCATGTTCCGCATGCGTGACGAGAAGGGCGGCGACGACAAGGTCCTGTGCGTGCCCAGCGCCGACCAGCGCGCCTCCTGGCGTACCGACATCGAGGACGTCTCAGAGTTCCACCGCCTGGAGATCCAGCACTTCTTCGAGGTCTACAAGGACCTCGAGCCCGGCAAGTCCGTCGAGGGCGCCCACTGGGTGGGACGCGAGGAGGCCGAGGAGGAGATCCGCCAGTCCTTCCAGCGCGAGGCCGACCGAGTCGCCCGCGACGGCCACTGACGCGAACCAACCGCACGAGGCGGGGCGGGGTGGCAACATATGCTCCGCCCCGCCCCAGCGTTAGAAGCGCACCGCGTAGGGCATGACGCCGGAGTAGCGCATGGGGGTGACGCGCACGGTCATGCCGAAGGTCGGCGCCTCGATCATCATGTCGTCGCCCAAGTAGATGGCGACGTGGTAGATGCCGGACTGGCTGCCGTCGGAGGACCAGAAGACCAGGTCCCCGGGCTGGGCGGTGTCGAGCGGGACCTGGGAGCCCTCCCCGTACTGCACGCGCGAGGAGTGCGTGAGGTACACGCCGGCGGCCGCGTAGGAGACCATCGTCAGTCCCGAGCAGTCCAGGCCCGACGCCGACTCCCCGGCCCACACGTAGGGGGTTCCGATGTAGCCCATGGCCGCGTTGATGGCGGTGGAGGCGGCGTTGCCGGAGCGCGACGGCGCGGGCTCAGGCGCCGGCGCCGGGGCGGGGGCGGGGGCGGGAGAGGGGGCGGCCTCCTCCTCATCGGCCGCCTCGGGCTCCGGCTGGGAGGTGGTGGCGGGCTCTTGGGCGGATGACTGGTGGCCCGGGCTGGGCCGGCTCGACTGCTCCTGGGGAGCGGGTGCCGACTCCTGGGGCTGGGCGGCGGGCTGCTCGGCCTGCTTCTGAGCGCGGTCGGCGGCGGCCTTCTCCGAGGCCGCCTTGGCGGCTGCCTGGGCGGCGGCCTCCTCGCGGGCCTTGCGCTCGGCCTCGACCTGGTTCTGGTACTTCGTCTCCAGCTCGACGGTGGTGTTGCGCTGGGCGGCCAGCTGGGCGATGAGGTTCTGGCGGTTGGTGCGGGTGGTGGTGACGGCGTTCTGGGCGTCGTTGGCGGCGGCCTCGGCGTCGGACTTGGCGGTCGCGGCGGCGGTCGTGGCGGTCTCCTTGGCCTTGACCTTCTGGTCGGCGATGGTCTGCATGCTCGCGGCCACCGCCTCGAGGGCCTCGACGTTCTGGACCTTGGCGTTGTTCTTCTCGCCGGCTCGGGTCAGGGCGACATCGGCGTCGGCCAGGTCCGCCAGCGACTCGCTGGTGAGGTAGGGGGTGAGCGGGTCGAGCGGGTTGCCGCTCTCCTGGTAGGTCTGGACGACGATCGAGCCGAGGTCGGAGCGGGCCGTGGCGGTGCTGGAGGCGGCGGCGTCGGCGTTGGCCTGGGCGGTCTGGGCGTCCTTGGTGGCCGTGTTGAGCTCGTCGACGGCGGTCAGGTAGTCCTCGTTGGCGACCTGAGCCTTGATCTGAGCCTCCTCCAGGTTGCTGCTCTCCTGGGCGAGCTGGGCCTCCAGGGAGGCGATGGAGGTGGAGGTCGAGCGCTCGGAGGCCTTGGAGCGATCGATGTCGCTCTGGTCCACGGGGTCGGCCAGCACCGATGGCGCCAGGGTGCATGCCAGGGCCACCACTGCGGTGGCGACGACACCGTATCCGTGCCGTCTTGGGGGGATCGGGCTCACTGGGGTTCTCCGTCGTGATGGGACTGAACGTGAGGATGGCGCCTCACCCGGGGACCGGCGCCGGCCCGCCGTCGGGATCCGTTCCGCGAGATCACGGGGGCGCGGAGCGGATGAGGGGACGAAGACGGCAGGCAGCGTCAGCCCGGATGCGACATAGCCACACTAGTCGCTTTGGCCCCATATGGAAACAAAATTCACACTATTCACAATCGTAACTTACACCCCTGTAGTTAGCGGGTTGTGCTTGCGCTGACGGGGCTCTCCGCCGTCGTCACATGACTGTGACCGATATGACATCCGGCACAAATGACCGTTTGTGCAGGTCACCGTGGGTTGAAACGGCCGGATCGTCGTTGACGGGAGGCCCGCGATCAGGCCGGCACCACCCCTTGGCAGGGGACGCCGCGAAGGCCCTGCGCCGACGCCGCACCCTCCTCGAGCCCTCACCGCGGCCGCATGGCGGACACCCGTTTGGACCACCCGCGGAGGAAACCGCTAAAGTCGGAGCATGTTCCGTCGTCCTGAGGCCCTTCGGCCGGGCACCCCCACCACGGGGCGAATGCGCAGCTGACGCGCACGCCGCCGTCGGCCCACGTGCGCGTCCCCGCCCTCACCCCGCACCATCGCAGAAGTTGCAGCAACGGTGACGGCGGACGACTCAGCGCCACGACACCTCGCCCCTCTCCTGCTGCCGGGCCGGCTCCGACGCCGGGCGCAGCGGGCCCCAGGCAGCCGCCCACCAGCGCGCCGCAACCGCCGGCGCGACGAGGCACCGCTCGTGACGCTGACATCGCCGCCGGCCACCGGGAACCACCAAGGAGCCCTCATGACCGACCAGCACCCCACCGCCCCCGCCCAGGCCGCCCCCCAGAGCGCGCAGCCGGCCCCCTCCCCCACCAGCCCGGCGGGCTGGCGCTTCGAGACCAAGCAGGTCCAGGCCGGGCACGACCCGATGTCCGAGCCCACCCACGCCCGGGCCATCCCGATCTACCAGACCTCCTCCTACGTCTTCGAGTCCTCCGAGCAGGCGGCCGCCCGCTTCGCCCTGAGCGACCTGGGGCCGATCTACACGCGCCTGAACAACCCCACCAATGACATCGTCGAGCAGCGGATCGCGGCGCTGGAGGGCGGTGTCGGGGCGCTGCTGACGTCGTCGGGGCAGGCGGCCACGACCCTGGCCCTCGTGACGCTGGGCGGGGCCGGGGACAACATCGTGGCCTCGCCGTCCCTGTACGGCGGCACCACGAACCTGCTCACCCACACCCTGCCGCGCCTGGGCATCGAGGCCCGCTTCGTGGACGACCCGGGCGACCCGGCGGCCTGGACGGCGCTGGCCGACGAGCGCACCATCGCCTTCTTCGGGGAGACGATCCCCAACCCGCGCGGCGACATCCTCGACATCGAGGCGATCTCGGCGGCCGCGCACGAGCTGGGCATCCCGCTGGTCGTGGACAACACGGTGGCCTCGCCGTTCCTGACCCGCCCCTTCGAGTGGGGCGCCGACATCGTGGTGGCCTCGGCGACGAAGTTCCTGGGCGGGCACGGCTCGTCCGTGGCGGGCGTCATCGTGGACTCCGGCAGCTTCGACTTCGCGGCCCAGCCCGAGCGCTTCCCGGGCTTCAACACGCCCGACGAGTCCTACCACGGCCTGGTCTACGCCCGGGACCTGGGGGTGGGCAGCCCGCTGGGCGCGAACCTGGCCTTCATCCTCAAGGCGCGCGCCGAGGGCCAGCGCGACCTCGGCTTCGCGCTGGCGCCGCACTCGGCCTTCCTCATCGCCCAGGGCATCGAGACGCTCTCGCTGCGCATGGAGCGGCACGTGGACAACGCCCTGGCGGTGGCCACCTGGCTGGAGGGGCGCGACGACGTCGCCTCCGTGCGCTACTCGGGGCTGGCCTCCAGCCCCTACTACGAGCGGCACCGCAAGTACTGCCCGCGCGGGGCGGGCTCGATCCTCACCTTCGACCTGGCCGGTGGGCGCGAGGCGGGGGCGGCCTTCATCGACGCCCTGAGCCTGTTCTCCAACCTGGCCAACATCGGGGACGTGCGCTCGCTGGCGATCCACCCGGCCACCACGACGCACTCCCAGCTCGACGACGCCGGCCTGGCCGCGGCCGGGATCGGCGCCGGGACCGTGCGCCTGAGCGTGGGGATCGAGCACATCGACGACATCCTGGCCGACCTCGAGCGCGGCCTGGCCGCGGCCCGGGCCGCCGGGGCGGGCGCGGCGGCCGGGGCCTGAGGCGGCCTGTCATGAGTGCGACCACGTCCTCCTCCTATCCCGTCTCCAGCGGCGGCACCCAGACCGAGCCGGCCGCCTTCGGCGTGGGCACGGCCTCCTCCAAGCTGGTGGACCGCAAGGCCGGATCCCCCACGGGCGCCTGGCGGCCCGGCGACGAGCCGGGGCGCCGCCGGTTCCTGGAGATCGGGGACCTGCCCCTGGAGTCCGGGGAGGTCCTGCCCAACACGGTCCTGGCCTTCGAGACCTGGGGGGAGCTGAGCCCGCAGCGCGACAACGCGGTCCTCGTGCTGCACGCGCTCACCGGCGACTCCCACGTCACCGGCGAGGCGGGGCCCGGGCACCCGACGCCGGGCTGGTGGTCGGATCTGGTGGGGCCCGGGCGGGCCATCGACACCGAGCGCTACTTCGTGGTGGCGGCCAACATCCTGGGCGGCTGCCAGGGCTCGACGGGGCCGTCGTCGACGGCGCCGGACGGGCGCCCCTGGGGGTCGCGCTTCCCGTGGCTGACCACGCGCGACGCCGTTGAGGCCGAGGCGCGCCTGGCCGACGCCCTGGGGATCGAGGTCTTCCACCTGGTCATCGGGGCCTCGCTGGGCGGGCACCGGGCGATCGAGTGGGGGGTCACCCACCCGCAGCGGGTGCGCAACCTGGCGCTGGTGGCCACCGGCGCCTCGACGACCGCCGACCAGCTGGCCTGGTGCCACCTGCAGGAGCTGGCGATCGTGGCCGACCCCTTCTTCTTCGACGGCGACTACTACTCCCACTCGGTGGGGCCGGTGCGGGGGCTGGGGCTGGCGCGGGCGCTGGCGCACACGACCTACCGCAGCGCCGCCGAGCTCGATGAGCGCTTCGGGCGGCACCACCAGGGCGAGGAGGACCCGGCGGTGGGCGGGCGCTACCAGGTGGAGTCCTACCTGGACTACCACGCCGGCAAGCTGCTGGCGCGCTTCGACGCCAACACCTACCTCATCGTCACCCACTCGATGATGGTGCACGACGTCGGCACGGGGCGCGGCGGCATCGAGGCGGCGCTGGCGAGCGTGCGGGCGCGCACGCTCGTGGTGGACGTGGACTCCGACCGGCTCTTCCTGCCCGCCCAGGCCGAGGAGCTGGCCGGAGGCATCCCCGGCGCGAGGCGCGAGACGATCAGCTCCCTGCACGGGCACGACGGCTTCCTCATCGAGGCCGAGCAGATGGACGCGATCCTGCGCGACTTCCTGGCCGGGGCATAGACATCGACATTTTCTTCAAAAACGACGCGGCTCCGGGTCGATTTTGAAGTTCTTGTCGAAGTGTGCGGGACGCACCGCGCCGTCGAGGACCGATCGGTCGGCCTCCGACGACTCGCCCGACTTTGCAGAATCGAGATCCTCCGTTACCTTGTCGTGAGACGTCTGACATCTGCCGTCTACGCTCTCCTGTTGAAGGCAAGGCCGCCTCGGCTCCCTAGAACGGAACACCTATGACATCACACAGTCCTTTTTCCCGGAGGCGCCTGCCCGCCCTCCTGAGCTCCCTGCCACTGGCCGCCACCGGCCTGATCGTCGCGGCGCCCCCGGCGCACGCCACCCCCACGACTGACGGCCTGGCCGACATCACCATCACGCAGGTGAACGCGCCAGCGGACGGGCTCTACTCCGTCGGCGACGTCATGACCTTCAACATCACCCTCACCAACACCAGCGGTGAGGCCCACTCCTACGCCCCGGCCTCGACGAACCTGTCCGGGAACGTCTCCAAGTGCCGGTGGCGCAATGTCCCGGCCGGGACGACCAAGACCGACTGCACCGGCCTGGCCACGCACACGGTGACCGCCGAGGACGTCAAGGCCGGCGGCTTCACCCCGCAGATCGCCTACGAGGTCAAGGCCGTGGAGTACGCCGGTCCGGCCCTCAGCACCCCGGAGACGATCAGCGGCGCGACGAGCCCGATCAAGGCCGCCGCGCTGCGGGTCGAGTCGATCACGCCGTCGACGAGCAAGGAGAACTACAAGCTGGGCGACACCGTCAGCTACACGGTGCGCGTGCGCTCGGTGTCGGATAAGACGATCAACGTCGCCGCCACCGAGTCCTCCTTCGATGACCTGGACCGCCAGTGCCACTGGTCGAACCTCAAGCCGGGCAAGGGCGCCGTCTACAACTGCAAGGCGCTCACCCACACGATCACGCAGGCCGACGTCGACGCCGGCCGCTGGACGCCGTCGATCACCCTGACGGCCACCGGCACCGACGGCGCCACCCTCCAGACGCTCACCGCCACCGGCAACCCGATCAACGTCGTCGGCGACCACCCGCAGGCCACGCCCGCGCCGGCGCCCGACGCGAGCACGGAGCTGCCGGCCGCGATGAGCCAGGCCCAGCACCTGGCCGCCAACACGGCCACCGACAACTACCGTATCCCGGCGATCACCACCGCCCCCAACGGGGACCTGCTCATCTCCTACGACGAGCGGCCGAAGGACAACGGCAACGGCGGCGGTGACGCCCCCAACCCGAACCACATCGTCCAGCGCCGCTCCACCGACGGCGGCAAGACCTGGTCGGCGCCCACCTACATCCACCAGGGCACGGAGACCGGTAAGAAGGTCGGCTACTCCGACCCGAGCTACGTCGTCGACCACCAGACGGGCACGATCTTCAACTTCCACGTCAAGTCCTACGACCAGGGCTGGGGCGGCTCGCGCGGCGGCACCGACCCGGAGAACCGGGGCGTCATCCAGGCCGAGGTGTCGACCTCCACGGACAACGGCTGGACCTGGACGCACCGCACCATCACCGCGGACATCACGAAGGACAACCCGTGGACCGCGCGCTTCGCGGCCTCGGGCCAGGGCATCCAGATTCAGCACGGCCCTCACGCCGGGCGCCTGGTGCAGCAGTACACGATCAGGACCGCCGACGGCGCAGTGCAGGCGGTCTCGGTCTACTCCGACGACCACGGGAAGACCTGGCAGGCCGGCCAGCCCACCGGGACCGGCATGGATGAGAACAAGGTCGTCGAGCTCTCCGACGGCTCCCTCATGCTCAACTCGCGCGCCTCGGACAGCTCCGGCTTCCGCAAGGTTGCCCGCTCCACCGACGGCGGGCAGACCTGGAGCGAGCCGGTCTCCGACCAGAACCTGCCCGACTCGGTGGACAACGCCCAGATCATCCGGGCCTTCCCCAACGCCGCCCCGGACGACCCGCGCGCCAAGGTGCTGCTGCTGAGCCACTCGCCGAACCCGAAGCCATGGTCGCGCGACCGCGGCACCATCTCGATGTCCTGCGACGACGGCGCCTCCTGGAAGACCGGCAAGGTCTTCCACGAGCCCTTCGTCGGCTACACGACGATCGCGGTGCAGTCCGACGGGAGCATCGGCCTGCTCAGCGAGGACGCCCATGGCGGTACCAACTACGGCGGCATCTGGTACCGCAACTTCACGATGAACTGGCTCGGCGAGCAGTGCGGCCAGAAGCAGCCGGAGCCGAGCCCGGCGCCGACACCGACGCCGGCTCCGTCGGAGAAGCCGACCCCGTCGGCCGCGCCGAGCACGGAGCCCACACCGGCACCGTCCTCTGCGCCCGAGCCGAGCAGCGCCCCGGCTCCGGAGCCCACGACCGCCCCGAGCACGGAGCCCACACCGGCACCGAGCTCCGCGCCCGAGCCGAGCGCCGGACCGACCGCTGCGCCCACACCGGAGACGTCGTCTGCTCCGAGCGCTGAGCCAACGCAGGCCCCGACGGCGGCGCCTTCTGCTGAGACCACGCAGGCGCCGGGCACGCAGCCCAGCGCTGCGCCGTCAAAGAAGCCGGGTGCGCAGCCGAGCTCGGCCCCCAAGCCGGGTGCGACGGGTCGGGCGCCGTCGGGTAAGCCGTCGTCGAGCGCGAGCCCGGCACCGAGCCGGAGCGCGGCGGCGACCTCGAAGCCGGGTATGAAGCCCGATGAGATCGATCGGCCGACTGACGGGGCCATGGCGCAGCCGACCGGTGGCGCCAGCGCGCCGAGCGCTTCGCCGACGCAGGCGGCGAAGGCCGGGAGCAGGCTGTCTCGCACCGGAACCAACGCGCTGCTGGTCCTGGGCCTTGCGGGTGTCGCGGTAGTCGGCGGGTACCTGCTGCTGTGGGCTCGTCGCGCGAAGAGCTGAACACACGATGAGCCGGCTCGATCCGGCTCTGAGCGCTGACTGAGGGGTGGGACGCCGGCGCGTCCCACCCCTCAGTGCTGTCCTGCTCGGCGGCGCCGGCCGCCTCTGCGGCGCCCGGCCTTCCTCAGGCGCAGGACGCCCGGCGATGTCCAAATCGGTGACAAAGGCCTGGAACAGAGCAGAACGGACGAGAAGAAACCGCATGATTCCAACGTTTGTTCGCTTGAGCGGACGACACCGGGACTCCTTTGTCTCCGATTTGGACACTGAACCACTTCCATGACACAGGAGGACCGACCGTGGCCCCCTGGATGAAGCCATCGGCCGTCACTGCAGACGATCCGATGGCGTCAGCGTTCGCTGACGCACTCACACACCCGGCTCAACATCGCCTTCCTGCTCCCGCTGTTAACTACTAGCGTTATTAACGACCTCCGTTATACCCTGTCGTTGTGATCAGGTCCTTCGCGGACAAGGCGACCCAGCGAGTGTGGCGCGAGGAATACGTTCGCGCCCTTGACAAGTCGCTCCAGCCCGCCGTGCTACGCAAACTGGAGCTTCTGCACGCAGCAGCCGATGTCGAAGACCTGCGCATCCCACCGGGCAACCGGCTTGAGCGGCTGACTGGCGATCGACGTGGCCAGTTCAGCATTCGGGTCAACGCCCAGTGGCGACTCTGTTTCACCTGGCATGAAGGAGGTGCGGATGATGTCGAGCTCGCCGACTACCACTGACGCTGACCGGATCGACCCGATTCACCCGGGCGAGGTCCTCATGGAGGACTTCATTGAGGGGTTCGGGATCACCCAGAACAAGCTCGCCACGGCCATCGGCGTGCCCCCGCGTCGCATCAACGAGATCGTGCACGGCAAGCGCGGCATCACTGCGGACACCGCTGTACGACTGGCCAAGTACTTCGGCACATCTGCCGAGCTGTGGATGAACTTGCAGAGCCACTACGAGCTCAGGCTTGAGCGCCGGGCCCTGCGCGAGCAGCTCGACAGCATCGTGCCGCTGCAGTCGGTGGCGTAGACAACGCAGACAGCGTGCGTGACCGATGCGCACCTCCGGCGAGGTGAGCTGGTGCGGATCGAGCCCAGGTGGACCCGGAGTTGCTGAAGGGCCCCAGCAGCCCTCCGCCCTCACCAACGAGACGCCCGGCGATGTCCAAATCGGTGACAAAGGCCTGGAACAGAGCAGAACGGGCGAGAAGAAACCGCATAATTCCAACGTTTGTTCTCCCGCACTGACGACACCGAGGCGCCTTTGTCACCGATTTGGACACCGGCTCCTTCCAGCGCCGCTGCAATGAGGTCGGGTTCGAGCGCGAGAGTCCGTGAGAGCCCGTTCGTATGCGTCGAGCAGACGGCGAGCGTTCTTGGGAGACCGGAAGAGGTAGGCGGTCTCCTGCCAGCTCGTGTACTCGTCGGCAGGCATGAGAACCGATCGGCCGTTGCTCGAGACGATCTCGACGGCATGGTGACTGGTGGCGATGCGGTCGATGAGCACCGGCAGCGTCCGGCTTGCTTCATCGGCACTGACGGTCACCGCCATTCCACTGGTTTCACACGGCATTGGAATATCGTATCGGTCCCTTCGCCTCGGATGGTGGCAAGGTGGCGAGAGCTGCCGGAGCCGCCGGCAGGGGAGCCCAACTACTTCACCATGCGTGCGCCACCGACGTTCACATCCAGTGAGGTGAGCCGGCGAGGTTCAGGCGGGGTGACATGACCGCAGGTACTTGTTGGACACACTCTGGTGAAGCGAGCAGCGCGGAGCGATCGATGTCACTGGTCGGAAGGCTGTCGCTGGACCTTGCGCAGCAGCGAGCCGCCTGCCCCCTTGACCCAGGCGGACGCCTCGTCGGTGGCACCCTTAACCTTCTCCCGTGCGGCGGTAAGCACACGGGGCTCATCGGCCTGGGCGCCCAGGTCGTCAAGTGCAGCGAGGTATTCAGCGGCGTCGACACCCGGCGGGGGTATCTCGCGCAGGTGCTTGTGCAGGCGGGTTGACTGGGATTTAAGCGCCACAAGCGTCATCCCGCCGGAGATGACGCCGCCGATCACGGGCACCGTCCTAGTGACACCTTTGGCGAAGGAGTCCTTGGAGACCTTAATTCCGATGAGCTTGAGCGTCTGCTTCATGGGCCCGTACCAGGCGGTCTTGGTCAGGGTCTGCTTGGCGATCTGCTTCTGGAGTGCCGGGCGGGCAATCTGCTTGGCGAAGGTCGTCAGGGATGATGCCGCCCCACTGACCCCCAACATGATCCCCAGGAAGAGACTCATCTTGCCGAGTGTCTCGTCGTCGATCTCGTTGAGGTCGCCCAGGAAGTCCTTCCAGCCGTAGATGTAGGCGAGCTTCTGCATAACCCGGAAGGCGTGGACGTAGTACTGGGTAACATCGGCGGGGATGGTTGCGAGCATCGCAAAACCTCCCGGCAGCCCAGCAGCGAACGAGATCGCAGCGGACTTACGGGTCTCGAAGGTGATGGTGGCGGCCGTAAGACCGTCGAGCTGGGCCAGGGTGAGGCCGGCCTGGACCGGGGTGGTCTCCAGCGCCAGGGCAATAGTGTCGTCGTCAGTGCCAAGCTTGCGCAGTTCCTGACGCAGGTAGTCGTCCCGGTCGATCTGGACGCCGCGGAGTCGGATGACCATCTTGAGGAACTCGGCAGCGAACTTCTGGGCCTGCTCGTCCTGCTCGGACACAATGTCGGAGAGGGGCTCGTCGTCGCTGGTCGAGGACTCGACGGCATCGTCGGCAGGCACGAGCGGGTTGGAGGATTCATCATGCGTCATCGCATGGGCTCCGTTCTGGGATGTTCGAGAGTTGGGGCGACGCAAGACTACTCCTGCCCAAATCCTTGGAATACCGCCGTCATCGGAACGTGATCCCAGTCGGAGGCAGCTTTGCCGGATGCAAGGAAGTCGGTCTACTCGACGTCGAGGGGGCCGTTGATGTGGAGGGTCTCGACATCGAGGCGCCGGTTGACTCGCGAGGCGGTGGAGTCGTCGATGCGGCCGGCGAAGCGCAGGCCGTGTACGCGCTCGCGCAGGTGCTCGATGATGGCGAGCCGCAGGGTACTCTCTTGGCGGCTATAGACGTCGGCCTCACTCTCTGTGGCCGAGTTGAGCACGGAGTCGTGACGACGTGCGTAGTCGGCGCGCACCGCCTCGATGGCTGCGTCGTCGTCGACGCCCCCGCGTTCGGCGATGACATCGAGCTGACTGATGGTGCCGGCGAGGATGTCGGCGAGGGCTTCGGTCTCCTGCGACTCGACTGACTCGGCGGTCTGTGCGCCGGCTGAGGGCCTGGCGTTGGCCCAGCGGACCACGTAGGGCAGGGCGATGCCCTGGATGAGGAGGGACAGGAGGGGCGCGCCGGCGACGACGAGGATGATGAGGTTGCGCTCGGTGTAGGCGGCGCCGTCGAAGGAGACGGGGATGGACAGTGCCATCGCCAGTGAGAACGCGCCGCGGAAACCGGCGACCGTGGAGACGATGCGGCCGCGGATATTGGTGCGGCGCATGCGCTGCTCGGGACGGCGGTCGAGGGCACGGATGAAGTAGATGATGAGGTGCTGGCCTGCGAACCTTCCCGCGACCATGGCGATGTAGATGATGGGGATGAGGATGAGACCGCGCACGAGGTCGGCGCGAGGGAGCTCAGCGACGATGCCGGGGAGCGCCACTCCCACCATGACGAAGAGAATGGTGTTGAGGATGTGGGTGAGGATCGTCCAGAAGAGGATGCCGAGGACTCGGGAGCCCAGGGACGTGTGCGGGGCGGCGAAGCGGGAGATGACGATGTCGCAGGTGACGACGGCGAGCACGCCCGAGCCACCGATCTCCTCAGCGAGGAAGAAGGTGACGAACGGGGTGGCCAAGGCGGTGATCGTCGCCAGCATGGGGTCGTCGGTGATGGTGCGGACCCGAATGCCGATCTTCGTGACTGCCGCGCCGACGAGGACCCCTGCACCGATTCCTCCGCCGAATGACAACAGGATGTCCTTGGCGACGAGGCCGACCGTGACGCCGGAGGATTCCTGCGCAGTCTGGAGGGCGATGGTGAAAATGACCAGCGCGGTGCCGTCGTTGAGTAGCGACTCGGCCTGAAGAACGGTGCGGCCGTTGGGGTTGATGCCTCGTCCCAGGCTGGAGACGGCGGTGGCGTCGGTGGGGCCGAGGCAGGCCCCGATGAGGAGAGCGGCTCCCACGCTCAGACCCGTGAGGACGCCGATGAGGGTGATGAGGGCGGCCGTGATCGCGACGAGCACCGTGGCGCTGAGGATGATGCCGCGCAGGCTTCGCCGCATGCGGTTGAGGGAGACGGACAGCGACTCCCAGTACAGGAGGATCGGCAGGAAGATCGTGAGGACCACCGTGCTGGGCAGGTGCATCTCCTCCCCCACCGGAAGCAGCGCGACTCCCACGCCGGCAGCAATGAGAAGTACTGGGGCCATGAGGCGGAACCTGTTGACGATCGCGTAGGCGACAACCGAGGCGCCGATGAGGGCGACGATCATCTCGATGGTCATAAGGCTGCCGGGTTCCCTTCCTGGGATGAGTGAGGTGGGCGGGCTGCGGCTGGCCTAAGAGAGGGACGCAGTCACTCCGGGACGCGACCACGTGCGAGCCAGGTCGGGACTACGCCCGACCGGGCCTGGGCCGGAGTCTGGGCCGGGCAAAGCCTACTGACGCTTCCTTCAGCGCCCCTGGGGATACCCGATTCGCTTCACGAGATGCCGTTTCAATTCTCGGCGTGCGCGGCTCGGGTGAGGGCTTCCAGGCGAGGCTCGATGAACTCGGACATCATGGTGATCTCCCGCTCAGGGACTCGGTTCGCCCGCGCCTGGCCCCGCCATCCTGACAGGGACGCAGCGATGCGTCTTATTCGCTCCCGCGCCTCCGATTGAGTGAGCCGGTAGTCGTTTGCAATAGCCAGGAGCCCGTCGATCTCGATAGTGGTCATCGGGCGCGCTTTCTAGTGAGGCGGCCGGCGCGGAGACGACCGATGTCGCTGGCCAGGGGGTCGGCCGCGTCGACAAGCTGGTCGAGGATGCCCAGGGCGCGCAGCACCTGGGTGACGCTATTGAAGCTGACGTTGGGGTTGCCCGACTCGATCTTGCGCAGGGTGTCACGGGTGATGCCCGCTCGCTCGGAGACCTGCTGCGCGGTCAGGCCGAGCACCATGCGCCACCCACGCACGTGCTCTCCGAACTCCGTCACCTGACGGTTGATCCTGTAGCCCGACATGTTCCCCCGTTCACTATGACGACTATCGTAGCCTGAACCAATGGTTGTGGCGATGTTGCTCGTCGTACGGTTCAGCGAACTTGGAGTGGACGACGGTTCCGGCAACTGAAGATCGCCCCTCGGACGCCTGAGCCAGCCAGAGGTGACGTCGTCCTGAGCGAGGCGACAACGACGGAGTAAGCAACTCCAGTAGCCGCGCAACGGCAACGTGAAGCCTGCCTGAATCGGTCAGATCACAGAGAGATCGGCACTACCTGAGTGAATCTCATGCATGAACTGTTTCCGAGCCTTCATGGCATGTATCAGCAGTTCATAGCCGTCGTCGAAAACAAGGACCACGAGCTCCAGCACTCTTCCGGACTCATCGGCTCCAAGAACAATCCATCGACGCGGATCATCCTCATCGTCCAGAGGACGCGAGTTCAGCACATGACCGTAAGCGTGGCGCAGATCCTCATCGCCGAGATGGTCCGTCGCATAGTGCTTGCGGGCAGACCGATGGATATCAGGCAGCGACATGAGCCCATTGCTTGACAGCGGCTCGCACGGCCTCCGACCGGTTCGTAATCCCCTCATCAGCGGCGCGCTTCAGCAACGCAGCAAGAAGCTCCTCGTCGAGTCGGACAGTCACAACCGTGCCGGGCCCCCGCCCGACTGGGGGCCGACCAGGAGTCGGACGGGGCAGCTGTTGAAGGTCGTAGCCGGCCTCAGCTTCGTCAGCCCAGGCCTGGATCTGCTCGTCGCTAACGCGACGTCCGTGGAGAAGGTGCTCACCCATGGCAATATCGTATACGAAACTCGGTCGCAGAGTCTTCCCCTCTACCACAACACTCGGCAGCCAGACACCACCACCGAATCAGACAACGGCCCCGCCCTCTGACAGCCCGCGGATGCTTCTGAACTGCTCGCGGCAACCGACCTTCGCTGCCCCGCAGGCGGCGACCTGCTGGTCGGCGAACCTGCAGCCGCAGATCAAGAGCAGCTTCACGTTGGGTTCTCTCATTGGGCGCGGCTCGGGCGAGTCCTTCCAGCTGGCCTTCCACGGCCCGGGCTCCGTGGTGATCCGGCCCAGCGAGGGCCAGCCGGTCGTGGCGTCACCCTGAGCGGGGCGACGGCGGCGGCAGGGCACGACTGACTTCCGGGGTTGCGATTCGCTACGGCTCCATGCCGGATAACAGGGCGCCAAGTTGCCGGCCGAGTTCAGGAAGATCGTTGCGTGCCGTCGTCACCAGGATGTCGACGTCGATTGACCAATACCCGTGCACGACTCGATTGCGCAGACCGATGGATCGACGCCAGATGATTTCCGGGTGACCTACACGAAACTCCTCAGGCAGCTTCGCCGCCGCCTCTCCAAGAATCGTGAAGTTCCAAGATGGAGCGTCAGCCTTCACCCGGTCGTCCTCGAGGTCACTAGCGACCGGGACTCCGTCAATGAGGGTGACGATGCGGGATATCGCATCCCGCATCTCTCTCAGGTAAAGAGATTCAAGCCGCCACATAAAATTGTTTCGTGTCCGCAAGGAACTGGTCACGGATCAGCTGGTGCAGCGCCTTCCGTGACACTAAGTCGACGGGGCGTCCGAGCAGGTCGGCAAGATCCTGCGATAGGTCCTCGATCTCCCAACCGAGCGATCACCCCTGAGCAAGTTCGTAGAGAAGGAGGCTTATTCACGGCATCCGTCAAAGGTGCTGTGACCTGCGCAGATGCCGTCGTCGGCTAGCCCTGTGAATAAGCCTCAAGATCGACATCACTTCCTGGGCCATCCTCTCCACGAGCGACGGATCCGAAGACGTCGAGGCGCGCGATCCCGAAGCGACGGCACAGCGCGTCCAGCCTCACCCGGTCGACATCCAGAGTCTCCATACGCCAAGTCTACGCATTGCAGAAAGCAGTGTCACCGCTAAGACGAACCGTCCAGTTGGTGCAAGGCGGCATCAACGATGCAAGTCCTTCGCTTGCCAACAGGTCAAACGACACCGACCACTCCGCATCTCCCTCATCTGCAACACGCTTGAGTGGCGTGGCAGACAGTGAGGCTTATTCACAGGGCTAGCCGACACTGGCATCTGCGCAGGTCACAGCACCTTCGACAGATGCGTGAATAACCTTCAGTTCCTCGGCGAGGTGATCTGCGCAACTACGCTGGGCCCACGCTCGGCTGGTGGGCACCCTACGGCGGGCCTCAGCAGCCGCCAATTGTCGTTGCCCGTCTCCACCTCATCGACCCACGCCCGGATCTGACCGTCGCCAACGCATCACCCACAAAGAAGATGCTCATCCACGGCAATACCTCGAGACTTATTCATTCCCGCCACCCGGAACCGAACTCACACGGAAAACCTTACCACACTCAAAACACTACTTTTGATCGAGATCAGCAAGCGACACGGCAGACCGCAGCGCCGTAACACTAACGTATCGCTGACGATGAACCCACGCGCTCCCCCGCCCGGTGCGTCGATTCTGGAGTTTAGAGTCAAGCGTTACATGCCCTTTGTTACGATCATCCTGATCTCGTCGAGTCAGAAAGAAAAGTTGATATTCACCATCAGACCACCCATAGTCGCGACCAGCCTTGATAATATTAGCAATGCGTAAGTCGCGCCAAGACCCCTTCATGAATCGATTATATATTTCTTCTGGGGTCCACGCCACTCGGTCTATACGTTCAATAATCTTGGGAATCTCACGCTGCACCGCACCATCACAATAGAATCCAATATGGCTAATCTGGCGGAAATATCTGCCAGGCTGGCAGATATATACTCCATGTTCTTCATAAAAAGGCCACGCCTCTTTAGCCGACACAATGACAGCCATCGATTCCGCCGCAGCAGGCCTTCCATCCAAAAGGTCCGGCACGCGAGACAGTCCGCGAATCCACTGCTCCAATTCAGGATCGATCCACCTCATCAGATCCATCGCCTGCTCAAACCGCTCTTCGAGAGGTAGTTCAAAAATCGCTTGGTGATGCGCTATCCTATTCCGAAGAATTCGTAAACTTCGAACATTCTTATGAACTACACCACGCTTGAACCCCTTACGGTCGCGGTTCGGAAAAGCGTAGACAAGGTGACTTCGAAAAAGCTGCTCATGGGAAGGCCCGAAGATACTTTCCCAAATCCCAAAGGTCATCGACGAAAACACTTTGTCGCGAGTCACCAATTTCGCCTTTTCTTTTCCTCCTAAGTGATCCATCGCAGCTTTAAAGTAGGTGAGTTCGGACTTTTCGTCCAGAAAGGCAGGGTTGGCAAACCACCATCCACCACTGACTTCCAGCCGAGCACTCTCCGGAACCTCAAGCGGTCGGAGAGCCTTATCTACCGCATTCCTCAGCACCACCTCAACCTGTGAGATAACCTCAAAGAAGGCTGCGGAAACAGCAACATTCCATTCGTACAGCTCCTGTGCTGCTTCAACATCATGATTGGCTGCAACCATATATTCGTTGAATCGCTCCCGTGTGACCCAGTTAACTAGATCCATCTCACACAACCGTCCTCGAATATCATTCAGTTTCGCGCTACACTGTGTGTTGCGCCTCAGGTCGGCCTCTGGTCCTCAGAGACTATGCCGCTGAGGCGCCCTCATATAGTCGGGTTAGAGACGTTCACTCGCCCGTCTCTAACCGCTTACGCAGCCGAGTTATACGTTAAACCTAAACTCCACCACGTCCCCATCGGCCATGACGTAGTCCTTTCCTTCCATGCGCACTCGGCCGTGAGCGCGGGCTTCGGCAACGCTGCCGTACTGGACCAGGTCGTCGTAGCTCACGATCTCGGCCTTGATAAAGCCTCGCTCGAAGTCCGTGTGGATGACGCCCGCCGCCTGGGGCGCCGTCGCGCCCTTGCGGATCGTCCACGCGCGGGACTCCTTCTCCCCCGCCGTCAGGTACGTCTGCAGCCCCAGGGTGTCGAAGCCGACCCGGGCCAGCTTGTCCAGGCCGGATTCCTCCTGCCCGTTGTCATGCAGCATCTCCGCCGCCTCCTCGGGCTCCAGCTCCACCAGCTCGGCCTCGAACTGGGCGTCCAGGAAGATCGCCTCCGCCGGCGCCACCAGCTCACGCAGCTCGGCCTGGCGGGCCTCGTCGCTCATCCCGGCGTCGTCCATGTTGAACACGTAGATGAACGGCTTGGTGGTCATGAGCTGGAAGGTCTTGAGCACCTCCGCGTCGATCCCGGCGGCCTGCGCCCCGGCGGACAGCAGCGTCCCCTCCTCCAGGACCTTGAGGGCCGCCTGCGCCGTCTCCAGCACCACGGGCTCCGTCTTCTTGCCCCGCACCTCCTTCTCCAGGCGCGGGATCGCCTTCTCCAGGGTCTGCATGTCCGCCAGCACCAGCTCGGTGCTGATCGTC
Source organism: Actinomyces oris (assembly GCF_001929375.1). Classification (GTDB taxonomy): domain Bacteria; phylum Actinomycetota; class Actinomycetes; order Actinomycetales; family Actinomycetaceae; genus Actinomyces; species Actinomyces oris_B. Next base: position 62,731 of record NZ_MSGO01000001.1, on the reverse strand, counting down.
TCAATGTCCCCGGCCGGCTCCACCTTCCCATCCACATGGACCACGTCCGGGTCCTCGAAGGCGCGCGTCACCATGCAGATGGCGTCCGCCTCGCGGATGTTGGCCAGGAACTGGTTGCCCAGCCCCTCGCCCTCGCTGGCGCCGCGCACGATCCCGGCGATGTCCACGAAGGAGACCGTCGCCGGCACCACTCTCGCAGAGTGGAACAGCTCGGCGAGCTTGTCCAGGCGCGCATCCGGCAGGGGCACAACCCCCACGTTCGGCTCGATGGTCGCGAACGGGTAGTTGGCGGCCAGGACGGTCGCGCGGGTCAGAGCGTTGAACAGGGTGGACTTGCCGACGTTGGGCAGTCCGACGATTCCGATGGTAAGTGCCACGCAGCAGAGTTTAGACGGCCCTTCCGACACCGTGCGCCCCGACGGCGTCGCCCGGCCGGGTCACGCCGTCGACGCCCCCCCCCACTCACTTACCGGCGTTCTCGTTCACTCGGACCGAGGCCCGCAGATCACGCCACGAGGTGTAGAAGCCCCCGCTGGCGTTGGCCCCGATCCCCGCCGTCACCGCGACCAGGCCCGCCGTCACCAGGATCACCACGACGCGCCCCAGGATCGCGCCACCCAGCCGCGCCACCGACCGCTTGCCGCCGTCGCGCCGTCGGCCCCAGCGGGGCGACCAGAATATGACGGCCCCCAGCGCCCCCAGCGAGGCGACCACGGCCACGATGATCGTGCCCAGGCCGTTGATCTCGAAAGGCATGGCACGCACCGGCGAGACCGACCCCACCACGCGCTGGTCCTTGGGCGTCTCCGACAGCGGCTTCACGCCGGCGGCGGTGGCCTTGGCCCACGTATCGCCTTCAGGCGCCGGAAGGCCGGCCGCCTTGAACACTGCCGGATCCGAGCCCCACCACGTCAGCAACGACGGGAAGTAGTTGCTCCACAAGGTCCAGGAGTGCCCGCCCGTGGCCGGGGTATCAGCCGTCAACGAGTCCGGCTTGCGCACCGCGTCATCCATGAGCCAGGCGGCCCGGGCCGCACCGGAGGAGTCGTCCTGCGCCCCCAGGACGTAGAAGCGCATGCCGTCGGGCTCGCGCTTTCCCAGCATCGTGGACAGCCCGTTCTGCTCCTGGAGCGTCTTACCGCTGTGCGCCAGCAGGCCCTCACCGGGCTGGTCGTAGGAGGACATGACCCCCACCGCGCCGAAGCGCTGCGGGACGTCATAGGCGGTCCGGGCCGCACAGTAGGCGCCCGCCGAGATCCCCATGATCATCCAGCCGGACCTCTGAGTGGTGACATTGGGGAAGGTCGCCTGGATCATGCGGGGAATCTCCTCCGCGGTCCAGGTCCCCACAGCCGGGCGGCCGGCAATGTTGACGCAGTCGGGTTGGCCGCCGTCCACGTTGAGCGAGGGGAACACCAGGATCGACGGCGGGATACGGCCGGCGTCGATCGCCTCCTGGAGCCGCTGGGGTGAGGCGATGCCCGTCACCAGGGACTGCGGGTCGCCGACCCAGCCGTGGAGCCCCTCAAGGACGTTGTAGGTGCGGCCGTCGTCGGGCCGGTAGCCCGCCGGCAGGACAACGCGCACCGGTAGCTTGATGCCGCTGACCGGGCCGGTCCAGGTGGCCTCCTGCGAGCCGTCGCCGACGTCGTGGAAGGATGCCCTCCAGGCCGAGGCTGGGACGGCGTCGTAGGCGGAGGCCTGCGGCAGGGGCGCGATGCGCGAGGTGACCTGGGTGCGAGGGGCCATGGCTTCGACGACGTCGCCGACGGTGCGCACGTAGTGCATGGGCCGGTTGATGAGCAGGCCCGCGAGCACCATGACGAGCACCACCGGCACGCCCACCATGACGGTGCGCGCCGTATAGCGGCCCACGGCCCGCAGCACCGTGCGCAGTGCGGGGCGGGCGAGTCGGGTGGGCCTGTCCGCGCTGCTGGCGCGCGTGGTGGCCGGAACAGTTCGCGGCAGGAGGACCGCGGTGACGATCGTGGTCAGAACGGCGAGGACCAGCACGACCACGATCGTTCGTAGGCTGGTCAGCGGGATGCTGCGCAAGAGGCTCACGTCCGGTAAGCATGGCACCACCTGCTCAAATTCCCATCATCCTGGGGTAGCAGAAGGACAGTGCTCTTGGTCTCCTCACCCCCGCCGTAGGGAGGATCAGGCGGGACGCAGGACTGTTGCCCCATATCCGAACGGCCGGTTGGTACACGGCTGGGAGAACCGTGCCCGACGACGCCGGAGCGGACCGGAACCGCGGACCAGGGTGGGTGGGCCGGATCGGTGAGGTGGGACCGTGCGGTCCCGTCGGCAGGCGGGTGGGTCGGCCGAACCAGCCGGCCGGGGCGACCTGCGGGGAGGGCGCCGTGGGGTTCAAGGGTGCGGAATAGATGTCGCACCTCGGGGGCACCATCGGTTCATGAGCTCCTCAGCGGTCCTTCTTCCCATCCTGCTGCTCCTCGTCGGCCTGGTGATCGGGGCGGTCATCGGCTACCTCGGCGCGCTCGCCCGGCGCACCGCCGCGCACCAGTCGGCCGGCGAGCAGGTGGTCGAGCTGCGCGCGCAGGCCGCCCAGTGGCGGGCCCGGGCCGAGGAGCTGTCCTCACGCACCCAGGTGGCCGAGGAGCGTGCCGAGCGGGACGGCTCCGTGCTGCGGGCACTCGCACCCGTGCGCAGTCAGCTGGAGCAGGTGGGGGCCCGGGTGGAGTCCTTGGAGAGGCAGCGGGCCGAGCAGCACGCGGCCCTGACCGAGCAGCTGCGGGCCACCGCCCTGCGCGAGCAGGACCTGGCCCGCTCCACGGCCTGCCTGGAGGGGGCGCTGCGCTCACGCTCGGCGCGCGGCATGTGGGGTGAGGTCGAGCTGGCCCGGGTCCTGGAGGCCTCCGGGATGATGCGGCACGTGGACTTCTCCGAGCAGCGCACCATCGGGGCGCTGGTTCAGCGGCGCAGTGGGCCGGTGGGTCCACCGGGCTCAGTGGGCTCGGCAGGTTCGGCGGGTTCGGCAGGCTCGGCAGGCTCGGCCGCCGGTGAGGGGGCGGCTGGCCGCTCCCGGCCCGACGTCGTCGTCCACCTGCCCGGGGACGGGTACCTCGCCGTGGACGCCAAGGCTCCCATGGACTCCTACCTGGCGGCCACCGTCGTCCAGGGCGCCGGCTCCCAGGACGAGGAGCGGCGCGGGCAGCTCCTGGAGGCTCATGCCAGGGCGCTGCGCGGGCACGTCGACCAGCTCGCTGCGCGCCGCTACGACCGGGCCCTGGGGGACTCCCCCGAGCTCGTGGTCCTCTTCGTCCCGGCGGAGGCCGTGCTCTCGGCCGCCTTGGAGACGGACCCCGCTCTCCTGGAGCACGCGCTGGGGCGCGGCGTCGCTCTGGCCTCACCCGTGTCGCTGCTGACCCTGCTGCGCACCTGCGCCACGGCCTGGGCCCGCACCGCCGTCAACGACGACGCCCGCGAGCTGCTGGAGCTCGGCCGTACCCTCTACGAGCGTCTGGGGACCGTCGCCGGTCACCTCGACGCACTGGGCGGGGCACTGCGGCGCAGCGTCACCGCCTACAACAAGGCGGTCGGCTCCATGGAGAACCGTCTCCTGGTGACCGCCCGGTCCCTGGAGACCCTCGGGGAGCAGGTGGACTCCCCCACGCTCATCAGTGCCGACGCCGCTCAGGTGCGCACCTTCACCGCACCCGAGCTCACCGCCGACGGGCAACCGGCCCCCACGACGACGTAACGCATGCCATATTCTCAACCCGTGACGATTGACGCTTCCATGGCGTCTATCAGGGAGCGTCGTCTCCCATCTCATGACTGGTTGACACGCTGCCAGAACGTTTCAATGCCCGATTAGCGGATATCTCCGCCTCATCGGACCTTCTCGGAGGAAGACACCATGCTGTCATTCATCGGAATGATCATCGCCGGCGCGATCTTCGGCGCCCTCGCCCGACTCATCATGCCCGGGAATCAGAACATCTCGGTCCTGTGGACCATCGTGCTGGGCGCTGTGGGCGCACTCATCGGAGGCGCAGTCGCCAGTCTCTTCGGCGTCGCCGACACCCCGGGCGGGGACTGGATCAAGTGGGCCCTGTCACTCGTCGCCGCCATCGTCTCAATCTCCGTCTACCTGAGCGTCACCGGCCGCAAGTGAATGCAACGCCCCCTGAACCCGACGTCAGGGCACCGGTCGGATGATCGGTGCCCCGACGTCGGTCATGGGGCTTTCAGGACATGAGCCCAGCAGACGCGGAACTCAGCCGGGCTCAGCGGGTCTGAGCTGAGGACTCAGTGGCGCTCGCGAATGACAGCGCCGGAGACGTCGGCCTCCTCCAGGCGCACCGTGCGCGACCCGGTCACCAGACGGTGCCCCAACCAGATGGCCCCGAAGACCGGCAGGCCGATGTAGGAGGAGAGCACCTCCACCAGCTGCCCCTTGAAGACCGCCTCATAGTTCTGGCCCAGAACCACCAGGGCGCACAGGGTGAAGGCCAGGACCGGCCCCAGCGGGAACCAGGGCGCCTGGTAGGGCAGGTCGGCCGGGTCATTGCCCTGGAGCACGTAGGCGCGCCGGAAGCGGAAGTGACACGCGGCGATCCCCAGCCACACGATGAACCCGCACAGGGCGGAGACGTTGACCAGCCAGGCGTAGGCGGTGTTCTGCCCCACCACGGCGGTCAGGAAGCCGGCCGCCCCCACCAGCGCCGTCGCCCCCAGGGCCCGCACCGGAACCCCGTGGCGGTTGACGTAGGAGAACCAGGCCGGCGCCTGCCCCTGCAGAGCCATCGAGTGCAGCATGCGGGTCGAGGCGTACAGTCCCGAGTTACCGGCACTGAGCACCGCGGTGAGGATGACGGCGTTCATGAGGGCCGCCGCGACCCCGATCCCCGCCCGCTCGAAGACCAGGGTGAAGGGCGAGTAGGCCACGTCCTCGGTCTCGGTGTGCAGCAGCCGGCCATCATTGAAGGCGATGAGGAAGCCGATGACCGTGATCGCCCCGATGTAGAAGATCATGATCCGCCAGAACACCGTGTGGATCGCCCTGGGCACGTCCCGGCGCGGGTTGCGGGCCTCACCGGCCGCCACGCCCACCAGCTCGGTGCCCTGGAAGGAGAACCCGGCCACCATGAACACCGACACGATCGCCAGCATCCCGCCGTGGAAGGGCGCGTCGTCGACGACCCAGTTGCTGAAGCCCGGGGACCTCCCACCGATGATGCCGACGATCATCGCCAGCCCCGCCACGAGGAAGACGACGACCGTCACCACCTTGATGGCCGACAGCCAGAACTCCCCCTCCCCGAAGGCGTGGGCCGACAGGGCGTTGAGCGTCGTCAACAGGGTCAGGAACAGTGCCGCCCAGATCCACGAGGGCACCCCCGGCAACCAGTAGCCCATGACGATTCCGGCGGCCACCAGCTCGGCCGCCACCGTGATCGCCCAGTTGAACCAGTAGTTCCAGCCCATGGCGAAGCCGAAGGAGGGGCTGACGAACCGGGTGGCGTAGGTCTGGAAGGAGCCGGCCACCGGCATGTGCGCCGTCATCTCACCCAGGGACTGCATGAGCAGCAGCACCATGAGGCCGATGGCCGCATAGGCCACCAGGGCTCCGCCCGGGCCGGCCGTGGAGACCGTGGCGCCCGAGGCCACGAACAGCCCCGTGCCGATGGCGCCGCCGATGGCGATCATCTGCATGTGCCTGCTGGTCAGGCTCCGGTGCAGCCCGCCGTCCTCCTCCAGGGCCTCGTTGGAGACCTGACCGGAGGCGCCGGAGACCACCGCGCCGACAGGATCTGGCGAGGTTACGGGGTCGGAACTGTCAGCACTGTCGGAGCTGCCGGCGCCGTCGGCGGCGGACCGCCCGCCCGACGCGGCAGGGGGAGGGTCACTGGGGGCCGACTCGTCATGGGAGTGTGTCACCCGACCGAGGGTAATGGTCAAACATGCAACCCGACGTTCACCTTCGACCTGTCTCACGCACCCGGGCGTGTGCTGACGCTCACGGCCGGCCCTGCGACTGGCCCCGCAACCGGCGGCGGCGCGCTCTCAGCAGGTGTGGTCGGCGGCCGGCTCACGGCGCGTGTGGGGGGACGCGGCGCCCCGGGCCGCCATGAGGTCGGCGCGCAGGTTCTTGGGCAGGGAGAAGGAGATCTTCTCCGTGGTGGTGCGCACCTCCTCGACGTCGTCGAACCCGAACTCGGCCAGGCGCTCCACCACCTCGCGCACCAGGATCTCCGGCACCGAGGCGCCCGAGGTCAGGCCGACCGTCTCGACGCCGTCGAACCAGGACGGGTCGATCTCGCTGGCGAAGTCCACCCGGTGGGCGGCGCCCGCACCGGCCTCCAGGGCCACCTCCTTGAGGCGCACCGAGTTCGAGGAGTTGCCGGAGCCGACCACGATCATGAGGTCCACCTTCGGGGCGATCTGCTTGACCGCGGCCTGACGGTTCTGGGTGGCGTAGCAGATGTCCTCGCCGGGCGGGTCGATCATCTCCGGGAAGCGCTCGCGCAGCAGGCGCACCGTCTCCAAGGTCTCGTCGACACTCAGGGTGGTCTGGCTGATCCACACCACCTTGGAGGGGTCGCGCACCTCGACCCGGTCCACCTCGTGGGGGCCGTTGACGACCTGGATGTGGTCGGGGGCCTCGCCCTGGGTGCCCTCGACCTCCTCGTGGCCGGTGTGGCCCACGAGGATGATGTCGTAGTCCTTGTCCGCGAAACGCACCGCCTGCTTGTGCACCTTGGTCACCAGCGGGCAGGTCGCGTCAATCGTGTCCAGCCGGCGCTCGGCGGCCTCGGCGTGGACGGCCGGGGAGACGCCGTGGGCGGAAAAGACGACGCGGGCGCCCATCGGCACCTCGTCGGTCTCGGAGACGAAGATGGCGCCGCGCTTGGAGAGGGTCTCCACGACGTACTTGTTGTGGACGATCTCCTTGCGCACGTAGATCGGCGCCCCGTAGTGGGCCAGGGCCTGCTCAACGGCGTCGACGGCGCGGTCCACGCCGGCGCAGTAGCCGCGCGGGGCGGCCATGAGGATCCGCCTGCCACCCTTGGGAGAGGGGGCCGCGGCGTCGGTGTGCTCGCTGGCGAGCTCGATGGTCGTCACGGTCACCACTGTGCCACAGTGGGACCCAGGTCCCCAGTGGCGGACGTGGCACAGTGGTGCATGTGACAGGCCAGAGTCCCTCCCAGCCCAGCCCGCAGCTCTCCCCCGGTACCGGCCGCGCGTCCGGCCCCGACGCGGGCGGCAACCCCGGCGGCCCCCGGGAGCTGGCACCGAGAGCGAACCTCACCACCGCGGAGAACCCGTGGCCGCTGCGGCTGCTGTCCTCCAAGATCGACCAGTACGTCGCCCGCATGAGCCAGGTGTGGGTGGAGGGGCAGGTCATCCAGCTCAACCGCCGCCCCGGCGCCGGCATGGCCTTCCTCACCCTGCGGGACACGGACGCCGACATCTCCATGTCGGTGTCCATCTACGCCCGGGTCCTCGACGCCGTCCTGGCCCGCGCCGGCGCCGCGCTGAGCGAGGGCGCCCGCGTGGTGGTGCGCGCCAAGCCCACCTTCTGGGCCAAGCGGGGCTCGCTCCAGCTGCAGGCCGACGACATCCGGCCCGTCGGCGTCGGCGACCTGCTGGCCCGCATCGAGCAGCTGCGCCGCATCCTGGCCGCCGAGGGCCTGTTCGACGCTGAACGCAAGCGGCCCCTCCCCTTCCTGCCGCGCAAGGTGGGCCTCGTGTGCGGGCGCCAGGCCAGGGCCAAGGACGACGTGCTGGTCAACGCCCGATTGCGCTGGCCCGGCCTGCCCTTCGATGTGCGGGAGGTCGCCGTCCAGGGGACGCGCGCCGTCGGCGAGGTCACCCGGGCGATCCAGGAGCTCGACGCCGATGCGCGGATCGACGTCATCGTCGTGGCCCGCGGCGGCGGCGCCATCGAGGACTTGCTGCCCTTCTCCGATGAGGGGCTCGTGCGCGCCGCGGCCGCCTGCCGCACGCCGCTGGTCTCGGCCATCGGCCACGAGACCGACTGCCCCCTGCTGGACCTGGTGGCCGACTACCGGGCCTCCACCCCCACCGACGCCGCCCGCCGGATCGTCCCCGACCTCGCTCAGGAGACCGTGGGCCTGGACTCGGCCCGCGAGCGCCTGCGCACCGTGCTCTCCTCGCGGCTGGACGCCGAGCAGGCGGCCCTGGACCAGCTGCGGGCCCGGCCGGTCATGGCCGACCCCACCTCAATCGTGCGCGACCGGGTGATCGAGCTGGGTCAGGCCCGCGACAGGATGCGCCGGGCGGTCAGCCACCGCCTGTCGCTGGCGGCCGCGGACCTGCGCGCCGACCACGCCCGGCTGACGGCCCTGTCGCCGCAGGGGGTCCTGGATCGCGGCTACACGATTCTGCGCACCCCCGGCGGCAAGGTCATCACCAGCGCCGAGGACGTCAAGAAGGGCGACCTCATCGAGGGGGTTCTGGCCCGGGGGAGGCTCGTCGCCCAGGTCGTCGGCGCCACCAAGCCCCGACCCGCCGATATCGACTGAAGAGCAACTGCACGCCGCCAATACCTCGGGAACCGTGCCCGCTCGTGGCCTGCTGGAGACCCGAGGACGCACCGTAGGGCGTGCGGACGGGCCCCTGGGGCTCAGTCGTCGAGGCCTATGGTGCGTCCGCGCGCTCCGGGCACCCAGGTCCCCACCGATCCGCTCCAGCGCCACGTTGACGACCGTCGTGTCGAGCATGACGATGAAGAAGCCGAGCAGTGCCGCGAAGAGGGCGCCGCGCCGCCGGTATCCGTTCATGAGCGTCTCCTTGCCCCTCCTAACCCGTCCACCGGCTGCTGGCGGCCCGCTGGGGACCGCACTGACGCAGGCGCTGTTCGATCGCACCTGGATCGCACGCATCGAGCGGACCCGCGCCGTCAAGGTCACGGCGGCCGGCCGCGAGGCACTGGCGCAGGCAGGTTTGGCGGAAGTGCTGACACACCTCGATGAAACGGCCTCCAACGACGCAGCAGGGTAGAAGTGCGGGCTGACGTATCGGTGCACTTCGGCCGGAACCAGCAAAAGTCAGGGAGGCTCTCAGGCCCGGATTTTGTCCATATGGGACGACTTTGGAGCCTTTGCAACCAGTCGGTACCGCACTAAAACGCTCTGACCAGCACAGATGCGAACGCCACTGAGACGGAGCACCATCAAAGTCGTCCCTCTTGGACACTTTTACCCTGCGGACACCGCCTCAGACCGTCCGGCCCGCCCTGCCCCGGACCGGCCCGTGCGAGAATCGGGGCGTGAGCTCCGAGATGAACCCCGGCCCGTACTCCGACCAGTACCCAGACGAGTACTCGCCCCAGAACAGTGCCTATTCGGCGTCCTCAGCATCGTCAGGGTCTTCAGCGTCGTCGGCTCCCTCCGCAGGCGGGGCCTCCGGTGCCAACGAGGATGTCGCCTCGCTCAGCTATGAGCGGGCCCGTGAGGAGCTGGTGGCCGTCGTGCAGCGCCTTGAGGCGGGCTCGGTCCCCCTGGAGGATTCCCTGGCGCTGTGGGAGCGCGGCGAGGCCCTGGCCCAGCGCTGCCAGACCTGGCTCGATGAGGCCCGAGCCCGCCTGGCCGCGGTCACCCAGGAGGATCCTGAGGACTGACACGACCTGGGACTGACAGGGCGTGACCCGCCCGGGGCAGCAGCTCCAAGGCCGCGCGCGCCCGCCTGCGCGACGAATCGACCGTCTTGGCGACGTTGCCATTGACCCGGGAGCTGCGCTTGTGCCCGCCTGCGCGGCGAACTGACCGAATTGACCGGGGCTCCGGCTGGCGGTAGCGCACTGATCGAGCGCCACCGGGCACCACAGCAGAAGCCCGAAGGGAGCCGTAGATGTCCAGCATCGGAGACAAAGAGGCTTATTCATAGGGCTAGCCGACGCCAGCATCTGCGCAGGTCACAGCACCTTCAACGGATGCTGTGAATAAGCCTCAAAGGCTCGGCCCGCTCTCATCCGGACGGAACACAACCGCATGATTCCAAGGTTCTCGTTCATGCGGCCTGGGCGTTGGAAGGCCTTTGTCACCGATGTGGACATTCTTGGGCGAGACGGGCCCTGAGAGCGGCGTTGGATCGGTAGTCTGTGGGCAGTCGTCCTCCGGCCCCGCGCATCGACCAGCGCGCCAACCACTCTCGGGCAGTGTTGCACCGCCGCGTTCCTCATCCGTCCGAGTCCTCTCACTGCCCCGTTCCGTCTCACGTCCCTCCCACATCTCGTCTCAGCTCACCACCACCGGACCCCGGTCCTGCACGAAGGAGTCACCCATGACCGCACCCGGCCGCCCAGGATTCGCCCTCGTCATCGGCGAGGCCCTGGTTGACGTCGTCATCCACCCCGGGCAGGAGCCCGTGGACATCCCCGGCGGCTCACCCGCCAACGTGGCCCTGGGGCTGGCGCGTCTGGGCCGCGACGCTGAGCTGCACTGCTGGATCGGCACCGATGAGCGAGGTCAGGCGGTGCGCGCCCACTTGGAGGCCTCCGGGGTCCGTCTGGCTCCGGGTGCCGACGGTGCGGCGCGCACCTCGACGGCACAGGCCACTATCGGTGAGGACCGCGCTGCCACCTACGTCTTCGACCTGGACTGGAACCCGCCACGCCCGGCCCTGGCTGACGGGCAGGCGCCGCTGCTGGTGCACACCGGTTCGATCGCCGCGATCCTGGCTCCCGGCGCCGCCACCGTGGAGCAGGTACTGCGCGAGACCCGCGCCACCTCCACTATCGCCTACGACCCCAATGCCCGCCCTCAGCTCATGGGTGAGCCCGAGGACGCCCGCGAGGTCGTCGAGCGCCTGGTGGGCCTGTCGGACCTGGTCAAGTGCTCCGATGAGGACATCGCCTGGCTCTACGGCCAGGACGCGGACGTGGAGACGGTGCTGCGCTCCTGGCTGAAGAAGGGCGCGGCCGTCGTGGTGGTCACGCGCGGCAAGGAGGGGGCCCTGGCCCTGTCCGCCTCGGGGGTGCGTCTGGAGGTGCCCGCCGACCCGAGCGTCGTGGTGGCGGACACGGTGGGCGCCGGCGACTCCTTCATGGGCGGTCTGGAGGACGCCCTGTGGAGCGAGGACCTCGTGGGCGCGGACCGGCGCGAGGCACTGCGCGCGGTGGACGCCGCGACCCTGGAGCGGATCGTGCGCCACGCCGCGGCCATCGCCGACATCACGGTCTCACGGGCCGGCGCCAATCCTCCCACCCGCGACGAGCTGCCCTGAGAGGCCCGGCGCGACGAGGTCGTAGGGTAGCCCGCGCGATCGTAGCCTTAACCCACGACCTCGAGGCATAAGGTACGACCGCGCCGGTAAGAGGCGGCGACAACGACGGAGCCGGAGCCGGGCAGTGCGACCGCATGGGCTCAGCGCAGGATCGCGGCGGCCAGCAGGACCACGGGCACGAATCCGGCCGTCGTCAACAGGACGGCGTCGCGGGCCAGGTCCTTGGCCGCCCCGTAGCGCGAGGCGTACATGAAGACGTTCTGCGCCGTGGGCAGGGCGGCGGTGACGACCGGGGCGAGCAGCTGCGCTCCGCTGAGTCCCGCCGCCAGTCCGACGGCGGCGGCCAGCCCCGGCATGACGGCGAGCTTCCAGCCCACCGCCAGCCACAGGCCGCTGCGCCGTCCCTCACCATGATGAGTCGTCGACGTCGCCCCGAGCGCCGGCACCGCCTCCACACCGGGCAGTCGGTCTCCCGCGGTGCTGGTCGCGTGCACCTCCGATCCCGCCTCCGCCACCTGGGGCTCCTGATCCTGACGGGCTGACTGGGCCGACTGCACCGACCGGGTCAACGAGCCCTGCGGGGACGGGTCAGCCTCGTCCGGCGCGGGCTTCTGCAGGGGGCGGGGCGCCCCGGCCAGGCTCATGCCCAGGGCCAGCATCATGAGCGGCACGGCGACGCGCCCGAGCATCTCCAGGCCCTGGGCCGGGTAGCCTCCGCCCCACTCCTTGAGGTTCACCCCGCCCAGGTTCGCCGCGGTCCCGGCCACAACACCCCACAGCAGCGGGTTGCGCAGCGGGACGGTCAGGGTCGCCAGACGGGACGGGTTGCCGCGACGGGTGACGGCGTCGAGCACGGTGAAGGTGACCGGGGTGAGCACGAGGAGCTGGAGCAGGAGGATCGGGGCGATGGTGGCCGCGTCCCCCAGGACGAGGACGGCCACCGGGATCCCCAGGTTCGCGGCGTTGACATAGCCGGAGGCGAGCGCGCCGATGGTGGCCTCGGCGGTGGGGCGGCGCAGCACGAGTCGGTGGAGGCACCAGGCCGAGACGATGGCCGCGAGCTCGGCGGCCACGGCCACGGCGGTGGAACGGGAGAGGACCGCCGTCAGGTCGGCGCGGCTCAGCGTGGTCACGAGCAGGGCCGGGGTGGCGGCGAAGAAGCAGACGCGGGTGAGGACCCCGTCGGCATCGGCCGGCACGGCACGGGTGCGTACCAGTAGCCAGCCGATGGCGATGACGGCGCCGAAGACGGCCAGTCCCGCCACCACATCGGTCATGGGCTCCCCCTCTCATAGGCCCCGGCGCGACGAGTTCGTAGGGTAGCCCTCGCGGTCGTACCCTGAACCCTCGATCAGGCGGCCTAAGGTACGACCGCGCGGGCAGAGGGCTTGGCGGCGCCCGTTAGCCGACCGGCTCGAGGTCCACCCAGGTGCCGACGTGGTCGGAGATGATGAAGGACGTCGTGCCCCAGTCCACGGCGCGCAGCAGCGGGCTCCCGCCTGCCGCGGCTGCCTCATCGGTCAGGGGCAGGCCGTCGGGGCCGGTGGGCCACAGGTCGGTCAGCACGTGGTCGATGCGCCGCTTGGGGCCGGCCGCCGGGAAGGTGAGCCCCTCCCCCACGGTCCTCCCCAGCCCCAGGACCTCGACCTGCTCGGCGGAGAGGTTGTAGTCGCCCACGAGCAGGTGCGGCCCGGGCAGCCCGGCGAGCGCCCCCCAGGCGGCGGCGAGCTGGCGCGCCGCCATGGACTCGCGGGTCGCCAGGTGGGTGGAGGCGACCGACAGCTGGCGGATCGGCCCGCCAGCGCCTTCGGGCACCTCGAGGGTGGCGGCCACCATGATGCGCTGGGAGGCGGTGGACACGTGGTAGGAGCGCGGGTCCCAGGCCCGCTCACCGCGCTTCTCCACGCTGGAGGCCCCGCGCCCCAGACGCTTGACGTGCCAGCCGGAGACCGGGAAGCGGGACAGGAGGGCGTTGCCGTAGCCGATCGGCCCGGACCCGACGGCGGCGCGCAGCAGCCCCAGGACATCATCGGTCGGCGAGCTCAGCGCGGTGCGCAGGGGCCGACGGCGCAGCCCCACCACCGGCCCGGCGTAGCTGGCGCAGAAGCGGCAGGTCGGCATGCCCAGCTCCTCGGCCAGGAAGGCCGCCTGGTGGAGGCGCCCGGAGCGGGCCTGACCCAGGTCCACCTCCTGGAGGGCAACGATGTCGGGGGCCAGCTCGGCGATCTGCTCGGCCGTGGCCCGCATGACGGCGCGGGCGGTGGCGGGGTCGGAGATGTCGGCGCCGGCCAGCGAGCCGGTGGAGGCGCTGCCGTCCCCGGCCCCGGCGCCGGGCAGCCCGTGCTGGAGGTTGAGGCTCAGGACCCGGATCATGCTTGCTCCTCCTCGAAGGTCAGGCTCACGGAGTTCATGCAGTAGCGCTGGCCGGTGGGGGTCTGGGGGGCGTCGTCGAAGACGTGTCCCAGGTGGCTGTGGCAGGTGGCGCAGCGGACCTCGGTGCGCACCATGCCGTGGGAGGTGTCGGTGCTCAGGGTGACCGCCTCGGACTCGGAGGGGTCGTAGAAGGAGGGCCAGCCGCAGTGGGAGTCGAACTTGGTGGTGGAGCGGAACAGCTCGGCGCCGCAGCCGCGGCAGCGGTAGACGCCCTCGCGGTGCTCGTCGAGCAGGGCCCCGGTGAAGGGTCGCTCGGTTCCGGCCTCGCGCAGCACGTGGTACTCCATGGGGCTCAGGGCGGCGCGCCACTGGGCGTCGGTGCGCGCGGCGGCCTCCAGGTCGATGGCCGGGTCGCGGGGCTCGGCGGCGGGCGTCACAGAGGGGTCGTTGCTCGCGTTGGTACTCATGGGCTCATCGTCGCCCGCCCGACGGCGCCGGGCGACCTGCGTTCACGCAGCGAAAACTCACCCATCCGCTCGGGCGTCGGCCACGTAGCGGCAGCCCGGCTCACCTGGGTCCCAGTCCCCCGCGCCGGGCGCGGTGCAGCAGGGAGCGGCCCATGGCCCGTCCCAGGGTGACGGCCCGCCGGGCTCCCAGACCGTGGGCCGCGCTCTCCCCCTCGGCCTCCGTGGTCACGGCGGCATCGGCCCCGTTTTCCGTAGCGGCCGTGGTGGTGCCGGCGGTCTCGTTCTTCTGCTTGGTGATGATCTCCTCGGCGGCGCGGGCCACCTTCTCGGGGTCGAGGTCATGGGTGACCTCGACCTGCTCGACCTCCACTCGCGTGCGCGGCAGGGCGTAGGGGGCCTCCCGCTGGAGCCAGGTGACCAGCTCCTCGCGCACGTAGGACTTGAGGGCGCCGACATCACCGGGGTTGTCCCCGGTCAGGACGATGCGCACGGTGACGTGACCGCCGACGGCGTCGAAGACCTCGAGGGAGGCCTGGCGCCCGTCCCAGACCGGCGAGGCGGCCACGAGGCGGGCCAGCTCGGCGCGCAGCGAGGCGATGGGCACGCGCCAGTCCAGGTCGAGGGTGAAGAAGCCGGTGGCCTGAGAGCCTCCGCGCGTCCAGTTGGCGAAGGGGTTCTCGGTGAAGTGGGTCGAGGGCAGGATGAGGCGCCGGTCGTCCCAGGTGCGCATGACCACGTAGGTCAGGGTGATCTCCTCGATGGTGCCCTGCTGATCATCGACGACGACGACGTCGTCCACGCGGATGGCGTCGGTGGTGGCCAGCTGGAGGCCGGCGAAGACGTTGCCGAGCATGGAGCGGGCGGCCATACCGGCGATGACGGAGGCCAGACCGGCCGAGGCGAGCAGCGAGCCCATGGCGAACTGGACGCTGGGGAAGGTCATGATGGCGCTGACGAGCCCGGCGATGACGATGATGACCTGGGCGACGCGCCGGATGATCTGGCTCTGAGTGGTCACCCGGTTGGCGCGCCCCTGGTTCCCGCCGGCCTGCGCCCCCTTGACGACGGTGGACTCGATGGCCTTGGCGAAGGCGACGACGAGCCAGGTCACCGAGAAGATGAGGGCGATGGTGACCCCGCGTTCGATGACGACCATCGTCGTGGAGTCGCTCTTGTCGTGCCGCAGCCCGGTCAGGGCGAGCTGGGAGCCCAGGAAGGCCCCGGTCATGGCGCCGACGGCGAAGATGGGCCGGCGCCCGAGCTCCACGATCTCGTGGTACAGGAGGCGGCGCCTGCCCATGAACCTGAGGATCGTCACCACCACGAAAGCGATGACGAGGCCGATGACGGCGCCCAGCCCGGCGTGCCAGGCGATGGTGACCAGGTCGTTCGTCGTCTTGGTCACCGCTTTGACGGTCTCGTCCACGTTGACCTGGGGTATGCCCGTGGGAGTGCTGGTGGGTGCAGGGGTGGGGGTGATGGAGGGACTCGCGCTGGGATCTGCGCTGGGGGTCGCGGGAGGGGTGGTGGCTGCGACGAGCATAGGGCCACCTTAAGCAGCCGGGCTGTACCTGGGCTGTGACGCATGGCCGGCTGTGAGAACCGCACCCCTCCAACACTCGCTTGACGTACTACGTGTGACGTAGTACGTTAGATGCACACAAGGACTTCAGGGACCCGCCACCACGAACCAAGGAAGGAGGGCTCGCATGATCAGCGCAGATGCCATTCGCGGCTACATCGACCTCATCGTCCTGTCCCTGCTCAAGCGGCAGCCGTCCTACGCCTACGACCTGGCCAAGACCATCACCGAGGTCTCCGACGGCGAGTACACCATCAAGCAGACCACCCTCTACACGGCCCTCAAGCGCCTGGAGTCCAGCGGCCTGGCGGTCTCCTACTCGGGAGTCTCCGACTCCGGCAAGTCCCGCACCTACTACCGCCTCACCTCCGAAGGCACCACCCACCTGGCGGCCAAGGTGTCCGAGTGGGAGGACACCAAGACCCTTATCGACCGTTTCGCGAAAGGAGTCCCCTGATGGACGCCATCGAGACCTTCCTCGACGCCATGTTCGCCCCCTACCCGGCCACGCCGCGCCTGACCGAGGCCCGCGCCGAGCTGCACGCCATGATGGAGGACGCCTACAACGACGCCATTGCTCACGGCAAGACCCACAACGAGGCGGTCGGGCAGGTCATCACCGACTTCGGCAACCTTCACGAGCTGGCCCCGGTCCTGGGCATCGCCGCGGATATCCGGCCCGACGCCGAGCCTCAGGCCGCTCCCGCCGCCGGCACCCCGACCGGGCCCAGCCGGCCCGCCTACCCGGTGGTGACGCTGCCCGAGGCCCAGGCCCTGGCCCAGGCCAAGCGGAGCACCGCCTCGACCCTCGCCCATGCGGTCAGCCTCTTCGTCTGCGCCCCGACCGCGCTCATCGTCCTGACAAGCCTGACCGAAGCCGGGCGGCTAGCCATCAGCGACAACACGGCCTCCTTCATCGGCATCGCCTTCGCCCTGCTGCTCGTGGGCCTGGGCGTGGGCATGCTGGTGCAGCGCCGGGCGGCCTTCTCCTCCGTCCATCACCTCATCGAGGGCAAGTTCACCCCGGACCCGGTGGTGACCGCCTGGGCGGTCCGCGAACGCCTCAACCATGAGACGGTTCGCACCCGCCGGCTGACGATCGCGGTCTTCCTGTGGATCGTCTCCGCGCTGCCGATCCTGGCCACCAGCATGCTCGCCCCCGATCATGGACCCCAGTCGGAGCTCTCCAGTATCGGCGTCGCGATCTCGCTGGTCATCATCGCGACGGGCCTGAGCATCTACCTGCCCGCCGCATGGGCGTCCTCCACCTACACGACTCTCACCCACCCCGGCGGCTCCGGCGAGTACTCCTCCCGCAGGTCCGACGGCGAGGAGGACGAGGATCCGTTCGTCGGCTTCGTGGCGAGCATCTACTGGCCGGCCATGGTGGTCATCTACCTGCTGTGGAGCTTCGTCTTCGACGCCTGGGGCATCTCCTGGATCATCTGGCCGGTCTCCGGCCTCCTGTTCGGGATCTTCGCCAGCGCCCGTGCCGCCTGGCGCAGGATGCACTGACCTCCCGCTCCGGGCGGTAACCCGCCCAGCAATGAGCGAAGGCCCGGAACCTTGTGGGTTCCGGGCCTTTCGCAGTGGCTCCGACCGGCGTCGATCCGGTGACCTTTCGATTTTCAGTCGAACGCTCTACCAACTGAGCTACAGAGCCTTGGGATGGAATCGGCCCGACCATTTCTGATCGGACCGACCTTTCCGCGACCTCGACGGGACTTGAACCCGCGACCTCCGCCGTGACAGGGCGGCGCGCTAACCAACTGCGCCACGAGGCCAGTGTGAATTCACTGTGTTATTCACTTGTGCGAATCCGTACCCCCAACGGGATTCGAACCCGTGCTACCGCCGTGAAAGGGCGGGGTCCTGGGCCGCTAGACGATGGGGGCCAGGGGCCTCGACGTCGTCGCGCCTCGAACCGGGATGAACACTAAGGGGACAGTCTTCCGCAGCGCAAATCCCAGGAGCGTGACCCTCCTCACCGCTCGGTCTTCGGCGGGATTCCGGCCCGCGAGGCCTACCGAGCCGGAGCCTGGCGGTCTGGCAGGCTGAGCTCGTGAGCCACGAGCACCACCGGGAGCCGGACCGCGCCCGGCAACCGCAGCCGGCGAGGATGTCGCAGCAGGAGTTCGAGGACGTCGTCGGCGACGCCCTCGACCGGATCCCCGTCGACCTGGCCGAGGTGATGGAAAACGTCGTCGTCCTCGTCCAGGACGAGCCCGACCCGGAGATGCTCACCGAGGAGGACTATGACGACTCCGGCCTGCCCACACTTCTGGGGCTGTACGACGGCGTCCCCCTGACCGAGCGCGACGAGGGCTGGTCCATGGTGCTGCCCGACCGCATCCTCATCTTCCGTGGGCCCTTGGAGCGCTGGTGCCCCAGCCGCGAGGAGCTGGAGGAGGAGATCATCGTGACCGTCATCCACGAGGTGGCCCACCACTTCGGCATCCCCGACGAGCGCCTCCACGAGCTGGGCTGGGAGTAGCACCGGGAGCAGTGCGACAACAGGCCGTCAGAGTCCTGACCTCGCACGCACCCAGGGACCTGCCTTAGTGTGGCCGGCATGAACGACCGTCATCGGCCTGACACTCCGAGCGCAGGGAAGCCTTCCGCCCCCGCTGTTCCCAGCCGGCTCCCGCCGCATCACGTGAGCCGGCGACCAGTGCTCCTGGCGGCCCTCCTGGGCGCCGGCTCCCTGGCGGGATGCTCCCTGATCCCCGGCTCCTCGTCGACCGGCGGCTCCTCGCCCAGCGCGCAGCCCAAGACCCCGGAACCGGCTCCGTCGAGCGCCTCCCCCTCGCCCACCGCGGCCGCGAGCGCGGCGCCGTCGACCACCGCGACGGCCACCGACGGAGCGCTGGCGGGTTGGAGCCTGGAGGAGAAGGTCGGCCAGCTCATCATGGTCGGGGTGGACGCCGCCGCCCCCAAGCAGTCCTCCAGCCAGGCCGTCGACACCCACCACGTCGGCAACATCTTCATCGCCGGCCGCACCACGGCGGGCAGCCAGGCGACCCAGAAGGTCATCGCCTCCTTCACCGGCAAGGTCGGCCCGGGCACGACCCACGCCGCCCCGATGCTCGTGGCCACTGACCAGGAGGGCGGTGAGGTCCAGGTCCTGTCCGGCGCGGGCTTCTCCGACATCCCCTCGGCGATGGATCAGTCGGCCCAGCCGCGCGAGCAGCTGGTGGCCGCGGCACGCACCTGGGGCAAGGAGCTGGCCGACGTCGGCGTCAACATGAACCTGGCCCCGGTGGCCGACCTGGTCGACATCTCCCGGCCGGCCTCCAACGACCCCATCGGCCGCTGGGGGCGGGAGTACGGCCACGACGCCGCCACCGTCTCCTCCCAGGCCGGCGCCTTCGCCGAGGGGATGCAGGCATCGAAGGTCATCCCCACCTACAAGCACTTCCCGGGACTGGGGCGGGTGAAGGACAACACGGACACCTCCGCGGGTGTCGTCGACGCCACCACGAGCCGCCTGCCCGACGCCGCCGTCGGCGTCTTCGCCAACGCCATCGCCGCCGGCGCGCAGGTCATCATGGTCTCCTCGGCGACGTACTCGCTCATCGATCCTTCGGCGCCGGCGGTCTTCTCCTCGACGATCGTCACCGACATGCTGCGCACGGAGATGGGCTTCTCCGGGGTGGTCATCACCGACGACGTCTCCGCCGCCGTCCAGGTCCAGGACGTGGGCGCGGGCGATCGGGCCGTGCGGGCGATCCGGGCCGGTTGCGACCTCGTGCTGGCCTCGGCGGACCCGACGGTGGCCGCGGACATGGTCAAGGCCCTGATCGCCGCCGCCCAGGCCGACCCGGCCTTCGCGGCGCGGGTGGACGAGTCGGCCACGCGGGTGCTGAACCTGAAGAAGAACCTGCAGTCCTGAAGCGCGCCGAGATGCGCATCGGCCCGCCTTGAGCCAGTGGCTCAAGGCGGGCCGATCAGGTTCTCAGGCGATCCGGCTCACGTCTCAGCGGAGCTTGGTGGTGCCCTGCGATGTTCCGTTGGACTCGATGCGCTTGGCCAGGCAGTGTTCGGAGTCGTAGCCCTGGGCGTCGCACCAGGCGTTGGCCTGGTCGGCTTCATTGAAGCGCTCACCCTGCAGGGTCACCCACCAGCCGCTGACGTCGTAGACCGGCCATTGACTGGTGTCGATGATGACGGCATTGGGGTTGGACTGCCGTGTCCTGAGGTACTCGGCGAGGATTGAGCGATTGGTCCAGGTCTGCCCGTCGGCCACCAGGCCGACCTTCTTGGAGGACAGCTGCGGGGTCCACTTGCCCCGCATGTTGTTCATGACGATGGGGTAGTCGTGCTTGATCTGCCACTGGATGGCGTCCCCGGCGGCCTGCTCGTCCTGCGCCTCCTGGTTGGCGTTGGAGCTCGTTGAGGAGGCGATGGTCATCGGGGAGTTCGTCGAGCTCTTCGCGGTGGCGCTGGTTGAGGTGCCGCGGTCGAAGGTGGGCCTGACCGACAGTCCATTGAGGTCGAGGTCCTTGGCGGTGCGGAAGTAGTGCTCCTCGCCGAAGCGCAGCGTCACGGTCCGTCCGCCGTTGGGGATGATGAGCGGGTCGCTGGAGAGGTCGAAGGTTCCCGAGGCCACGAGGTGGTCGATGTCGGCTCCGCCGGTGGGGCTGGTGGAGCTGTAGACGAGGACCTGGCTGGATGATCCGGCCAGGAAGTCGCCCTCGGCGCAGGAGGTCGTCATGGTGCCCTGGACCTTGAGCTCGCCCTGGCCGTCCTCCACCGAGGTGATTGTGAAGGTCGGCATGCTGGAGCAGGCCTTGACCGAGCCCGAGGGTAGGGCTGACGCGGTCGACGTGGCCGCGGCGTCGACCTGGCCGTTCTGCTTGCCATCCTTGTCGCTGTTGCTGTCGGCCTTGTCCTGGGAGGTGTCGGAGGAGTCGTCGCCCTTGCCCTTGTGGGCGAAGTAGTTGCCGGCCCACAGACCGCCTCCGCCGACGATGACCAGCAGGAGGACCACGATGATCGCGACCAGGCGCCCGGTGCTGGATGTCGACGGCTGATTCCGCTGAGGAGGTGGCATCTGGGCCATCATCTGGGGGCCGAACATGTCCAGCTCCACGGCCGGTTGAGCGGCGGAGAAGCCCGACGGCGCTCCGCTGGGGGTCTCGGCCCAGGCGGCGATGTCCTCGGCCGACGGGGGCGGGGGCACGGGGAGGGCCACTGACTCGGCCGAGCCCGCGGCGGGAGCTGCCGAGCCCGCTGCCCAGCCGGTGGCCGCAGCCACGGACTGGGCTGCGGCCTGAGCTGCGGCCGTGAAGTCAGTCGTGTCAGCCGAGTCGACCTCGTGCCACTGCGATGCGGGGGCGAGGACGGCCGGGGCGTTGTCGACGGCTTCCTCAGCCGACTCGTCGGCGGCGTCCTCAGCGGCTTCCGGCTCTGCGTCGGGATCGGTGACAGCCGCCGACTCCGTGACCTGCGCGTCCTCGGCCGCGTCAGCGCCCTCGGCACTCCCCTCACCGTCAGACTCGCCAGAGTCGTCATCGGCGCCCACGGCCTCGTCGGCCGCGGCGTCCTCGACGCTATCCGAGGCTTCATCATCAGGCTCATCAGTCCCCGACTCCTGAGCCTCGTCGGCAGCGGTCTCCGCATCGGGCTCAGTGGCAGCCTCAGCTGAGGAGTCCGCAGACTCCGGGCCTCGCACCCCCTCAACCGCTTCGGTGTCCTCGGAGTCCTCAATGGGCTCCTCCGTCCCCGACTCACCACCGGCCTCGCCAGAGTCGTCATCGGTGCCCTCGGCGTGCTGGTCCTCCGAGGTCTGGTTCTCAGCCTCGTCGTCCTCAGCGCCCCCGGCTTCCTCAACGCCATCCTCAGCCTTGTCATCAGGCTCATCGGTCCCCGACTCCTGGGCCTCGTCGGCGGCGTCCTGCGCATCGGGATCGGTGGCAGCCTCAGCCGAGGAGTCCGCAGACTCCGGGCCTCGCACCCCCTCAACCGCTTCGGTGACCTCGGAGTCCTCAAGGGGCTCCTCCGTCCCCGACTCACCACCGGCCTCGCCAGAGTCGTCGGCATCCACGCCCTCATCGGCGGCGGCGTCCTCAGCCGCATCAGCGGACTCAACGCCACGCTCATCGGCCGCGGCGTCCTCGGCGTGCTGGTCCTCCGAAGCCTGGCTCTCAGCCTCGTCGTCCTCAGCGCCCCCGGCTTCCTCGGTGGACTCCTCTGTCTCCTGCTCGTCACCGGCCTCGCCAGAGTCGTCGGCATCCACGCCCTCATCGGCGGCGGCGTCCTCGTCGGCGGCGGCGTCCTCGACACCACCCTCGGCTTCATCATCAGGCTCATCGGTCCCCGACTCCTGAGCCTCGTCGGCTGCGGTCTCCGCATCGGGATCGGTGGCAGCCTCAGCTGAGGAGTCCGCAGACTCCGGGCCTCGCACCCCCTCAACCGCTTCGGTGTCCTCGGAGTCCTCAATGGGCTCCTCCGTCCCCGACTCACCATCGGCCTCGCCAGAGTCATCGGCATCCACGGCCTCATCGGCGGCATCCTCAGCCGCATCAGCGGGCTCAGCACTCCCCTCACCGGCGGCATCCGAGGGCTCCGAGCCACTCTTCTCGGCCGGCTCGGACTCATCAGCGGCCTCGTCCTCCTCCGCCAGCGTGCCGCCGTCTTCAGCCGGCTCAGCCGGCTCCGGGCTCTCCTGAGCGAGAGCGGGAACCACGGTGGGCTCGCCGCCCGCAGCCCCCACCGTGCCCACAGCGTCAGCGGCATCGGGCGCCGCGTCGTCGGTCAGGTAGCCGCGCGCCCGAAGGTTGGCCAGAACCTCGGCGTTCTCGGTACTGGCCAGCCAGCCGAGCAGGTCGGGATAGGTCGCGGGGTTGGTCGACAGCGGCCCCCACAGGTCTGGCCGGCTCTGCGCGATCGCGGCCTGCAGGGCCTGGTCCGGAGTCTGAGCGGCGACCGCCGCATCGGCCTGGTGCGCCGCCATCATGAGCTGAACCGGGTCCATTCAGAGCCTTTCCGGGAGAACGTATGGGTGACCTCGACTGATCGGACTCGTCGCCAACCCATCCTGGGTCCTTCACCAGGCTCCGATCATCCCCGATGGTAGTCACGAATCGCTTGAAAAGTATGAAAACGGATTCAGCCGCGTCCAACACCCGAATCCTCCATGCGCCCCCGTCCACCCTCGTCTCAGGGATGTCCCCGACCTTGGGTCAGGGTCGGGCCTCCACACGCTCAGGGGACCTGTCCTCCGCCAGGAGGATTCGCGTGCCCCATACCACTGTCAGACTGAACCTATGAGTAGCTCCGCCCCCGTCGCCGCATCCTCCGTCCTCACACCTCACCATCCGGTGGATGACCCCGTGGTCTCCGCACGCAACCTCTCCAAGATCTACGGCCGTGGATCGGGAGCCGTCATAGCACTCGACTCCGTCAACGTCGACATCGCCCGAGCCCGTTTCACCGCCATCATGGGGCCGTCCGGCTCCGGCAAGTCCACACTCATGCACTGCCTGGCCGGCCTGGACTCGATCACCTCCGGGGAGATCATGCTCGACGGCGACATGGTCTCCTCCATGAGTCAGCGTCGCCTCACCCGCCTGCGCCGCGAGCGCATCGGCTTCATCTTCCAGTCCTTCAACCTGGTCCCCACCCTCACGGCGGCGGAGAACATCACCCTGCCCCTGGATATCGCCCGTAAGAAGGTCAACCCGCAGCGCTTCGACCAGGTGATCGACGCCGTCGGTCTCAGGGAACGCCTGTCCCACCGGCCTGCCGAGCTCTCCGGCGGCCAGGTCCAGCGCGTGGCCTGCGCCCGGGCGCTCGTGGGCGAGCCGGCGGTCGTCTTCGCCGATGAGCCCACCGGGAACCTGGACTCCGTCTCCACCGACCAGGTCCTGGAGATCCTGCGCCGCAGCGTCGACGACCTGGGGCAGTCGGTGGTCATGGTGACTCACGAGCCGGAGGCGGCCGCCTGGGCCGACACCATTGTCTTCCTGCGCGACGGCCGCGTCGTCGCCCAGCTGGACGAGCCCGACCGCGACCGGGTCCTGGACGCCCTGCGCGAGCTGAGCGAGACCGAGCCAGCCCCCGCAGCCAGTGCCCCACACCCCGACCAGGCCGCCGAGGGGGCCTGAGCCGTGAGACGAGTCGCCTGGCGCTCCGTACGCGCCCACGCCAAACAGTTCTTCCTGACCACCTTCGCCGTCATGCTCGGGGTGGCGTTCCTGTCGGGCACGCTCGCCCTGCGAGCCTCCATGTCGGAGACCTTCTCCAAGCTGCTGTCCTCCACCGTCACCTCCGACCTGTACGTCCAGGGCCCCAAGATCGCCGGCAACGGCAACAACGGCTCGTCGAAGTCCCTGCCGACCCAGCCCATCGACAGCGCCCTGACCGAGAAGATCAAGCGGATCGACGGCGTCGAGGCAGCCAACCCCGGCGCCCAGATGGTCGGGGTCCTCGTGGGCGCCAACGACGCCCCGGTGACCACCACCGGCGCCCCCACGCTCTTCATACCGCTGTATGACAACGAGAAGGGCCTGACCTGGGTCCAGGGCCGCAAGCCTCAAGGCGCCGGTGAGATCACCCTGGAGTCCGGGGCCCTGAAGACCTCCGGCCTCAAGGTCGGGGACAAGACGCACATCGTGGTGCAGGGATCGCCCAGCGAGGTCACCGTGGTCGGCGAGTTCCACTACGAGTCGTCCATGGCCAGCGCGACGGTCGTGGGGGTGGATCCGAACTGGCTCATGCCCATCGCCGCCCCGGACGGGAAGGTGACGATCATCTCCGTCGATGTCGCTCAGGGCGCCTCGGTGGAGACGGTCAAGTCCGAGATCGCCAAGGTCCTTCCCGACGGCGCGCGGGTCCAGACCCGGGCCGAGGTCATCAAGGAGCAGAACAAGACCATTGAGGAGCAGCTGGGCTTCGTCCAGGTCTTCCTGCTGGTCTTCGTCGTCGTCGCCATGTTCGTGGGCTCCTTCATCATCATGAACTCCTTCGCGATGAGCGTGCGTCAGCGGGTCAAGGAGTTCGCCCTCCTGCGGGCGGTCGGGGCCTCGCCCGCCTCGGTGTTCGGCGTGGTGTTCCTGCAGGCGGTCGTCATCGGCGTCGTCGGCTCCGCCCTGGGCGTGGCCGCGGGCGCGGGGCTGCTGGCCGGACTGTCCGCGATGCTCGACGCCGCAGGCATGCCACTGCTGGAGGGCACAGGCCTGAGCGGGCGGATCATCGCGGTATCACTGACGGTGGGGCTGGCCGTCACCGTCGTCGGCGCCCTGCTGCCGGCGCGGGAGGCCGCCCTGACCCACCCGGTCGAGGCCATGCGCGGTGTGTCGGGCTCCCGGGAGAAGTCCCTGGTGCTGCGCACGATCCTGGGCGGGCTGCTGCTGGCGGCCGGAGCGGCCGCGATCGCCGCCGCGTGGGTGAACGCGGACCTGGCGCAGCGCGGCCTCATCATGGGGCTGGGCGCGGGCGGCACGGTCCTGGGACTGCTCATCGTCTCCCCGACCCTGGCCCGCCCGGTGGTGGCCGTGCTGGGTCTGCCCTTCCGGCTGCTGCGGCCCGCCGGGCGCCTGGCGGTGCGCAACATCGTCCACAACCCGCGCCGCACGGCCAACACCTCCGGCGCCCTCATGGTGGGCATGGCCCTGGTGTGCGCCGGCGCCACGCTGGCCGCCTCCTTCCAGGCCTCGACCGCCGACGAGATCGACAAGTCCCTCAAGGCCGACCTCGTGGTCCAGCCCGCCACCGTCGGCAGCCTGAGCACCCGGCTGTCAGCCGACAAGGCCAAGAAGATCGCCGCGATCGACGGGGTCAAGGAGACCTCCTCCTACTCCCTCTACGCCGACGCCGTCACCAAGCCCGACGGCACCCAGAACCCCACCGCCACCGTCATCGTCGTCGAGCCCGGCACCTACTCCAAGGCCTACGACGTCTCCACGACCGCCGGGTCCATGAAGGACCTGGACGCCACCCACGTGGCCGCGAAGAAGGACGAGGGCCTCAAGCTGGGGGACAAGGTCTCCATCACCGGCCCCAACGGGTCGGTTGAGGCCACGGTCGGCGCCGTCGTCGACCCGAAGGGAACCAGCGGCAACTACTACGTCGCCCCCGAGGTGGCGGCGGCGGTGGGCTCCTGGAACTCACCGGGCACCAGCACGGACCCGACCCACGTCCTGGACTCGCCGATGGGCATGCTCCTGACCCTCGACGAGGGCACCGACCTCGACACGGTACGGAACAAGGCCCGCGACATCGTGGCCGACACCTACCAGTACGCGGTACGCGACGCCGACGAGATCTCCGACCAGGTCGGCCAGCAGATCAACCAGATGCTCGCCGTCCTCTACGGCCTGCTGGGTCTGAGTATCGCCATCGCCATCCTGGGCATCGTCAACACCCTGGTGCTCTCGGTCTCCGAGCGCACCCGGGAGATCGGGCTCATGCGCGCCGTCGGCCTGGGCAAGGCCCAGCTGTCCGGGGAGATCATCACCGAGTCGGTCCTCACCTCCCTGTACGGCACCGTGCTGGGCGGGGCGACCGGGGTGGTCCTGGCCTCCGCCCTCAAGGAGGTCCTGGAGGATCGGGGGCTGACGAGCCTGAGCATCCCCTGGGGCCAGATGGTGGGCATGCTCGTGCTCTCCGTGGTGGTCGGCGTCATCGCGGCCCTGTGGCCGGCGCTGCGCGCCTCCCGGATTCCCGTCCTGGACGCCATCGCCACCGAGTGAGCCGAGTGAGCCCGGCGCGGACGGCGAGGCAGCCGCGTCAGGCGGGCCCCGCCCAGTACCGTCCACTCAACCGCTGGCGCCTGACGGCGACAGTCGGCGGGGCCGACTCACCCAGCCGGCGCTGGAGGAGTCCCGGCCCCGCCACGCTCGGCGCCCCGGCCGACCCCCGCGACGGGGGCGGGCCGGGGCGCCGGTACGTCTGCGCGGCCCGCCCGACAGGCGCTCGGGCCGCGCCCGGCTGACATTCCCGCGCCCGGTATCTTCCTTGTCACCGCCTCTCCCCCCTGCCGCAGCCGTTTCAGCTCCGATAGCCTCGTTCGATCATGCCCGAACCGTCCTCCCGGTCGTTCCCGACCGTCCCGGCAGCGCTGTCCGCCCTGACCGCTCGGCCCCTGCAGTCCATGACCCCCGACGCCCCACTGCCCCACCCCCCGTCCCTCGGGGCCGGGGCGCTTCTGCGCTGGCTGCTGCGCCGCGCCGCCGTCCCGGTGGCCCTGGCGACCCTGGCGGCCTGCACCTCCAACACCATCCAGGCGATCGTGCCGGCCTTCCTGGGGCAGGCCCTGGACGCCGGGATCGAGAACGGCCTCAACGGCCGCGTCTGGGGCATCGGCGCCCTGCTGCTGGTGCTGTTCGTCGTCTACGCCGTCGGGGACACGATGCTGTCCTACTTCGGGGTGACGGCCTGGATGCGCACCGCCTTCGACGTCGACCGGCTCGTGGGCCGCCAGATCTCCGCCACGGGCAAGGACCTGTCCCGGCAGGTCTCCACCGGTGAGGTCGCCACCATCATCGCCTCCGACGCCGACTACCTGGGCAAGCTCATCGAGTACCTGCCGGCCCTGCTGGGGGCGGCGGCCAGCTTCATCGTCGTGGCCGTCCTCATGCTGCGCACCTCGGTGAGCCTGGGGCTCATCGTCATCCTGGGCATGCCGCTGGTGGCCGCGATCGTCACCCTGGTCATCCGCCCCCTGCAGAAGCGTCAGGCCGTCCAGCGCGAGGCCCAGTCCGCGGTCACCACGATCACCACGGACACGGTGGCGGGTCTGCGGATCCTGCGGGGCATCGGCGGGGAGGACGTCTTCGCCCGCCGCTACCGGGACGCCTCCCAGGAGCTGCGGCGCCGCGGCGTCGAGGTGGCCTCCTCCCAGGCCACCCTCATGACCCTCCAGGTGCTGCTGCCCGGGCTCTTCGCCGCCATCGTCGTGTGGGTGGCGGCGCGCATGGCCGTGGCCGGTAGCCTCACCCCCGGCGGGCTCATCACCTTCTACGGCTACACCGCCTACCTGTCCTGGCCGCTGTGGGTGTTCACCAGCTCCGTGCAGGACTACACCCGGGCCGTCGTCGGCGCCCGGCGCCTGAGCCGCCTGCTGGAGGTGGCGCCGGCCGCCGGCAGCCTCGTGGAGCGCCTCAGCCTCGACCCGGCCGCCGCCCACGCGATCAGCGGCGACCTGGTGGACACCGGCAGCGGCCTGCGCCTCAAGGAGGGGCGCATGACGGCCCTCGTGTGCCCCGACCCGCAGGTCTCCGCCGAGCTGGCCACGCGCCTGGGGCGTTTCATCGACGCCGGCCCCACCGTGACCCTGGCGGGTCGGCCGCTGACCACCATGCCCTTGGAGCAGGTGCGCTCCAGCATCGTCGTGTCCGGCGCCACCGCCCAGCTGTTCACCGGGACCCTGCGTGAGGCCCTCGACGTGCGCGGCGGCCCCGCCCCTCAGCCGGCGGGCCTTGAGGACCTCGTGCGCGCCGAGACCGAGCGCACCACCGGGGCCGACGTCGACCAGCAGGTCCGCGCCCAGGAGCGCGAGGCGCCCGGCGACGACCGGCTCATCGAGGCCATCGGGATCGCCGACGCCGGCGACGTCCTGACCTCGCTGAGCGAGGGCCTGGCCGGGATGATCACCGAGAAGGGCCGGTCCCTGTCCGGCGGGCAGCGTCAGCGCGTGGCCCTGGCCCGGGCGCTGCTGACCGAGGCGCCCACGCTCGTGCTCATCGAGCCGACCTCCGCCCTGGACTCCCACACCGAGGCCCGGGTGGCCGCCCAGGTGCACCAGGCCCGCGCCGGGCGCACGACCGTCGTCGTGACCGCCTCGCCGCTGGTCCTGGAGGCCTGCGACGAGGTCGTCCTCCTCGACTCCAGCGGGACCGAGCTCCTGCGCTCCACGCACCGCGAGCTCATGGCCATGGCCCGCGCCGGCCACGCGCAGGCGGCCGGCTACCGCGCCGTCGTCTCACGGGCCATGGGCGAGGACGCGGAGGCGAGCTGCTGATGGCGCTTCCCGTCGCGCCCGGGCCGATCGCCCTGCGCAAGACCTTCCGGATCATGGCCTCCTACCGGGGGCGCTTCGCCGTCGTCCTGGCCCTCCAGATCACGGCGGTCCTGTCCACGCTCGTGGCCCCCCAGCTGCTGGGGCGGCTGGTCGGACGGGTCTCGGCGGGGCGGGCCGACGCCGGCTACGTGGACCGGATCGTGCTGACCATCATCGCGGTCACGCTCGTGGGCGCGCTCATCAACCGCTTCGCCCAGAAGCACGCCCGCACCCTGGGCGAGTCGGTCTTCGCCGAGCTGCGCGAGCGCATGATGAACCGGGTGGTGCACCTGCCGCTGAGCGCCGTGGAGTCCGCCGGCACCGGCGACCTCGTGGGGCGCACCACCACCGACGTCTCCCGCATCGAGTTCCTGGTGCGAGTGGGGATCCCCCAGATCCTCGTGTGCGTGGTGACGATCGTCTTCACCCTCCTGGCCGCCGCCGTCGCCGACCCCCTCCTGGCGCTCGGGCTGCTCGTCATCGCCCCGCCCGTGTGGTCGATGATGCGCTGGTACCTGCCGATCTCCATCCCCGCCTACCGGGCCGAGTCGGCCGCCCAGGCCCGCCTCAACGGGGCAGTCTCCGAGACGGTCGAGCACGCCGAGACCGTGGACGCACTGGGCATCGGGGCGCGCCGCGAGCGGGCCATCATGGCCTCCATCAAGGAGGCCTGGTCCCTGGAGCGCTACACGGCCGCGCTGCGGGTGCGCCTGTTCATGGTGCTCGACGTCGCCTGGCGGGCGCCCGTCGTCGTCATCCTCCTGTGGGGCGGGTTCCTGGCCGGCCGCGGCTACGCGACCCTGGGGGCGATCACCACGGTGGCCCTCTACTCCATGGAGCTGCGCAAGCCGGTGGGCCAGCTCATGTTCTGGATCGACCAGGTCCAGATCGCCCAGGCCTCCCTGTCCCGCATCCTGGGGGTGGAGGAGGTCCCCGACGACCGCACCCCCACCGGCCAGGAGCCCGAGGGCACGCGGATCGTGCTTCACGACGTGCGCTTCTCCTACCGGGAGGGCGTCGAGGTGCTCCACGGGATCGACCTGGAGCTCGTGCCCGGGGAGCGGCTGGCCGTCGTCGGGCCCTCGGGGTCGGGCAAGTCCACGCTGGGGCGGATGCTGGCGGGCATCAACCCGCCCACCTCCGGGAGCGTCACCGTGGGCGGGGTGGCGCTGACGGACCTGACCGAGGACGAGCTGCGCCGCCACGTGGCCCTGGTGACCCAGGAGCACCACGTGTTCGTCGGCACCGTGGCGGACAACGTGCGCCTGGGGCGGCCGGGCGCCTCCGATGGCACGATCCGCGAGGCCGTTGAGGCCATCGGGGCCGATGCCTGGGTGGACGGGCTGCCCGAGGGGATGGACACGATGGTCGGCTCGGGGCACCTCGAGCTCAGCCCCGCCCAGGCCCAGGAGGTGGCGCTGGCCCGGCTGGTGCTGCTGGACCCGCACACGCTCATCCTGGACGAGGCCACCTCACTGCTGGACCCGCGCGCCGCCCGCACCCTGGAGCGGACCCTGTCCACGGCGCTGGCCGGGCGCACCGTCATCGAGGTGGCCCACCGCCTCTACACGGCCGCCGACGCCGACCGGGTCGCCGTCGTCATGGACGGGCGGATCGTGGAGCTCGGCAGCCACGACGAGCTCGTGGCCCTCGGCGGGGAGTACGCGAGCCTCTGGCAGGCCTGGAACCAGGAGTAGCCGGGCAGCGGGGCGGAACGTGCCGACGCCGTGCGCCGGCCCGGTCCGCGCCGTCGGCCCGGTCCGGGCGGCCCTGCCGGTCAGGGCGACTCTGTCGGTCCGAGCCCTCGGCACCCTCCAGGCCAACCTGCCAGTCCGCGCCGTCGGCCCGGTCCGAGCCCTCGACATTCTCCAGGCGGCTCTGTCGGTCAGGCCCTCCACACCCTCCAGCCGCCCTGCCGATCCGGGCCGCCCTGCCGATCCGGACGTCCCGCCTTATGCTGGCAGCTGCCCTCCGTAGATCGCCGGTGGCGAAAGCCGGTCCCCATATCCCAAACCTACAAACCCGCCCGGGCCTGCGTTGTTCCACGATGGCGCACGCTATGAGATTCTTGGGTCAGCGGGTCGTCCCACTGTCGCGATCCCGCCGCCTTGCAGTCAGTCGATTGCACTCGACGCCGCACCTCACACAAGAAGGTCCGTTCATGCCCAACAACCAGCCACCTCCCCCGCCGTCGCAGGCGACGCCGTCGGCCTCCGCCACGCCTCCTCGGGGAGCCGGCAGCGCCCAGCCCACGCTGGGCGAGCTCATCGCCCGTATCTTGGAGAACATCTCGGCGCTGGTGCGCGGCGAGATCGACCTGGCCAAGGTCAAGGGGCAGCGCATGGCCAAGGAGATGAAGCCGGCCGCAGTGCTGCTCGGTGGCGCGGGGGTCCTGGCCCTGTTCGCCTTCGGACTGATGCTCGGATCGCTCACGGTGGGGCTGTCCCACATCATGCCGCTATGGGCGGCCTTCCTCGTGATAGCCCTGATCCTCACGGTGGTAGCCGTGCCGATGGCCCTGGTCGGCGTCAAGCGGCTCAAGGCAGCCAAGGAGAACGCCCCCGCGCCGCAGGAGGGGCTGCTGGAGTCGGTCAAGGTCGTCAAGGACGCCATCGCATCGGGCAGGGAGAGGGGGAACGCCCAGTGAGCGCCAACACCGCCCCCGAAGCCAAGCCGTCCGCCGCTGCACCGGTTCAGGCCCCGGCACCGGCCGATGACGCGCTCCTCTCCGATATGGAGGCCCGCCGCAAGGCGCTGGCCGTCGACATCGACGAGCTCGCTGCGCGCCTGGTGCCGGACAACCTGACCAAGATGGTCAAGCTCAAGGCCAGGCAGAAGGTCGAGGACCTGCGCGGCCAGGCCCTCGGGAAGGCCGAGGACGCTGTCGGGCAGGTCAAGAACCGTCTGACATCGCTGGTCGGCGGCGGCACCGACCCCAACGGCGGTGTCGACTCCTACGAGCCCGGCACGCTGACCCTCGGTCAGCGCGTCTCCCGCCTGTTCGACGACGCCCGCGACGGCGACCCCGCCTCCTTGGGGATCGTCACGGTTGCGGGGATCGCCCTGGCCGGTTTGAGCGTGACGGCGACCGTCGCCGCGGTCAAGGCCTTCCGCGCCCGGGCGGGCAGGGCATGACCAGCGGGCAGCGGGCCGACGGCCCCGGCGGCGAGGCCGCCGGGGCCGGGTCACGGGCCGCAGGGGCTGGGCCGCTGAGCCCCGAGCAGATCGAGGAGCGGCTGCGCGCCCAACGCGCGGCCCTGGCGGCGAGCGTCGATGAGTTCGCCTCCCGGGCCGACCCGCGCACACAGGCGAGGGAGGCCGGGGAGCATCTGCGCGAGCAGGCGAGCGCCAAGGTCGA
Source organism: Actinomyces oris (assembly GCF_001929375.1). Lineage (GTDB taxonomy): Bacteria > Actinomycetota > Actinomycetes > Actinomycetales > Actinomycetaceae > Actinomyces > Actinomyces oris_B. Next base: position 30,728 of record NZ_MSGO01000001.1, on the reverse strand, counting down.
CCACCTGCGTGAGCAGGCTGCGGCCGGGGCCGACCGGTTGCGCGAGGAGGCGGTGGCCGGCGCCGGCCGACTGCGCGAGGAGGCCCGCAGGCTGGCCGAGCAGGCGGAGGAGACCTGGGAGCGCGCCAAGCAGGGTGACTCCGAGGCGACCTCCGCGCTTGCCAAAGCGGCCGCCGTCGCCGGGGGCGTGGTGACTGCCGGCGTCGTCCTGGCCCGCCTCGCCCGCCGCTGACACAGAACCACCCGTCGAGGACGCACCATCGGGCTCGCGGACTGCGCCCCCGGGAGCAGTCCTCAGCCCCTAAGGTGCGTCCTCGCGTCACGCCGGCACCCCGGCATACTCCTGCACCGGGAGCCAGCCGGTCCGCATCGGAAACTGCGATTTCTGTCGGGGACGTACTTCTCCCCCAGATGACTGCGTTCAAACCCCAGTGATCTGCAGGAGAACGCAGTCCTCGATCGCAAAGTACGTCCCCAGCACAGAACATAGCCCCGCCCCAGGTGCCGAGCTCGCTCATCTCGTGATGACATCCGTAAGACCCCCGAGGACGCACACCTCCAAGCACGCCGAGCACCAAGGGCCCGGCCGTCTTGGAAGCCCTGCCCATCGACTGCACCAAGCACCGCAACACCATCTGCCGATGGATGCACCTCCCCCTGCAGCCACGCCGCCCACCCGCTGAGGACGCACCATCGGGCCTCGCGGGCTGCATCCCTGACATCAGTCCTCGGGCCCTAAGGTGCGTCCTCGCGGTTCAGTCGGTCAGGGCCGCCGCCCGTGCGCCCGTGCGCCCGTGCGCCCGCGCGTCCGTCAGGGCTGCCACCCTCGCACATGTCAGGCCCTCCACGTACGCCTCCGGCGAAGTGAGGGCCCCGATCACCAGGCAGCCCCCTCCCCACCCCTTCTCAGGACTCCTCGAGGCAGCAGCCCCTCACTCCTGAGAATCCCAGTCTCTCTAGAAGAACTTCGGGCCGACATTGGACAGAATCCGCAGGCTTACTGAGGGCTTGCCGAAGACCCTCTGAGCAATCCCTATGGGACTCTTGGACCCTCTGTCCAACATGTAGGGTGTGCGTCACCACGACTCTCGCCCGGTGTCCGAATGGTGTTCGTGACCATTGACGTTGTACGGTTGCCCCACGACATATTTGACCAGGAAGAGCGCGCCCACGTGCGCGCCGTGACACGTTGGAGGGGGTCGAGCCTATGGGGCGCGGCCGTCAGAAGGCCAAGGCAACCAAGGTTGCCCGTAAGCTCAAGTACTTCAGCCCGGAGACTGATTACAAGGCTCTGGAGCGGGAGCTCGTCTCAGCGTCCTCGGGATCTGAGCCTGACGACGAGATCGACTACGAGGAGCTGGCCGCCAAGTATGCCGTCGACGACGATGACTGGGACGAGGACAGCAAGTAGCCCACCCCAGTCGAGGAGGGCCGGAGGAACGCACCTGCCGGCCCTTCCGCACGCCTACGAACGCGCGCGTCGAGGCCCGTCGGGCAGCCATCCGTGTCACTCTCGGCGACTTTTCACTCCCGAACCGAACAACCTGTGTCGCATCGACCCAGGTCAGGGCGGTGCTGCCCGGGCCCGTTGCTCCAGAACCGGCCCGGTGGGGTTTGAATAGTCGCCATCCGTGACACAACACCGTATGAGGCCCGTTGGTCCAGCAGGGCATTCGCGGCTCAGGCGGTGTAGGTGCCGTGGATGTCGACCGCTCCCCCGTCGACGCCCTTCGTGCCGGAGACGACCCGACCCTGGGCCTCGTACTTCCCGGCCTCATGCACCTCGCCCAGCACCCAGGCGGGGATGTCGGAGCCCTCGGCGACCCGCAGGACGGCGTCGACCACGCTCGGGTCGACGACGGCGACCATTCCCACGCCCAGGTTGAGGGTGCCCTCAAGGTCCTCCCACGGCACCGAGCCGAGCTCGCGCACGGTGGTGAAGACCGGCGGCACCGTCCAGGAGGAGCGGTCGACGTCGGCGATGAGCCCGTCCGGCAGGACCCGGGCGACATTGGCGGCCAGCCCCCCGCCGGTGATGTGGGACAGGGCGTGGATCGGCCCCGGGGCGGCCGGCGAGGACAGGGTCTCCAGCATGGCCAGGCACACGCGGGTGTACAGGCGCGTGGGCTCGAGCAGCTCCTGGCCCAGGGTGCGGCCGAACTCGGGGACCTCGCGCTCCAGGCCCCAGCCGGCGTGCTCGATGACGCGGCGCACCAGGGAGTAGCCGTTGGAGTGCAGGCCGGAGGCGCCCAGGGCGACCAGGACGTCGCCGGCGCGTACCTTCTCGGCCCCGAGCATCCGGTCGGCCTCGACGACGCCGGTGGCGGCCCCGGCGACGTCGTACTCGTCGGGGGCCATGAGGCCGGGGTGCTCGGCGGTCTCCCCGCCCAGCAGCGGGGTGCCGATGGCGGCGCAGGCCTGGGCGATGCCGCGCACGATGTCGGCGATCCGCTCGGGGACGACGTGCCCGCAGGCGATGTAGTCGGTCATGAGCAGGGGGCGGGCGCCGACCACGACGATGTCGTCGACGACCATGCCCACCAGGTCCTGGCCGATGGTGTCGTGGATGTCGAGGGCCTGGGCGATGGCGACCTTGGTGCCCACGCCGTCGGTGGAGGTGGCCAGCAGGGGACGGCGGTAGTCGCGCAGGGCGGAGACGTCCACGAGCCCGGCGAAGCCCCCGACGCCGCCGACGACACCCGGGGTCATGGTGGAGGCCACGGCGTCCTTCATGAGCGCGACGGCCCGGTCCCCGGCGGCGGTGTCCACGCCGGCGTCGGCGTAGGTGATGGCGGAGGTGGGCTGCTCGGGCTGCTGGGTCATGGTGGGGCTCCTTGTGGACTCGGGTCGAAGGTGCGGTGGTGGGCGGAAAGGGGCGAGGGCGGAACAGGCGACCTGCGCGCATCGCCGCCGGCGGACCGGGGCCGGCCGGACGCGGCAGGAGCCGGGGCCCGGGCTAGGTCGTTGACCCCAGGGGGCTGCCGGAGGCCAGGTCCGGGCGGGTGATACTGCCCGGCGGCACGGTGCGGCCGACGTCGTCGGCCTCCTCGCGGCGCCGACCACGGTAGGCGGTCGGGACGCGGCACACCGGGATGGCGGCGGACTTCAGGCTGCGCACGGGCGGCGGGATCGGGTAGTCGCCGGTGAAGCAGGCCAGACACAGGTCGTCGGCCTTCTGCCCGCTGGCGGCCACCATGCCCTCGACGGACAGGAAGCCCAGGGAGTCGGCGCCGATGGACTGACAGATCTCCTCCACGCTCATGCCGGTGGCGATGAGCTCGGCGCGGGTGGCGAAGTCGATGCCGTAGAAGCAGGGCCACATGACCGGCGGGGAGGAGATGCGCACGTGGACCTCGGCGGCGCCGGCCTCGCGCAGCATCCGCACCAGGGCCCGTTGGGTGTTGCCGCGCACGATGGAGTCGTCGACGACCACGAGGCGCTTGCCCTCGATGACCTCGCGCAGGGGGTTGAGCTTGAGGCGGATCCCGAGCTGGCGCAGGGTCTGGGTGGGCTGGATGAAGGTGCGCCCCACATAGGCGTTCTTCACCAGACCCTGCCCGTAGGGGATGCCGGAGGCCTGGGCGTAGCCGATGGCGGCCGGGGTGCCCGACTCGGGCGTGGCGATGACGAGGTCGGCCTCCACCGGGTGCTCGCGGGCCAGGGCGGCGCCCATCTCGTTGCGCGAGGTGATGACGCTGCGTCCGGCGATGCGGGTGTCGGGGCGAGCCAGGTAGACGTACTCGAAGACGCAGCCGGCCCGCCGGGCGGTGGCGAAACGCGAGGAGCGCACGCCGTCCTCGTCGATCTCGATGAGCTCGCCGGGCTCGATCTCGCGCACGAAGGCGGCGCCGATGATGTCCAGGGCGGCCGTCTCGGAGGCCACGGCCCACCCGTTGCCCAGGCGCCCGAGAACCAGAGGGCGCACCCCGTGGGGGTCGCGGGCGGCGTAAAGGGTGCGCTCGTCCATGAAGACCAAGGAGAAGGCCCCGCGCAGCATGGGCAGGACCCGGCGGGCGGCCTGGTGGATGCTCAAGGGGGCCGGTGCGGAGTAGGCGGCGTCGAGCTCGGCGTCGTCGGTGATGCCGGAGGTGAGGACGTCAGCGGCCGAGTCCCAGCCCTCCAGGGCTCCGTGCTCGGAGACGAGGTTGAGCAGGGCGGCCAGGACGGCGGTGTCGGTGGAGGAGCCGCGGCCGAGCTCGCCACTGAGGTCCTCCCCGGAGGTGGCGCGCACGGCGTCCATGAGCTCACGGGTGTTGGTGAGATTGCCGTTGTGGACCAGGGCGAGGGTGGAGCCGGCCGCCGGGCCGAGCATCGGCTGGGCGTTCTCCCAGGTGGTGGCGCCCTGGGTGGCGTAGCGGACGTGGCCGACGGCGATGTGGCCGGTGAGGTTGGACAGGGCCTGGTCGTCGAAGACCTGAGAGACCAGGCCGAGGTCCTTGTAGACGAGGATCTGGGAGCCGTTGGAAGTGGCGATGCCGGCCGACTCCTGGCCGCGGTGCTGGAGGGCGTACAGCCCGAAGTAGCTCAGGCGGGAGACGTCCTCGCCGGGGGCCCACACGCCGAAGACGCCGCACTCCTCGCGCGGCGAGGGCTCGAGCTCGTCGCAGTGGTCGTCGGGCAGGGCGGTCAGGGTGGTGAGGCCGGGGGTGTCGGCGGGTACTGCGGGAGCCGCAGGAGCCTCGGGAGCCGCCGGATCGGCCGGGCTCGGCCGGCTGGACCGTCCCAGGGGCTCGGAGGATCCGGCCCGCGGTGTGGGGCGGGCGCCGTCGGGATGGTCGAAGGTGATCTGCGAGGGATTCTCACCGGTGCGCACACGCACAGTCTGTCACGGCCGGGCGCCGTCTGCCCATTACGGCCACCGGAGCCGGTCGATCTCAGGGGCGCTCCCGCCGCAGGAGCTGGAAACGGATACCGGAGGCGGGGTCGACGGACAGGAGGCGGACACGCACGCGCTCACCCACCGGGAGGCCGCCGTCGGAGGGCTTCTTGCCGGCGCGGATCTCGGTAACGACGGCGGGCTCGGCCAGGACGAGCTCGCCGCGGCCGTCGTGCTCGGAGGTGATGACGCCGTCGAAGACCTCGCCCTCGTGCCCACGCAGGACCAGGGCCTCCAGGGCGGTCAGTGCCCCGCGGTCGATAGCGCGGGCGCGCTTGCCTGCCTGCTCCATGACGCCGGGCAAGTCCGGCAGCGCCTGGAGGGCCCACTCGGGCACGGGAGCCTGGGCGCAGGCGGCGATGCAGACCTCCTCGCCGTAGCGGTCCACGAGTCGGCGCAGCGGCGCGGTGACGTGGGCGTAGCGGGCGGCGATCGCGGAGTGGACGGCCTCCTCGGAGTCGGAGGCCTCGTCGTCGGCCGGGACCCCGACGCCGCCCACCCCGAAGGCGAGGTAGCCCGATCCGCGGAAGAGGGACATGGCCTGCTCCATGAAGGCCGCGTGGGTGGGCACGGCGTGGTCCAGGCCGCGCACGAGCTCGGGGTAGGGTTGGGAGGTCGGCCAGTCGATGCCCAGGGCGGCGGCGACGCGCCGCAGGCGGGCGTAGTCCTCGGGGCGCGCCGGCGGCAGGGTCCGTAGGATGCCGACGCCGCACTCGACCATGATCCGGGCGGCGCACATGCCGGTGAGCAGGGAGATCTGGGCGTTGTACTGCTCGGCCGGCACGGGCACGCGGTAGGCGAGCCGGTAGCCGGCGTTCTCGGCGGGGTCCGTATCCTCTGCTGGCGCTGCCGGCTCAGTCGTCGCTTCTTCCTCTGCCGCCTCGGTCACCTCGACGACCTGCTCGGGCGTGGTCATGCTGATACCGCCGCGGGCAGCCTCGCGCTCCAGGCGCAGGCGGCCGATCTCGGCCAGGAACTCGGGCAGGTCAGCCGGCGCCTCCTGGGGTAGGGCTCCCTCCCCGTCGATGGCGGCCTGGACCTGGGCGTAGGTGAGGCGGGCGCGCGAGCGCACGAGGGCCCTCTCGACGCGGGCGGAGACGACCTCGCCGCGCTCATCGAGGTCGATGGTCCACAGGCAGGCCGGGCGCTCGGCGTCCTGCAGGAGGGAGGCTGCGCCGTGGGAGAGGACCTCGGGGTGGAGGGGCGTGGCGGCGTCGGGGGCGTAGATGGTCTCGCCGCGGCGGCGCAGCTCGGCGTCCAGAGCGCCGCCGGGGGTGACGAAGGTGGCCAGGGAGGCGATGGCGTAGTGGACTCGGTAGGTGGCCGCCGGCTCGAAGGCGTCCCCGGTCCTCGTACCGGCCTGGTCGGCCTGCGTGGGCAGGCGCTCCAGGAGGACCGCCTGGTCGAGGTCCATGGAGCCGGGCGGGTCGATGGTGACCAGCTCCAGGTCACGGGCGTCGCGGGCACCGTCGGCCAGGAGACGGGCGGGGCCGCCCTGGGCCCAGGCGCCGGCGGCGGCCTCCGCCTCGGCGAGGGCCTCGGGCGGGAAGGCGGTGGGGACCTCGTAGTGCGCGCGCAACGCATCCAAGGTCCGGGCGACCTCGGCGGGCGGGGCGGTGTAGGTGCTCAGGCGCGTGCGACTCATGGGATGAACCTACCGGCGCGGGCCCTTGGCGCAGCAACCAACAGACGGATGGGGCGGAATCGGCCCGATCTGTCACGGGCGGCGACTTTTAGGACCGAGTGCGCTCCGCAGACGACCAGTCAGAACGCGTTGGCGCTGGTCAGGACCTTGCACCCTGACGCCCGCCCCGACAGGGCGCGTGGAAAAGTCGCCATTTGTGACACTTTCGTCCTCTGCGCGGTTGGCCAACAGTCCGCGACGCCTCAGGACATGGGGGTGACGATCCCAACGAGCCCGCGGAGCAGCCCCGGCTCCCAAAGCGACAGTCAGAATCGGAGCGGCGGCACGGCGACGGCCATACCGGCGCCGGTCGGTCCAGACCGGACAGGCTTTCAGAGCTTGACCAGCGGCAGGTAGACGGACAGGTCGCAGCGCTCGCCGGAGGCGTGCAGGGTGCCGCCGGCCAGGGCGTCCTGCCAGGTGAGTCGGCCGGTGGCCAGGGCCAGCCAGGTGGGGGCGTCGGTCTCGACGACGCTGGGCGGGGTGCCCCGGCGGTGGACGGTGCCCGCAACGGCCTGGGTGACGCCGAAGGGCGGGACCCGCACCTCGACCGAGCGCCCGGGCGCGCAGGCGGCGAGCTCTTCGAGGGTGTAGCGCACGGCGGTGGCGGTTATTCGCCGTCGGGCGGCCCGGTCGGCAGGGCTGGCGGGGGCGGCACCATCGGCGGCTTTCTCAGCGCCAGCCGGCCCTTCAGTGGCTGTGGCCGGCCCAGCCCCGGATGTGCCCTGCTCCTGGGCCCACTGGCGCAGGGCCTGGGCGCCGGCGTCTGGGTCGATACGTCGTCTTGCAGCCATGGCGCGAAGCCTATGCCGGAACTACCCGGGGCGAGCGCGAGAGCCCATCGCGGGCGGCGAGCACCCGTCCCCGCGGTGAAGACCACCACGAGGTTGTACCGGCCGGCCCTGACCGGCCCGGATAACGACGCCGCGCGGCCGCCCCGACACATCGAGGACTGCGTTCTTCATCCAGGACGTACTTCTCCCCCAAACGACTGCGCCCGGGCCGTCGCCTTCTGTGGGAGAACGCAGTCCCCGATCGAAAGGTACGTCCTCGATCAGGGGCGGCCCAGTCCACAGGGACCTTCTGCGCCGACAGGAACATATCCTTGCGGCCGGGTGCGTCCTGCACCGACGGGGACATTTCCGCGCGGCCGGGGCCTTCTGCGCGTGCGGGGACAGGATTCCTGTCCCCGCACGCGCGGACCGCACTGCTCGCCGGTCAACGGCGGCGCGCAAGACACGGGAGTGCCCCCGCACGCGCGGACCGGACCCATGGGCCAGAAAACGTCCCCGGCCGCGTGAAGCGTCCCCGCCGAAGGACGCAGAGCCTCTCAGGCTCGGCCTCTTCGCTCCTCACACACGTCGTGCGGGGCCCCGTACCTGGTGGGACCCCGCACGACGCGGTGATGAGGATCGCCCGCTCAGGCGGCGGCTGCGGCCTGCGCCTCAGCGCCCTTCCTGCCGTCCGCGTTGCGCCCCAGCCCCTTGAGGACGACGACCAGCACGGTGGACACCACCGTCCCAGCCAGGATCGCCAGAAGGAAGCCACCGAAGTTGGTGATGGCGAAGGCGACGAACACGCCGCCGTGGGGCGCACGCGAGCCGACGTGCATGGCCATGGTCATCGCACCCGTGACCGCCCCGCCGGCCATGGTGGCCGGGATGACGCGCAGCGGGTCGGCGGCGGCGAAGGGGATGGCACCCTCGGAGATGAAGGACAGCCCCAGCAGCCAGGCGCTGCGCCCGTTCTCGATCTCTGCCTTGGTGAACAGCCGCGAGCGCAGGAAGGTCGCAGCCGACATCGCCAGCGGCGGCACCATGCCGGCGGCCATGACGGTGGCCATGATCTCGTAGGGGGCAGTGTTGCTGGCGCTGGCCGCGGACAGGCCCGCGGTGCCGAACAGGTAGGCGGCCTTGTTGACCGGCCCGCCCAGGTCGAAGCACATCATGAGCCCGAGGATGATGCCCAGGAACACGGCGGAACCACCCTGGGACATGGAGCTCAGCCCGTCCTGCAGCGCGGTCATGAGGGAGGCCAGGGGCCGCCCCAGCAGCATGTACATGACGGAGCCGACCACCAGCGTGGTCCCCAGCGGGATGATGACCACGGGCATGAGCCCGCGCAGCCAGGCAGGCACGTTGAGCCCGGTGAGCCAGGCCGCGAAGTAGCCGGCGAGGATGCCGCCGATGAGGCCGCCGATGAATCCGGAGCCGACCGACACAGCGATGGCACCCATGGCGAAGCCGGGGGCGATGCCGGGCCTGCCGGCCAGACCGAAGGCGATGTAGCCGGCCAGCGCCGGGACGAGGAAGTTCATCGCCGCCTGCCCCAGTAGGAAGAACACCGACCCGAGGTAGAGCGTCAGCCCGGAGCCGGCGGCGCCCTCCACGGAGCCGGGCAGCCCCCACAGCGTGTAGTCGTGGGCGACCGCCTCGGCCACGGACTTGTCGGCCCCCTCGGGCGTCAGGGCGATGTCGTACCCGCCCAGGAGGAAGCCCAGGGCGATGAGCAGACCGCCGGCGGCCACGAAGGGGATCATGTAGGACACCCCGGTCATGACCGAGCGCTGCAGGCGCCGGGCCCAGTGCTCGGAGCCCTCCTCGCTCTCCTCGGCGGACCCACCGCCGGCCGGCACGCGGGCGGCGCCGGGGTCGTCGACCGCGGCCAGGGCCTTGTCCACCAGGGAGCCGGCGTCGTTGACGGCGGCCTTGACGCCGACGTCGATGACGGGTTTGCCGGCGAAGCGCTCACGTCCCTTGACGGGCAGGTCGTGGGCGAAGATGACGGCGCTGGCCCGCTTGATGAGCTCGGGGTCGAGGGCGTCGATCTTGCCCGATCCCTGGCCCTCGATGGCCACGGTGATGCCACGGTCCTTACCGGCCTGCTCCAGGGCCTCAGCGGCCATGAAGGTGTGGGCGATGCCGGTGGGGCAGGAGGAGACCCCCACGATGACAGTCTGACCCTCCGCCGGGGCCGACGACGCCGCAGCCTCCTTGGGCTCCGCGGCGCCGGACCCTTGGGCCGAGCCCACGGCGCTTCCGGCCTTACCGGCCCCACCGCCTGCGCCGCCCTCGGCCTGCGCCCCGTCGTCGAGCAGCTCGGGCTGGACCTGCTGCGTGACGATGCGGGTGATCTCCTCGGCGTCGGCGGCCTGGCGCAGGGCGTCGGTGAACTCGGTCTGCATGAGGCCGCGGGCGAGCTTGGCCAGGAGCTGAAGGTGGAAGTCGTCGGCGCCGTCGGGGGCGGCGATCATGAAGATGAGGTCGGCGGCCTGTCCGTCGGCGGCCCCGAAGTCGACCGGCTCGGCCAGCCGGGCGAAGCCGAGGCTGGGGGCCAGGACGTGAGAGCTGCGGCAGTGCGGGATGGCGATGCCGCCGGGGATCCCGGTGGGGGCGGTCGACTCGCGCTTCTTGGCGTCAGCGGCCAGGCCGTCGGGGCTGGAGGCCCGGCCCGCGCCGGCCACGGTGGTGGCCAGGAACTCGATGACGTCTTCCTTGCCCGGGCCGGCGTCGGCGTCGAGCGCGACCAGGTCGGGGATGATGAGGGGCTTGTTCTCGGTCATGGTCTTCCTTGGTGTCCGAGGTGCCGTCGCCCGGTGGGCTGCGGCGGGTCACAGGTGGTGGGCGGTGGTCATGCGGTCAGTGGTGGTCGTGTGGTGGATCGGTGGGTGGGTGGTGAGCAGTCGGTGGCGGAGCCGGCTGGGCGGTGGACGGCCGGCGGCCGCTGACAGTTGCGGGGAGGCGGGGATCGCGGGTCTGCGGCCCCAGCGCCCGCGGGCGCCCCGACTCAGGAGAGCCGGGTGACGACGGCCGGCTGCTCGGGAAGGTCGGCGGGCGTGGGCAGGGTGGTTCCGGGCAGGGAGGCGGCGGCCGAGCCGTAGGCCATGGCGGTGCGCAGGCGCTCGGCCTCGTCGCCGCCGTTGACGTCGGCCAGGATGTAGCCGGCCACTGAGGAGTCCCCGGCGCCGACGGTGGAGACCACCGGGACCTCGGGGGCGGTGGCGTGCCAGGCGCCGTCGGCGGTCACCAGGACGGCGCCGGCGGGGCCGAGGGTCACCATGACGGCGCCGAGCCCCAGGCCCACCAGGAGGCGGGCAGCGTCGACGACGGGGCCGTAGTCCCCCTGGACGGCGCCCTCCTCGAGGGCCATGGCGCGCTCGGCGGGCAGACCGGCGAGCTGGCCGAGCTCCTCACCGTTGGGCTTGATGAGGTCGGGGGCCGATCCGGGCAGCTCGGCAGCCAGGGCCGCCAAGGGCTCGTCGGAGGTGTCGACGGCGATGCGCAGCCCCGGGGCGACCTCCCGCAGGAGGCCCACCAGGCGGGCGTACCACCTGGCCGGCGCACCCGGCGGCAGGGAGCCGGACAGGACCGCCCAGTGGTGGGGGGAGGATCCGGCCGACACCCCTGTGAGCGTCAGGGTCTCCAGGAGGGCGTGCTCGACGGCGTCGACCTCCTCCTCGCTCAGGCCCGCGCCCGGCTCGTTGAGCTTGGTGGTGGTGCCGTCGGGCTCGGTGACGGCGGTGTTGATGCGGGCGGGTCCGGCCACGGGCACGGATCGCACGGTGAGGCCGGGCAGCTCGAGTCCGTTGAGGGCGGTGAGGATGGGGTCGTGCTCGGCGGCGGGAAGGACGGCGGTGGCGGCGCGCCCGGCGTTGGACAGGACGCGGGCGACGTTGACGCCCTTGCCTCCCGGTTCCATGACGACGCCGGTCAGGCGCTGGACGGCGCCGCGCTGGAGGGGTCCGGGCAGGGAGACGGTGCGGTCGAGGGACGGGTTGGGCGTGAGGGTCAGGATCATGCGACAAGTACCTCGGTTTCGGTGGTGGTGAGCTGGTCAATGAGTGCGGGCGGGAGCTCGACGTCGGTGACCAGGAGGTCGATGTCGTCGAGGGAGGCGAAGGAGACCAGGTGCTCCTGGCCGATCTTGGTGGAGTCGACCAGGGCCACCACCTGGCGGGCGCTGCGCACCATGGCGCGTTTGACGGTGGCCTCGTCGGGGTCGGGCGTGGACAGCCCGTGGGCTGCGCTCAGGCCGTTGGCCCCCAGGACGGCGACGTCGACCCTCAGGGTGGACAGGGCCTCGACGGCCTCGGGGCCGACGGCGGCCTGGGTGAGTCCGCGCAGCTGGCCTCCCAGGATCCGCACCCGGGTGCGTCCGGCGGCGGCCAGGGAGGCGGCGGTCAGGACGGAGTTGGTGATGACGGTCAGGTCGCTGTCGCCTGGCAGGAGGCGGGCGAGCGACCCGGTGGTGGTTCCGGCGTCGATGAGGAGGGTGGTACCGGGTTTCGGTGCGAGCCGTGCCAGGGCGGCGCGGGCGATGGCCTGCTTGGCGGCGGGGTTGACCTGCTCGCGCTGGGTCACGCCGGTCTCCGGCAGGGCGGGGGCGGGGATGGCGCCGCCGTGGACCTTGCGCAGGGCGCCGCTGCGGTCCAGGGCGGTCAGGTCGCGGCGGATCGTCTCAGGGGTGACGTCGAAGTGCTCGGCGAGCTCAGTGACGAGAACCCGCCCTGCACCGCGCACCTGCTCCACGATCTGGCGGTGCCTGTCCTCGATGCGCATGTTCACCCCCTGGAAAGTCGGTGCCATCAACCAGAGACGCCCGTTCGGGCATCTATTCGACTCTGAATGTCTGAACAGACGCAAGAGTATGTCCGCTCAGACATTCATGTCTACCCCTGAGTGACTTACGATACATTTTATAGGTTGTTTTGAGAACAGGGGCCGTCCAACGGGCGCGGTCGCACCGTCGAGGACGTACTTCTGCGCCCAGGACTGCGTTCTCCGACAAACGACTGCGGACGCAACCCAGTAGCCCGGAGGACAACGCAGTCCTCGAACGGGAAGTACGTCCTCGGCGCGAACCGCAGCCACCGCTGCCCCCGGACCACCTGAGCCGTCCTCGGTGGGGTCCCGCCATCGCCGGCCCCATCAGACAGGACTCGTGCCCGCCTCCCCCGGTGGGGGCGACGGGCACGAGCATCGGTTCGCGCATCGCTGCGTCAGGCTGCGTCAGGCAGTGTCAGCCGGCATCAAACAGGCGTCAGTCGACCTGCCGTCTGTGGCGCAGGATGAGGTAGCCGCCGGCTATGAGGGTCAGGGCGACGACGCCGGCACCCAGGGAGGTACCGGTGCGGGCCAGTGGCCAGCCGCCCGAGCCGCCGGCCGGCTTGGCGCCACCGGCTCCGCGAGCCTGTGGGGCCGCAGTACCCGCCCCACTCGTGGCGGCAGGCAGGCCACCAACACCAACCTGAGCCGCAGAGGCCGACGTCGTCGCCGTCGCACCCGCCGACGGCCCACCGCTGGGCGTCGAGGTCGCCACCCCCGTTGAAGGCGTGGGTGACGGCACGCTGGAGGGAGCCGGCTGCGCGCTGGGCGAGGCCGACGGCCCGGTACCGGCAGTGGCCGACGGCGTCGCCGCGGGCTTCGCATCGGCCGGGACCTCGACATAGAAGCTGTTGAGGATCCGGCCAACGCCGTCCATGGACTCCAGGGTCACCCAGCGGCAGGTCGCACCCGCCGTACTGCGGCAGGTACCAGTGGGCGCATCGGCCGGGATGGTGAGGTCGAAGCTCGCCTTACCGGTGGTGGGGCCGGCGCGGTCCACGCTCAGGTCGATGTTCCGACTGAAGAACTCCTTGTCCCCGGAGCGGGCGCGCACGCGGCGAGCCCCGAGAACCTGCTCGGTGGGGTGGGTGTAGGTCAGGGAGTCCATCGTCACTGCCACCGTGCCGGCTTGACCGGGCTTCGGGACCGCACTCATCCCCACCTGACGCTTGGCGTAGCTCGGTTTGAGTATCTGCTGGTTGAAGGAGGCCAGGTAGCTGGTGGTGATGTCGCGTCCGAGCGATCCGACTTTCACCACCCCGCTTCCCTGAGGCAGTGTGAAGCCGGCGCCTCCGGTGAGCAGCTCGGTGGTGGAGGCCACGACCACCGTGTCCGTGTCCTCCAGAACCTGCCCGTCCACCCTGACCTCGCGAATCGCGGGGGCGGTGCCGCCGTCGGTCTGGGCGGCGGCGTCCACGATGACGTCGACATTCGAGGACAGTCCCAGCTGTACAGAGGCCGGATCCGCTCCGGGGCGCCACTGCTGGGCGATGAGCCCCTTGAGCTCGGCTCCGGTCATGGAGAGGTAGCCCATGTCCTTGTCATCCGGGGAGACGTTACGGACCTCGTCGACCGTGAACAGGCCGTCGACCTGGTCCGCGGGCACCTCGCCGTGATAGTCCCCGGTGCCCTTGTACCGGAAATCGGCTTTGAGGTCGTCGGCCCGGACTACTCCCACATAGCGCGTGGAAGCCTGCGGCTGTCCCATGGGATCGATGTCGGCGAGCCAGTATCGGTAGGACTCGGCCACGAGGTCGGACGCTGTGGACTCGGTGCCGGTGTGGACTCCGGGAGTCACGCCATCCGATCCGCGCAAGTAGTCGGTGCCGAGCTGCGCCACCTGCCGGGCGGCCCCCAGATCCATCATCTTGTTGTATCGCTTGTATGAGAAGATGTCGACGCCATCGAAATCATCGTCGTAGCAGAACTCCTGCTTCAGATCCCGATTCTCCACGTTGGCCACAGAGACCTTCTTGGTGCCCCGGTCGTAGTTGAGCCGAATCATCCCGAGCTTCAGGCCGTAGTGGTCGGGCTGAACGACGGCGATCTCATTGCCATCGACCCCGGTCACCGTCTGCGCGTAGGAGACGTGGCTGCGTCCGGCGACGACGGCGTCGACGTTCCTGGAGAAGCTCGTGGCCGTGGAGGCCGCGTCCTCGTGGCTGAGGACGACGACGACGTCGGCCTCTCCATTGGCCGGGTCACCGTCCTTGAGCTCGGCGGCACGGGCGTTGGCCGTGGCCACCGCCGGGGCGACCGTGAGCCGGGCCCGAATGGAGGAGGAGACCAGCTTGGGCAGCTCATCGGTCACCACGCCGATGAAGCCGACCCGTACCCCGTCGACCTCCTTGATGAAGACCCCGTGACCGTTCCCCTCAGCGCTCAGGGCATCGGAGCCGGACACGTTCGCCGCCAGCACGGGGAATGTCGTATAGGGAAGAACCCTCCCTTCGAGGTCGCTGAGACCATGGTCGAGCTCGTGCACCCCTAGCGCGGAGACACCCATGCGGAGCCGATTCAGTACATCCAGCGTCCCCTCGTCATGATTCATATAGGACGACCGATAGTATGACGCTCCGATATTGTCTCCCGACGAGACGAAGAGCGCATTGGGATTCGCCCTGTACGCCCGGCTCATCTGGCACGCCAGCGACGTCACACCGGGATTCTCCACATTGTTGATGTCAACCTCACCAGTCTCCGGATTCTTATGGAACGTACTTTCGATGTATCCATGCAGATCGGAGATGCCAACGAGGTCGATGGCGACTCCCCCAGCCGGGGAATCCAGTGGCACAGCGGCCTTGGGCCCTCCGACGACTTGGGCGGGAGGCGTCCCGGAGGGCACGGCGGTGGAAAGAGGGCTGAGTGCAGTGAGGGCCAGCGCAGCGAATGCGGCGCAGACCCGCCCCCGCCTTCGCGATATGAGTCTCATGATATGTCCTTAGATCAGCGTGAAAAGAGTGCAGGGAGAACGTGGAGGGAGAAGGGCCGCAGCATCGCTGCCCCCTCATCCTTCCTGCCGTCTGTGGCGCAGGATGAGGTAGCCGCCGGCTATGAGAGTCAGGGCGACGACGCCGGCACCCAGGGAGGTACCGGTGCGGGCCAGCGGCCAGCCGCCCGAGCCGCCCGAGCCGCCGGCCGGCTTGGCGCCACCGGCTCCGCGAGCCTGTGGGGCCGCAGCACCCGCCCCACTCGTGGCGGCAGGCAGGCCACCCACACCGACCTGAGCCGCAGAGGCCGACGGAGCCGCCTTGGCACCGGGAGCGGCCGACGTCGTCGCGGTCGCACCCGTCGACGGGGCGCTGGAGGGAGCCGGCTGCGCGCCGGGAGTGGACGACGGAGCGCTAGGCGCGGCCGACGGCCCGGTACCGGCAGTGGCCGACGGCGTCGCCGCGGGCTTCGCATCGGCCGGGACCTCGACGTAGAAGCTGTTGAGTACCTTGCCGGCACCGTCGACGGACTCCACGGTCACCCAGCGGCAGGTCGCACCCGCCGCACTGCGGCAGGCACCAGTGGGCGCATCGGCCGGGATGGTGAGGTCAAAGACCGCCCTACCGGTCGTGGGGCCGATACGGTCCAGGCTCGAGTCGATCTCCTGGCTGAAGAACTCCTTGTCCCCGGAGCGGGCACGGACTCGTTGCGCACCGAGGACCCGCTCGGACTCGTTGGTGTAGGTCAGGGAGTCCATCGTCACTGCCACCGTGCCGGCCTGACCGGGCTTCGGAACCACTCTCATCCCCACCTGACGCTTGGAGTAGGACGGCGTCAAGGGCTTGTCCCCGAAGGACTGCAGGTAGGAGATGAAGACGCTGTGCTGGAGCGTGCCGACGTTGACGACGGCATCCTCGTCAGGACTGGGGAAGTCGTTGTTGTCATGGAGCAGCTCATAGGTGGAGGCCAGGACCACTGGGTCCGAATCCCCCAGAACCTGACCGTCGACCCGAATCTCACGCACTGTGGGAACCTTCCCGTTCTCCACCGTCGCGTCGGGATCCACAATGACGTCAACATTCGAGGACAGCCCCAGGTTGAGCACGGGGGGCTCGGCGTAGAACCTCCACTGGTGGGCGATGAGCTCCTTGAGCTTCGCACCATTCACAGTGACGTAGGCGAGCGGTTTGTTGTCGGGCTGGACGTCGAGCGCCTCCCCGTAGGACACCAGGCCGTCCTGGTCCGGGCGCGGGATGTCGTTGTGGCTGCCGGACTCGAGGTAGGTGAGGTCCTTCTTCATGTCCCGGGCACTGACGATGCCGACATAGTGGCTGGAGCCGGGAGGTTTGATGGAGGTGATCCAGCTGTGGTAGGACTCGGCGACCAGGTCGGCGGCCACGGACTCCGTCGCCGTATTGGTACCGGGGACGGTTCCGTCAGACCCCCGCAGGAAGTCCGCCCCAATATGCGCCAGCGGCTGCTTGGCGACCTCCCCGGCGGCCCCCTCGTACTCCCGGGTCCTGCTCCACACCTCAGGAGAGGATCCTCGGCATGGGTAATGTCCGATCCACATGTTCTCCGCGCTGTAGGAGACGATCTTCCGAGCCGTTCGGTCGTACTCCAGGAGAATGTCCCCGAAGCTCCGGCCGTAGATCTCGGGCTGGACGACGGCGATCGAGTTGCCCTCGAACCCGGTGACGACATGTCCGTACTCCCCTGCACCACGACCGGAGACGACGGCGTCGACGTTCCTGGAGAAGCTCGTCGCCGTGGAGGCCATGTCCTCATGGCTGAGCACGACGACGACGTCGGCCTCACCATTGGCCTGGTTGCCGTCCTTGAGCTCGGCGGCGCGGGCGTTGGCCGTGGCCACCGCAGGGGAGACGGTCAGAACCTCTCTGTTCGCTGCAAGGGTTCGGACGGGAAGCTCGTCGGTCACCACGCCGATGAAGCCGACCCGCACCCCGTCGACCTCCTTGATGAAGACCCCGCGACCGCTCCCCTCGGCACTGAGGGAAGTGGAGCCGGAGACGTTCGCCGCCAGGACGGGGAAGTCGGAGGCGGGCAGGATCCTGTCCTCGAGGTCCTTCACTCCGCCGTCGAGCGCGTGGACCCCCAGGGCTGAGGCATCCAGCTTCATCGTATTGAGGCCGTAGATGATGGGCTGGTCCTGCACGAAGGAGGACGTGTGGGGTGAGGCGCCGACATTGCCGCCGGGGGAGACGACGAGCGTGTTGGGAAAGTCCTCTCGAATCCCGCGGACGGCGCACTCGATACCGATCAGGCCGGGGTCCTTGGGGAGGTCGTACTCCTCGGTTTTCGGGTTGAACCCGCTCGTCTCCACGTAGTGGCCGCGAAGGTTGCCCAGGCCGACCAGCTTGATGCGCACCTTGTTACCCGGTTCGTCGGCCCCCTGCTGCCCGTCGGCGCCGTCGGGAGGTTTCTCCACAGCGGCGGCCGGCGGCATGAGGGATGCTGTCGGAACCGCGATCATGGGACTCAATGCAGCCACCACCAGAGCGCTCAACGCAGCGCAGACTCGTGCTCTCCGAGCTGGAAGTATTCTCATGTCAATCCTCGTAAGACGTAGGGGCGAAGATCGGGATCATGTGAGGTATGGAACATCACCACGGTACGCCCCTCCCGAGTATTTCGCAGCCTTTTTCACGATCTCGACCGGTCGGTAGGTTTCTCGGCCGTGACCGCCCCGGGGCAGTATCGGGGCGTGCGGGATCGACGTTCGCAGGCGTGGATGGGACTGGCGGGAGCGCGGCGAGGAACGAGCCACGCGGATGGTTGCCAAGAGCGCCGATCCCGCACGCCCCTCCCCCTCCCACGGCACAGCGACGGCGTCCGCCGCCTCGGAGAAGAGGCGACGGACGCCGTCGCTGTGGGCGCGAGCCCGGATCAGCCAGGTATCAGACGATGCCGTGGGCGATCATGACGTCGGCAACGCGGGTGAAACCGGCCGCGTTGGCGCCGAGCACGTAGTCGCCGGGACGGCCGTACTCCTCGGCCGCAGCGACGCAGGAGTCGTGGATGTCGGCCATGATCCCAGTCAGCTTGGCCTCGGCGGTGGCGAAGTCCCAGCGGGTGCGGCCGGCGTTCTGCTCCATCTCGAGGGCGGAGGTCGCCACGCCACCGGCGTTGGCGGCCTTACCGGGGCCGAAGAGGATGCCGGCCTTCTGGAAGGCCTCGACGGCCTCGGGGGTGGAGGGCATGTTGGCCCCCTCGGAGACCACGCCGCAGCCGCCCCGCAGCAGGGTGTTCGCGGCGTCGCCGTCGAGCTCGTTCTGGGTGGCGCAGGGCAGGGCGACGTCGCCGGGGACGTCCCACACGGAGCCGCCGGCCACGAGGCGGGCACCGGGGCGGCGCTCGACGTAGTCGGCCACACGACCTCGCTCGACCTCCTTGACCTGCTTGAGCAGCTCGAGGTCCACCCCGGCCTCGTCGACGACGTAGCCGGAGGAGTCGGAGAAGGTGATGGGGGTGGCTCCGAGCTGCTGGGCCTTCTCGATGGCGTAGATCGCCACGTTTCCGGCACCGGAGACGAGGACCTTCTTGCCCTCGAGGGACTCGCCCTTGGTGGCGAGCATGGACTGGGCGAAGAGCACGGTGCCGTAACCGGTGGCCTCGGTGCGCACGAGGGAGCCGCCCCAGGCCAGGCCCTTACCGGTGAGGACACCGGCGTCGTAGGAGTTCCGCAGCCGCTTGTACTGTCCGAACATGTAGCCGATCTCGCGGCCGCCCACGCCGATGTCGCCGGCGGGCACGTCGGTGGAGGGGCCGATGTGGCGGGCCAGCTCGGTCATGAAGGACTGGCAGAAGCGCATGACCTCGGCGTCGGAGCGGCCGTGCGGGTCGAAGTCGGAACCGCCCTTGCCGCCGCCGATTCCCTGCGCGGTCAGGGCGTTCTTGAAGATCTGCTCGAAGCCGAGGAACTTGATGATGCCGGCGTTGACCGAGGGGTGGAAGCGCAGACCGCCCTTATAGGGGCCCAGCGCCGAGTTGAACTCGATGCGGAAGCCGCGGTTGACGTGGACCTGGCCGGCGTCGTCGACCCACGGGACCCGGAACATGATCTGGCGCTCGGGCTCGACGATGCGCTCCAGGAGGGCGCCCTCGGCGTAGTGGGGGTGCTTGGCGATGACCGGACCGAGGGACTCGAGCACCTCGTGGACGGCCTGGTGGAACTCGACCTCTCCACGGTTGCGAGCCACAACCTGCTCATAGACCTTTTCGACAACGTCCTGCATGGGGGGACTCCTTCGCCTAGCGGAATATGCTCAGCACCTGGCTGGTCGCCGCGGCACCGCGAGAAGACTTCCACCGAGACGTTCACTGAGACGAAACATCTCGCGATCCGGAGGGCAATTGCCGTTGCGGAGGCCACATTCTGGGCGCTCACGCAACACAGATCACATTCCTGGATGATCTAAGGCATGACTGGTGAACAGCTTTCCGACGGTTCAGTCAGGACGCCCCGCTACACCCACGGCCACAGTCCTGCGGTGCTCAGCGCGCACTCGCGGCGCGGTGCGGCGGACTCGGCCGCCTACCTGCTTCCCCACCTGAGTGCGGGAATGGATCTGCTCGACGTCGGCTGCGGGCCGGCGTCCATCACCGCGGATCTCGCTGAGCTCGTCGCCCCGGGGCGGGTTGTCGCTCTGGATGCCTCGGCCGATGCCCTGGAGGCGGCTCGGGCTACGCTGCGCGAACGGGGCCTGTCCGAGCAGGTGGAGCTGACCCGCGGGGACGTCATGGCCCTGCCCTTCGAGGACGGCTCCTTCGACGTCGTCCACGCCCACCAGGTTCTCCAGCACCTCGCGGACCCGGTGGGTGCCCTGGCCGAGATGCGACGTCTCACCCGCCCCGGCGGGATCGTGGCCGTGCGCGACGC
The DNA here is from genome assembly GCF_001929375.1 of Actinomyces oris. Classification (GTDB taxonomy): domain Bacteria; phylum Actinomycetota; class Actinomycetes; order Actinomycetales; family Actinomycetaceae; genus Actinomyces; species Actinomyces oris_B. Next base: position 10,731 of record NZ_MSGO01000001.1, on the reverse strand, counting down.
CGTGTACTCCGCCATGACCTGGTTCCCCGAGCCTGCGGGCATGGAGCGGTGGCGCTCGGTCTACATGGCCACCGCCCGGGCCAACGGCGGCGAGCCCGACGCCGGGAGCCGGCTGCTGTCCTGGGCCCGGGCGGCGGGCTTCACCGACATCACCGCCTCGGCCTCCACCTGGTGCTACGCCACGCCCGCCGACCGGGCCTGGCAGTCGGAGACCTGGGCGCAGCGGTGCCTGACCTCCTTCGGGCCGCGGGCCGTCGAGCTGGGGCTGGCGGACGGGGCCGACCTGGAGGCGATGGCTCAGGCGTGGCGGCAGTGGGGCGCCAGCGAGGACGCCTGGTTCGTCGTCGTGCACGGCGAGGTCATGGCCCGCGCCTGACGGCGGACGCACGGGATCGCCCGGCGACGTGAGCCGTCGCGCCGGCCGGTGAGGAGTGACCCGTATTGACTCACAGGTTGCACACAACCGGCACCCACTCCTCTAGGCTCATCCCAATGCCCGAACACACCCCCGCTCCCCGATCCTCCGTGATGGACATGATGGCTCTGCGATCCGTCACGGAGCTTCCCGTCACCCGGCGTCATGTCCTGGACCCCGAGATTCTGCGAACGGTGGCGGCCGTCGACCGGGTCGGCGATCTGACGCGCTTCAACGTCGCCGAGGTGCCCGAGCTGGCTCATCTCTCCGCCCCCGAGGAGCTTCTGGCGCCTGACGAGCGCGGTTGGGCCCTGGGGCACGCCATGTCCCTGGCCGTCGAGCACGGGCAGCGCCTGTGGCTGAGCGAGGTTCCCAAAGAGCGGCTGGGGCTGCTGCGGACCGTCCTGGGTGAGCACCTCGTCCACATCGCCTCCCCGGAGGCGCCCGAGGGCGTCAAGCCCCCTCAGTCCAACGGCGGCGAGGGAACCGATGAGGGCCGCGTCGTCGTGGCCGTGAGCCCGCGCCGTCTCCTGGACGAGTGGGCCACCGGGACACCTGAGCAGATCAGCTACCTGCGCACCGTCCTGGAGGGGACGGACCCGCTGCGCGTCTCCCGGCGCACCCTGGCCGCCCTGCAGGAGGCGAAGGTCGATCTCGTGCCGCGCGCCGGTATCGTCCGGCTGTTGCACAATCCCCGTTTCCTGGCCTACGCGACGGTGTTCATCTACTCCTCACTGCGGGCGCTTCCGGCCGTCTACGCCCCTGGCTTCCGCGGCAACCCCTGGGTGCTGTGGAGCATCGATATCGTCACCGCGGTGCCCTACACCTGGGGGATCATCGCCATGGTGGCGGGCAAGCGACGCCGCATCCGCTTCGCCGGGTTCCTCGTCACCCTCATCACCTTCGTGGCGCCCTACGTGTACTTCTTCCTGTCGGGCAGTCACCGGGACGGCCCCGGCTACCCGCAGTGGGTCATCATGGTGGTCATCGGCCTGGTGCTGGCCACCTTCCTGCTGGAGGGCGGCCGCTGGCTGCGTGACGTGATCGTCGCCCGGGGACTGCGCGCCCCGGGGGACGGCTAGTCGGTCTACGCCGCTGACGCCGCCGATTCCGCCCCGCGGATCGAGCGCAGCACCCCGGCGAGCAGGAACCACCCGCCGGAGACGGCAAGGACGGCGACCAGGCTGAGCGGGCGGTGGGGGTAGATCGCCACCAGCCAGCAGGTGGCCAGGAACCACACGGCCACCGCACCGATGTTGAGGGCGCGGAAGCGCTTGACGCGGGCCGGGTGCGCGTAGTGCGTGGGCACCAGGGTCAGCACCACGAAGATGAGGGTGACGATGATGTTGAAGGCCGCCGGGGTCTGGAGCACGTAGAACATGAGGGCCACGATGTTCCAGGCGGCCGGGAAGCCCACGAAGTAGTAGTCGGTGGACTTCCACTGCTTGTTGGCGTAGCAGAACATCGACGAGCTCAGGACGAGGGCCATGAGCAGTCCCGCCACCGGCCTGGGGCCCATCGGCAGGGCAACGTACATGAAGACCGCCGGGATGAAGGTCCAGGTGAGGTAGTCGACGACGATGTCCACGATACCGCCGTCGAACCAGGGGATGATCTCAGAGACCCGGGCGCGCCGGGCCAGGGTGCCGTCGACGCCGTCGACGACGAGGGCGACGAGCAGCCAGACCCACATCCACGTGAACTCCCGGTGGGGGTTGATGGTGGCGAGCATGGCCAGGCTGGCCCACACCAGTCCCGACATGGTGAAGATGTGCACTGCCCAGGCGGCGACACGGGCCCGTGCCGGGTACTGCGCCGTCGACACAGACGTCCCCTCTCGGTGGATAACACTGACGGCGGGAAGTCTATGCGGTTCACAGCCCCAGCACATATCCGCCGGCGTCGCTCCTAAGCGATCCCCGTCTCCTCTTGTCCCACCGAGAACCGAGTGCGCCCCCGTACCTGCCGGTCTGGGGCGCACTCGAGCTGCCGGGCGTCGGGGAGGCGCGCGGGAGATGACTCACATACTCACGTTGCGGAAGTCGAAGGGGTAGATCCCCATGGGGTTCCAGTGGGCGATGAGGCGCGCGCCGCAGGCCGCGTCGTGAGCCCACAGCTCGGAGCTGATGACGACGCCGCCGCCCTCCAGCTCACTGAGGTCCAGGCGGTGGTGTCCGTCGACGTACTCATCGGCCTGCTCCATGGGGAAGAGGGTCAGGTCCGAAGCGGGGCTCGACAGGCCCGCCAGCTGCTCATCGAGGCCGGCCAGGTCGTTGCCGGCGATGCCGTAGCGGCTCGCCAGCTCGTTGACGTCACGGCGCGCGATGGCGGCGACGAACTCCTGCACCTCGGCGTAGATCCGCTGGCGCAGGTCCTCGCTCCCCCAGGGCGCCGGGGTCGGCTCGGCGGGCTCAGCGGGCTCCTCCTCGGCGCTCGGCTGGGCCTCAGCGTCCGTCTCAGCCTCCGTGGTCTGCGCGACCTCGGCCTCCTCGGGCGCGATCGACCTCTCCAGGTCCTCCTGTGCCTCCGGGCGCTCGACGGGGGTCTGCTCGGTTTGGGCCTCCTGGGCCGCGTGGTCCTCGGGCTCGCCCTCGGGTGTTGAGACGGTCGGCGCGGAGACGGCCTCGGCACCGGAGGTCAGCGGCGCCTCAGGCGCCGTCGCATCGGCGGCATCGGCGGCGTCGGCGGCGTCAGTGACGTCGGCCGGGGCGACGGCGCGCGCCGTCTCAGCGGTGTCCGCGACGGGCGGTGCCGTCGCCTCGACGGAGGCCTCGACCTCGGGGGTCTCCTCCTGCGTCGGCCCATCGGCCTCCTCGGAGAGGTCGAGGGTGACCTCATCGCCCTTGTGGCCGACGGCGTCGGCCGGGGTCAGGGCGAGCTCGAGCTGGTCGGGGGCGACGGTCTCACCAGTGGGTGCGGCCACGGGCTCACCACCGGCATGCTCGACGGCGGGGATCGCCACCGGCTCATAAGCGGACTCGGCCGTCCCGGAGGACTCCGCCACCTGGGTCGGCGAAGCCAGCTCGGACTCGACGGGCACGGCCGCCTCAGCGCCGTCCTCAGCGACCTTCTCCGGGGCCGACTCGGCCGGGGTCTGAGCGGTGGCGGCGGCGTGCCGGGCCCGGCGCGCGTTGTCAGCCGCCTCCGTCTCAGGGGCCGGGACGGCGGGCGCGGTGGCACCGGCGTCGGTCTCCTCGGTGGTCTCAGCCGGACTCGGCTCGACCTGCGCCTCGGGCTGCTCCTGCCGGTCCCCCTCGGGGACGGACAGGGCCTGCGGCGCCTCAACCATCGCGGGCGACGTCACGGCCGGTGCACTCACCTCACCGTCCACAAGGCCCTGGTCCACGGGGAAGGGCTGGACGAGGAGGGTCTCCCCCGTCGGTGCGGCGACCGGCTCGGTCTCGGCCTGCGTGACCGGCTGCCCGAGAGCGTCGGGAACCTCAGCGGCCTCGGCCGGCGTGTGGGCGGTCACCGCCGCGTGCCGGGCCTGGTGAGCAGCGGCCGCCTCCTCCACCTCGGGGGCGAGGATCTCCTCGATGGGGGACTCGTCGGCAGGGGCCGACGACTCCTGCGCCTGAGCAGGGGCGTCCTCAGGGGACTGGGAGCCGACGGTCTGCTCGGCGTCAGCGGCGGGCCCAGCCTGTGCGGGCCCAGCCGCCTGCTGTGCGGGCACGGCGAAGACGGAGGGGGCTTCGGCGTAGTCGCCGAGCGCGTCGGACTCCGGCGCCTCCGCAGTCTCGGAGGGCTCGGTGACCTCAGGAGGTTGAGGCTCCTGAGGCGCCTCGGCCGGGTCCTGCGTCGTCGGGCCCTCGTCAGTCGCATCGGCCGGAGCGGGTTCCGCGACGACCTCGGGCAGCGGGTCAGGATTGATGTACTGGCGCCGTTCCACGCCCACGCGGGTGAGCTGGCCGGCGAGGATCTCAGGGCGGCCGAGGTAGTCCCAGACCTCCCCGGGGCCCGAGCGCAGGCTCAGGGAGGGGGCGTCGAGGATGGCGACCCCGCCGTCGGGCAGGAAGCACAGGAACAGCCCGGTCATCTCGCCGGTGGCGGCGTTCCACAGGCGCACGGTGCCGTCCTCGGAGCCGGTGAGGATCCGGGTGCCGTCTGGGCTCCACTGCGCGTCGGTGACGCCGAAGCGGTGGCCGGCCAGGGACAGGATGATCTTGCCGGAGACCTCGTCCCACACTCGCACGACGCCGTCGTCGAAGCCGGCCAGCACCTTGGCGCCGTCGGGGCTCCAGGCGTAGGAGCGGACCATGGCGGCGTCGTCGCGCAGCGTCACGAGCTCACCGGAGGTGATGACGTCCCAGACGTGGGCGGCGCCGTCGGCGCTGCCGGTGACGACGCGAGGGCCTCCCTGCGTCCACACGACGTCGCGCACCCAGTTGCCGGTGTAGGTGTGGATGACCTCGCCGGTGGCGGCGTCCCAGATGCGGGCCGTCCCGTCCTGGGAGCCGGTCAGGGCGCGCTGACCGTTGGGGCTCCAGGCGACCGAGGTGATCATGTCGCTGTGGCCCTCGAGGGTGAGGAGGCGCTCGCCGCGGGCGGCGTCCCAGATCGCGGCGCGGTCGTCCCCCAGGCCGGTGAGGAGGCGCTCGCTGTCCGGGCTCCAGGCGATGTCGTTGACGTCGTCCTCCCCGGCGGTCAGGGCCTGGACGACGTCGCCGGTGGAGGCGTCCAGGATGAGGACGCGCGGCGAGAGGTAGGAGGAGGTGGCCAGGCGGGTGCCGTCCGGGCTCCAGACGACCTCGCTCAGCTCCCGGGCGCCGTTGTCCACGGTGAGGCGCGGCTCGCCAGTGGTGGCGTCCCAGACGCGGTTGCCACCGATCTTGGCGCCGACGCTGAGCTTGGTGCCGTCGGGGCTCCAAGAGACGGTCTCGACGGAGTTGCCGGCCCCCAGGACGAGCTGGGTCTGGCCGGTGGCGGCGTCCCAGACGCGCACGGTGTCATCGTGGGAGCCGGTGGCCACGCGGCTCGAGTCCGGGCTCCAGGCCAGGGCACAGGCCCACTGGTTGTGACCGCGCAGGCTGAGCAGCTCCTCGCCGGTGGAGGCGTCCCAGATGTGAGCGGTGGTGCCGGAGATGTCGTCGGTGATGATGCGGCTGCCGTCGGGACTCCAGGAGACGACACTGACCCAGCGGCGTTCGCGGCCGTGGAGGCTGAGAACCTCCTCGCCGGTGGCGGCGTCCCAGACCCGGGGCTCGGCCGAGTCGAAGGCGGTGATGATGCGGCGCGAGTCCGGGCTCCATGACAGGCCGGTCATCGGCTCGATCGGGCCGACGTGGGTCGGCCTGCCGTCGGGCCCCATGGTGGCGCCGCGCCCCACGAAGGCCATGGGGCCCACGCGCAGCAGCTCGGTGCCGGTGGTGACGTCCCAGACCCGGGCGGTGCCGTCGTCGGAGGCGGTGGCCACGCGGGTCCCGTCCGGGCTCCACGACACCGCGGTGAGGTGCTCGGTGTGCCCCGACAGCGTGCGCACCACCTGACCGCTGGAGGCGTCCCAGATGCGGGCCGAGGCGTCGTCGAAGCTGGTGAGGATGCGAGTGGAGTCGGGGCTCCAGGCCACCGCCCCGCCGACACCGGATCCGCCGACTCCCAGGGTCAGCAGGTCGGCGCCGGTGGTCGCGTCCCAGACGCGGACGCTGTGGTCCTCCGCCGCAGTGAGCAGCCGTGTGCCATCAGGACTCCAGGCCACTGCACTGATGGACAGGCTGGGGCCGGCCAGCGCGAACAGCTCGGTACCGCGGTTCGCGTCCCAGACCCGGGCCGTGCCGTCGTGCGATCCGGACAGGAGCCGCGTGCCATCCGGGCTCCAGGCCACACCCCACAGCGCGTCGAAGTGGCCGGCATACAGTGACACCTCACGAGGGTCGATCGTCCCCGAGGTCTCTGAAGGCACAGTCATGGTTGAAGTCTAGAGATCTCTGCGAGGTATCTGCGGCATCTTGAGCCGATTGCGAGCAGTTACCTGAGTGATATCTGGCAAATCCGGGGCTGAGAGGGCGCCACGCCGGGCGTGCGACACGCTGAGGCGCCCCCTTCCGCGCCACCGCGCCCCGTTCGGGCGGGCACGGGAGGGCGCTGCGCCGGCGGCGGCGACCGGCTCGCCCGCCGCTTCGATATCTTCCCGAGACCCCTGGAGGGTGGTCGGGCGCTGCCACCCGAGCGGTGTTGATGGCGGCGCAGGCGCCGCGTGGGCCCGCCACCGCTACCTCACCGCAGCGTCGTCGTCTCCCCGTCTCCCCACCAAGCCCCGGACCGCCACCATCTCCTCCCCACCGAGGCCCGTCACCTCCCTACCGAACCGCCGCCATCTCTCCACCGCGCCTCAGACCGTCGTCCCCTCGCCGCCATCTCCGGGCCCGCCACCAAGGCTGACGGGATAGAGACGCCAGGACATGCTCACGTTTCCAGCCGGAACCGCTGCCGACGGGCACACCCTCCAACTGGGGTAGGAAGCTCACTGCACTCCGCCCTCCTTTGGGGGGAATAGTGGGTGGCGCAGAATCATTCGGCGGCCCGATGTCTCACGGACAACCATCACGCAGGCTGGAGTCATGACTGCGATCACGACCTCCCGTCCCACAAGTCAAGCCCTCACCCCCAGCGGCGAGAGTCTCGGACGTCGCTGGCTCAAGACCGTTCTGGCCACCGCCCTTGCCGGTATTCTCTGTCTGGTGCTCATCGGCGTCACACGCACCGTCTCCGCACTGATCACCGGCGGGAGCACCGGGGCCGGGCGGTAGGCGAGTCTCTTCGGTTCGCCTCACTACGGCGCCCCTCGTCGTCTCCTCATCGAGCCCCGCCGTGTAGGGATGTCCCCGACGACGGCGGGCTCACGCAGCGGAGGAGCGGCGCACAATCCGCAATCAGAGGCACACAGTCGGCGGTCAGTTGCCGGTTCCGTGGAGGACGGCCTCGAGGTTGTTGCCGTCGGGGTCGAGGACGAAGGCCCCGTAGTAGCCGGGGTGGTAGTGCGGGCGCTCGCCGGGACCGCCGTTGTCGGTACCGCCCGCCGCCAGGGCCGCCTTATGGAAGGCGTCCACCTGCGCCGTCGACGACGCCGCCAGCGCGATATGGCAGGGCGTCGGGTTCTCCGCCGGGGCCAGCCACAGGTCCGCGTGGACCGGGGAGTCCTCCGGCGCGCCGGGCGCAGGGGCTCCCAGCCCGGTGACGGGCCCGAACTCCATGACCACGCGGTAGCCCAGCGGTGCGAGGGCCGCCTCATAGAAGGCTTTCGAGGCCGCCGGATCACTGACGCTCACAGAGGCATGATCGATCATGCCCCCAGGCTAACCACTGGTTGATACACGGTGGGCACGTTGACAGGTGCCAGCCATGACATCGTCCGCAGCCCCTTCCGATCTCACATGAGTTCGTGAGGGCGAGATACCTTCACCGGTTCAGCATGAGTCTGACGGCCTGCACCATTGGATTCCGGGGTCAAGGTTGACGTTGACGTGAACTCTTCCTCTTGCTCCGCCGGCCTTGTTCTTATCGGGTGGGGATGTGGACGGTGGAGTGACGGCAACAAGTGTGACGGCGCCCAGGCCGTCGATGTGGACGCTCTCACCCAGATGCATCTCATAGACAGTTGGTTCACCCCCTTTGGGCCTCCATCGCACTGAGCCGACCCACTGATTCTGCTCGACATGCATGCCAGCCGATTCCAGCGTCCCCTTGTCCGTCCATTTAGGCGGGACGGACCCACCAAGAGATACTAGGTCGCCCTTCTCAACACCAGACGGAAGAGAGGTGCTCGTGAGCGGCGGAGGCACGCTTGCGGTCGACTGAGAAGCGCCTGCCATGCTCGAACGAAACCATCACAGCCAGCCGCCCGCCCCCAGCAGGAACGCGAGCACGACGACGACTCCGACGGCGCCCCAGCGTGCGCGCCTCCTTCGGTGCCCCACCCGGTCAACATCTTGAGGGGAGGCCGCCACGGCCGGGTCCACGGGTCCCTCAGGGGCGGGCTGTATCTCGACCATGACCGGCATCCTTCCAGGAGGTGAGTTCAGTGAGGACCAGCAGTCTTTACGGGTTCAGCAGGGATCCCACTTTCGACACCAGTGCAGCCCAGGATCGAGATTGACGTGAACCTCGGTCGCCCATCCACCTGCCTCGCCTTTGTCAGGGGTGTGCAATCGCGGGTTAACAGCGAGGAGGGTGACGGTGCCCAGGCCGTCGATGTGGACGCTCTCACCCAGGTGCAGCTCATACTTGGTCGACTTCCCTCCCGTGGGCGTCCAGTACACCGAACCGATCCACTGGTTCTGCTCGACGCGCATACCGCCAGCCTCCAGCCTCCCGGCCTTGGTCTCAGGAGCCCGAGTCGCTCCCCCGAGAGACACGATATCGCCCTCTCCGATCCCAGTCGGCAGCAGAACGCGCGTGATTGATGGAGAAGCGCTTGCGGCCGATCGAGAGGTAGTGCTGGGACGAGTCCACCACAGCCAGCCGCCCGCCCCCAGTAGGAGCGCGAGCACGACGACGACTCCGACGGCGCCCCAGAGCACACGTCTCCTTCGGAGCCCCTCCCGGTCAGCGTCTTTCGGGGAGGGGCAGGGCGCCATGGCAGGGTCCACAGGCCCCTCAGGGGCGGGCTGCATCTCGACCATGACCGTATTCTTTCCTGGAGGTGAGCTCTCAAGAGGCACAGTGGTAGACAGAACCGTCCCTCAATGAGGTGAGTGCAGTGACGGCCAGACATCTTCACGGGCTCAGCAGGGGTCCCAGGGTTCACACCAGTGCAGTCCGGGGTCGAGTGCAACGTGAACTCGCGTCGTCCACCCACCTCCCCTCGTTCTATCAGGGATAAGGGGTGGTGGGTTGACGGCGAGGAGGGTGACGGTGCCCAGGCCGTCGATGTGGACGCTCTCACCCAGGTGCAGCTCGTACCTGGTCGGCTTCCCTCCCTTGGGGGTCCAGCGCACCGAGCCGATCCACTGATGACGCTCGGAACGCATATCACCGGTCTCCAGTCTCCCGGCCTTGGTCTCAGGAGCAGGAATCGATCCGTCAAGAGACATGACGCTGCCCCTTCCCACCCCCGCCGGTAGAGGAACACTGGTGGTGCTCGGCCGGGTCCACCACAGCCATCCCCCCAATCCGGCCACAATCGCAACGACCACAACGATAGTGGAAATAGCCGCCCACAGCATGCGTTTCCTATTTCCCACCCTTTTTGGTTGACTGCCAACATATTGTGGGACGACGTTTCCCGGGGCGCCGGTTGCTTCTATGCCACGAAGGTGTTTCATGTTCACCATTATCCACTCCCTTAAGAGTACCTGACGTGTAAGCGCCTAGCCGATGGAGGTATGGGCGAAGTGCTTCTCGTAATCTTCTCGAGTGATTCGAATCAAGCCGCCACCCTTCCTGCCATCATTGGGAGTGTCATTCCAGCCCCAGGGGTTGCGCAGGGTAACGTACTCGTCGTCAATGTCGACAACCGTGTACGCATGGGATGATTTCTTCGTCTTAGGGTCATGATCATAGTCGCCTCCAACGAGGCGGTACTTGCCTTCCTCGTCCGGCGCCTCGCCGTTACTTCCGGGATTCTTGGTGTCAATCTTGCCGTCACCATTGGTGTCCGAGGCCGCATTAACTGTGCCGTCATCACTGAAGTCTCCGTTGGTCAGTCCGACAACGGGCTTTCCGTTCTCGACAGAGTCCTTAATGTCTTTCCACTCACTGTCATCGTACTTGTGGTCCTCTATTGGTGAGGTCCAGCCGAACCAGCCAGGTTCTGAGCCCCACGTGTCGACGTGGTGGGCGTCGGCGTTCGAGACAACCTCCATGCCATCCTTCTCAGGGTTCCCACCATCGTCAAGATCACTGAATCCGAAGTGCTTGCCGTAGGCGCGTTCGTAGAGGCTCATGAGGGTGGGCCTTCTCTGGGCGTCTTTGGTGCCGTCAGAGTAGTAGTCGTCCACGTCGACGTAGACGGGTTTGCCGTTGTCGTAGAGGGTGACGACGAAGCAGTTCTTCTTCTCGTCCCACCTGACCTGGTCCCGCAGGAACTGCTGGCCGTCCTCAGTCCGGGAGTAGCCCTGCAGCGTGGCAAGCAAGTAGCAGTCACCAATACCCCTCTGATTGGCATCGGGGTCCCAGTCGCCGTTGCCGTCGGCCTGCTCCTGCAACCGAGCAATATCCTCCTCCGAAAACGGAGCAAGCCCAAATGGAGCCATCATCATTTTCCGAGCAAGATGCAGCAGCCGCTTCTTTTCCTTTTCTCGACTATCTGCCGCAGCCGCCGCTCCGCCATTCTTCCCACCTCCCGGACCGGCACTGGCCGCGGTGCCGAGTGAGGCGGC